>CANRJS010000006.1 GCA_947631015.1 uncultured Clostridia bacterium
ATTGCCAAGCTCGCGGACGTGCTCGGACACAGCAGCGTGAACACGACCCGCATCTACATCATGACGACGGGCGCGGAACACAGGGCGATGCTGGAAGAACTTGACCTCATCCCGGACACGGAATACCGACCGGCGTCGGTCAGGCGGCGAACGGCATAAAAAAGAATCGACATTATTGGTATAATGTCGATTCAAGAAGGCCGGACGGTATGCCGCGTCCGCATAAAATCAATTATTATTATAGTCATTCCGCCAAAGAAGTCAAGAGCTGAGAGAAAATTTCTCGTCAAACAGGCTTGATTTACATATTTTTGGCGTAGTCGGCACACCCTCGGCGCTCCTTTTTTCGAGGAAGGAGCGGGAGGGTGTGCGAAAGCGCGCCCAAAATTTCTGATTTGTGCAAAACAGAAACGATTCTGCCGCAGTTTCGCGGGAAACAGCGGGCGCGCGGTTGACATTATACCAATAATGTCGAAAAAAAGGGCCTTCCGGCGGCAGTTCCGCATAGCCTTTGTCGATTTTGACGAAGGAAAAACTCTGTTAGGAGGCAGAACAATGAAAGGCAGAACTCTGAAAGAAGACCGGAAAGGCTTTACATTGGTCGAGCTTATCGTCGTAATAGCGATACTTGCGATACTCGCAGCGGTCGCGTATCCGGTTTATACGGGGTACATAGCCAAGGCAAACGAAGCGGCGGATCAGGTGCTGCTCGGCGCGGTCAACGAATCGTTCCGCTCCGCGCTGTACGATGTGGGGTATACTGACGGCGAGCTGCCCGAGATGGCTACGGCAGCACTTACCGAACAAAAAGTAAGTGAAGTATCTTCCGCCGGTATAGCTGGGTTGAACGATGCGTTCTTTAAGTATTTTGAAGGCAATGCAAACACGGCTTTTAAGGTTGTTAAGGCGCTTTTGTACAATCAAACCCAAGGCTTCTATGCCAGTTTAGGGGAAAACGAATTTATATTTGGTGAGAACAGAAAATTGGTGAAAAAGGGGATTAATGCCGCAGGTAAAACCATGTGGGAATGGTCAACAGAGGCAGGCAATTTCACACTTACAACGAGTGAGGAAAACATTGAGAGTTTCAACAACTCCAGTTTCGGTAAAAACATGACCATGGAAGGTTTGATGGGCGAAGTCGATAAACTGGTTACCGGCGTAACCGGTGTTGTCAGTAGTGTTGACCCCACTGAGTATCTGACAAAAGATATAATGACTATGCTTGAAACAGCCGGATATAAACCCGGAACAGATGACTATAAGAAAGCCGCCGTTCGTGCGTTGGTTGTGCAGTCGGCAATGCAAGCCGATTGTTGGACGGTTGACGGGCTTCTTGCGGACATGAAGAAGGGGTCTCTCTCCACATATCCAACGAATGGGCCGGAAGACGGTAAATATGCCTATGCGGCCAGCTCCAACGCAATGTTGTATGCTATGGTGACGGGCTACGCTCAGAGCGACGCCGGGAAAGATGCCAAATTAAAAATTTGGATGGAGAGCGAGGGACGGAACTTTGAGGGTACGGTAGCCGAATATTACGATCAATATGTTACGAAGGTGCTGAACGGTGAAAACGGCGCACGTCCCAGCCAGGCATATGGTGCAATAACGACGCTTTTGAAGGGTGTCACACAAACACAAGATTATAAAGATTACTTAGATAGCGGTGAAGGCAAGAAAGATATAGAAGGATACCTAGGCGCGATGGAATTTATCCGTGATAACGCTGATTCAATTATCAGCAGTAAGACGCTGGACACCGGTTTCAACGACCCTGCTCTTGCGGAACTGCTTTCCACCCTGTTCGCCGGCTGATCTCAGTGCAGATGATAGAATATCGTCTGTCCGGCGGTCTCGCCGCGCCGCGCGGAAAGACCGCGCGGCGCTCGCGGCTGTATTTGCTCCTCGCCATTGGTACGCAAATACTCAGCCTCGTGGACTTTGCCTATACCATGTTCGGCATAGGCCGCATCCCGGGTATGCGAGAAGGAAATCCCTTCTTTGCCGCTCTGCTCGGCTCACCTTGGCTGGCGGCGGCGTATAAGCTGGTCGTCATACCCGCGGCATTGTGGGCGATGTATAAGTTCCGCTCGCATCCGCTCGCGCGGTTCGGGCTGTGGCTGTGTTTTGCAGTGTTTGCGTACCTCGGCGCTAAGGCTGCGTATATGCTCGCAGTTTATCGGCAATATCTGTTCGCATAGTTGCCCGAAAAATAACGGGGCTCCGAACCGACGGTTCGGAGCCCCTTCTTTTGACGCATTCACACAACAAACGGGATATTTCGGCAGAAAGTATACTTGTAGTTGTTTACTTCAGCAGCTCGTCCGGGATAGCGTCGGCCATCATCTTTCCTCCGGCCTTGCTCGGGTGGAGGTTGTCGCCGCTGTTCGCCTCGGGGACGTACCAGCCCGGCTTTGCGGCGTCTTCGACAGCCTTGGCAAAGTCTACATAAGTCCCGGACTCGCGAATGTGGGCGTTAGCGGCGAGGCGGATGCTCTCCGCCTCCTCGCAGAAGCTCGAAAGTCCGCCGAACGGGGTTATCGTGCAGAACACCGGCTCCGCGCCTATCCCGCGTATCATCTCCGCGAGCCTGTCCATGCCCTCGATGAGTTCGCGCGCCGTGCACCGCTCGGAGAGCGGCGGCGCGAGCTTCACCTTGTCGTCCGGCTGGCTGATGTCGTTGCAGCCGAGCGCGGCGAAGATGCGCGTAACGCCGGAGAGGATCGACGTGTCCGGCTCAAAGCGCTTGAGCCCCGCGCGGCCGAAGAACTGCACCTTCGTACTGCGCGCAAAATGCGTGTCGCGAAGCAGGCGGTTCCCGCCTATCCCGAGGTTGAGGAAGCTCACCTTGCCGGGGGCGAGCGCCGCCGAGCGCTCGGCGGCGAAGTCGGTCCAGAGGCGCATCTGCGTTATCGAGTCGCCGAATACGGCGATCGCGTGGCAGTCGTCCTCCGTGAGGAGGTCGACCGCGGCGACGAGAGGTATCGACTCGAAGTCTTGCCCCTCAAACGACGGCTCGGAGTGGAGGTCGCCGTCCCCCACGACCGACTGGAAGACGTTCGAGCAGGTGCGCGGCGTCTCGGGCAGGAAGTAGGAGAGGACGATCGTGTCGGTATACTTCACGTCGACGGCGGCGGGCTCGGAGGTGAGCGTGCCGCCCGCCGGTATCTCGTCCGCGGGGAAGGTTATCCCGACGCTCGCGACGGTCTTGCCGCCGCGCAGGACATGCGCCGCGAAGCCGCCTACGCCGTAGGGCTTGGGGTTTTCGCAGTTGGAGAGCGTGACGCGGAGCGCCGCGCCGTCGAAGCGCGCGGGGAAGCCGAAACGCACGGTGCTGTCCTTCAGCCGCACCTGTCCGAAATCGAAGAAATTCTGGGGCTGTTCGCGCTGTGCGAGGGCGAACGCCGTAGTCCATTTTGACATAGATATACCACCTTTGCTCATCGACATTTTTATCGCCGGAGGAAATCTCCCGCCGGCGGGCAAAGCAAATTGACCCGGCGGCAGGAAAGAATTTCCTATATGTGCCATTCATTACGGATATTATGATAGCACATCGCCGGAAGCATTGCAAGACCTTGAAAAAACCGACTTTCTGCATAAAAAGGGGTTGCAGGAAAACGGCTTGTTTGTTATAATAACAAAGTGGTAAAATTTCTATTCGAGGTTTCGGTCGGAGGTCGCGAAGGTGGGCAAGGCTGTTTTCGTCGCAAGCGGAAAGGGCGGCGTCGGAAAGACGTCCTTTACGGCGGGAGTCGCGTCCTGCCTTGCGGCGATGCGCTTTCGGACGCTTTGCATCGACGCGGACGTCGGGCTCCGCAACCTCGATATACCGCTCGGAATGAACGACGTCACGGCGCTCGATTTGGGAGACGTCCTCCGCAGGGACGCGGCTCTCGGAGACGCGGCGGCGGAGCATCCGGACATACCCGGTCTCTACCTGCTTGCCGCTCCGCCGAGTATGAACGACGAGGAACTGAAGCTCCTTCCGGCGCTTATCAGCTACGCCGCTTCGGCATACGACTTCTGTCTTGTGGACGGCCCCGCGGGGCTCGGGTCGGTCGTGCGGAGCTGCTCGAAGGTGTCCGGAACGGGGATAATCGTCACCACTCCGGACAGGACAAGCCTGCGGGACGCGGAGGCGGCGGCGCGGCTCTTCGAGCGCGTCGGCGGCAGGCACCTCGAGCTCCGTCTCGCGCTGAACCGCGCGAGACCGTCGCTCATGGCGTCCGGCGGAGCGCCCAATGCGGACGACGCGATGGACGCTGTCGGCATCCCGCTCATCGGGGTCGTTCCCGAGGACGAGCGGGTGATAGCATGCTCGAACCGCGGCGAAGCGCTCGTGCTTACCACTTCGGACGGCGCGGCGGCCGCGTATCTGCGGATAGCCAAGCGTCTCGTGGGCGAGAGCGTTCCGATAGCGAAGGAGTTCCTGCGATAGCCCGCGCGGCGCGGGACGCCACACACATACGGTACAAATCAGATATAACGGATCGGACGGAAAACGCGGTTCCGACGCGGCTTCAGATAAAAAGAGAGGGGAACGGAACAGATGAATATCGCGCTTATCGCACATGACGAAAAGAAAGAGCTTATGGTGCAGTTCTGTATCGCCTACTGCGGTATACTTTCCAAGCATTCGCTCTGCGCCACCGGCACGACCGGAAAGCTCGTGAGCGAGGCGACCGGGCTCAAGGTACAGCGGTTCCTTACGGGACGTCAGGGCGGCGACCAGCAGATCGGCGCGCGGATAACCTACAACGAGATAGATATGGTCATCTTCCTCCGCGATCCGCTCGACCCGATGAGCGACACGGATATAGAAGGACTTCTGCGTCTCTGCGACCTTAATACGATACCGATGGCGACGAACGTCGCCACGGCGGAGATGCTCATACTCGGCCTCGAGAGGGGCGACCTCGACTGGCGCAACATCACCGTCGGCAGATAGGCCGGCGTTTCGGAGGGGTCACATGTCGGGAATACCGGAAAATGTGCGGATGGTCGTGGACACGGATCACATCCGAATGAAACGTCCGGACTTTATCCGTGCGGAGCGAAGTGACCTCGACGCAGTCATCGCCCTCTACCGTGAGGCGCGGAACGCCGCGCCTCAGGAGCTTGCGGAGGCTCTGCCGATGTACGACCGCGTTGAGCGGGATGTCGAGGAGGGTCTCTTGTGGTACACCCGCCGCGACGGAGCGCTGACGGCGGCCTGCGCCGTGACGCCGGAGCCGGTATTCGGTCTCGAGTGGGAGGTAGAGGAGCGTGACGAACACCTCGGACGCTTCCCCGGCGAGAACTGGTTCCGCCCGGGACAGAACTGCGTCAGCGCGCTGAGGCAGGCCGCAAAGCCCGGACCCGGCAGAGAATGGCGGGTGGGCGAGATAACGCTTCTCGCGGCGATGCTCGCGCGGAGCTGCGGCATTTACGAGCTCAGGACGAGAAATATCTGCGACGATATGCCGACAAGCCGTGTGCTCAGCACCTACGGATGCCGGCTTGTCGGCGCGTGCAGAGATCCGGACGGTCTGCGCTGGTACGGCTACTGCCGGTACTGCGGCGGCCCGCGCGAGGACGACTTTTCGCACGTCTACCGTCCCCTGCGGGAGGAGTACAACGGAGACGGGCGCCGCCGCTTCGACTATGCCCGGAGCACGGAGGAGCTGGGACGCCGCCGCTCGGAGGAGCACAGAAAAGACGATCTTATGGAGGATATGTGATGGGTGAGATAATGACGCCGCGTATTCTCAGCGGCTTTATAGAGCTGCTGCCGGGGGCGCAGCTCCGTTTTGACGAGATGCGGCGGATAGCCGAGGAGGTGTACGAGTCCTTCGGCTTCGTGCCGCTCGACACGCCCGCGATAGAGCTCAGCGAGATACTTCTCGCAAAGGGCGGCGGAGAGACCGACAAGCAGATGTACCGCTTCACAAAGGGCGAAAACGACCTCGCGCTCCGCTTCGACCTCACCGTGCCGCTCGCGCGGTACGTCGCGCAGCACGCGGGGGAGCTTTCCTTCCCGTTCAAGCGCTATCATATCGGAAAGGTCTACCGCGGCGAGCGGCCGCAGAGGGGACGCTTCCGCGAGTTCTATCAGGCGGATATCGACGTTGTGGGCGACGGCTCGCTCAACATTATGAACGACGCCGAGATGCCTGCGATAATATACAAGGTTTTCACCCGCTGGGGCATCACCCGCTTCCGCATACGCATAAACAACCGCAAGCTGCTCGGCGGGTTCTATGAGAGCCTTGGCCTCGGCAGTCTCTCGGCGGAGATAATGAGGACGGCGGACAAGCTCGAAAAGATAGGCGAGGAGAAGGTCCGCGCCATCTTTACGGACGACCTCGGCATTCCCGCGGACAAGGCGGACGGGATATTGTCGTTCATGGCGCATTCCGGCACGGGCGATAAGACGCTCGCGTTCCTTGAGACCCTGCGCGGCTCGAACGCGCTCTACGACGAAGGTCTCGACGAGCTCCGCAAGGTCGTCGAGGGTGTCCGCGCGTTCGGCGTGCCGGACGAAAACTTCGCCGTCGACCTCACCATTTCGCGCGGCCTTGACTACTACACCGGCACGGTGTACGAGACGACGCTGCTTGACTACCCGGAGATTGGCTCGCCCTGCTCCGGCGGGCGTTACGACAACCTCGCCTCAAACTACACCGAGCGCCGTCTGCCCGGCGTGGGAATTTCAATAGGTCTCTCGCGGCTCTACTGGGCGCTCTGCGACATGGGACTCATAGATACCGAGGCCCGGCGCTCGACGGCGGACGTTCTGGTGATTCCGATGACCTCCGACCGCGCGGCCGCGATAGCGGCGGCGGAGGCGTTCCGCCGCGCCGGCGTGAGGACTCAGGTGTACTTCGAGGAGAAGAAGTTCAAGGGCAAGATGAACTACGCGAACCGGCTCGGTGTGCCGTTTATCGCCATCATCGGCGAAGACGAGCTTGCTGCGGGCGAGGTGTCCCTGAAGGATATGCGTTCGGGCGAGCAGAATCGCATGAAGCCGGAGGAAGCGGCAAAACTCGCGGCAGATGTTCTGTCCGCAGAGAAGAAGCGCCCGATAGTGGCGGAAAAGTGACGGAAATTCCCGGCGGGAAGGCACTTCGCCGCCCCGCCGGCCGAAATATATTGGAGGCGTTAAGACCATGGTACAGTCCAGAACACACAACTGCGGCGAGCTCCGCATGACAAACGTGGGCGAGACCGTCCGCATTTGCGGATGGCTCGAGAATCTTCGCGAGGTGGGCTCGGAGCTCGCCTTCGCGGTGCTCCGCGACTTCTACGGCACGACCCAAGTCGTGCTCGAGACCCCGGAGCTCATAGCCGAGTTCAAGGCGCTCAACAAGGAGTCCACCGTCGCGGTGGACGGCGCTGTGCGCGAGCGCGCGAGCAAGAACCCCAAGCAGCCCACCGGCGACATCGAGGTCGTCCCGACAAAGATGGAAGTCCTCGGCCGCTGCCGCTACAACGAGCTGCCCTTCCAGATAAACCGCTCAAAGGAGGCGGACGAGACAGCGCGCCTCAGGTACCGCTTCCTCGACCTTCGGAACCCCGACGTGAAGAAGAACATCGTGCTCCGCTGTCAGGTCGTCGCGGCGCTCCGCGCGGCGATGACCGAGCAGGGATTTCTCGAGATAACGACGCCGATACTCACCGCGTCGAGCCCCGAGGGCGCGCGCGACTACCTCGTTCCGAGCCGCAACCACCCCGGCAAGTTCTACGCGCTTCCGCAGGCGCCGCAGCAGTTCAAGCAGCTGCTCATGGCCTCCGGCTTTGACCGCTACTTCCAGATAGCGCCCTGCTTCCGCGATGAGGACGCGCGCGCCGACCGCTCCCCCGGCGAGTTCTACCAGCTCGATATGGAGATGGCCTTCGCGTCTCAGGAGGACGTGTTCGGCGTGCTCGAGGCGGTCCTTCCCCCGATATTCACGAAGTTCGGAAGGTACCCCGCGTCCGCGCCGTTCAAGAGGATACCCTACCTTGAGGCGCTCGAGAAGTACGGCTCGGACAAGCCCGACCTCCGTATACATCTCGAGCTGACGAACGCGACCGAAGCGCTCGGCGGGTGCGGCTTCGGGCCGTTCGAGGGCGCGAACATCTACGCCGTCGTCGCCCCGAGCTTCAACCATCCGCGCAAGTTCATTGACAAGCTCATAAGCGACGTGGAGGTGCAGACCGCCGAAAAGACCTACTGGTTCCGCCTCGACGAGAACGGCGAGCCGGTCGGCGGCATAGCGAAGTTCGTCGCGCCGGTGAAGGACGCCGTCACGGCGGCGCTCGGTCTGAAGCCGGGCGACTTTGTGGGTATCGCCGCTTCCCCCGCACGCCTCACGGCGCAGAAGACCGCCGGCGCACTGTTGAAGCTCCTCGGCAGCGCCTGCGACGAGTACATCGACCGCGAGCGCTACGAATTCTGCTGGATAGTCGACTTCCCGATGTACGAGATAGGCGAGGAGTCCGGCGAACTCGAGTTCTGCCACAACCCGTTCTCGATGCCGCAGGGCGGCCTCGAGGTGCTGAAGAAGGCCGAGGCGGGCGAGATAGACCCGCTCTCGATACTCGCGTACCAGTACGACCTCGTCTGCAACGGCGTTGAGCTGTCGAGCGGCGCGGTGCGGAACCACGAGCCCGAGATAATGATAGAGGCGTTCAAGTTCGTCCGGCTCGACGAGGACGCCGTCAAGAGCAAGTTCCCCGCAATGTACAACGCGTTCTGCTACGGCGCGCCGCCGCACGCGGGCATAGCCCCCGGCGTCGACCGAATGGTGATGCTGATGGCGGGCGAGGAGTCGATACGCGAGGTCATACCCTTCCCGATGAACAAGAACGCGCAGGATCTGATGATGAGCGCTCCGAGCGAGGTCACGCAGAAGCAGCTCGACGAGCTGCACATCGTCGTCACGGCGACAGAGGAGGAGTAAAGACGTCCCCGTACACACAGAGGAGGTAAAGCCATGAGCGATATGCTTGTCAACCTTTACGACGTCGAGCTCGAGCCCGACCTTGCGCGGCGCTCGCTCGAGGGAGTGCGGTTCCTTCGCCCGATAGCTCCGAGCAAGGGCAAGGTGCTGGCGTTCATCCGCGAGAACTTCTCGGACGGATGGGCGCACGAGTGCGAGGCGGCGTTTTCCGAGTCGCCCGCGCGGTGCTGGATAGCGGTCACGGAGGGCGAGGTCGTCGGCTTTGCCTGCTATGACGCGACGGCGCGCGGCTACTTCGGCCCGACCGGCGTCCGGGAGGATATGCGCAAGCGCGGCATCGGCGCCGCGCTGCTGCGGCTCTGCCTCCGCTCTATGCGGGACATGGGCTACGGCTACGCGATAATCGGCTGGGCGGCGGAGGATGCGAAGCCGTTCTACGTCCGCGCGGTCGGCGCGAAGGAGATAGAGGGCTGGACGCAGGAGAAAAGCGTCTACTCGAAGATATTCTGAGCCCGCGCGACCCGTAAAAGCGCAAAACAGGCCGGCACGAGCTGCCGGCCTGTACGTTATTCGGCGGGAACGTCCGCCGCACGGAAAAGAGGAGAAGACTTATGTTTCGCAAAATGAGAAGAAGCGCGCAGGAGCTCGACCGCGAGGTCTGCCGTGAAATACTTTCGCGCGGGACGAGCGGCGTGCTCGCCGTCCTCGGCGACGAAGGGTATCCCTACGCCGTTCCGCTGAGCTACGTATTCGCGGACGGAAAGCTGTACTTCCACTGCGCAAGGCAGGGACACAAAATGGACGCTGTCCGCGCGTGCGGCAAGGTGTCCTTCTGCGTCGTGGATAAGGACGACGTTGTGCCGGAGGAGTACACGACCTACTTCCGAAGCGTGATAGTCTTCGGGCGCGCCCGCGTGCTCGAGGACGCGGCGGAGATCCGCGCGGCGCTCGAAACGCTCGGACGGAAGTACCACCCGTCGGACAGCCCGGAGGGGCTTGCCGGTGCGATAGACCGCGAGTTTGCCGCCGTCGCCGTCATAGAGCTCACGCCGGAGCATATCACCGGCAAGGAGGCGCGGGAGCTCATGCAGTGGCGAAAGGAAGGCAGATGAAACGGTTCGGGGCGGTGCGAAAGCACCGCCCCGATTTATCAGTCTACGTTTTCGCTTGCGCGCATGGCAAGTATCGTGCGCTCAAAGAGCGTGTCGAGATCCCAGCCGAGCATCTCCGCGCCGTCGCGTATCACGTCGCGGGAGCAGCCGGCGGCGAACTTCTTGTCCTTGAATTTCTTTTTCAGCGACGAGACCTCGAGGTCGCTCACGCTCTTCGACGGGTGCATCATCGCCGCCGCACCTATCAGGCCGGTGAGCTCGTCTGTGGCGTACAGCACCTTCTCCATCTCGTGCTCCGGCTTTATGTCGACGCAGAGACCGTAGCCGTGACTCGCGGTAGCACGGACGACGCGCTCGTCTATCCCGAGCCCGCGCATTATTTCCTGACTCTTTACGCAGTGCTCCTCCGGCCAGCGCTCGAAGTCCAGGTCGTGCAGTATGCCGACCGTCTGCCAGAAGTCCGCCTCGTCTCCGTAACCGAGCTCGACCGCGAACCACCGCATCACGTCGCCGACCGTTCGCGCGTGCTTTCTGTGAAACTCGCCCTCGTTGTATTCCTCGACAAGGCGAAGAGCCTCCTCGGGAGTCGGTACCATAAATATCACCTCAAATTCCGGATTTGCGCCGCAGAGCGCATACATATTCCAAACTACTGAATTATATAACGTGCAGGCGGATGTGTCAAGACCGTGTCGTCAGCGGGTGAAGCCCTCAAAATCTATATGACTTTGAAGTTCTTCCACTTTCCCAAGCGCTGACGGTGTATAAACAGCACCGCGCGGATCACCCAGTCGCAGCACATCGCGAGCGCGACGCCGATGACCTGCCAGTCAAAGACTATGCAGAACAGGTAGGAGAGCGCGAGCCGCCCGACTATCGTGGAGAATATCGTGACGTACATCGTGTACTTCACGTCGCCCGCGGCGCGGAGCCCGTTGCTGAAACCGCCGGAGAACGGGAACACGAACGCGTTGAACACGTTATGTATCAGCACGAGAATAAGCACGAGGTGCTGCGTCTCCGGCTCGAGCGCCGAGAGCGCGCACACTATCGGCGTGATGGCAAAGGACACGGCGTTCCACGCGGTGGAGATGAGTATCGTCCACTTGGTGAGCTTCTTGAAGTAGAAGTCGGCGGCGTCGGTATCTCCCGCGCCCATACAGCGTCCGATGACGGTTATGTACGCCGTGCCCATCGAGTTCGAGGCGGAGGCGGAGAGCGACCAGAGCGTCTGCGCGACGCCGTTCGCGGCTATCTGGCTAGTACCGAACAGCGCGACGATGCTCGTGAGCGCGACCTTCACAAGCTGGAAGACGCCGTTCTCGGCGCTGTTGGGTATGGCGATGCGAAGTATGTTTTTCAGCATGTTAGCGTCCCACGCGAATATCGAGCGGAGTCGGTAATGCACCGGCCGCTTCCCCCGGAAGCAGAGCACAGTGACCGTGACAGCGGAGAAGCAGTGCGCTATGAGCGACGGATACGCCACGCCTGCGACGCCCGCATGCAGCAGAAACACTCCTATGAGGTTGCCGGAGACGTTTATCACGTTTGCGGCAAA
Organism: uncultured Clostridia bacterium; assembly: GCA_947631015.1. Taxonomy (GTDB): domain Bacteria; phylum Bacillota; class Clostridia; order Oscillospirales; family JAAYOS01; genus CANRIN01. Next base: position 11,601 of record CANRJS010000006.1, read on the forward strand.
GGATATGTACATCGTAACGTTCGTGCGGCCCATGCTTCGGTAGACCGCCGCGCCCGCGTTGTATATCGCGATAGCCGGGTAGGAGAAGGCGAGTATCCGGCTGTAGGTCATGCAGGCGTCCATGACATCCGGCTCGACCTGTCCGAACAGAAGCCCGAATATCGCGCGGCGTCCGAGCAGTACGGCCGCGCCCATCGCCGCCGAGAAGAGCGCGGAGAACATCAGGAGCTGGCTTGCCGAGACACAGGCAAGGTCGTTCTCTCCCCTGCCGATGTACTGGCTTATCACAACTGCTCCGCCGCCCGCGAGCGCAGTAAAAATGTATATGAATATCGTGTTGAACTGGTTGACGAGCGCGACGCCGGACACCGCCGCCTCCCCGGCGTAGCTTATTATCAGCGTGTCCGCTATGCCGACGAGCATGATAAGCAGCTGCTCGAGGAGCAGCGGGATTATCATATTCCGCAGGTCGCGGTTCGTGAACAGCTCGCCCGTGTTTGCAGCGGCGCGGGTACCCATGACTTCATCCCCCATCGGAGCGCGCGGCGCGGTGTCTATCCGCGCCGCGCGTACATTATAGAAGTGTTTTTTCGGCGACTCGCCGCAAAATCGCTGCGGCAAACGGAAGCACCGTAAACGCCGTGGGTTCGCTCCTATCGCCTACAGAAGCTCCGCCTGCTCGAGGCGGCGGCGTATCGTCCCGCAGACCGTCGCGGCGACCGCGATTTTTACTATGTCAAACGGTATGAACGGCGTGACGCAGACGGCTATCGCGTGACTCAGCGCCGAGCCGCTCTGCACGCAGAACCACGCCGTCCCGAAGACGTACAGCACGGCGGTGCCGAGCACCATCCCGAGGATCTGCACCGCCGCCGAGAGAACGGCTAGCTTCCCTCCTCTGCCCGCGAAGCGGCGCGCCGCCGCGTCTATGACGGCGCCGCTTACGAGCGCCATCGGCAAGTAGCCCATGAGATAGCCGCCGGTCGGGCCGAAGAGCCGTCCCGCGCCGCCCATGAAGCCGGTGAAGACCGGCAGTCCCACAAGTCCGAGGAGCAGGTACACAAGCGTCGCAAGCGAGCCGAGACGCCACCCGAGCAGCGTCACCGACATATATATCCCGAGCGTGCCGAGCGAGATAGGGACCGGACCTATCGGCACGGATACCGGTCCGAGCAGACAGCAGACAGCGGCCATGACGGCGCAGGCGGTGAGCCGCCGCGTGCGGGATGCGTTTTTTGTAAGAGCGGACATTGAAATATCCTCCATTCACTGAATACGGCGGGGCGACTTCGCCCCGCCGTATCATTATAACTTATCCGGAAACGGCTGTCAAACCTCAGCCGCGGTGACCGATGCCGAGCCGCCTCTTGAGTATCTTCACGAGCTCCACGACCGGAATGAGCGCTATCGAAAGTCCGAACACCGCCGCCCATTCGCCGAGGCTGAGCGCCTGGAGGTGGAATATCGCGTTGAGGCCGGGAACCGTGGTGATAAGCACGGTGAGCACCACCGAGAGGATGATGGCTCCCCACGCGAAGCGGTTGCCGAAGAAACCTATCTTGAAGAGACTTCCCGAGAGACTGCGGACGTTGAGGGAATGGAACATCTGCGAAAGTGTGAGGGTGCAGAACGCCATCGTCGTCGCGGTCTCGGGCGAGTGCGCGCGCCCTATGAAGTAGGCGATAAGCGTCATCGCCGTGAGGAAGATGCCCTGATACGCTACGCTTATGCCGACGCCGCCGGAGAACACTCCCTCGTCCGCGCTGCGCGGCGGGGTGTTCATCGAGTCCGGCTCCGCCGGCTCGATACCGAGCGCGAGCGCGGGGAACGTGTCACTGACGAGGTTTATCCAGAGTATCTGGACGGTGTGCAGAAGCGAGAAGCCGGAGAGCGTCGCTACAAGTACGCTCAGCACCTCCGCGAGGTTGCAGCTGAGCAGGAACTGGACGCACTTGCGCATATTCGCGTATATCTTGCGCCCCTCCTCGACGGCGACGATTATCGTGGCAAAGTTGTCGTCGGTGAGGACCATATCCGCGACGTTCTTCGTGACATCGGTGCCGGTGATTCCCATGCCGACACCGATGTCCGCGCGGGAGAGCGCGGGCGCGTCGTTGACGCCGTCGCCCGTCATGGCGCAGACCTTGCCGCGCGACTGCCACGCCTCCACTATCCTGACCTTGTGCTCCGGGCTCACGCGCGCGTAGACCGAGTAGCGCTCGACCGTCGCCCTGAACTCCTCGTCGCTTATCCTGTCGAGCTCCGCGCCGGTGAGGGCGAGCTGCCCCTCGCGGAGGATGCCGAGCTCGCGCGCTATCGCGACGGCGGTGGTCTTGTGGTCGCCGGTTATCATTATCGGGCGGACGCCGGCGCGGCGGCAGACCTCGACCGCGTCCTTAACCTCGGGACGCGCGGGGTCTATCATGCCGTACATGCCGAGGAACACGAGCCCGTACTCGCCGAGCTCGCTCGAGGCGGGCACGGTCTCGCGGAGCTCCATCGCGGCGGCGAGGACGCGCAGAGCCTCCCCCGCCATCCGGTCGTTCATTCCGCGTATGAGGGCGCGGGTCTCGTCGTCCATATCCGCAATGCCGTCCTCGGTGAGGATGCGGTCGCAGCGGTCGAGCAGCACGTCCGGTGCGCCCTTCGTGTACTGGATGAACTGCCCGTGCGTCGCGTGGAACGTAGTCATCAGCTTGCGCTCCGAGTCGAACGGATACTCTCCCGAACGCGGGGCGGCGGCGAGCTTTTTGTCCACGGGGTAGCCGAGCTTATCGGCAAAAGCCACAAGCGCGGTCTCGGTCGGGTCGCCGACAAGGCCCTCGGGGGAACGGTGAGTGTCGTTGCAGAAGGCCATCGCCTCGACAAGGCGCTCCACAACAAGCCCCGCCGAGATGCCGTCCGCGTCATGCAGCCCCGCCGCCGTCGCGACCTTCACGACAGTCATGCGGTTCTGGGTGAGCGTTCCGGTCTTGTCCGAGCAGATTATCTGCGTGCAGCCGAGCGTCTCGACCGCCGGGAGCTTGCGGATTATCGCGCCCCTGTCGGCCATCCGCTCGACGCCGAGCGCCATGACTATCGTGACGACCGCCGGAAGTCCCTCCGGTATCGCCGCCACTGCAAGCGACACCGAGAGCAGGAACGCGTCTATCGCGGATACGGCGCTGAGAACGCCGGAGCGCCAGTCGCGTATAAGCGTCGCCGCCATTATGACGACGCATATCGCGAGGACGAGGACGGTGAGTACCTTCGAGAGCTCGGCGAGCTTCTTCTGTATCGGCGTCTGCTTCTCCTCCGCCGCGAGGAGCGAACCGGCTATGTGACCCATCTGGGTGTTCATTCCTGTCGCGACGACGACGCCCGCTCCGCGTCCGTAGACGACCGAGGTGCCGTTGTACGCCATGTTCACCCTGTCGCCGAGGACTGCGGACGCGTCCACGCGCGCGGAGGCGTCCTTCTCCGCGGGAACGCTCTCGCCGGTGAGCGCGGCCTCCTCGATCTTCAGCGACGCCGATTCGATGAGCCGCAGGTCGGCCGCGACGCAGTCGCCCGCCTCGAGCTCCACTATGTCGCCCGGGACTATCCGCTCCACCGGGAGCAGGACGGTAGTTCCGTCGCGGCGGACCTTCGCCGTCGAGCTCGTCATGCTCTTGAGAGCGGCTATCGCCGCGTCCGCCTTGCCCTCCTGGACGATGCCCATGACGGTGTTCAGCGCGACGACGGCGAAGATTATCAGCATATCCACCCACTCGCCGAAGGCTCCGCTTATCGTGCCCGCGACGATGAGGACGATTATCATCGGGTTCTTCAACTGCTCGATTATGCACGAGAACAGGGACTTCTTCTTCCCCTCCTCGAGCCGGTTCTCGCCGTACCGGGCGAGACGTCCGTCCGCCTCGGAGGTATCAAGCCCGCGCGGAGAGGACTTCTCCGCCGCAAGCACCTCTGAGGCGTTCAGAGAATGAAAGTTCGTTGTGTTGTCCATGTACGCAGCTCCTTATACATTATAAATATTGGTGATATCCGAGCCTCACCGCGCCGTGAGATCGCGGCGCGGTGAGGGGATTGTTACAAAAACCGTAACAGAACGGCTCTCGCCCCGCCGCGCCGACGCGCAGCCCCGAGGCTCCTTTGCACATACAGATTGTGGAAAATATTGTGGAAAAGCGGGATATTCCGCGAAATCCGGCAGCCTGAAGAAAAATTTATGCGGTAATGCTTGACATTATGTGAAATGTGGGGTATTATATTTTTGTAACCGTTTTGTAACTGTTTTGATACTGTTTGTAACTTTTTGAGCTTTGTGTCATAAAACAGAGATAAATCTCTCGTAAACGGGAGAAAATGACACAGGCAGGCACAAAAGGAGAAAATTATGGTCGAGAGAATTATACATCAGGACGCGGAAAATTTCAATACCGTATCCGCCCCCGATGGAAAAGAAAATAGAGATATATCGAGAAAGAACCGCGCGGCGGCACGTCCGCTCCGTGCCATCGGCATGAAGGTCCGTGCGGCGGCGGCAGTCGTCCGTGAGAAGGCCGTGTCCGTGGGTGAGGCACTTCGCCGCGCTGCGTTCCGCGCCGTCTCCGCCGTTTCCGGCAGCGGCCGGCGCGAGACTCTTCCGCGCACGGCGGGCGTCGCGGTGCTGTTCGCGGCGGTCGCGCTCGTCATCACCGGCGCGTTCGTCGGCGTCGGCCTCGAGGTGCTTGTGGACGGAGAGCCTGTCGGCTACGTCCGCGACCGCGAGCAGTTCAACGAAGTCATAGAGAGCGTCGAGGCAAAGGCCGGCGCAATACTCGGCAGGCCCTACTTCCTCGATACCGACGTCACCTATCGGCTCGACCTCTTTGCAAAGGAAGGCGGCGAGCTTGACACCGCGTCGGTCGAACGCGCCCTCTTCGGCGACATCGACGAGATAAGCCAGCTCTACGTCATGACGGTGGACGGAAAAATCATCGGCGCCAATGAGGACGGAGAAGCCCTCGAGAAGATGGCCGACGACGTGCTCGCCTCCGCCGAGGCGTCCGCGCGGGGCGCGGACAGCGTCGAGCTGCTCGAGAACATCGCCGTCACTCTCCAGTATACCGCAAGCGAGAACCGCCGGTCGCTTGACGAGATAAGCGACATCATTCACTCCAACTCGGTCGAGACCATGACCTACACCGTGCAGGAGGGCGACCTGTGGAGCGACATCGCCGCCCGCCACGGCATGAGCGAGGATACGCTCGCCGCGATGAACCCGGACGTTGACCCCGCCGCGATACTCGCGGGCGACGAGATAGTTATAAGCGAGGCCGTCCCGCTGATGAGCGTCCGCACCACCGAGATAGTGAGCGAGGACGTTGCCATAGAGCACGGCACCCAGTACGTCTACTCCTCCTCCTATTGGTCGGGCGACAGCATCGTCACCAAGCGCGGCGTTGACGGACTCAGGCGCGTCACGAGCGAGATAGTGAGCATAGACGGCAAGGTTCGCGAGAAGAACGTCGTAAACGAAGAAGTCCTCACCGAGCCGGAGGATGAGATAATCACCCTCGGTACCCGCAGCTTCGTCCTCCCGTTCCCCGGCTACAAGATGATCTCGAGCTCCTTTGGCTGGCGCACCCTGCGCGGCAGGCCGAACAATCACACCGGGATAGACTTCGCTGGAGCTTACGGCGGCCGCGTTCAGGCCAGCTACTCCGGCACGGTCGTCTTTGCCGGCTGGAAGGGCAGCTACGGCAAATGCGTCATCATCGACCACGGCTCCGGCTATCAGACCCTTTACGGACACAACAGCCGCCTCGCCGTCAGCGTCGGTGACTACGTCTCGCAGGGGCAGACAATAGCCTACGTCGGTATGACCGGCAACACTACCGGTCCTCACTGCCACTTTGAGATCCGGATAAACGGCGTTCAGGTCAACCCGGCAAAGTACCTCTGGCGGTAAAACAAACAGTCGCGGCGAATCGCAGGAGCGGGCTTTGCCCGCTCCTTTACCAATTCGCCGCGAGACCGTCGGACAGGGCAGAGCCCTGCCAACGGCGGACGCTCCGCTACGCGTCGATTTTCCGCCTTCGGCGGAAAATCGACGCACGCTTCGCGCAAAGAGTTTTTTCGTCCTCCGGTTCGTACAAGGTTGGACGTCGGCGCGGAGCGCCGACGTCTGATGCGCCCTGTGAAAGGTATGATGCGGTATATGTTGTTGGGCGCATTGTACACGCCGCCGGAAAAAACGAATCTGACTTCATTTCGCGCCTGTCGGCGCGAAACTCTACGAGGTTGTTTAACCAATGAATGGGCGGTGCAGACGCACCGCCCCGATTTTATTTGTCTGCCCGCCGCGATTTCCCGCTAGTGTTTATCGTCCCTCCGTCCACTCCACGGCGTAGTCGTAATCCACGTCGTGGAGCGCCATGGATATAGCCGCGCCGACGAGCCGCGCCGCGCCCCCGACGAGGCGGTCGATATCCCTCGGCGTGACGAACATCGAGCCGTATCGGCTCTCGCGCGGCGCGGCGCCGGTGAGCTGTTCCGCCACCGTCGCGGCGTCCACCACCGTCGGCACACCGACCGCTATGACCGGCACCCCCAGTGTCTCTCGGTCGAGCGCGGCGCGGCTGTTTCCCACACCCGAGCCGGGGACTATCCCCGAGGAGGATATCTGCACCGTTGAGCAGAGGCGCGTGACGTCCAGACTCGCGAGCGCGTCCACGGCGAGGATAACGGCGGGCTTCATCCGCTCCGCCGCGCCCGCTATCAGGTCTGCGGACTCGATGCCGGTCGTGCCGAGCACGCCCGGCGTCAGCACCGACACCGGACGGAGCGAGCGAAATCGCCCGTCCCCCGTGAACTCGACGAGGTGGCGCGTGACCATCGTGCGCTCCGCCGCCAAAGGGCCAAGCGCGTCCGGCGTGACGGCGCGGTTGCCGAGGCCGACTACCATCGCCGGCGCGAGCCTGTCCTCCGGCAGGAAGCTTTCAAGCTCGTCCGCAAGAGCCTCCGCGAGCGCGGGAAGCGTCTCCGGCAGGAGCGGCCCCGCCTCCACCGTGACGTACCTCCCCACCGGCTTTGATATCGCCTCCGCGCCGCGCCCGTTCAGAACCTCCACCTCGACCACGTGCGTCCCGCCGCGCAGGCGTTCCTCCGAGCGTATTCCCTCCAGCTCTCCGGCCTCCGGCGACGTGAGGCGCAGGCTTTCGAGCGCCAGATCGGTGCGTACCGGCATAAAAATACCCCTCCCCGAAAAGCCTTGACTGACAGCGGATAAAGTTTTTGCATTTTTTCAAAAATTATTGTTGCAATCCCGAAAAATAAATGATATAATATGTTTCCGGCCGAGTGTTTCGGTACTTATTGAATGAAAGAACGGAGGTGGACAGGATGCCTAACATCAAGTCCGCGAAAAAGCGTGTTAAGGTGAGCGAGACCAAGAACGAGCAGAACAAGATAGTCAAGTCGATAATGAAGACCTCTATCCGCAAGGTCAAGATAGCGACCGAGGCGGGTGACAAGGCTCTCGCGACCGAGCTGTACAAGCAGGCTGCGGCTTCGATCGACAAGGCGGCGCAGGCAGGCGTCATTCACAAGAATAACGCGGCCAACAAAAAGTCCGGCCTCGTTAAGCGTATCAACGCCATAGCCTAACATAACCGCAAAATGACGGGACGTTCCGAAAGGAACGTCCCGTTTTTTGACAGACTTTCGCGGCTAATTGCGCCGTTCCGCGCCGGTTCGCGCGGTTAAATTCGGCGCACAGCGCCGAATTTGCGCAAGGGCAATTCATTTGCCCCGAGCATTTAAATCGGAAGGGTTCCCAAACGGTCTGCTGACCGTTTGGGATTTCACTCCGAGTTTCTTCAGAAGGTGCAGCGCCATACCGCCGAGGGCGTTCCCCACGCTCATGACGGCGAGGTATCCGAGCGTGCGGAGGCTCCACGCGCCCGCGACGGTGAAGTAGTACATATTCGCGACGCAGTGCTCAAACCCGCAGAAGATGAAGCCCATCACCCCGAGGAACAGCGCGACGTACTTCCCGAGCTCGTGCGGGTTGCGGGCGAAGTTTTCGACCGCTATGTATATCAGCATGTTGCAGAAAAAAGAGAGGATGAATATGCTGAGGATGCCGTCCCCGAGCTTCGCCGCCGCGACGGTCTCGGCGGCGGCGCGGAGCGCCGCGCCGTTCCGCGTGCAGAGCTCGAGCGTGCCCACAAGGAACGTGCCCGCGAGGTTCCCGAGCCATATCACTAGGAGCGACGGCAGGAACTTCACTCCCCTGTCCGGCAGATAGCACGCCTTGCCGGTAAAGAGGTCGAAGCCGAAGACGCATATCGTGAAAAGTCCGACGGTGAAAAGAGCCGCGCCGAGTATCCGGCTCTCCGACATGAGGTATACCGTGCCGCCCACGGATATGCACAGCCCCGCGAGCACCGCGCGGAGGAAGGTCCTGAGATATTCTTTCATATTTTTCACCCGCGATCATCCGTTATGTACTGATGATACCACATATCGCGCGCGGAGTACAGCACAAAAAATTTTTCCGGAAAATTCAATATAAGCTATTGCATTTTCGGAGCGCGTGTGGTACACTAAACGCGTGAACAGATATTCACACGTTTTTTTGATTTGGAAGGAGTGAAGCGTATGCCGAACCGCGATATACCGGACGAGGCGAGCGCCCTCATAGAACAGACCCGTGAGGCGCTTCCCGCGCCCGAGGCGGTCGAGAGAATGGCGGAGTTTTTCAAGCTGCTCGGCGAGCCGACGCGCGTGCGGATACTCGCCGCGCTTGCCGAAGGCGAGCTCTGCGTCAGCGACCTTGCGGCGGCGCTCGGGATGGAGCGGACGGCCGTGAGTCACCAGCTCCGCATACTCCGCGCGGCGCGGCTCGTGCGCGCCAGACGGGACGGCAAGATGATCTGCTACTCCTTTGACGACGACCATGTGGACGGAATCTTCCGCCTCGCGCGTGAGCACATCGGCCACACCGAGCACGCCTGAGGCACGTTCGGACCCCGCGCGCGCCGGAGCGCGCACCTACACCAGTGATAAAAGTGAGGAGCAAATATGGCAAGCGTAAAAGACGCCGCGTCTGCGGCGGAGAAGGATATTTTTACTTCAAAGAGTGAACAAATGCTCATGCGAACGAACGAACACGCGGACGGTCACGCTCACGAGCACCACGACCACGGCGGCGCGTGCGAGCATTGCCATGATGACGGCTGCTCGTGCGGTCACGACCACGAACACCGGCACGGTCTCGCCACACTGTTCAGGGGCCGCTCCTGCTCCTGCTGTGAAGAGGACGGGGACGACTGCTGTGACGGCGACGAGGACGAGGGTCCCGCGTGGGTGCTGTGGGTGAGGATGGCCGCAGCCGCGGCTCTCGGCGCTGTCGGTATGCTCGTCCCGATGCCGCAGCCCGCGTCGCTCGCGCTCTGCGTGCTCGCGTGGCTCGTCGCGTCCTATGACCTCGCGATAGGCATGGCTCGCGACATTAGGAAGGGCGAGATTTTCGGCGAGTGTATGCTGATGGTCGTCGCGAGCGTCGGCGCGCTCGCCATCGGCGAGACGCCGGAGGCGCTCGCCGTTGTGATACTCTACCAGATAGGCGAATGGCTCCAGGACCGCGCGGTCGACCGCTCGCGCTCGAGCATCTCCGCGATGCTCGACCTGCGCCCCGAGACCGCGAACCTCCTCGACGCGCGGGGCGAGGTGAAGGTCGTCCCGCCCGAGCAGGTCGCCGTCGGCGATTTGGTACTCGTCCGCGCGGGCGAGCGCGTCCCGGTGGATGGCAGGGTCGTGAGCGGACGCGCGAGCTTTGACACCTCCTCCCTCACCGGCGAAAGCCTGCCGCTCGCCGCCGCCGAGGGGAGCGAGCTGCTCGCGGGCTTCATATCGACGGACGGCGCTGTGACGGTCGAGGCTCTGCACCCCGCAAGCGAGTCCGCCGCCGCGCGCCTTGAGGACCTGCTGCACGAGACAGAAAAGAACCGCGCGCCCACCGAAAGCTTCATACGGAGGTTTGCGAAGATCTACACCCCGGTGGTGATGGGGCTCGCGGTGCTCGTAGCCGTCGCAGGCGGCGTTGCCTCGGGAGACGCAAAAGAATGGATAAACCGCGCGCTCACCTTCCTTGTCGCCAGCTGTCCGTGCGCGCTGGTGCTGTCGATACCGCTCGGCTTCTTCGGCGGCATAGGCGGCGCGGCGAAGCGTGGCATAATGGTCAAGGGCGGCGCGGCGCTCGAGACGCTTGCGGACCGCTCGCTCTCGGTGGTATTCGACAAGACCGGCACCCTCACCGAGGGAAAATTCGAGGTGCGGGACGTCCTCCCCGAGGACGGTGTGACACGCGAGGAGCTTCTCCGCGCCGCCGCCTCTGCGGAGAGCCGTTCGGCACACCCGCTCGCGGCGGCGATAGTCGCCGCCGCAGGCGAAGTCCCACCGGCAAAGGATGTCTCCGAGCTCGCGGGCCTCGGCCTCATAGCCGAGACAGACGTCGGCACGGTCGCCGCCGGCAACGCCGCGCTGATGGAGCGCGCCGGCGTGGACGCGGCGCGGCTCACCGAGACCGGCGCGACCGCCGTCCACGTCGCGCGGGACGGAAAGTACCTCGGCGTGATACTCCTCGGCGACCGTCCGAAGGACGGCGCGGCGGACGCGATAGCGGCGCTGCGCGGCCTCGGAGTGAAGAACATAACAATGCTCACCGGCGACGCGGAGGCTGCCGCGCGCACGGCCGCGGAACAGCTCGGCATAACGTCGGTATGCGCGGGTCTCCTGCCGGAGGGCAAGGTCGCGGAGGTGGAAAAGCTCCGCAGCCGCGGCGGGAAGGTGCTGTTCGTCGGGGACGGCCTCAACGACGCGCCGGTGCTCGCGGCGGCGGACGTCTCGATAGCCATGGCGAACGGCGGGAACCGCATAAGCGTCGAGGCGGCGAACGCCGTCATCATGAGCGGCTCGCCCGCGCGCGTCACCGACGCTGTCTGCGTCGGGCGGCGCACCGTGGGCATCGTGAGAGAGAACACCGCGTTCGCGCTCGCGGCAAAGGGCGTCGTGCTTATTCTCGCGGCGCTGGGGCTTGCGCCGATGTGGGCGGCGGTGTTCGCGGACGTGGGCGTCTGCCTGCTCGCGGTGCTCAACGCCCTCCGGGCGCTGAAGTGAAAAATTTCGCGGGAAATCACGCGGGCTTCGCCCGCGACCTGTTTCCCGCGAGACCGTCGGACAGAGCGGAGCTCTGCCGACGGCAAGCGCTACGCTACGCAATTCCCACGCGGTCGGTGACCGCGTGGGAGCCCTTCCGATTGAAATACTTCCCCCAAAGCGGCGTTTCACGCCGTTTGGGGACCCCTTTGGATTTGACATGCTCGGGACGAGTGAATCGCCCCTGCGCGAAGTTGTCGGCAGAGCCGCCAACTTCCACCGCGCGAACAGGCGCGGTTGCCGCCTGCGGTGGAAAATCGACGCACGCTGCGCGAGATGGGTTTTTCCCGACGTACACGCCACCGGAAAAAACAAATTGAACTTATTTCGCGCCTTCCGGCGCGAAACTCTACGAGGTTTTCGAGAAGCTGTGAGCGGCACACTATGCTGTGCCGCTCAAATTTTGTCCTTAGATTTTCCTCCGGAAGAAAGCTCAAATTTCCCCTTGTAATTTCCGGCAGGCGTGGTATAATTTTATTTACGGCGTGCGTGAACATTTTGCACGGAACGCCGTCACGGGTCTGTCGCCCGAAATTGCACATATAACGGCGGACGCGGCGGGACGCCCGCCCGCACACGGAGGACATTTTCATGCCTGATATGCTTGTACCGATACTTTTGTTCATCGTCGGCCTTGTCGCGCTTATCAAGGGCGGGGACTGGTTTGTGGACGGAGCGAGCGGCATCGCGCGGCGGTTCCGCCTGTCCGAGCTGCTTATCGGCGCGACCGTCGTCAGCATCGGCACGACCCTTCCGGAGGTCATGGTCTCCACCACCTCCGCCCTCGGCGGCCACGGCGAAATCGCCTACGGCAACGCCATCGGCTCGGTGATATGCAACACCTCCCTTATAGCGGCGATAACTATTTCCGTCCGCCCCGGAAAGGTCGACTCGAAGTCGCTCCGCCTGCCTGTCTGCTTCTTCTTTATCGCCGCCGTCTTTTACGCCGTCATAAGCTACACGACGGGCAGGTTCGAGCGTCCGATGGGCATAGCGCTCCTCGCGGGGTTTGTCGTGTACATCGTCATCTCGGCCGTGAACATGCGCTCCGGGGACGCCTCGGAGACGTCGGAGCCGCCGGAGGAGATAAAGCAGAGCCCTTTCTGGAAGGACATCCTCATGCTTGTTTTGGGCGCGGCGCTGATAGCCGTCGGCGCGCGTCTGCTCGTCGACAACGGAACGAAGATAGCCGAGTGGCTCGGCGTGCCCGAGTCTGTGATAGGACTCACGTTCGTCGCGCTCGGCACCTCGCTTCCGGAGCTCGTCACCGCGATAACGGCGCTCGCGAAGGGCCACAGCGCGCTGTCGCTCGGAAACGTCGTCGGCGCGAACCTCTTCAACCTCGTGCTCGTGAGCGGCACTTCGATAGCGCTCGCGCCGTTCAATATTCCGGAAAACTCGATAATCATGGGCCACAACGCCTCGCTCGTGCTCGACCTGCCGGTGATGTTTGCCGTCATGCTGCTCCTCACCGTTCCGGCGCTCACGAAGGGAAAGCTCTACCGCGCGCAGGGTATAGCGCTGCTCGCGATATACGCCGCGTTCTGCGTGATACAGTTCGCGATGTAGTACGCTCTGCGCCCGCAGTCTGCGGGCGCAAATTTATTCGCAAACTTCCCGCGGCGCTCTTTACTTTTATGGGAAAATGCGCTATAATTATCATTGTACGCAACTAACCGCGATTTTTGGAGGAGATACCCATGAAGTACATCGATTTGCATTGCGATACGCTCTCCCGTCTTCTGATGAGCGGCGAAGGTCTCGCCTCGAACAGCTGCCAGATAGACCTCGACAAGCTCGAGAAGGGCGGCTGCGGCGCGCAGTTCTTCGCCATGTTCATGCCCGTCCCGCGCGTGGAGGATCCGTATGCCCGCTGCCTCGACATGCTCGCGAACGGCGAGAAGGAGTTCGCCGCGAACGCCGACCGCATCACGCTCTGCCGCAATTACTCCGACCTCGAACGCGCGAACGCCGAGGGGAAGATAGGCGCGTTCCTCACGGTTGAGGACAGCGGCATCTTCGGGTGCGACATCGACAAGATGCGCGCGCTCTATGAGCGCGGGCTACGCCTTGTCACCATCACGTGGAACTTCAAGAACGCCGCGGGTTCGCCGAACATCACCCCCGAGTTCTCCGCCGAGGGGCTCACGCCCCACGGAATAGAGATGGTCGAGGAGATGGAGCGCCTCGGCATCATCCCGGACGCTAGCCACCTCTCGGACGGCGGCTTCTGGTCGCTCGTCGAGAACTGCAAAAAGCCGTTCGTCGCTTCGCACTCCTGCGCGCGGAGCATCGCGAACGTCACCCGCAACCTCACCGACGAGATGCTGAAGGCGCTCGCGAACAAGGGCGGCGTCGCCGGCATCAACTACCTCGACCACTTTGTCGCGCCGCGCGGCGGCGATATGTTCAACCAGAACCAGGACGAGGGCAACGATTGCACGCTCGAAGACCTCGCGAGCCACGCCGTCCACATGATAGACGTCGCGGGTGAGGACGTCGTCGCCCTCGGAAGCGACTTCGACGGCATCAGCGGCTGGCCGAAGGGTCTCGACAACGCAGGCTGCGTCCCGCTCGTGGCGGACGCGCTGAAGAAGGCGGGCATCCCGGAGCGCGTCGTGGAGAAGATATTCTACACGAACGCCGCCCGCGTCATCAAGGATTGCATGGGCTGAGCCCTGTGATACGCAAAACATCTTTGCACGGAGGTAAAAATTATGACTGTTTATACACCCACCGGAGTCTGCTCGCGCGAGATACACGTCGAGCTTGACGGCGACAAGATCGCTTCCGTCGAGGTCATCGGCGGCTGCAACGGCAACCTCAAGGGCATCAGCCGTCTGCTGAAGGGCATGGACGCGCGGGACGCCATCGAGCGTATGCGCGGCACCACCTGCGGCATGAAGTCCACGAGCTGCCCCGACCAGATAAGCTACGCGATAGAACAGGCGCTTGCCGAAGCCGGCAAGTAAGGACGTATGCTTCGTCCTCTCGAAAGAGACAGGTTCCGCGAGCTCTACCGCTGCCACATCGACCGCGACTTCCCGGCGGATGAGCGTCCTCCTGAGAGGATGTTCGCGGACGGGCTCGACCGGGGTCTCTACACCGGATACATATACGTCGAAGACGATGAGGAACGCGGCTACGCGTTCCTCATCGAGCGCTCGGGCGCGGTGATGCTCTTTCTCTTTGCCGTCTACGACGGGTACAGGGGTCGGGGCGTCGGGACGCGGTTCATGCGCGAGCTTCTGGAAATGATACGCGGCAGACGCTGTATCGTCCTCGAAGCAGAGCGGCCGGAGACCGCCGAAAACGCGGAGGAACGAACCGTCCGAGAGAAGCGGATAGGCTTCTACGAGCGCCTCGGCTACACGGCGTACCGCGAGATAGACTACGAGGTCTACCACGTCCCGATGTGGCTGATGGTGCACCCCCTTGGGAATCTGCTCCCGCCCGCGCGCAAAGTCGCGGACGCGATGCGCGGGTTCTACTCCTACGCGAAGGGACTTCCGCTCCGCACGAGCCTCTTTCGGGAAGAATAGAGCCGGCGCTGCTTGCGAAGAACGGCGCGAAAAAATCCGGAGCTCGCTTTATGGTGATATGGTAAGAAGATGGCAGCCACGAAAGTGGCTGCCATCTTTTGTGCTGTAATGAGGAGAGGCAGGAGCGGGGATTTATGCCGCAAAAGCCCCTGACGCAGCGACACGGAATACCCCCGTGCCGGGGTAACGGCGTATGCTGTTTCCCTGCCTCCCCGGCGAGGGGCAAGGGGAGGATCTCCCTTGCGGGTCCGGGCGGAGCCCGGGTCGCCGCCAAATACAGCCCGCTCTCACGGAAAATAGCGAATAGCCGAAACGGAAGCGGATGCAGCCCGCAACTGTTTGTTAAATATTACCAATTTACAAAGCAGTCCGAGATATGTATAATATACTGGGTACAGCAGAACCGAAAACTGTATCGGATATAAAAATTAATAGGAGGATTTACAGATGAAGAGAGCACTTACCTTTCTCCTCGCCGTGCTCATGATGGCCGGGCTTCTTGCCGGCTGCGGAAACGGAGGAGAAAACCCGAGCGCTTCCACGTCGACCGAGCCGTCGGCAGATCCGAGCTACGCGGCGCCGACCTCGACCGAGCCGGGAGACACCGAGATCGAACTCCCCCTCACCACGGACGAGGTGTCCTTTGACTACTGGGTTCCCAACAGCGCTTCGTTCGAGGACTACACGAGCTTCGACGACAACCTGTTCTATCAGTGGATGGAGGATCAGACCGGCGTTCACCTCAATTTCATCCACCCGAGCGTCGGCAGCGAGAACGAGGCCTTCTCGGCCATGATACTGTCTCGCGAATATCCGGACTTTATCAGCTTCTTCTCCAGCTATTACAGCGGCGGAGTTGACAAGGCGATAAACGACGGTGTTCTGCGCCGCCTCAACGAGCTGGTCGACCGGTACATGCCGAACTACAAGGCTACCGTCTACCGTGACGAGGATACCTTCATCCGCGCCATCTCGGACAGCGGCAACCTGTGGGGCGTGCATCACATCGTCGACTACGCCCAAGGCGCCTGGCTCGGACTCGGTGTACGCAGCGACTGGCTAGACAAGGCCGGTCTGACCATCGAGGATGCTTCGACCATCGACGGTATGGAGCGTGTTCTGACCGCGTTTAAGGATTATACCTACGGCAACCAGGGCGCGCTCTTCCTGTCCAACGGCGGTCTTAACGTCGGCGGCAGTATCTGCGGCTCGTACGGCACCGGTTCGGTGCTCAGCGGCGGCTCTCGCATCCTGAACGTCGACGGCAAGGCGACCTACTCGCCGATGCAGCCCGGCTTCAAGGACTACGTTGCCAAGATGGCCGACTGGTACGCCAAGGGACTTATCAACACCAACTACATTGCCGACGCGAGCAGCTATGCCGCCGAGGATCGTTGGATAAACAGCGACATCGGACTTGCCGAGTTCGTCTACACCATGGCTGCGAACTTCGCGGACATTGCCGCGACAAGCGAGCTGTATCCGCAGCCCGACTTCCACATCTCGGCGCTTGCGACTCCGAAGCTGACCGCCGATATGGACGTTTCAAAGGACGTTCACATCCGTCAGACCCAGGAGCTTGTACGCACCAACTACTCGATGGGCATCACCACCGGCTGCACCGACGATGAGATCGAGATTGCGTGCCGCTACTGGGACTATGTGTTCAGCCCGGACGGCGTCACCGCCTCCAACTGGGGCCCGTACGAGGGTGAGATGGGCGATGTGAACGCCACCTACTATGTCGACGAGACCGACGCCAACGGCGACGGACACATCGAGTGCTATCAGCCGTGGATGATGGAGAAGTACGGCAACGTCACCAACATCCAGTACAAGGTCGCCGCCTACATGGGACCGTCCTACTGCATCTGGAGCCGCGAGTGGTGCGCGCTGAGTGAGGAAGAGATCAACTACACCAAGATTTGGGACACCGCCGGAAACGACTGGATGTGGCCGGGCGGAGTTACCCTGACCGCCGACGAGGGCGCAGAGGCTTCTGGCATCCTGAGCGGCTGCAACACCGCCGTCACCGAGTGGACCGCGCTGGTCATAACCGGACAGAAGTCGGCCGACACCTACGAGACCGAGCTTGTCCCGCAGCTTGAGTCGCTGAACATCGCCCGCGCGGAAGAGTTGTATCAGAACGCTCTCGACCGCTATATGCAGCGTTCGCAGTACCTCCGGTAAGAAGTTCGTAAACAGGGTCAAATTAAAGGACGACACCCGAAAGGGTGTCGTCCTTTTGAGTCTCTCAAAAAAGTCCTGACGAACGTTTTTGACAGGCCGAAATCGGGCGCTCACCAAAGTGAGCGCCCGATTTACGCATTTCACTGTTTGTCAAACACCAGCCCGCCGTCCTGTGCCCGTGCAGTGACCTTATCGCCCGACTTCAGGCTGCCGTCGAGGATCTTCTCCGCGACGGCGTCCTCGACCTTCGAGCTTAATGCCCTCCGGAGCGGACGCGCGCCATAGGTCGGGTCAAAACCCTCGTCCGCTATGAGGTCGAGCGCGCTGTCGTCCGCCGTGAGCTCCACTCCGCTCGCGTCCTTTATACGCTTTGCGACGGTGTCAAACATTGAGCGCGCTATCTCGCGTATCGTCTCCTTGTCAAGGCGGTGGAAGACGATTATCTCGTCTATGCGGTTAAGGAATTCCGGGCGGAAAGCCTCGCGCAGGCGCTGCATGACGGTGGCGCGGATCTCCTCGTCGGTGGGGGCGTCGTCGGTTTCGCCGAAGCCGAGGCGCTTCCGCTCCATGAGGTCGTGCGCGCCGAGGTTCGAGGTCATGACGATTATCGTGTTCTTGAAGTCGACCACGCGGCCCTGCGAGTCGCTGAGGCGTCCGTCCTCAAGTATCTGGAGAAGGATGTTGAACACGTCGGGGTGAGCCTTCTCTATCTCGTCGAAGAGCACCACAGAGTACGGGGTGCGGCGCACCTTCTCGGTGAGCTGACCGCCCTCGTCAAAGCCGACATATCCCGGAGGCGAACCGATGAGCTTCGATACGGAGTGCTTTTCCATATACTCGCTCATATCCACGCGTATCATGGCGTTCTCGTCGCCGAAGAGCGCCTCCGCAAGCGCGCGGCAGAGCTCGGTCTTGCCGACGCCCGTCGGCCCAAGGAAGATAAAGCTGCCGGTCGGACGCTTCGGGTCCTTGAGACCGACGCGGCCGCGCCGTATCGCGCGTGACACCGCGCTCACCGCCTCGTCCTGACCGATAACGCGCCGATGCAAGATGTCCTCCATGTGAAGCAGGCGCGACGCCTCGTCCTCGGTGAGGCGCGTGACCGGAACGCCCGTCCAGCCGCTCACGACCGCCGCGACGTCCTCCTCCGACACCGAGCCGCGCTCACCGGAGCTCTTGCCCTGCCACTCCGCGCGCTCACGCTCAAGCTCCTCGCGGGTCTTCTTCTCCTCGTCGCGGAGCTGCGCCGCGAGCTCAAAGTCCTGGCTCGTCACCGCCGACTCCTTCTCGGCGGCGAGGCGGTCAAGCTTCTCCTCGAGCTCCTTGAGCGAATCCGGCGCCGTGGCGGACGCCATGCGCACGCGGCTGCACGCCTCGTCTATCAGGTCTATCGCCTTGTCCGGCAGACGGCGGTCGCCGATATAGCGCGCGCTCAGCTCGACGGCGGCCTTTATCGCCTCGTCCGGTATCTTCAGACCGTGGTGCGCCTCGTAGCGGTCGCGGAGCCCCTTCAGTATCTCGACGGTCTCCGCCTCGGTGGGCTCGCCCACCATGACCGGCTGGAAACGCCGCTCGAGCGCCGCGTCCTTCTCGATGTGCTTACGGTATTCGTCTATTGTCGTCGCGCCTATCACCTGTATCTCGCCGCGCGAGAGAGCCGGTTTGAGGATGTTCGCGGCGTCGATAGCTCCCTCCGCCGCGCCCGCGCCGATGAGCGTGTGTATCTCGTCGATGAAAAGTATGACGTTGCCGGCTTCCTTCACCTCGTCTATTGCTCCCTTTATGCGCTCCTCGAACTCGCCGCGGTACTTCGTTCCGGCAAGCATACCGCCGAGGTCGAGCGAGAAGAGGCGCTTGTTTTTCAGCGTCTCGGGCACGTCGCCCGCGGCTATCCGCTCCGCAAGACCCTCCGCGACGGCGGTCTTGCCGACGCCCGGCTCGCCTATCAGCACCGGGTTGTTCTTCGTGCGGCGGGAGAGGATGCGTATGACGCGCGCGGTCTCCTCGTCGCGCCCGATTATCGGGTCGAGCTTGCCCTCGCGGGCCATGTCGGTGAGGTCGCGGCCGAACTTGTTGAGCGTCTTTGTCGCGGCCGAGGACGGGTCGCTGCGCTGTGCGCGGCCTCCGCGCGGCTGTTCGCCGCCGCTCTGCTGCGCTTCGCCGCCGGAGGAGCCGGTCATCTGCTCGAGCGAGGAATAGAGTTGCTGCGGGTTCGCGCCGAGGCTCATAAGGAACTGTACCGCGACGCAGTCGCTCTCGCGGAGCAGCCCCATCAGAATGTGCTCGGTGCCGACGTAGCTGTGGCCGTGGCGCGCCGCCTCGGCAATGGCGAGCTCGATTATCCTCTTGCCGCGCGGCGTGAAGCCCTGTACCGGCGCGCCGGACTGTCCCTCGCCTATCGCCTCGACGATGGCGCTCTTCAGCGCGTCGCCGTCCACTCCGGCGCGGACGAGCGCCTTGGACGCTATGCCGTCCGTCTCGCGAATGAGTCCGAGCAGTATATGCTCCGAGCCGACGTAACCGTGGCCGAGCTCCTGCGCCGCCTCCTGCGCGAGCCTTATCGCGTTCTCGGCACGCTGTGTGAATCTGGAGTTGTAGGAAAACATATCAATTACCTCCGTTCTCCGTTATTATGTCCTTCTGCGCTTTGCAAAAAACTTATATCTTGAATGAACCTTCCTCTATGCCGCGAAGCAGCTCGGCTCGCCTGCGGTCGCGCTCGGCGGGCGAGAGCTCCTTCCCCGCCGAAAGCGACAGGTTGGACGCCCGTACCGCCCACAGCAGCTCGTTGAGCCTGCCGCAGTCGGTCGGGAGTATCCCGAGCGATGCGCCTACGCGCACCTCGCCGAGCAGCCTCAGCGCCTCGGACGTGTCCATCCTCCGCGCGTACTTCAGCGTCCCGACGGCGCGCCAGACGCGGTCCTCGACGCCCTCGCGGTCGCTTTCGAGCGAGCGGCGGCGGAGCGTGCGTTCACGCTCGATTATCTGCCGCGCGACCTGTTCGAGGCGGTCGCAGACCTCCTCCTCGGTGTAGCCGAGAGTGATGCGGTTGGAGAACTGGTAGAGTGAGCCTTCGGCGGCGCTTCCCTCTCCGTAGATGCCGCGCGCGGTGAGCCCCGCGCCGCCCGCCGCCGAGACGACGGTGCCTATCTCGCGTGCCTCCTCGAGCGCCGGCAGGTGAAGCATGACCGACACGCGCATACCCGTTCCGAGGTTTGTCGGGCATTTTGTGAGATAGCCGAGCTTCTCGTCAAACGCGTAGCCGAGCTCGCGGTCGAACACCTCGTCGAGCTGCCGTGCGCGCTCGAGGGTCTTCTTGACATCGAGACCGGGCGCGAGCACCTGGAGCCGGAGGTGATCCTCCTCGTTTATCATGACGCTCATGCTCTCGTCATCGCTTATCAAAACGGCTCTCGGCGAGCCGCCCTCCGCGAGGTCGGGCGAGATGATGTGCCGCTCGACGAGCGCCGCGCGCTCGAGCGAGGAGCATTGCTCCATATCCACAAGGCGGAAGTGCGCGCCTATCGCGCTCTTTGAAAGCGCCGTCGCGGTCTCGCTTATCAGCCGCCGCGTCGCGTCGTCGCTCATCCGTCCCGGGAAGGGATACTTCGATATATTGCGGGCAAAGCGGACGCGCGTGGACACGCACACGTCGCCCTCGTCGCCGCTCCGTCTGTACCATCTTTCGGTCGTCATGCCTTTTCGCCTCCCTCGTCCGCGAGCTTCTTCAGCTCGTCCCGTATCTCTGCGGCGCGCTCGAAGTTCTGCGCTCCTATTGCCTCCTGCATCTCGCGCTCGAGCGCCTCGCGGCGGCGCTTGGGGCTCGCCGCGACCTTCGCCGGGACGCGTCCGGTGTGCGTCGCGTTGCCGTGTATCCGCCGGATGTACGGCGTGAGCAGCGGCGCAAACTCGCGGTAACAGTCCGCGCAGCCCACGCGCCCGGTGCGGGCGACCTCCTCCTCGCTTATCCCGCAGGTCGGGCAGACGTGGTTCCTGCGCGCCTGCATTGCCCGTATCTCGGGCAGGAAAAATTCGTCAAACAGCATATTCGTTGCCTCCCGTCACTTTACTCCGTATTGTTGTTCTGTACTTACCCCGCGTCCGCGCAGGCGAGGAGCATCTGCTTGAATATCTCCGCCCGCAGCGTGCCCTTTCTCTCCGCCGGAACGCCGGCGAGCGCCCGTTCGCTCATCGCCGCCGCCATCAGGCGTCCCTCCGCTGGGGTTATCGCGCCGGCAGCGTCGAGATTGGTGAGGACGGCGGCGGCGGACGCCGCGTCTATCGAGCTTCCCACGCTCGCGAGCGCGTGCATGAGTATCAGCCTCGGTCCCGCCTCGACGCGCCTTATGCGGATATATCCTCCGCCGCCGCGCCGCGATTCCACGATGTAGCCCTGCTCGGGCGAGAAGCGGGTGGAAAGCACGTAGTTTATCTGGCTCGGCGCACAGCCAAAGCGCTCCGCGAGCTCTCCCCTGCGCAGTTCAAGCGACTGGTCGCTCTCAAGTGCCGAGCGTATGAACTGCGCCACCAGATCCGTAAGTCCCATGTCAAAGCCTCCTTTGACCTTTTCTGACCTTTATTATAATCACAGTATGGAAGAAAGGCAAATTCGGTTTTGACCTATTTTGACCTTTTGACTTTCTTTGACCTTTGATTATCTCGTCCATCCGCGACTATGCTGAATATTTCGCGTATTTGCTTGCAGAATCGTGTTTTCCGGTTTTGCTTCCAATGTTAGCTAAAACTTACAAAACGTTCCGAAAATTTCCCCCCTGCACGAAAAAAGTTTATGTCGAGTCAAAATTAGTATTTGCATTTCCCGCAAAGTGTGCTACAATAAAGTTACTTCAAAAAGGAGGTGGCTTACATAATGCCTTATAAGATTTCTGATGAGTGTATCGCGTGTGGTGCCTGCGCCGCCGGTTGCCCGGTCGAGGCTATCTCGGAGGGTGATATCTACGTTATAGACCCCGAGAAGTGCATTGACTGCGGAGCCTGCGCAGAGAACTGCCCTGTCGGAGCACCGAAGGCCGAGTAATTTCGCGGCTCGGTGCCGCACAGCGGCACAGCCTGGAAGTGCATCGGAAGATGGGGGCGGATATAATCCGCCCCCGTTTATTATTACGCTATACTATGTTTGATAATAACGGTACTGCCGAAAAAGAAAACATTACGACGGAACTTCTGCCCGGAGGGATACGGCTTCTCCAGGACGGGCGTCACCTGCGCATCGGCGCGGACGCCGTCCTGCTCGCGGCGTTCTGTCCTCCGGCGGAGAGGATATGCGAGCTCGGGTGCGGCGTCGGGAACGTCCTCCTCGCGCTCGCCGGGAGGCACCCTTCCGCGTCGCTTACCGGTGTCGAAATAGAGCCGGGCGCGGCGGAGCTCTGCCGCGAGAGCATACGGCTAAACTCGCTCGAAGGCCGCGTGCGCGTAGAAACCGGCGACCTGCGCGAGGCGGCGTCGCTCGGTCTCGCGTCGCGCTCGTTTGACCTCGTTCTGATGAACCCGCCGTATCTGCGCGCGGGGACGGTGCGCGATATGCCCGACCCCGTGACAAACCTCGAGCGCGTGGACGGCACCGCGCCGCCGGAGGCGGTCGCGCGGGCGGCGGCATACCTCCTTCGCGCGCGCGGCTCGCTCTGCCTCGTACTGAGGGCGGGGCGGCTCGGGGACTACATCGCGGCGGTCTCGTCGGCGGGTCTCGCGCCCGCCGAGCTCTGCCTCGCGGCGCATGACGCCTCCGCGCCGCCGTCGCTCGCCCTTCTCCGTGCGGAGAAGGGATACTCGGGGGAGCTGCGGATACTCCCGACGTTCCGCACGGGCGGCGAGGAGTACCGCCGCGTCCTTAAGGGCGAGGGACTCCGCGAGGCGCTCGGCGTCCGCCGCAGGAATGACTGAAACGGAGGGAGACTATGTCCACGCTCTATATAACCGCAACGCCGATAGGCAACCTCGGCGACATCACCGTGCGCGCGCTCGAAACGCTCCGCTCCTGTGACTTCGTCGCGGCGGAGGACACTCGCGTGACGCTCCGCCTCCTCAACCACTTCGACATAAAGAAGCCGCTCGTGAGCTATCACGAGCACAGCAGCCGCGAGACGGCGGAGCGAATAGCCGCAAGAATTTCCTCGGGCGAGGTCTGCGTGCTCGTGAGCGACGCGGGAATGCCCGCGATAAGCGACCCCGGCCGCGAGCTCGTCGCGCTCTGCCACAGCGAAGGGATACCGGTTCGGGTGATACCCGGCGCGAGCGCGGCGGTGAGCGCCGTCGCGGCGAGCGGACTCGACGCGGCGCGGTTCTGCTTTGAAGGGTTCCTCTCCGCGACGGCGCGGGTGCGGCGCGAACGCCTCGCCGAGCTGCGGGGCGAGACGCGCGCGATGGTGTTTTACGAGGCGCCGCACAAGCTCGCGCGGACGCTCCGTGACCTCGCGGACGCCTTCGGCGAGGAACGGCGCGTATCCGTCTCGCGCGAGCTCACGAAGCTGCACGAGGAGACTTTTGTGACGACGCTCGGCGAAGCCGCTGCGATGTACGCGGACGGAAGCGCGCGGGGAGAGTTCGCGCTCGTCGTCGAGGGCGCGCCGGAGGGCTCCTCCGACACGCGCGACCCGGAGGGTGCCGTCCGTGAGGCGAAGCGTCTCGCCGAGGAGGAAGGTCTTTCCACAAGCGAGGCAGCAAAGCGAGCCGCCGCGATGTTCGGCGTTCCCAAGGGCGAGATATACCGTGCGCTCCTTTGGGACCGTCCCGAGGACAGATAACCGTACAAAATTGATTCCCCGCGGCACGCTTCGAGGCTTGCGCGGGGAACATTTCTATGCTATAATAATCGCAGAGCGATTATTATATTTTGATTCAATGCCGTTTTGCTCCCGTCCTTCGGACGGAACCGCAAAACATGGCGCATTATATCATATCGCTCCGCGATATGATATAATAACAATAACAACAACTACACAAGTTATATTTGGTATCCGTGTCATTTCAGTGAAAGGGGCGACGCTCTTTGAAATTCACTTGTGAAAAGGCTCTGCTTGCCGCGGCGGTGAACGCCGCGAGCCGCACGGTCACATCCCGAACCTCCATACCGGCGCTCGAGGGCGTGCTGTGCGAGGTTTCGACTACTACCGTCACGCTCACCGGTTTCAACCTCGCCACCGGCATACGCGCCATCATCGACGTTGAGAACGCCGAGCCCGGCGCGGTCGTCATAAACGCTCGCCTGCTCGGCGACATCGTCCGCAAGAGCTCGGACGACTACATCACCGTCGAGGCGGATGAGCGCCTTACCGTCACGATAAAGAGCGCGATGAGCGAGTTCAAGCTGATGGGTCTCGCCGCTACCGACTTTCCGGCTCTTCCCGAGACCGAAAACGACCTCACAGTCGAGCTCAGCCAGAGCCTGCTCAAGAGCATGATAGGCATGACGATATTTGCCGTCAGCGACAACGAGAACAAGCTTATCCACACCGGCGAACTCTTCGACTATCACGACGGACGCCTGAGCGTCGTCGCAGTGGATGGGTACCGTCTCGCCGTGCGCCGCGAGGAGGTCGCCTCCACTGCGGACAGGTTCAAGTTCGTCGTGCCCGGCGCGGCGCTCCGCGAGTGCGAACACCTCTGCGCCGATACCGACGACCCGATAACGATAAGCCTCGGTTCGCGCCACATCACCTTCGACATGGGCGACCGTGTGCTGATAAGCCGCCTCATCGAGGGCGAGTTTCTCAACTACGAGGCCGCCATACCGCGCGAGTCGAAGTACAAGCTCGCCGCCTCCACTGAGGAGCTGCGCGACTCGGTTGAGCGCGTGTCGCTCATCATCAGCGAGCGCCTGAAGAACCCGATACGCTGCCTGTTCTCGGACGGACGGCTGAAGATATGGTGCCAGACCGCGCTCGGCCGCGCGAACGACGAGATAGCGGTCGAGGGCACCGGCGGCGAGACCGAGATAGGCTTCAACAACCGCTTCCTTCAGGACGCGCTCCGCGCCGTTCCGGACGAGAAGGTGCGTATAGAGCTGTCGAGCGGGCTCAGCCCGTGCGTGTTCTCCCCGCTCGAGGGTGACAGCTACACCTTCATGGTGCTGCCGGTCCGGCTGAAGTAACGTGTTTGTCTCCTCCGTGCGCCTTGCCGATTGGCGCAACTATCACGAAGAATACTTTGAGCTCTCACCCGCGCGGAACGTGATATGCGGCGAGAATGCTCAGGGAAAGACCAATCTCCTCGAGGCGATATGCTATCTCGCCTCGGGGCGTTCTTTCCGTGCGGGACGGGAAGCGGAGCTTATCCGCGAGGGAGCGCCGCGCGCGGAGGCCTCCGCCGACGTCGTGCTCTCCGACCGCGGGCTTCACCTTCGCGCGGAGCTGGTGCGCGGCGCGGGACGGAGGCTCTACTCGAACGGCGTCCGCGAGAAACGGGTGGGCGACTTTGTGGGGCGGCTCCGCGCCGTCCTTTTTGCGCCCGGCGACCTGTCGCTCGTGAGCGGCGCGCCGGGCGAGCGCCGCAGGTTCCTCGACACGGCGCTCTCGCAGATGCGCCCGCGATACGCCGATGCGCTCGCGCAGTATACGCGCCTGCACGAGCACCGCACGCGCATACTCCGCGACTGGCGCGACACGCCGTCGCTTCTCGACGCGCTCGACGCGTACAGCGAACGCGCGGCGAAGGTCGGCGCGGCGCTGATAGGCTATCGCGCGCGGTTCGTGCGCGGCCTCTCCGCGCACGCTCCGCGCCTGCACGGCGAGATCTCCGGCGGCCGCGAGGCGCTTTCGATAAGCTACCGCACCGACTCCGCCGTCACCGACCCGTTCGCGCCGGAAAGCGCGATAGCGGCGGAGCTCTCCGCGCATTTCGAGGCGCGGCGCGAGGCGGAACTTGCAAGCGGCGTGGCGCTCGTCGGGCCGCACCGCGACGAGCTTGAAATATCCATTGAAGGGCGCGCGGCGCGTGCCTACGCCTCGCAGGGTCAGACCCGCACGGCGGCGCTCGCGCTGAAGCTCGCCGAACGCGAGCTTTTCGCGGAGGACTTGGGCGAGCTGCCCGTCCTCCTGCTTGACGACGTTCTCAGCGAGCTCGACCCCTCGCGGCGCGAGTGGGTGCTCGAGCGCGTCGGGGACGGACAGGTGATAATCACGCTCTGCGACGCTTCCGGGCTGGACACGACTTCGGCGAAGGTCTTCCGCATCGCGGGCGGGAAAATAGCGGACTGAGAAACGGAACGGGAGAAAAAGATGTATCTTCACCTCGGCAAAAACGTGATAGTGCCGTTTGACACCGTCGTGGGCGTGTTCGACCTCGACAGCACGAGCGCGTCCACGCGCACGCGTCTTTACCTCGAGCGCGCCGAGCGGGAGGGACGCCTTGTGTCCGTGGCGGACGACATCCCGCGCTCGTTTGTCGTCTGCCGCGAGGGCGGTCGGGACACCGTCTACCTCTCGCAGATCTCCGCAAGGACGCTCGAGCGCCGCGCGGGGATCCTGCCGGGCGTCGACCGCGAAATGTAAAATCCTCCCGTTTTGACGAAGCGCGGCCTTTCCCGTACAAATCGAATGTGCAAACTGCCGAAACCCGCTCAGTGAGCGGGTTTTTGCTTTATTTTTGCTTGCGGAAAACGTTCTCACGTGCTATAATATAATAAGGTATAGGGCAGAATCGGAAGGGGACACAGCGCGTCCCCGCAGAAGACTTATCAGGAGGTTAGTATGGCCTTTTCGGAAGAAAACCTTAACAAACCGCAGGCCGGCGAGCGCTACGACGCGAGCAATATTCAGGTCCTCGAGGGACTTGAAGCGGTACGCAAGCGCCCCGGCATGTACATCGGCTCGACGAGCGCGGCGGGTCTTCACCATCTCGTCTACGAGATAGTTGACAACGCGATAGACGAGGCGCTCGCGGGCTACTGCGACCACATCGAGGTCGAGATACTTGAGGGCAACATCATCCGCGTCACCGACAACGGGCGCGGCATACCGATAGACATTCAGCAGCAGACCGGGCGTCCCGCGCTCGAGGTCGTGTACACCGTCCTGCACGCCGGCGGAAAGTTCGGCGGCGGCGGATACAAGGTGTCCGGCGGACTGCACGGCGTCGGCGCGAGCGTCGTCAACGCCCTCAGCGAATGGCTCGAGGTCGAGGTACGCAGAGACGGCAAGTGCGTGATAATGGGCTTCCGGCGCGGCGAGATATCCAAGCCCTTCACCGTGCTCGGCCCCACCGACACGAGCGGCTCGGTCGTCACCTTCAAGCCCGACCCGGAGATATTCCAGGAGACGACCGAGTTCTCCTACGACACGCTCCTCACGCGCATGCGCGAGCAGGCGTTCCTCAACGCCGGCCTCCGCATAACCCTCACAGACAGCCGTCCCGGCTCCGAGACCTTCCGCAAAAGCGAGTCGATGTGCTACGAGGGCGGAGTTTCAAGCTTTGTCGAATACCTCAACCGCTCGAAGACCCCGCTGCACGCGGCGCCGATATACGTCTCGGGCGAGACGGACGCGGGCTACACCGAAATAGCCCTTCAGTATAACGACGGTTACAACGAGATGCTGCTCTCGTTTGCAAACAACATCCACACGCCCGAGGGCGGAACGCACGAGACCGGCTTCAAGACCGCGCTCACGCGCGTCCTGAACGCCTACGGCCGCAAGTACAAGATACTCAAGGATGACGACAAGCTGTCCGGTGAGGACACGCGCGAGGGTCTCTGCGCCGTTATCAGCGTCAAGCTCGAGGACCCGCAGTTCGAGGGACAGACGAAGTCGAAGCTCGGCAACAGCGAAATAAAGAACCTTGTAGACAGCGTGTTCTCGGCGAAGCTCGAGACCTTCCTTGAGGAGAACCCCGCCGTCGCGCGGGCGATACTCGAGAAGGCGGTAAACGCCTCCCGCGCGCGCGAGGCGGCGCGGAAGGCTCGCGAGTCGATACGCCGCAAGACCGTCCTCGGCGGCGCGGCGATGCCCGATAAGCTTCAGGACTGCAACATCAACGACCCGGAGCTCACCGAGCTGTACATCGTCGAGGGCGACTCCGCAGGCGGCTCCGCCGTGCAGGGGCGGGACAGCGCGTTCCAGGCGATACTCTCTCTCTGGGGCAAGATGCTCAACGTCGAGCGCGCCCGCGCGGACAAGGTCTACGGCAACGACAAGCTCCAGCCGGTCATAGCGGCGCTCGGCGCGGGAGTGGGCGAGGAGTTCGACCTCAACCGCCTCCGCTACCACAAGATAATCATCATGGCGGATGCCGATGTCGACGGCGCGCATATCCGCACGCTGCTGCCCACCTTCTTCTTCCGCCTTATGCGCCCGCTTATAGAGCACGGCTACGTCTACGCCGCCGTGCCGCCGCTCTTCAAGCTGACGCGCGGCAAGGTAACGCGCGTCGCGTACAGCGAGGCGGAGCGGGACGTCGTCTCCGCCGAGATGCGCGGCGACAACCCGAACGCCAAGGTGGACATCAGCCGCTTCAAGGGTCTCGGCGAGATGGATCCGGAGGAGCTGTGGGAGACGACGATGGATCCTGCAAAGCGCACCCTCAAGCGGATAGAGCTTGACGACGCGATACGCGCCGACGAGGTCTTCACCGTCCTCATGGGCGAGAAGGTCGAGCCGCGCAAGGAGTTCATCGAGCGGAACGCCCGCTACGCCGTCAACCTCGACTACTGAGTGTGGCGGCACTATGGAAATCACGTTTTTGAATGGAGGGAACGCTCATGGCTAAGAAAAAGCTCGACCGCGACCCCGAAGAATACCGCTTTCCCGAACAGAAGATAGTCGCCACTCCGCTCGTTCCCGAGATGGAGCAGAGCTACATCGAGTATGCGATGAGCGTCATCGTCGGCAGGGCTCTGCCGGACGTGCGCGACGGTCTCAAGCCGGTCCACCGCCGCATCCTCTACGCCATGTACGAGGACGGGCTCACCCGCGACAAGCCGTTCCGCAAGTGCGCGACCGCCGTCGGCGACGTGCTCGGACGCTACCACCCGCACGGCGACGCGTCTGTCTACGACGCTCTCGTGCGCCTCGCGCAGACCTTCTCGATGCGCTACCCGCTCGTCGAGGGCCACGGCAACTTCGGCTCGGTGGACGGCGACCCGCCCGCCGCGTACCGTTACACCGAGGCGCGCATGGCGCGCATGGCGGACGAGATGCTCCGCGATATTGATAAGGACACGGTCGACTGGGACCCGAACTTTGATGAGACGCGGAAGGAGCCACGCGTGCTGCCGAGCCGCTTCCCGAACCTGCTCGTCAACGGTTCGAGCGGCATCGCCGTCGGCATGGCGACAAACATTCCGCCGCACAACCTCACCGAGGTCATAAACGCGACGATATGCGTCCTTAAAAATCCCCACGCCACCCTCGAGGACCTGATGGAGCACATCAAAGGGCCGGACTTCCCGACGCGCGGGATAATCATGGGGCGCAGCGGCATCCGCTCCGCATACGCCACCGGGCGCGGGCGGATAATCATGCGCGCCCGCACCGAGTTTGAGACCTTCGGCAACGACCGCCCCCGCATAGTCGTCACCGAGATACCCTATCAGGTAAACAAGCGGATGCTGATAAAGACGATGGCGGATCAGGTCGAGGACAAGCGCCTCGAGGGCATCAGCGCCATCCGCGACGAGACCGACCGCGAGGGCATGCGCATAGTCATCGAGCTGAAGCGGGACGCGAACCCGCAGATAGTCCTCAACCACCTCTTCGCGCAGACGCAGATGCAGTCCACGTTTGCCGTGAACATGCTCGCGCTCGTCGAGAACCAGACCCAGCCGCGGATACTGTCGCTGAGGCACATCCTTGACGAATACATCGCGTTCCAGGAGGATCTCATCACCCGCCGCACGCGCTACGACCTCCAAAAGGCTCTCGAGCGCGCGCATCTTCTCGAAGGACTGCTCATAGCGCAGGACAATATCGACGAGGTCATACGTATAATTCGCTCGAGCTACGACAACGCGCGCGAGAACCTCATGGCGCGCTTCGGCCTGTCCGAGGTGCAGGCACAGGCCATACTCGAAATGCAGCTCCGTAGGCTCCAGGGGCTTGAGAAGGAAAAGCTCGAGACCGAGTACAAGGAGCTCGAGGAAAAGATAGCCTACTACCGCGAGCTGCTCGCGGACGAGGAGATGCTGCGCGGCGTACTCATAGACGAGCTCACCGCCATCCGCGACAAGTACGGCGACGAGCGCCTCACCGAGATACAGGAGATCGAGGACGAGATCGACGACGAGGACCTTATCGCCGAGGAGGACTGCGTTTTCACCCTCACGCACTTCGGCTACATCAAGCGCCAGACGCCGGACGTATACCGCACGCAACGGCGCGGCGGGCGCGGCGTCAGCGCCATGACGACGCGCGAGGAGGACTTCGCCGAGACGATATTCCTCGCCTCCACCCACGACCACATCCTCTTTTTCACGAGCGCGGGGCGCGTCCTCCGCAAGAAGGGCTACAACATCCCGGAGAGCGGACGCACCGCGCGCGGCATGAATATCGTCAACCTTCTCCCGCTCGAGGAGGGCGAGCGCGTCACGGCGATGATACCGGTGCGCGAGTTTACCGCGAGCGAGTTCCTGTTTATGACGACGCGGAACGGCACGGTCAAGCGGCTCGTCCTCGACGAGCTCGAGACCGCGCGCAAGGCCGGCATCCGCGCCATCACCCTCGAGGAGGGGGATGAGCTCATTGACGTCCGCAAGACCGACGGCGGGCAGAACATGATAATCGCCACCCGCCACGGCATGGCGATATGCTTTGACGAGCGCGACCTGCGCCCGCTCGGGCGCGGCGCGATAGGCGTCCGGGGCATCCGCCTCGGCGACGGGGACTACGTCGTCGGCGCGGCGGTAGCGACGCCCGGCTCAGCGCTCCTCTGCGTCACCGACAACGGCTACGGCAAGCGCACCCCCGTTGAGGACTACATGCGCTCCTCCGACGGCGAAAAGACCCCGCAGAGGCGCGGCGGCAAGGGTCTCACGGCCTACCGCCTCACCGAGAAGACCGGTCCGGTGAGCGCCATAGCGGTCGTCTCGGGCGACGAGGACATCATCTCCGTCTCGGATGACGGCACCCTGATACGTATGCCGGTCGAGGACATCAACGTCTACGGGCGCGTGTCGCAGGGCGTGCGTGTGATGCGCGTCGCGGAGAGCGCGCGCGTGATAGGCATAGCGGCGATCGCCCGCGCGGACGACACGGAAGGCGGCGGCAACACGGATGCCGTCGTGGACGGCGTAGACAGCGCGGACGGCGCGACCGACACAGACAACAGCGATGACGCGGACGGCGAGTGACCGCGCGGGCGCTCACCTCGAAACGCCTCATAAAAATTCACCGGAGCGGCATGAATAATTCATGCCGCTCCGGTTTTTACGTCAGTTTACATATGTTTCGCCGCTGCCGGTCGTTATTATCGAACCGCCCAACTCAGTTATGTCGTTATACGCTTCGTTTTTCAGCAGAGAGGCAAGCTGCGCACATTCATCATCGCTCCTGATTTGCCGGTGAATGATTTCTTTGTACAGGCCAAATGTTACAGCTCTTAGCAGCTTGCCGGTCTTTACGTCATATATATCCTGCAAAACTCCGTCATTATACTCCTTGATATACCCCTTCTTTGAATCGAAAACCGTTAGTCTCGCTTCGCCGTCTGTATCGTAATAGATAACTCTCACGACGGCGTTTTCAATCGAATCGCCGATATAGCTATCACGGTATGCCGAGGAGCCGACAGGCACCTCTTTCCAACCAACTTCAGGGCTTCCTATACTGCGAATGACGTCATTATTGTTCAGAGATATACAGCGTTCAACAACATAACATCCCAACGCGACTGCGAACACCAACACAACAGATAAGATTATCCGTTTTCGCATATTCGGGCGCTCCTTTGTGAAAGACTAACCGATACAAAGTATAGGTACAGTGCAGAGCAAACAATTTATTTGCCAAACTCTCCTTTGCCTGCAATCCATTCTCCGTAGGCATTAATTACAGAGTCATAATTGTTTGCCGCCGTGTTCACAAAAGACGCATAGTTATCCCTTCTGGTTTCTTCATACGGCCATGGCACTTCTGTTGCGATCCAGCAAGGCTGATAGTCCCGACCATATCCATATTCAAATGTTCCCCACATCGAATCGGTGGTGACATTTACCTCGGCATGCTCTTTAGTCGAGTCGTATATTCCGCTTTCAACTGCAAACCAGTATTCCATATCGCTGGATGTAACAAATAATATATTGTACAGGAGTTCCCCCGCCGAGGATAGCCAACCAAAACCAGCTAGCATAGCTTCAACAGTGGATAGAGGCCACGAAACAGCGGCTGAAATGGCCGCAACTGTCGTGCCGACTAAAAACTTGCTGAAATCTTTATGTATGTATGCATAATAATCTTGTGTCTCATACACGTTAACAACTCGGTTAACTCCAAGCGAAGAAATATATTTCGTAGAGCTTTTAACTTTTTTCGCATTGTAACTCGGGAAAGTATCTTCCACAGGGTAAATTGCCTCTTTTGTAGTGTCGTCGATAGATGCTGCGGCAAGACTATTCTTTGGCTTTTCCTCTATTATTGTGGTATTACCAATCGTGTTAACGGTAATCCCGTTAATTTTGCTGAGGTCTCCCCCATTTTCAACTGCATCTCTTATTTGTAAACGAATCTCCTCGTCCATTTCATACGTTTCAACTTCTGGTATTGGCATGGATTCAACAAGGCCATTTAAATTTGAGATTATTAAATATCCATCTGTTGTAGTGTTGCGAACTTGACCGTCAGGGAGGTATTCGTCTATAAACCTAACTCCTTTGAGAGTGTAGTCCACATAAACGATCTCAGTATAAGGAGACTTATACCCTTCGTTAAGCACGGCTTCCTTGGGTATTGAATAGTTAGCTTCTTCGATTTCGATGGGTTGTACCTCGCCGGAAGTAACGACCATGTTACGCCCAGATTTTGTCTGTACTGGCGTGGTCTTTTCTGCCGCAAATGCCGAGATATTGATAACGCCAAGCATCATCACAACAGTCAGGACGAACGATATGATTCTTTTAAACTTAGACATAAATCTTCTCCTTTACAAATAAATTTCTGGTTGAAATGGTCAGCGAGTACCATCTTTCGTAGACAACGCCTATTACTATAAGTTCGGAACCGGGGGTCGGACAATCAGTCCGATCCCCATCCGTCTTGTGCCTAAGCTACAATGGGAGAAGTAATCGGCTGTCTCTTTTTGCCTATCAAAGCTTCGCGACGAACGTAGGCGCTTCGTACCAGCGTCGAATAGCGCGCTATTTTTGCGACTGCACAAAAAATATAGTTGATAGAATAGCCGCAGTGCGAGATTTCTCCAGCCTTCCCATTGCTGTTTACTTAGCCTTTGTGAGCTGTAGTGAGGCGTCTCAGCAGTGCTTTGTGAAGCAACTCGAACGGAGTATCACGCGCATTATCGCGGCGGCGCTCTTCTCGACCATGGCGCGGGTCGGGGTTATCGTGACCTTCGCGAGACCCTTCGAGACGACCGGCTCACCCGCCTCGACGGCCTTCTGTATCCCGTCGGACACCGGCTTGCCGCCCGGCTGTATCATGTCGTTGCCTGCCCACATCGAGATCATCGGGGTGCTTATCCCTCCGCCCCAGTCGGTCATGACAAAACCGTCGAAGCCCCACTCGTCGCGGAGTATCGCGGTGTTGAGTTCGTAGTTGTCGGCATTCGGGACGCCGTTGGTGTCGTTATAGGAGGTCATGAGAGCCTTCGGCTTCTCGGTCTTGACGCAGTACTCGAACGCGGCAAGGTATATCTCGCGCATTGCGCGCTCGGAGATGGTGTTGGAGGAATTGCCGCGCATGAACTCCTGACTGTTGCCGGCGAAGTGCTTTATCGTAACTCCGCCGCCCTCCGCCTGAACGCCCTTCGTCATCGCGGCGGCGCAGCGTCCGGCGACGACCGGGTCCTCGGCGTAATACTCGAAGTTGCGGCCGCAGAGCGGGCTGCGGTGGATGTTCATGCCGGGAGCGAGCCACAGGTCGACCTTGTACTCCTCCATCTCGATACCGGCGGCGTGTCCGACGGCCTCAAGCACCTCATCGTCCCATGACGATGCGAGCAGGGAGCCGGTCGGGAACGCGGTGCAGTACTGGTGACGCACGACCTCGCCGTTCTCCTTCACGTCGCGGGTGATGCGGACACCTGCGGGGCCGTCGCACAGGACGAGCGGCGGGAGCCTGTACTTGTCCCACATATCGGGGCTTTGACCGGCCTCGCCGGGAACCTCGAACTTGAGCTTCTGCTCGTTGCCGCGGCTGACGAGGGCGGCAAACACGTCGTCATCGTCGTCGTCGTCCTTTCCGTCCTTCTTTTCGGGCTTCGGCGGGGTCGGCATGACGCCCTCAAAGCCGGAGAAGTCCATGCCCTGTCCGCAGACGAAGCGGCAGAGATCCTCGAGGTCCATGGTGGCCGCGAGGTCTTCGACGGTCGCCTTGCCCTCGGCGACGTCCCCCAGGGTGATGCCCGGCTTTGCCGTGCCCGGGACGTAATCATACTTGCCGTACTCGACGGTCTCGCACTTTATCGCCTTCGGGCAGACGGTGAGAACCTTCGCCGCAGCCTTCTCGCCCTCCTCGCCCTCGTAGGAGATCGGGGTCTCGCCCTTCTTTGTGAGCTTCTCGTAGCCCTCGGGAGTGGTGCCGAGGAGGTTCTTCAGCTTGCGGGTCGTTATCTCGCTCTCGACCTCAAGAGCGGCGGCGATATGGGTGCTGCGGCTCGAATTGCCGACGCGCACGTAGTACTTGCCGGGCTCGAGGATGTAGGAAGCGGTCGCCTCGTCATAGCTCGCGAGGTTCGCCACGGGGATGCGGACGGTGACGAACTCCTCCCCGCCGACGCCGAGCACGCCGGTCTTCTTGTAGCCCTTGAGCTCCTGATACGGCTTCTCGAGCTTGCCGTCCGGCGCGGAGACGTAGACCTGAACGACCTCGCGGACTGAGTGATGGCGGCACTTGTTCTCGACCTTCGCCGTGACGACGATGTCCGCGCCCTCGAGCGCGACGTCGACGCAGGTTATCTCGGGATGGCCGTAGCTGAGACCGAAGCCGAACGGGAAGAGAACCTTCTTGCCGTAGGTGTCATAGTAGCGGTAGCCGACATAGATGTCGTCATGATACGGGACGTCGGTCTGGTCGGTCTCACCGCCCATGAAGCGGTTGAAGGTCTTGTTGCCGTTCGGGATGAGCTTGCTGTAATAGTCCTTCGTCGGATCGTCGTCAAAGCTCAGCGGCCATGTGTCGGTGAGCTTGCCGCTGACCGGCACGGCGCCGGTGAGTATGTCCGCGACGGCGCAGCCGCCCTCCTGCCCGGGAAGCCCGATGAACAGGACGGAGGTGAGCTTATCCATCTTCGCGGTGATGTCCATGTAGCCCGGGACGTTCAGCAGGAGGATGACCTTGCCGAACTCGGCGGCGACGGCGTCGATAAGCGCGCTCTCGTCGGCGGTGAGCATTATCGTGCCGGGCTTCGCCTCCATGTCCTGACCCTCGCCCGCGATGCGGCTGACGACCACGACGGCGGCGTCGTTCTTTCCGGCAGCGGTCTTTATCACCGACGGGTCTACCGGCGTCTCGTCGTTGTAGTTCTTCTGCTCGCCGGGGCCGGCAAAGAAGCCCTGCTTGACTATGCCGTGGGTCTCCGCCCACTTGCGGTAGACGGCGGCGACGTCCTCGTCGACCTTGAGGCTCTCACAGCCCTCGAGACCCTCGAGGATGTTCACGCTCTTGAGGTTGTTGACCTCGCCCGAGCCGGTGCCGCCCTTGATGGTGTGGATCTGGCCGATGCCGAACACCGCGAGCTTCGTCCCGTCGTGCAGAGGGAGCAGGTGCCCCTCGTTTTTGAGAAGGACCATGCCCTCGGCGGCGGTCCTGCGCGCGACGGCGGCGCTTGCGGCCATGCGTGCCTTGAGTTCCATAACTGTGCTCTCCCTTCGAAAACAGCCGTCGCGGGAAGCGCCCGCGTCCGACCTTAAAATTATATATGTATTATACCATATATTACAGGCTCCTGCAATATCCTGTTTGTGCAAAATATGTATATCTCGCAGGAAACCGCGCGGGCTTCGCCTGCGCGGTTTCCTGCGAGACCGTCGGACAGGGCAAAGCCCTGCCGACGGCAAGCGCTCCGCGAGATGAGTTTTTTCCGACGCGCATGTCGTCGGAAAAAACGAAATTGAATTTGTTTCGCCGTCTGCGGCGGCGAAACTCTGCGAGGCTTTTGAAGCTGAGACGTCAGAGCGGGCGGCCATACGGCCGCCCGCGTTGACGTGTATTACGATTTGTTTAATATACGGTAAATATTACTCCTTGTCTTTCTTCTCGCGCTGTTCGCGCATGTGCTTCATCATTTCCTCCATCGAGGCCACCATCTCGAACTCGACCGACTTTATCTCGAGGCCGGTCTGGGCGGCGAAGAAGCGGAGGTAGAAGGTGTTCATGCCGAACACGTTGAAGTCGACCGTCTTCCACTCGCGCTCGCTGCCGTTCAGGGTGACGGTGCCGAGCAGGTTGCGGTCGCTGAATATCGAGAGCGGGAGCTGTGAGACGTCGTTTTGGTCGGTGCTGCGGAGCGTGACGCTCATCTTGTACATTCCGCGATCCTTGAGCGTGACCGAGAAGCGGGTGTTGTCGCCCTTCTCGAGACCGATCTTCGAGACGTCGAGGCTGAGGTGTCCGTTCTCGCCCTCGGCGTAGAATATCTCGCCGCTCATGTCGCCGTCGAAGGACGGGGCGCTCGCAAGCTCGCGGTCAAGCTCGCTCTCGATGCCGCGCATACGCGGCAGGCACGGGCTCTTCATAAGGAAGCGGCAGATGTTCGCCGCCGCGCGCAGATACTCGGCGCGGGTGACGGTGCCCTTTTCCATCGCCTCTGCGGAGTTGTCATGAGTGGTGTTCTCCTCGGCGGAGGTCGTAACCATGAACAGGTCGTTCTGGCCGCGCACCATCGCCGCCATGTTGGTGTTCACGCCGGGTTCGCCCTCATCGTTGCCGCGCGCCCACCAGTCGGTCATGACCTGACCCTCGTAGCCCCACTCGCCGCGCAGTATCGTGGTGAGGAGGTCGTAGTTTGAGGCGCTCCACCAGCTGTTTATCGGGTTGTAGCTCGTCATGATGGAGTAGGCGTGGCCTTCCTTGACGGCTATCTCGAAGCATTTGAGATAGAGCTCACGCAGGGCGCGCTCGCTTATGACCGCCTCGACGTCGTGACGGTGGAACTCCTGGCTGTTGCAGGCGAAGTGCTTTATCGTACCGGTGACGCCGTACTTGTTCATCGCGGTGAGCTGCGCCGCCGCCATCTTGCCGGTGAGGAGCGGGTCCTCCGAGAAGTACTCGAAGTTGCGGCCGTTCAGCGGGTGGCGGTGGAGGTTTATGCCCGGCCCGAGCAGGGTGTCCACCTTGTTGCGGCGGAGCTCAAGCCCCTCGTACTCGTAGAGGTCGTGGACGAGCTCGGTGTTGAAGCTGCACGCCTGGCAGGTGCCGTTCGGCATGGCGAACGCCATCGTGCCGCAGTCCATGCGGATGCCGCTCGGGCCGTCCGCACAGCAGCCGGCGGGTATGCCGAAGTCCTGAAGGCGCTTCGTGACGCCGCCGAAAGCTCCGGCGGTGCCGGGAGTGACCTTCGGGCTGCACATTCCCTCGCCGCGCACGATGCAGAACAGATCCTCGTTTGTGAGCTGGTCAAGGAAGTCCTCGAGCGTCGCTTTTCCGTCTGCGACGTCGCCGAGCTTTATGCCCTTGTCGCCGGTATACGGACGGTCGGCGGGGAGCCGCTCCGCGCGCTTTCCCGTGGGGCTGAGCGTCCCGAGCGGCGCGGGCTCATAAGACTTCTCGAACGTCCCGCCGTTACTCTTGCCGGGGCGCAGGCGCTCGAACGCCGTCACCGGCGCGCACGCCTCCTCGGCCTGCTCCACGACGGTCTCGGGCAGTTCGACGCTTCCGGCGTACTCCGCGCTCTT
Organism: uncultured Clostridia bacterium; assembly: GCA_947631015.1. Lineage (GTDB taxonomy): Bacteria > Bacillota > Clostridia > Oscillospirales > JAAYOS01 > CANRIN01. The sequence goes on from CANRJS010000006.1 coordinate 49,524, forward strand.
CACGTCGCTTCCGACGTGGAAGCGGTACTCGCCCCCCTCGAGTATCCAGCAGGACTTGTGACCGGTGACGCCGCCGTCGTCATAGCTTGCAAATGTCGCGACGGGGCAGGAGAGCTCCAGCGTCTCGCTCTCGCCGGGGGCGAGGAGGCGGGTCTTTTTGAACGCGCAGAGCGAGCGGACGGGCTTGCCGAGCTTTCCCTGCGGCGCCTCGACGTAGACCTCGACGACCTCCTTGGCGGCGGTCTTGCCGGTGTTCGTGACGGCGGCGGAGAACTTCACGGTGTCCCCGTCGAGCGTGACCGCGCCGGGCACGGTCTTGAACGTGGTGTATGTAAGTCCGAAGCCGAACGGATATATGACCTTTTCGGGTGCGAAGGTCTCAAAGTAGCGGTAGCCGACGTATATGTCCTCCTGATAGACGTTGCGCTTCTCGCTGCCGTGGTTTTTCGCGGCGGGATAGTCGTCTATACTCATGGCGACGGTGTCCGAGAGCTTGCCCGTCGGCGACACCTTGCCGGTGAGGACGTCGGCTGCGCCGAGGCCGCCCTCCTGACCGCCCTGCCAGACGTATATGACGGCGCCCGGGCGGTACTCCTCCACCCAGCTCATGTCGATGATGTTGCCGGTGTTCAGCACGACCGCGACGCGGTCGAAGGTGCAACAGACGAGCTCGAGCACACGCTTCTCTTCCTCCGCGAGGAGGAAGCTTCCCTCGGCGGCGGAGTTGTCCTTGTCCTCGCCGGCGGTGCGTCCGATTATGACGACTGCGGCGTCATTGCGTCCCTTTGCCGCCTCGACGAGCTCGCCCGTCAGCGGCATCTCCGCCTGATACCACGGCTCCGCCGCCCAGCCCTGTCCGACGTCGAAGGGGTGGTCCTTCAGCCACTCCTCGTAGACCGCCTTGAGCTCGCCGTCCACCGTCACGACGCCGGAGGCTTCGAGCGCCTCGGTGATGGTCGGGACATGCGCGGTGTTGACAAGTCCTCCCGAGCCGGTGCCGCTCTTGTAGTAGTTGAACTGGCTGCGGCCGAAGACCGCGACGCGGCAGCCCTTCCCGAACGGAAGCACTCCCTCGTTGCGGAGCAGCACCGAGCCCTCCGCGACCGTCTCGCGGGCCTTCGCGGCGTATGCCTTTACGTCAAATTTCTTGAGTTCCATGGCAGTTTGTTCTCCTTCCCTGTAAATGAAAATATGTATTTGCGGCGCTTGCCGGATATTCCTTATATGCTTACACTATCTGCTGTGCGGCGGAGCCCGAATGCTCCGGCTCCTCGGTGAGCGAGAAGGCGATGTTTATCGCGTGGTCGGCCACACGCTCGAGGCCGCTTATGAGGTCGGAGAACATCATGCCCGCGGCGGCGGTACATTCCCCGCGCGTGAGGCGGTCGATGTGCGACTGCTGAAGCTCCCGCTCCATCGCGTCGACCGTATCCTCGAGGTCGAGTATCTCCTGCATGTGCGCAGAGTTGTCGTTGACGAACATGTCGAGAGCGTAGGTGACGGTCTTTATCACGGCCTCGCGCATGTCCGAGAGCTCCCAGCGTGCCTGCGCGCTGAACTCCACGTTCCGCTCGATACGCGTCTTTGCATCGTCGGCGACGTTTTCCGCGTGGTCGCCTATCCTCTCGAGGTCGTTGACGACGTGGAAGAATGCGGCTATGCTCTTCTTGTCCTCCTGTGGGAGGGCGGTCTGGTTTATCTCGACGAGGTAGCTCGTTATCGAGTGGCTGAGGAAGTCTATCTGCTTCTCGACGCGGTAAACCTCCTCTATCTCCATCTCGTCAAGCGAGAGCAGCGCTTCCATGGCGCGCTGGAGATTGCCGATGGCGAGGTTTCCCATCCGCTCCATCTCGCGCTTGACGGCGAGCACCGCCGTCGCCGGGGAGAAGACCGCGCCCTTGCCGATGTAGCGGAGCTCGAACTCCTGCTTTTCCTCGACCTGCGGCTCCTTGCGGACGAGCAGGTCGGTAAGTCCGACTATCTGCTTTGTGAACGGCGCGAGCACGAGCACCGAGACGACCTTTATAAGCACGTTCGCCGCCGCGACCGCGCGGCTCATCTGGTGGCCGGATATAGTCTCGAGGAACCCGGTTATCGGCGTGAGCGCGAGGCTTATTACGACGAACATGAACACCGCGCCGAGCACGTTGAATATAAGGTATATCAGCGAGGCGCGCTTCGCGTCCCGCTTGCCGTTGAGACCGGCGAGGAGCGGCGGAACGCTCGCGCCGATGTTGCAGCCGAGTATCATAAAGAGGCAGATCGGTATGTCGAGCAGTCCCTGAAGCGCAAGGAGCTGGATTATGCCTATCGATGCGGACGAGCTCTGGAGCACCGCCGTCACAACGATGCCGAGCAGCAGCGCGAGGAACGGATTTTCCATCGAGCTCATTATTTCCGCGACCTTGGGCGACTCTTTCAGCACCGACATCGAGCCGGACATCATGCTCATGCCCATAAAGAGGAACCCGAAGCCGAGGATTATCTTGCCCGCACGGCTCACCCGCGTGTCCTTCACAAAGAGCGCCATTATGACGCCCGCCATTACGATGACCGGCGCGTAGTCGCTGAGATTGAGGGATATCAGGAGCGACGTCGCCGTAGTGCCGATGTTCGCGCCCATTATCACGCCCGTGGCCTGGAACAGGTTCATCAGGCCGGAGTTGACAAAGCTCACCACCATGACCGTGGTGGCGCTGGAGGACTGGATTATCGCCGTAAAAAGCGTGCCGATAAGTATGCCACGTATCGGCGTCTTGGTGAAGAACTCGAGGATGCTTCGCATCTTCGCGCCCGCGGCCTCCTCGAGAGCGCCGCCCATGAGGTCCATTCCGAACAGGAAGAGACCGAGGCCGCCCATCAATCCGAGAATAATCGAAACCATATAAAATTCCTCTCGCCGTCCATATCTTTCCCGAGCCTTATATCTCATTTTGGATTATATCACAAAGGAAGCGCGGTGGCAAGTGGGGCTTTGCCTTTTGCGGCAGGTTGCGGCGGGGACGCTCCGCACGCCCTCCGTGTACTTTTTTCGTGCGGAAGGCTCATATTCGGCTTGCAAACGCCGGGAAGATGTGGTATCATTACAGAGTGTGCGGCAAAGCCGCGATAAAATCGAAATATCGGTGGTGAGAAAATGGACGGCAGTAGTCACAGTCGAAGAACAGACGGGGCATATCCGTTATGTCCTCCGTGCCGCGCCGCCCATCCGAGCCGCGCGTAGAACGGGGATACCCGGGATATGCCGCCGCCTGCGAAGCTGTGCCTTGCCCGTAGAGGGAGTACATTCGGCAGAACGGCGGTATTTTTGTGCCCTTTTGCCGATACGTCCCGAGGGCGAAGAAAACGGACGCGGCGCGTCCGCATAGCGAAGGAGGTATCCGGCAATGGACAAAAGAGAAGTCGAGGCCGAGGACAGGTCGATACAGCACCCCGACTACCGGCAGGAGATAGCGGAGATAATCCGCAGCGGTCTCGCGCCGAAGCCGATGCGCGACCGGCTCCTCGACTACCACGAAAACGACATCGCGATGGCGCTCGAGCTCCTCACAAAAGAGGAGCGTCGCAGGCTCTACGGTATGCTCGACCATGAGACGCTTGCAAACATTCTCGAGTATTCGGACGATCTGAACCTCTATCTTGACGAGCTGAGCCTGCGGCGGCGGGTCGAAATGCTCTCGCGGCTCGAGGTCCCGGTCGCGGTGAGCTATCTCAGCGGGCTCGAGCGGAGCGAGCGAAACACTCTCATCGACCTGCTCGACGACGAAACGAAGCAGGAGGTCACTCTTGCCCTCTCCTTTGACGAGGACGAGATAGGCAGCCGCATGACCACGAACTACATCTCGATACACTCGGGAATAAGCGTCCGCCAGGCCATGCGCGAGCTGATAAGCCAGGCGGCAGAAAACGACAATATATCCACCATATACGTCGTGGACGACGCGGACATTCTCTCCGGCGTGATAGACCTCAAGGACCTGATAATCGCGCGGGAGGGCGCGGAGCTCGACACGATAATAATGACGAGCTACCCCTACGTCTACGCGGACGAACAGATAGAGGACTGCATCGAGCGTATAAAGGGCTACTCCGAGGACTCGATACCCGTCCTCGACTCGGCGGGAAAGCTGCGGGGCGTCCTCACGGCGCAGACGGTCACCGAGCTCGTCGACGACCTCCTCGGCGACGACTATGCAAAGCTCGCCGGCCTTACCGCAGAAGAAGATTTGCAGGAGCCGCTGAAAAAGAGCATAAGAAAGCGCCTGCCGTGGCTGCTCATACTGCTCGGGCTGGGGCTCGTCGTCTCGAGCGTCGTCGGTGTGTTCGAGGGAGTCGTGGCGCACCTGTCGCTCATCGTGGCGTTCCAGTCGCTCGTGCTCGACATGGCGGGCAACGTCGGCACGCAGTCGCTCGCCGTCACGATACGCGTGCTCATGGACGAGCAGATAAGCGGCCGCCAGAAGCTCTACCTCGTCGGCAAGGAGGCGCGGATAGGTCTGCTGAACGGGCTGTTTCTCGGCACGCTCTCCTTCGGGCTTATCGGCGTATATCTGATGCTCTTCAAGGAGCAGCCGCCGCTCGCCGCGTTCTCGATGTCCTTCTGCACCGGCGCGGCGCTTCTCGCGGCGATGCTGCTCTCGAGCGTCACCGGCACTGTCATACCTCTGCTCTTCAAGGCGCTGAAAGTCGACCCGGCGGTCGCCTCCGGCCCGCTCATCACGACGATAAACGACCTCGTCGCGGTCGTCACCTACTACGGCCTCGCGTGGGCGCTGCTGATAAACGTGCTGCATCTCTAATTTAATGTATAATAAAAGTGGCGGACAGGTCCTCTGCGGAACCTGTCCGCCGCTTGCGCGCGGAGCGGACGCGCCCCGCGTATTTTCAAAAATCGGCAGGCCTCCTGGGCTGCCGATTTTTTCGCGCCTGTTCGCGCGGCAAATGCGCGCAGACTGTTCTCGGTCAGTGTTTTGCCCGCGACGCGCCGATGTCGCTCTCAGTCGGAACGCGGTGACACATTTTTTCGACGCGGTGGAACAGAGCGGCCCTGCCGAAAACACTGTAACCGACCGCACATAATTCGTGTGCCTTTTGTGCCGCGAAACCGCTGCAAGTTTCTTTTCGATGCCGCCGAAACTGCTTTCGCGGTCGTGAAACCTGCAACCGTTGCGAGAGTAGGCAAAAAGCCCGAAGTCGTTGAGACTTCGGGCTTTCCTTCTTGGTGCGCGAGGCGGGACTTGAACCCGCACGTCCGAATGAACACTAGAACCTGAATCTAGCGAGTCTACCAATTCCACCACTCGCGCTTATTGTGTTCGAGCCGCCGAATCGGCGGCTCGATGTGGTGCGGATGACGGGACTTGAACCCGTACGCCATAGACACACGCCCCTCAAACGTGCCTGTCTACCAGTTCCAGCACATCCGCATATTCTCCTCATATCCTGAGGCGCATTAGTTATTATAATTGCAATTCGGCGGATTGTCAACCTCTTTTTCGCAAATCGGCAAAAAAACTTTTCAACAGCTCGGCGCACTCCTCCTCGAGGACGCCGCCGCGCACCTCGGGGTGGTGGTTCCATCTCTCGCGCATGAGGTCGCAGACGCTCCCGCACGCGCCCGCCTTCGGGTCATACGCCCCGAATACCACGCGCCGTATGCGCGCGTTGATGCACGCCCCTGCGCACATCGGGCAGGGCTCGAGCGTAACGAACAGCTCGCACTCCCACAGCCGCCAGCCGCCGAGGGTGCGGCACGCGTCCGCTATCGCCTCAAGCTCGGCGTGCGCAAGCGCGCTCCGACCAGTCTCGCGGCGGTTGCGCCCCCTGCCGACGACCTCACCGCGCCGCACCACCACCGCGCCGACCGGCACCTCGCCGTCCGCCGCAGCCTTCTTCGCAAGCGCGAGCGCCTCGCGCATATAGACTTCGTCCATCGTTTCACCTCCGCCGCCTTGCCGTGTTCCCTGCGTCAATTATAGCACGGATCCGGCGCGGACGCTATATCCAACACAAAAACCGCTCCCTCACGCAGAAAAAATTTTTCTCCGAATTTCCCGAAATCTCTTGACAAAAAGGCGTTTATGCCGTATACTTTATGAACGTCGGGTTTGACCGTTCCCGATAATTTAGGGGTATAGCTCAGCTGGTAGAGCGGCGGTCTCCAAAACCGTAGGTCGAGGGTTCGATCCCTTCTGCCCCTGCCACATGGCCCGGTAGAACAGTTGGTTAGTTCGCCAGCCTGTCACGCTGGAGGTCGTGGGTTCGAGTCCCATCCGGGTCGCCATTCGCTGCTATAGCTCAGAAGGTAGAGCGCATCCTTGGTAAGGATGAGGTCTCCAGTTCGACTCTGGATAGCAGCTCCAATGTGAAACGCTTGAAACATTCGGTTTCAAGCGTTTTTCTTTGCTTTTTGTAACTTTTGAGTGGGAAACGGATTTCTGCCGAAAATGCGGTTTTCTCAAAAGGGTTGAGCAAAGGATTGAGCAGAGTCAAAAAATGAGCCGCGGGAGGTGTTCCCGCGGCGTGTGTTTTGTCTTATTTCTCTATGCTCGCAAAAATTTTTTTCAGCTCTGCATTTATCTTTTCGACGTCGGCGCTTTCCGGCGCTTTCACAAGCCCGTATCCCGCGACGTTGTTAAGCAAGAGCGCCGCCCGCCATTTCTCGGAGGCCGTCGTCGCCTCGTCCGTAAGGACGGCTCGCGCGGCGTCTGCAAGCAACTCTCTGTCGCGGCGCTCCCGCTCCAGACGTTCCCGCCGAAGTTCGGCGTTTTTTCGGCGCGTCGCACGCGCTTTTGCTGTTGCTTCGTTCACATTCTCACTCCCCCACGATTGCCCAACGGCTGGCGATTTCTTCTAACTTGCCGGGGAATTTGGGAATAGAGCCTTTCAGTATTGCACCGTTTACGGCGGCGCTCTGCCCCCACGGTCTGGCGGTCACAAAATCGGCAAGTTCATTGTTTGCACCGGAATAAGCGCTCAACGTGTCAAAGTGAGACAGAATTTCACCCATATCACGCTCAAAGGCATCAATGTCGGGAACGGTTACGCGTCCCCGGCTGTACGGCTGGAGAAGCCGGAGAATGGTGTAATTTCCCAAATCCGCAAAAGCCTGTATTTCCTTGTCGGTCAGGTCAACGCCGCCGGACAAAAGGGCCTGCAAACTTGCAAGGGTGGCGGGGTCTGCGGGTTTAACTATGTAGGCCCGAAAAGCCTTTTCCATGGCCTCTACCTCAGCGGCAGCTCTCTGTTTTGCCTCTCGTGCGCCGTCACTCATGGCAAATTGTGCGGCCTCTCTGCGCGCCTCCCAACGGTCGCGCTTCACGGCATCGGAGAAAATATAGTCTGTTTGTGCCTCTTTGTTTTGGGCGGCTGCAAGGTTATCAATGCGCCGGATATAATCGTTTTGGGCTTTCTGAATGTTGGCAAAATGTTCCTTGTTCATTGAAATTATCCTTTCTTGATTGAAGTTAAACGTCTACTACAACTAGAACCGGGCTTTCCCCGCGCGCCGCGGGATATTCCCGCGAAAAGCGGTCAAATTCGAGCCGCGCCGCCTCTATGCTGTCAAAGCGGCTTTCTTCGCGCATTTCCTGCGGGTGTTCGCGTTCCCACTATAAGCGGAGCATATCAGGTTAAAGCCGCCCGCGGCGTCCGGCACTACCAGACAGACGCCCGCGGCATATCGCCGTTTCAGCCCCGCAACGCGGCGCTCAAGCGCAAGTATTCTTTGTTTCGTCACGTTATTCCTCCCCGCAAAGCGCGGCCAAAAGGCCGGGAAGCTGTCCGTTTTTGCCGCTTAAACTTTCCACCCGTGCAACGTCCCCGCCGTGCTCTTTGACAAGCTCAACCGCTTGCCCGGCATCTACGGCGATCTGCCGCCCGTCCTTAAAGCAAACTGTCAGGCGAGCGTCTTTTCCCCGCAGACGTCTCTCCAACGCGACAACTCGGGATTTCAGCATCGGTTTTCCTCCTCCTCTTGCAGAGCAGCTTCAAGCGCTTCCACACGCTTCAATATTTCAAGCTGTTCTGTCATTCGCAGGGCGTTTGTCAAAATACTGTTGCAGGCGTTTACGCGCGTTTGCGGTGGCGCTTTCTTGTCACGCATAACACTAGTCAGCGTTTCCACCGCCTCGCTCACGCGGGCTTGTAGGGCGTCACAAGCGCCCTCCAAAACCCGCGCGCGAGCCTCTGCGAGTTTGCGCTTCAGCTCCGGCCTCGATAATCGCGTATAAAGCTGCTTTTCCGACAAGCCGCAAGCGGCAGCCGCTTGCTTGTTGGTCTTGTTGGAGAGGACAGCCGCGACGATTGTTTCATCTGTCACTCGCATAAAACACCCCATTTCAATGAGTTTTTCAAGAAATTCACGGTGCTTGAGCCTTTAATTTGGCCTCCAGTTCCGCCGCAATCTCGGTGAAGCTCTTGACCGTCGCCCGCGCCTGCGTCGTCGGCGTGGCGCTGCCGTTCGTCTGCCAACGCTCCCACTTCTCCGCCGCTCGGCAGGCGGCTTTCCAGTCGGTCATCGGCGACTTTCCCACCGTCCAGCCCTTGCTTTCGTAATAATCAATGAAACCCTGCGGGTCAACCGGGCTGCTTCGTGACTGTACATACTCCGCAACCTCCTCCACCGTCGGAGGAATAAACCGCCGTGCTTTTGGCTTGTCCGGGGCGAGTGGAGCCGCGGCAAGCGGCTCACCCCCTTTTGAAGCTGTTGATGACGCTGATGTTGATGTTGGTTTTGATGTTGATGTTGGCATTCGTTCGTATGCGTCCGTATGCGCCCGCATACCGCCGCATACGTCCGTATCCGTCGAAGCTCCCCATCTCTTATTTGCAGCCGCTCGCGCCTGCTCTATTCTGGTTGTGTAAGCTTCGTCGTCACGGTCGATTCTGGGCTTGATAAAATCCCACGCCACGCCAACGGCTACATCGTCGCCCAACTCCGGCAAGACGCCGCTCTCCGCGTAGTCCAGGATAGCGGTGAATAGAACGCCGCGTTGCTCGTTTGTCAGACGTTGGAGGCAAGGCTTCAAGTCGAAGTAGATGAGAACCCCCGGTTTCCGCCTCTCATTCACCATACCACCCGCCTATTGTCGTCTGCCCCGTCGCCGCGTCCAGCGCTCGCTCTGCTGCGGCGGTCGCGGCGGAGATTTCCTCACACCTGTGCCTCATAGACCGCACAAAAAGTTTCAACTCATCAACGTCCCCTGGCAAAAAGTACCCTGTTCTCACATCGGACAAGATGACCGCCCCGGCTTTCCTTGCCGCCTGTACCCGGCGGCGCAGCTCGCGGTTATCGCACCGCAACGCGGCTGCAAGGTCGGCGACGTGTCGCCCCTGCGCTCTGCCGTGGGATAGCAGAGCCGTCACTTGACACTCCCGCGGCTCTGTGCTAAAATAACTGATAGGAGATGACGCCCGCCCGGTCGCCTGCTCCACTCTCGCCTGCGCCACGGTTGCCGCCGTGCCGCGGGCTTTTTCGTTGCCATTCATTTTTACTTCCCTCCAAGACTTGCCGCCGCCTCGTTCTCAAGCTGCCGAAGAAACAGCGGCATTGCTATTCGATACTCGCTCCCACACATAACGACCGGGATTTTTCCCGACCTGCACCCGGCGCGTATGCTGCACATTGAAAGCCCGGTAATTTCCGCCGCACCCCGTATGCTTTGATATGGAGCGCTCTTGTCAAACGTTCGCTTCGCCATCTGTTTCACCCCCGCCCTGCTGCGCCGCGCGACGCTTCCAGTATTGCGCATTGTAGGCTCGAACTTTTTCCTTGTTCTTCCGACGCCACGCACGGAAATACTCCGCCCGCGCCTCCCGCTCGGCCGCGGTCAGTTCTATTTTCTCGTGCATAAATAAATGCACTTCCCTTTCTTTTTTCTTGACAAGCTGCGTTTCGCTTGTTATAATGATTATAGTACAAGCAAAACGAAAATGCAAGCGTTTCGTTATTAGCTTGTGTATGTTCAACAGAACCGTCATTTTCATTTTTGGGAGTGGTAGAATGTCAAGGAAAACGGAGCAGCGATATATAACGGAGCAGGCTGATTTCCCTACAAATTTAAGGGAACTGATGAAAGAACACAACGTAACGCAAAAGGTTCTTGCGGAAGTGATTGAAATGCGTCCTCAGACGGTTTCGCTTTATATCGGCGGGCAAAGCGTTCCCGATATAAATACGCTCTACAAAATAGCTGAATATTTCAACGTATCGGCTGATTGGCTTATCGGTCGGCCAAATAGCATTAGGACAATGAAAGAAGATATAAGAAACGCCTGTAGTTGCTTGGGTCTTTCAGAAGACGCTGTCGTCCTTTTCCGTCAGGTAACATCATTGGACTGTTACCGTGGACGGAGAGAAACGCTAAATGTTCTGTTGAAAAACTCGAATTTTTATCACCTTTTGGATATTATTTTTGATACAGCAAAGGCCATTTCCCCAGAAGACGAGGTTAATTTACCTGAAAACGACAGATTTTCTGGGTATTCAACTAAAGAAGTATACGAATCACTTGCTGTAAATTGGTCTGCGGTGGTAGTAACAAGCACCGTTGATATGTTAGAGGAGAGGAAAAAAGAAAATGGCAAGCATTAAATTATCGGAAACAAAGAACGGTCGCCGGTTCTTTCAGATCGCCGTCAGCCGCGGCCACGGGAAAGCTCCATATAAAACTCGTTGGTACTGGCCGGACGGTTGGAGCCGGAAAACAGCGGAGCGGGAGGCCGCCAAGCAGGCCGCCGCGTTTGAGCTTGCCTGCAAAAGCGGCGAAGTACTGAACCGCGCTCAAGAGCGGGAAAAGGCCGCCGCGGAAGCTGCGGAGCGCGCAAAGCTCAAGACGGTGGCGCAATATGCCGGCGGCGTTTTTATGCCCTCGAAAGAGGCCGTATTAAGCGAAAATGCCCGCTCCAGTTATCGGATGTTCCTCGACAAGCATATCCTCCCCACGTTGGGCGACGTGCTTTTGACGGACGTTTCACCGGCAATGATTTCAAAGCTCCTGCTCGACTTCCAGAAAGCCGGTTATGCCCACGCCACAGTAATCAAATTGTATAATGTTTTGAACGGCGTTTTCCAAATGGCTTTCCTCGACGATAGTATCGCGGCAAACCCGATGCTGAAAGTCCGTCGGCCTGCGCCTCGCAAGGATGAGCGCACACAAGAGGAAGAAAGCAAGGCGTTCACGGTCTCGGAGCTGTCCCGTGTGCTTTCCTGCGCGGAACAGGAGCCGCTAAAGTGGCGGGCATATATCAACCTTGCCGCCGACACCGGCGCGCGCCGCGGCGAGCTGTGCGCCCTGCAATGGTCTGATATTGACTGGAAGTCCGGCGCGGTCACAATCCGCCGCAATCTGCAATATACGGCTGCGGCCGGGATATTTGAGGCAAAGCCCAAAAACGGGAAAACCCGTGTCGTGGATATTGGAGCGGAAACGCTGTCTCTCCTGCGCCTGCTTCGCGAAGAACAGGCCGCCTCTTGCCTCTCAAAATGGTGTTTCACTCAGGACGGCACGGCGGAGCCGATGCACCCGACAAGCCCCACGCGCTTTTTTGCGAAGTTCGGGAAGAAATACGGAATAGCGGACTTCCACCCGCACAAGCTGCGCCATTCAAGCGCCTCCATAGCTATCACAAACGGCGCGGACGTGGTTTCCGTCAGCGAACGGCTCGGGCATAGCGATACGGCGGTCACGCTTCGGATGTACGCCCACGCGAATGAGGAAAGTATCAGGCGAGCCGGGCAGACGGTCAGGGACGCACTGAAAGCGCAGAACGAATAAAAAGAGCCGGGCGGGGTGTTTTTTCCTGCCCGGCTTTCCAAAATGTTGTGCCTAAAGTGTTTACAAATGGGGTATAATAGGCGTATAATAGGAGCAGAGAAAGGAGGCGCAGATTATGACGCCGGTAAGCACAAACATCAAGATTGACCCCGTACTGAAAGAACAGTCCCAAACTCTCTTTGAAAGTTTGGGTTTGAGCCTGAGTTCGGCTATCAATATGTTCCTGCGGCAAGCTGTCCGGGAGCAGGCGATACCCTTTAGAGTTGGGAACCCGATACCGAACCTTGAAACGCTTCAGGCCATAGAGAACGCAAGGAAGGGAATAGGACTGAGCCGGGGCTTTACCTCCGTCGCTGAATTGATGGAGGACTTGAATGCTGACGATTAAATATCAGAGCGCATTTAAGCGGGACTATAAGCGCATAAAGAAACGCGGATATGATACCCGCTTGCTGGAGAAGGTCATTACCATTCTGGCAGACGGTCAACCGCTGCCGCCCGAGTATCGAGATCACCCGTTGAGCGGGGATTATATCGGATGCCGGGAATGTCATATCGCCCCGGACTGGCTGCTTGTCTATGAGATTATCGAGCGGGACTTGCTTCTCTACCTCACCCGGACGGGAACACACAGCGACTTGTTTTAGTGTAAGGATGAGGTCAACAAGAAGGATTGAGAAAAGGATTGAGCAAAGGGTTGAGCTTGAGGCTAAAAGGGTTGAGGTGAGGCTATATCAAGCTGCGACAAGTTACAACAGTGAAAACGCCTCAAACCTTTGCACCGCAGCGATTTCAGACTTCAAGTTATAACAAATTAAATCAGGCTACAAAAAGGTTTGGTATAATTGGTAAGGATGAGGTCCCCAGTTCGACTCTGGATAGCAGCTCCATGGAGACGCCCGAGGCAATGCCTCGGGCGTCTTTCTTTCGTTTCGAGCGCTGCACCGCGCGCGGAACGTTATTTCGGAGCAAAGATTTCCATGCGGCAGCAGCCCCGCGCGCGGCGCGTTCTTTTGAACAGAGGCCTCGCCCTTCGGCAGCGACACCGCGCGGAGGGTTTGATTTGCGGGGCTCGCGATCGTTGGAGTACGTGCTTTATAAGGCGCACATATATTTTAATGATTTTCATTAAAAACTATTTACAAAACATAAAATCTGTGCTATACTCGTGGCAGAAAAACAGGAGGTGTCTGCCATGGAAAAGCTCAGAAAAATAGCCCGCGTGCTCGGAGTTCTGGCCGCGATAGGCTTCTGGTTTATGCTCGTCTTGGGCGTGCTGATGCTGCTCGCCGCCGCGCTCTTTGCGTTCATTCCCGCACGGTTTTTCGCAGGCGCGAACACGGTGGAGTTCGGCGACCTCACTCTCATGCTCTCGCCCGCGTTTACATCCTCCCTCGACGGGCAAACGTTGAAGCTGCCGCTTATCCTCGCGGCGCTCATTGCCGCCGTCGACCTCGCGGTGTACTGCGTGGGTCTGCACACGGTGCGCCGCGCGCTCCGTCCCATCGCGGACGGGAGGCCGTTTATCGACGAGGTCGCGTCCGCGCTGCTGCGGCTTGCGTGGATAGTCCTCATCGGCGGCGCGGTATCGTCGCTCTGCACCTGCATAGGAAGCGCTCTCCTCAACTCTATCTACGACTACGCCGCCATATTCTCCGGCGGGAACATCATCGACTACGCCATCTCCAACCACTTCGATATTTCCTTCATACTGCCGTCGCTCTGCCTTTTCCTGCTGCATTACATTTTCAAATACGGCGTGGAGCTCCAGCGCGAGTCGGACGAGACGCTTTGACACAACCGTGAAAAGGAGATACTGCTTTGGCGATAATTCTGAGGCTCGACCGCGTGATGGCGGACAGAAAAATAGGGCTCGGGACCCTCGCGGCGCGCGTGGGCATCTCGAACGTCAACCTCTCGAAGATAAAGACCGGCAAGGTGAGCGCGATACGCTTCTCCACACTCGAGGCGATATGCCGCGCGCTCGACTGCCAGCCGGGGGACATCCTCGAGTACAGACCCGATCCGGAGGAGACGCCGGCGGAGCCGGACGCTCGCGGCTGAACACAGCAGATGTTGCGATATGATACGGAGGACGCCGTCGGCGTCCTCCGTTTTTTCCTTATATTTTCAGCGACGCGTGCGTCACTTCGCGCGTCTCATTTTCACCGCCGGGAACGCCGCCGCGCCAATCGTCAGCACTGCAAAGCAGGCTGCGGTGATGAGAAACTGTCCCCTAAGGACGTCGGTGAGCACGCCGAAAGCTCCGCCGAGCCACGGCGTCACAAAAGCGCCGACGCTCTGGAACACCAGCACGAGATTCGTCGCGGTCTCGCCCCACGCGCCGAAGCTCCGCGAGGTCTGCTCCTGAATGAACGGCATGAAGATGAGGTAGCCGTATCCTAGGACAAACGCGCCTATCCACACCGGTATAAGTCCGCCCGCGAAGCCGCCGAGGAGATTCCCCACAGCGCATATTGCAAACGCCAGCACGAGCGTCCAACCGCCGAGCTTCGTGCGGAGCTTTCCGTAGGTCAGCCCCGCCGCAAACGAGCCGAGCGACAGGAAGGTTATGGCGACGCTCCCTTCCCGCGCGGTGCCGAATCCGCTGTCGGTGATGAGCGTGGAAGCCTTTATCACGTACATGGTCGCGAGCATGACCGCCGTGAACATAAGTATACCGAGCCCCCAGACGCCGGCAGGAAGCGCGCGGCGCGGGCGGACGGCGTCCGGCGTGCTGTCCGTGCCGCCGCTCGGCTCGGACGGCGCGTTTCCGTCCCTCGGCACGGCAAAGAGGACAAACAGCGCCACCGCAAAGCCGAGGAAGTACACCGAAAACGAAACGTTCCAACCAAAGGCAAGGAGCTGCCCCGCAATAAAAGTCGAGGCGGCGCTGCCGAGCCCCGATATGCCGCCGTTGAGTCCTATCATTGTGCTCCGCGTCCCACCGGTGAAGAAGCGGACGGTGAGCGTGAGAAGCGAGCTCATCAGCAGTCCGCAGCCTATCCCAAAGAAGCAGCGGGTGACGAATATCACCGGGAAAAGCGGCAGGAATATCGGTATGACGCCGCCCACGGCGCAGAACATCAGCGCGAGCAGCATCGCGCCCTTGTGCCCGATGAACTTCGCAAGGAGCTGTTCGCCGAGGACGCCCACCATCTGAAAGAGCGACAGAACCGTCGCGACAAGCTCTATCGTGGAAAGCGCGAGAGCCGGGAACGCTGCCGCCATCTCGGGCACGAGCCCCGTCACCGCGTTGAGCGAGGCCGACACAAGGCAGGTTGAGAGCAGCGCGGCTTTCAGCTTGAAGTTTCTGTTTTCGTCCATACGTTCCGTCTCCCCCTGTTGTTTACGTGGTTTACATTATTATACACCACAGACAGACGGGTCGCAAGCGGGCATGGCAAATATCCGGGCCGCGGCAGCGGGGCAACACAGGAGAGGCGGCCGCCCCGCTCACTTGCCTTCGGCCAACCTGTGGGCCTCCTCGAGGCTTATCCCCTTTTCACGCGCTATCCTCGCGAGGTCGTCGAACTCGTACTTCACCCGCGTTACCCCGTATCCCTCACTCACCTTGCGGCGGACGGTTCCGTCCGGGGTCTCGGCCGTCTCGATGCGGCGGTCAAGGACATAGCGGCGGAGCGCGGTCTCGCGCACACCGATAGTGGTAGTGTGTCTGAAGATGAGCCTAACGATCTCATCCCTGTCCCGCTCGGCGCAGATGACGCATATCAGCGTGCCCGGGCGGGACTTCTTCATGCCTATCGGGACGGTAAAAACATCCTTTGCACCGCCCTCAAAGAGCATCTCGGACGCGAAGCCTATCGCCTCCGCCGTCATGTCGTCCACGTTGCACTCAAGCTGTATCATCGTGCCCGCCCGGCACTCGGTCTCGCCGAGGAATACGCGGACGCAGTTCGCCACCGGGAAGTCCTTCATTCCCATGCCGTAACCGACGGCGACCGCCTTCATCGGCGGCATACTGCCGAAGCGGGCGGCAAAGTGCTTCAGGAGCGCCGCGCCGGTCGGGGTGCAGAGCTCGCCGCTGATGCTGCCGCCGTATATCGGCGCGTCGCGTAGGATATACGCCGTCGCAGGCGCAGGAACCGGAAGGATGCCGTGCGCGCAGCGGACTTTTCCGCTGCCGACGTGTACCGGCGAGACGACCACCTCGTCCGGCGCGATGCGCTCCATCAGAAGGCACACTGCCGCTATGTCCGCCACGGCGTCCATGGTGCCGACCTCGTGGAAGTGTATCTGCTCCACCGGCATGCCATGGGCATGGCTCTCCGCCTCGGCAATAAGCCGGTAAACAGCGAGGATATCCGAGCGCACCTTCTCGCTCACCGGCAACGACGCGGCTATCCTCTCGATATCCGCAAGGCTGCTGTGGTGATGGTGCGCCTCTCCTCCGTGCTCATGTGTATGTCCGTGCTCATGCTCGTGGGTATGGTCATGGTCATGCGTGTGGTCATGGTCGTGTGTATGCTCGTGCGTGTGGCCGCTGTCGTGGATCATAAGATGGATATGTTCGTGAGGATGTTCGTGGTCGTGGTCATGTTCGTGGTCATGTTCGTGGTCGTGATCATGGTCTTGCGGATGCTCATGGTCGTGGACGTCGAGCGACTCCTCCTCGCCGTTTACCGTCACCGAGACATGGGTCCCGGTTATGCCGCATTTCGTCGAGGGCTCCGCCGTCACCGAAACGCCGGGTATCCCCAGCGCGTTTATCTCCGCTAGGAGCGCCTCCCTGTCGGGCGCGAGCTCGAGCAGCGCCGCGGCGAGCATATCACCCGCGGCTCCCATTTCGCATTGAATATACAGTGTTTTCATTGTTCTACCTCCCAAAAAAAATATCATCAGACGCAAAAAGGCATACACCGTCCGCTTACGCAGACGTGTATACCTTCGTTGTATACAGTAGAGTATGCCCCTGTGTCCCGTTCCGGCTTCCTGCCGTTTCGTGCTGTCAAATCATATTATAGCTTTCATTCCGGCGGATGTCAAGAGTTCCGCCAGCGGCTGCGGCGAATATCCGTGCCGCCGCGGCGGAACAAACCGGGAGAGGGCGTGCGCCCTCTCCCGTGTGCCGTGGCCAGCGTCACTTCCCCGCGCTGCGCGCCCAGCGGATACACTGGTTTATCCGCGCGCCCACAGGCGAATCTCCCTGTTCTGCATCACAGGACCACTGCATGAGCTTTTCGCAGGGGATCTCCTCGCACTCGCCGCAGTGTGTGAGCCCCTTCGAGAGACAGCAGAGCGCTATCGAGCACTCGCCGTAGAACGGGTGTCCCCCGGTCTCGAGACACCCCTTACAGCCGTGTGTCTCCTTGAACTCGCAGCCTGTGCAATGCAGGCCGCAGCAGCTGTCGACCTTTTCGGTGAATGTAACCGCCATATAATACCCTCCTTCGGCGCGGCTTTGCGCCGTGTTTTCTTCATTATACAAAGGGGAACACGACAGCGTAATGTCATGTTCCCCGAAAAATATCCGAAATTGTCGAACCGCGCGCGGCTCATACGCCGTACTTTTCGCAGAGGCTCCGCACCGTCATGCGTATCCGCTCCACGAGCTCCGGCGGGTCGAGGACGGTCACCCTGTCCCCGAACGCGAGCAGCCACCGCACGGCGTCCTCCTCCCGCGAGAACGCCCAGTGAGTCTCTAGGCGTCCGTCCTCCAGTACCTCGAACGAATTCGGGCCGCATTCCTCCACGAGGCGGAACTTCTCGCTCGGCTCGTAGACCGCGGTAAAGGGATAGTCGTTTGTGATGTTCGAGCCGAAGTTCAGCTTCTCCGGCGGCACCTCGCGCCGCTCGAAACGCTCGTCCGTCAGGACCGCGTCATAGAGGCGGCGGAGCTTGTAGAGGCGGAAGTCCTCCCGCGCGGGGCAGTAGCCGAAGAGATACCAGTCCGCCCAGCGGAAGACCACGCTGTACGGCTCGACCGTCTTCTCCTCGTCCCCGCGCTCGTAGCAGTAGCGGAAGCGGACGCGGAGCCGCTCGTCTATCGCGCTTTCAAAGAGCGCGAGCTTCCGCGCGTGATCATCGTGGTAGAAGGACGCGAGGTCGACCGACACCTTTGCTTCCCCGCCTCGCTCACCGCCGAGGCGAGCCTTCAGCTCGGAGGCTCCGCGCGCCGCGGACACGCTCTCGAGCGACCCGAGCCCCGCGAGCAGCATCGAAAGCTCGCGCTCGCCGAGGCGCATCACCTCTGGCGCGCTCCCCTCCATGAGAGATATTCCGCCGCCCGCGCCCTGCCGCGTCACTATCGGCAATCCGGCGCGGGCGATGGCGTCTATGTCGCGGTTTATCGTCCGCGTCGACACCTCGAAGCGCTCCGCGAGCTCCGCCGCCGTCATCCGACCGCGCCGCGCGAGGAGCGAAACTATCCCGAGAAGCCTGTCTGTCTTCAATGCGAAACCTCCGTATCGTATGCGCGGCGCGGGAATTTCCGCGCCGCCGTCCTCTATGCTCCGTTCTCCCGCTCCGCGAGGCGCGGAACCGAACCGCTCGTCCCCCGCACGTCAAGCAGGTTACTCTCCCCGCTCCGCGAGCGGCGCGAGGCTGCGCGCGGTGTAGGTCGCGCAGCTCGCGGGGTGCCGCCCCGCGCGGTCGACAAGGAATGTGTCCGCGCCGAACGCCGCCACGCTCTCTATGTCGCCCGCAGGCGAATCTCCCACAACGAGGCAGTCGCGCGGCTCAAACGACACCTCCCGGAAAACATGCTTCCAGAACCCCGCGTTCGGCTTTATCACGCCTATCCGCTCGGAGGCGAACACTCCGTCGAGGTACGGGAGGAAGTCGCGCAGGCGCGCCGTCTGCACCGCCTCGAAGCCGTTCGTCGCGGCGTAGAGCGCGGCTCCGTCCCCGCGGAGGCGGCGCAGGACATCCCGCGCCTCGGGATAAGCGTTCCGCCCGCGCGACATCAGCTCCCAATAGCGGCGCACGAGCTCGTCCGTCGGGGCGAGGAAGCCGTACTCGCGGCGCATCTCGTCGAGCTCGTCGCGGACGAAGCGGCGGTATCGCTCGTGGTAGGTGCGCTGTACCTCCGCGCCGCCGTCCCGGTCGAGGCCGTGGAAGGTCCACCAATAGCCGTCCCGCTCCCACAGGCGCTCAAGCGTCTCCGGCTCGAGGAACATTCCCTCCCCGGCAAAGAGCGCGCGGAAGACGTCCCGCTTGTCCGCGCCGTAGTCGAGGAGCGTGTAGTCCACGTCGAAGATGTAACATTCATAGCGCTTCATGCGGCGTCCCCTCCGGAAAGAATATTTCCGGCAGTATACCACACGCCGCCGCGCTTTGCAAGAGGAATCTGCGCGGTCACTTCTGCCCGCCGAAGCGGCGCATGAAAATCTCCGGGTCCATGAGCGCGTCCGCGTTGCGGTTGAGCGTCTCCGCGTCCCAGTCCCACCACTTCACGCGCTCGAGCGTCTCTATCATCTCGGGCGGGTAGCGGTAGCGCATTATCCGCGCCGGAACGCCCACGACGACGGCGTAGGGCGGAACGTCGTGCGTCACGACCGCGCCCGCGCCTATCACCGCGCCGTCACCTATGACGTTCACCTTCGAGCAGTCGATAAAGGCGTAGCCGCCTATCCAGACGTCGTTTCCTATCACGAGCTTCGGCTTGCCCGTCATGTACGGATGCTTCGGGTCGGCCTCGCAGCGCTCATGAAAGCGGCGGCGGTTCTCCTCCGTGAAGAAGTCCTCCACCTCGTCGCTGATGAAGCTCATGTTCGAGTGGTGGTCGACGTGTATCATCGCCGTGCTGTTTATCGAGGTGTAGCGGCCGATGCTCTCGATGTAACCGTCTATGCAGGCGTGAACGACGCGCACGCCGAAGTAGCTCTGGCGGCCTATTTTCGTGCCGTACAGCTCCCACTCGAAGGGGAGCTCCTTACCCTCGTCCTCAAAGCAGATGTAGTCGAGGACGTCGCGGGCGTCGACGCTTGCCGCGTCCTCGAGAAAGTCGTCAAGGTCATCGTCGGTGACGGCGACGACGTAGTCCCGCTTGAGGTCTACCGTGTCCGCGACGTGCCAGCTTCTTCCCTCTAGCTCGCGGAGCAGGCGGCGCGTCGGCGTCCCCCAGACCGCTATCTCTCTGCCGTCGAGGCAGTGTTCCAGGACCTGACTGAGTTTTGTTTGCATATCATCCCTCCCAAAAAAGATGTTGTATACTCAAAACGGGGCCGCAGTCGAAGCCCCGTTTTTGGTTCGTCTTACGCGTTTCGCCGCCGATAGGCGATTCCGCGCCTGTTCGCGCGGTGAAGTTGGCGGCAAAGCCGCCAACTTCGCGCAGGGGCAATTCATTTACCCCGAGCATTTTAATCGGAAGGGCTCCCACGCGGTCTGCCGACCGCGTGGGAATTGCGTAGCGGAGCGCCGCCGTCGGCAGGGCATTGCCCTGTCCGACGGTCTCGCGGCCAATTGGTAAGAATGCGCCCACCCACTTTTACTGCACCCAACCGTTTACCGGGCGCATCAGCTTTCGGCGTAGAACGCCGAAAGCCCGACATTATACGCACCTAGCGAGCGTGATTTTCCGCGACAGTCTCGGTGCGAAACTTTACTCCGTCACCAGCGAATCGTCACGGTCTACCCAGTCCCGCTCTACGTCTACCGTGGAGTAGTGCTCGTCGTCCTCGCGGACGTAGACGTTCTTTATCCCCGCGTTGATGATGAGGCGGCGGCACATCGAACAGCTCGTGCGGTTCGCAAGGACTTCGTTCGTCTTGGCGTCCCGCGCCGCGAGGTAGAGCGACGCGCCGAGCATCTCGCGCCGTCCCGCGCTGATGATGGCGTTCGCCTCGGCGTGGACCGACCGGCAGAGCTCGTAGCGCTCGCCGGAGGGTATCCCGCGCGCCTCGCGAAGGCAGAAGCCTACGTCCGAGCAGTTCTTCCGTCCGCGCGGCGCGCCGTTGTAGCCGGTCGACACTATCTCGTCGTTCTGTACTATCACCGCGCCGTAGCGTATGCGGAGGCAGGTAGAGCGCTCGCAGACCGAGTCAGCTATGTCGAGGTAGTAGTTTATCTTGTCCCTTCTCACGGCGCTCACCCGCCGATGATTATTATCGTCGCGTTCATGACGCCGTCGACGATCTCATAGTAGATGTTCGCGCGGGTCTCCGGCTCGAGGCTGCCAAACGACGAGCTTGAGCCCGTGCCGGTGAGTATCGTCGTGTTGTAGTCGACGTACACGCGCTCCTGCGCGCCGGTATCCGTGCGCTCGACGAGCAGCTCGCGCGTCGTCGAGTTGACGACGAGTATCCTGCCGCTGAAGCTGCCCTGAATGCTCTCCGCCGCGCTCACCTCTATCGCCACTATCTCGCCCGCGCTGAGCGTCAGCGCCGCGTGCATGCCCTGTATCGTGGTTATCGCGACCGTCTTGCCGTCGCGCAGTATCTCCGCCGTCGGTGCGAGAGGATAGGTGGCGGTCGCGCCCGCGTCGTCCTTAACGGTGACGCTCGTGCCCGCGCTCGTGATGGATATGCCCTCTATCGTGCCGGAGAGGTTGCTCTCCAGCGGGTCGACCTCGATGAGCGTCACGCGCCAATACTCGGTGGTGACGGTGAGCTTGTCGCCCACGCGGAGACGGTCGACGTAGGTGACGCGCTTGTTCCGCTCGATGCGCGGCGCCTTGTCCGCCTCGAAGGATATGACGCCCTTCTCCCCGCCGGTATAGGTGACGGACATCGTCACCGTCTTGCCGTAGGTTATCTCGTCAAGGACGCAGTCGCGCACACTGCCGGCGTCGTAAGCGTCAATGGCGTCGACCGTTACAACGGAGGCCGTGGTCGAGGCCACACGCCGCATGGTGACAAACATTCCTTCCTTGATATCCGTGAGCCGCGCGCGTGCGCCGTTTACGGTCACGGCCGGCGCGTCCGCCAGGCGGCAGCTAGTCGTGCCGCCGCGAGGCACGTTCTCTATCGTGACGGTCATGGTCGTGGTCCCGCTCACGCGGACGAATCCGCCGCGCACATATTCGGCGCTCATGTCCGGCTCTATCGAAATGACCTCGCCCGTCGCGTTGTCCACGCGGATGTCGCAGCGGCGGTCGATATATGTGCCGGTAAATACCGTGGAGCCGTTCGGCAGGATGTACTCGACGTTTTCCGCGAGCTTCAGCGTTGAGGGCTTGCCGGAGGGCGTCTCGACGTCGATGGTTCCCTCGGTCCTGTCTATGCCGGTAAGGAACACGCTCTCATAACGGTTGCCGCCCTCGAAGGAGACGACGGCAAGCCTTCCGCGCGGGTCTACTATCGCGGTGACCGAGGTGTAGTTCGACTCGCTGTCGTACACCTCCGCGCCGCCGGTCACGCTGCCCGCGGCAAAGACCGTCGCGCTGTCCGCCGTACACTCATAGGTACGCGTGCCGGTGTTTATCTTTACCGTCCCGGTCTTTGAGTCGAAGCTCACGAGCGTGCCGGTGTATCGCTGTATGCGTCCGGTCTCCACCCGGACGGCAAACACCGCGCCGTTTCTCGAGCACACGCGGACGAAGCTTCCGACGGTGAGCGCCGTGCCGTCCGCCGCGCGGTTGTTCCTGTAGACCGTCGTTCCGGCAGGGAGAGATATTCCGGTGCTGCCGCCGGTAAGGTTATCTATTGTGAGGATGCCGTTTGCATAGCTTTGGACGGTCCCCACCCGCACGTCGTAGTCCTCGTAGCCGGGGAGCTCGAGCAGGAGCGCATTACTGTCCATGTAGTCGACGGCGCGGCTGAACATCGTCGCCGAGTCCTCGCGCTTTATGCTCTCTTTCGGGTTGAAGTTGCCCTTTGTGTCGCCCTGTATGACGCCGATATTGCTGAGCGCCGAGACGTAGGGACGGTACTCGGCCGCTATATCCGCCGCGTCCCCGAATGCGAACACGAGCGTTCCTGTCGGGACCTCAAGCCCGAGCGCACGGACGAGGTACTTCGTGAATTCCTCGCGGGTGAGCGCATTTTCAAGCTTGCCCATGAGGCTGAGATCCCGCAGCTCGTCGGGCGCGACTATGCCCGCGGCAGCGGCGACGGCGAAGTTCTCCTGAGCCCAGCCCGGCTGACCGCCCGTCGCGGCGTACACCCGCGTCTCGTAGTCCTTTACGGCGGCGGCCGAGGCCGTCTCGTCAAAGCCGCACATGCGGACACAGAGCGCTATCGCCTGAGACGTCGTGAGCAGCTCCTGCGGGCGGAACATCCCGTCCGGATAGCCCTCGTACAGCCCGCGCTCCGTCATGGCGTCTATGTAGCTCGCCGCCCAGTGGCCGCTCGCGACGTCGGGAAAGGTCGCCGCAGCCGCAGCCGGGACAAGCCCGACTGCCATGATGAGCGCCAGCACGAGTGCGACAGTTCTCTTTTTCATAATCATACCTCCTGTACGGTTCCTACTACAAATTATAGCGGCAACGGAGAAATTTTTCAACAATATATCGTATAAAATTTCTATTTGTCGAAGCTCACCCTGTCCTCGCCCGCGACGACGCAGACGTATGTGCGCCCGGTGCGGAGCGTGAGCGGATCGCCGTCCGCATCCTCGAACTCGAAGGGCTCGTTCCACGCGCCCTTCGACCAGCTTATCTTCTCCCGCGCGCCGCCGGCAAGGAGCAGTCCGCCGCCCGAGCCGTTCTCGAGCTTCACGGTCATACGCCCCGCCGTGTCGCCTGGTATCGCGGATATCGAGGCGTACAATACTAAGACGTTCTCGAAGGCAAGTTGTTCCCCGGTGTCCTCGTCTACGTGCGGCGCGCCGTACTGGCTTACGAGATATTTCTCCTCCGCGTCGTCGTACTCGAGTATTGCCTGCTTGTAGTTCGAGAAGAAGACGCGGGCGTAGTCGGTCGCCTCGCCCGAGCCCTTTCTCTCCGGTGAGAATGCCTGCCCGAACTTATAGCCTTCGGCGTGCTCGGTGCGGAGTGAAGTCCTTTTGAGGTACGCGTCTATCCGCTCGCCCGTCGTCATGGTCGAGTGCTCGTAGCCGTTGTTTTTGCGGCGGTCGGCGTCGAGGTAGAACGTGTCGCCGGGATTTCCTCCCCCGCGCACGTTGTCGACGCTCGCCTGCTTTCTGCTCTTTATCAGCGAGTACGCCTCCTCGCTGCCGCCGGCGTGAAAGAGTATCGCATCGTAGCTGCCGGCGATGTCGAGGTAGTACTTCCGTGTCGAGCGGACCGAGCCGATAGTCCCGGCGGCGGTCGGGTCCTGATATATCGCGACAAGGCGGGTGATGCCGCCCTCCGCGACGACCTCAAAGAGGATGTCGGCGGCTCCGGTGCCGTACTGCGGCAGAGCCTGTTTGATGTTGTTTATCATCACCGCGACGGGTCTGTCGCCCGCCGACGCGTCCTCCGCCATCTCAAGACCGGTGAGCGGGTCGGGATTTTTCGGCTCCTCGGACGGGGCCGCCGTGGGCGACGGCGAGGGCGAGGGCGTCGGCGTCGGGGACGGCCTTGCCGTGGGCGACGGCGAGGCGGATGCCTCCGGCTCCTCCGATGTGACGGTTTCGCTCTCCCCGCATCCCGCAAGCGGGAACAGTCCGAGCGCGAGCACCGCCGCGAGCAGCAGCGCTGTAATTCTCTTCATACTTTCTACCTTCCTTCGGTTCGCCGGGTCTCCGGCGGCTTTTCATGCGGCGCTCCGTTCCGCACCGGCAGCGGTCGCTACCCCGCCGCCCGAGCCGTGTCGGAGCAGACCGAAAAATGTCGATTGCATAAATGCAAAAAGTGTGTTAGAATTGTCTGGTACATCTATCGTATCGGAGGTGCGGTATGGAACCGGCACGCAAGAACGTCGTTCGCGGGGAGCTTGAGACGAAGGCTTTCATCCTGTTTATGCTCCGCCATTTTGACGACGCCATCCTGCCCGAGACCCTCACCGGTCTCACGATGGACTATGTCTCCGACCGGCTCGAATACTCCGCCTGTCTCGAGGACTTGGTGACTCGCGGGCTTGTGGAGCGGCGCGGCGAGCTTCTCGCCATCACCCAACTCGGGCGGCAGACGGTGGAGCAGGTGGAAAACGTCATTCCCGCCGCCACCCGCGCCTACGCCGAGCAGGACGCGCGCCTCGAGCGCCGCACGCTCGAAAAGGACGGCTGCATCTCAAGCGAGATAGTCACGCACGGCGGCGGATACGTCGCGCGCCTCGGGCTCGACGGCGGCGACGGACTCTCCCTGCACATCGAGCTTGAGCTTCCGAGCGCGGAGAGCGCCCGCGCAGCGGAGCGCGGCTGGCGTCTGCACGCGGAGAGCGTCTACCGCGACCTCATAAGCCGCCTTGTCGAAGGCGGAGCGGAGCGGAGAACGCCGGAGGCGTGACCGTCCGCAGACCTCATGCTTATATTTATATTGAAAACGGGGCGTGTCAAGCGCCCCGTTTTTTCGCTCCGCCGCGGGAACACTCTCCCGGCGGAGCTTTTGTATGCCCGGCTCACAGTCCCTCGTCGAGCATTTTGTTTATCATAGCTATGCAGTCGCGCGTCTGCTTGCCGCCGTCCGGATACTTCCGGTACGCGGGCTCGACCGCCATGTTGAGCAGGAGATAGAGGTCGTACCACCACGCGCGGCGCTGCTCGTGCGCGTCGAGCGGACCGCGCCCGTAGCCCGCGAGGAACTCCGGGTCTATGCCGGAGAATGTCCCCCGGAAGCCTACCTCGAGCAGCGGGTCGCCCCAGATACAGCGCTCGAAGTCGATAAGTCCGACTATCTCGCCGTTTTTGACAAAGACGTTTGCCGACCAGATGTCCCAGTGTACGAGGCGCGGCTTATCCACCTCGAGGAAGATCTCGCGGTCGCGGTCGAGCGCGTCGAGCACGCGGCTGTGGTCAAAGCCGAGGTCCATGCCCGCGTCGTCCGCGTCGAGGAGCGTCCCTCCGATGATGTCGCGGAAGGCCGCCGGCCAGTCCGGGCGAAGGCTGTCTTTCCAGGTAAAGAGGCCGTAGCCCTCGCCGATAATGTCGTTTATCGTGCGCGTCATCGCGCCGATGCCGCGCCGTATGTGCGCGCGCTGCTCGTCCGTGATGGGTGTCTCGGGCGTGAGGAAGCTCTCGCCGTCTATGCGGTTGGAGAAGAACCAGTCCCCCGGGACTATATCGTGGGAGTGGTCGTAGTAGAGCACCCGCGCGAGCGGAAGGCTCGTGCGGCTCGCAACGAGGCGCATCGCCTCGACCTCCCCGCGCATTATACCGCGCTCATAGCGGAGCACCGGCGTACCGGTGGCGGGCGCGACCTTCAGCACGACCTTCTGCCCCGAGCCGGTCGTGACATAGTATGCCGCGTTGAACTGTCCCTCGCCGGCTTCGCTCCACTCTATGGGGTCGGAGCCGAACGCGCGGCGGCATATCGCGCGCATCTGGTCGTCTGTCACATACTGCTTTGTGGCGGAGCGGAAAAGTGCGGGATCCATCGTGTTCTCTCCTTTATGTAGTCTGTTTTGCGGAAAAACGCCGTCCGGCGGGAAGCTCCCGCCGGGAGGTGTTACTTCGTTCCGAATATGCGGTCGCCCGCGTCGCCGAGGCCGGGAACGATGTAGCCATGCTCGTTCAGCTTCTCGTCGAGCGCGGCGACGAATATCGGCACGTCGGGATACTCATCGTGGACGCGCTTCACGCCCTCCGGCGCGGCTATCAGGCACATCAGCTTTATAGAGCGGTCGGTGTAGCCCTTCATGAAGTGTATCGCGGCGGCGGCGCTGCCGCCGGTGGCGAGCATCGGGTCAACTATAATGACCTCGCGCTCCTTGATATCGGAGGGCATCTTGCAGTAATACTCCACCGGCTCGAGAGTGTCCGGGTCGCGGTAGAGACCGATGTGTCCGACCTTCGCAGACGGGATTATCTCAAGCACGCCGTCCACCATGCCGAGGCCGGCGCGGAGTATCGGCACTATCGCTACCTTCCTGCCCGCTATCTGGCGGCACTTCGCGACGGCGACGGGGGTCTTTACGTCAACGTCTACAAGCGGGAAGTCGCGCGTAGCCTCGTAGGTCATGAGCATCGCTATCTCGCTCACGAGCTCGCGGAACTGCTTTACGCCGGTACGCTCGTCACGCAGTATCGACAGCTTGTGCTGAATGAGCGGGTGGTCCATTACGGTGAAGTTTTCCATTTTTCTGCCTCCTGTATGTTATTTTGACGTTTTGCTTTCGGGTACTTCGGTCTCTGCGGCGGCTTTTTCACGTTCGAGCCGCTCCCGCTCCGCCTGCGACAGGCGCAGGTAGACCGGGCGGAGCGGGGGTATCTCCCCGCCGCTCTCTATGAGCGCGGCGGCGGCAAACGCCACCCCGGCGGCGTCCTGCCGCAGAAGGTGCGGCGGCGCGAGCCGGCAGTCCTCCCCCATCTCGTTTAGATAATTATAACATACTTCCGCGCCGTCACCAACACAAATTATCGGTTTTCCGGTTTTTTTCGCGAATTCCGCCGCGCGGACGCAGACGAGCGGCGCGGGAGCGGCGGTGTCCGGCATGAGGCGGGCTTCGCCGCGGAACGCGGCGGCGTACACCTCGCCGCGCCGCGCGTCCATCGCCGCGAGCGTCACTGCGTCCGAAAGGACGCCGCCCTCGGTGAGGAGCCGCGCCATGGCCTCGAGCGTGGAGACGCCGACGGCGCGCGCGCCGATGCCCTCGGCTATCCCGAGCGCCGTCGCGACGCCTATCCGCACGCCGGTAAACGACCCCGGGCCGTGGCTCACCGCGACAACGTCGAAGCCGTGTATGTCGAGCCCGGAATTGCGGAGCATGTCGCGCACCATCGGCATGAGCGTGCGGGAATGCGTCAGCCCCGCATCCTGCCAGCTCCGCGCGCGGAGGCGTCCGTCTATGTACGCCGCGCAGCTCGCCGCGACGGCGGATGATTCAAGCGCCAGTATCTTCATTCTTTCCTCCGTGTGACCGTCACCTCGCGCGTTCCGTCCCCGAGGACGCGGAAGTCGAGCCTTATCGCGTCCTCCCCGAACGCGCCGGGCGCGCGCTGCGCCCATTCGACGGCGCAGACGCCGCCGCGCGCGAGGTAGTCCTCCCAGCCTATGTCATACAGCTCGTCCTCCCCGCCGAGGCGGTAGAGGTCGAAGTGGAACATGTCGAGCCGCCCGCCGAGGTACTCCCCGACGATGGCAAACGTCGGGCTCGTCACCCGTCCACTATAGCCGAGGCCGCGCGCAAGTCCGCGCGCGAACGCGGTCTTGCCCGCGCCGAGCTCACCCGTGAGCGCGAGGACGTCCCCCGCCGCGAGCGTCGCGGCGAACTCCTCGCCGAAGCGCTCGGTGTCCTCCACGGTGCGAAGAAGTATTTTCTCCATCACTGACCTCCCGTGGCGGTGCGGTTGCGGTCGGTGGTCTGCAGCCATCCGGGCTTGGGGTGCCGCCGAACCGAGCTGACAAGCCCCATCGCCATGAAGGACGCCATCACCGAGCTTCCGCCGTAGCTGAAGAACGGGAGCGTAATGCCGACTATCGGCATTATCCCCACGCACATCCCTATGTTCTCGAACACCTGAAATATCATCATCGACGCCACGCCTACGCACACGAGCGAGCCCATGCCGTTCCGTGCGCGCGTTGCGACCCACAGGCAGCGAAAGATTATCGCGCCGAGCAGGAGCATTATCGCCATGCAGCCGATAAAGCCCAGCTCCTCCCCCGCGACGGAGTAGATGAAGTCGGTGTGCTTGGAGGGAAGCAGTCCGCGCTGCGTCTGCGTCCCGCTGTAAAGCCCCTGCCCGAACGCCTGCCCCGAGCCGAGAGCTATCTTCGAGCGGCGGTTGTTGTAGCCGATGCCGAGCGGGTCTATCGAGTCGTCGAGAATGACGAGAACGCGCATCTTCTGATACTCCGGCAGCACCCGCCACAGGAGCGGCGCGGCCGCGCCTATCGCGACGATGCCCGCGAGTATCCACCAGAGGCTCACCCCGCTCGCGAAGAACATCCCGAAGAATATGAATACGTATATCAGCGCGACGCCCATGTCGTCCGCCGCAAAGAGTATTATCGCGAACATCAGCGCGAGGTGGCCGACCATCATCCCGACCGAGAGCGGGTGGTTTATCCGCTCCCGCAGGGAATACATCTGCTTTGCGAGGAGCAGGATAAACGGTATCTTCACTATCTCGGCGGGCTGGACGGTTATGTTTATGCCGGGTATCTCTATCCAGCTCTTGTTGCCGCCGCGCTCGACGCCGATGAAGTAGGTCGATACGCAGAACAGGATATTGAAGGCGAGTATCCACTTCCAGTAGCTCGCGAGGTCATCCAAATCGAGAAGCGAGAGCAGTATGAAAAGAGCCGCCCCGAGCACTATCCCCACGCTCTGGACGAGCAGATAGCGCGAGGTGTTCGCGCTCGTCGCGGCGGCGCTGGAAATGAGCACGAGCCCAAAGGCGCTCGCCGCAAGGCAGAGCGCGAACAGGACCATGTCCGCTTCTCGGCAGAACTTTCTTATCCCGCGCAGTACGCGCATAGCCTGTCCCCTTTCCGAAGCCGGCGGGAAAGCTCCGGAGCTTTCTCCGCCGGATGTTTTTTGCTTCGTCTTTTGTGCTGTTATTATTGTATCGCGAAACGCCGTTTCTGTAAACAAAATTTTTCTTCCCCTGCATATCAGCCTTTTCGGGGAGAGAAACTACCGATGCATACTTGCTTTGCAAATTCAGTCCCATAAGGAGGAAAAAGTCAGTGAATTCAACCAATTCTTTCACGAAACGGCTCGTTTCTCTGCTGTGTGCGACCGTCCTCACGACCGCCGCGATGCTCGCGGCGCCGCAGGCGCGCGCCGCCGCCGAGACGCTGCCTTACGTTGAGACTTTCGCAAAGACCGCCGATGCGGGTGACGACGTCACCTTCACCTCGGACGACTTTATGAGCCACGTCGTGGGCGACGCCGAGCTTCGGGGCATCGTGATAACCGCCCTGCCCCTGCCGGACGCGGGCGTGCTCTGCGTCGGGGACCGCGCGCTGCTTGTCGGCGAGGCCGTGACCGCCGCGAACCTTTCCGCGCTCACCTTCGTTCCCGCCTCTGAGGGCGATCTGTCCGCGCGCTTCGGCTTTATACCGGTGTTCGCGGACGGCGCGGGCGTCCAGACGAGCGTCACCGTCGCGACGCTTGTGAATGAGAACCACCCGCCCGTCGCGGAGGACGCGCAGTTCGAGACGATAAAGAACATCGCCCTCACCTGCGAGTTCCCCGCAAGCGACGCGGACGGGGACGAGCTTGCGTTCTCCATCGTGACCCAGCCGAAGAAGGGCACGGTCTCCGTCTGCGAGGACGCGCCCGGCAAGTTCGTCTACACGCCCAAGGAGAACAAGACCGGCACCGACTCGTTCACCTTCATCGCCTCCGACCCCTCCGGCGCGCAGAGCGAGACCGCCAAGGTGACGATAAAGATAGTCAAGAACGCCGCGAAGATGACCTACGCCGACATGGAGGGCGACCCCGCGCACTACGCCGCGCTCAAGCTCGCGGCGGACGGCGTCCTGATAGGGCGCAGGATAGGCACGAGCTACTACTTCGAGCCGGAGGCGGCCATGACGCGCGGCGAGTTCGTCGCCCTCGCCATGACCTGCCTTGACATCGAGCCCGACCTCTCCGGCGCGTCCGCCGGCTTTGCCGACGACGCGGAGACGGCGGCGTGGCTCCGCCCCTACGTCTCCGCCGCCGCGAAGGACGGCATTGTGAACGGCAAGGCGAAGGCGGACGGCTCGCTCGTCTTCGGCGCGGCGGACGAAGTCACGCGCGCCGAGGCCGCCGTCATTCTCGCGAACGCCGTCGGGCTTGTGACGACCGAGCCCGCGCCGGCTGCGGCGGACATCGACGCCGTGCCCGCGTGGGCGGAGGACTCTGTAGCTCTCGCGAGCGCGAGCGGCATCATGAGCCTCTTTGACGACGGAACGATACGCCCGAACGCCGCCGTCACCCGCGCCGACGCCGCCGAGATGCTCTGGAGCGCCGTCGAGGTGAGCGGCGAGCTCGGGGCCGAGGGTCTGCTCGAGACCGCGTTCAGGTAAAGGGAAAGTTACAGCATCACACAGATGGCGGCGGCACGAATGTGCCGCCGCCCGGTGTCTGCCATGCTCCGTGCTGTGCTCACGCGGAGCATGTGGATATCCGTAAGGAGTATTATAAGCTGCGGACGAATGCAGATTCCCGCGTCCTGCCGGTGAACGCCCCGCAAAGCAACGCCGCGATCCGCAGATGGTGCTACTCGTCAAACCGCACATACAGTGTCAGGGTGTACTGCTCGCCCGAACCGTCCTCGTTTTCACTGAAGCGCAGCGTCAGCCGGTAGCTGCCCTCCCTGTCCACCCCGTCGCAGATAATGTACGGGACGGTGGCGTATCTCTCCGGCTCCTCCACCCCCAGCATCGGATAGATATAGTTTTGGCGGATGTACTCCCGGGGATAGGCAAAGTGAGCCGAGACCGCGCTGCTTTGCGTCCAGCCGTTTCCGTCCCACTCGCGAAGGTCCGCTTCCCCGCAGTAGAGCCACGGCATTTCATCCAGCCGCGTCGTTACGCCCAAGACAACGGTGTGATCCGTTCCGAGCGTTCCGACGGACGCCGCAATCACGTCAATGTCATTCCCGTCGGGCTCGGGAATCTCCACGGTATGCGACACCTGAAACAGCTGCTCGCCGGTGCTGAACCTGCCGTCCTCGTTCTCGGTAAACTCCCTGAAGAAGTAGGTGATGCGGTACTCTCCCGGGTCATACCACGGTATGCACACCGGCAGGGAGTACTCCCCGCTTTCCACCCTAAACGGTATCTTTTTTGGAACGGCGGTGGTGGAGCCTCCGTAGACAATGTCGCTGTAAAACTCCCACTCTCCGTCCCGTTTTTTCTCTATGAGCCCCTTTTTGTCGCGGGCATTCGAGCTTTCGGACACGGTGCTCACGTTCCTGTACCAGCCCGAGGTCAGAGCTAACTGCATTCCGTCCTTCACCTCAAAGCTGACTTCCCGGCATAAATCCTCCCCCGAACACTCCGTCGGAAAAATGCAGACGGGCGACATGATGTCCGTGTCGCCCTCGAGGCCGACGATCTCCTCCGTGTCCGACGCACAGTAAAAACGTACGGCGCTTATGTCCTCCCCGCCGTCGGCATCCCCGCCGCAGCCGAAAAGCGCGGCGGCGGCAAAGACGGCCGCGCAAACCAGACAGAACCTTTTCAGAATTTTCATATCGTCATTTTCCTCCGGCAACGCCACTCGCTACGGATCAGGCGTCATCAACAGGGTGAACAGCTTCTTTCAGTTATATTGTATCGCAATTTTGCGAATTTTTCAAGACCTTTGCCGGAACATGCGGGCGGCTGTTCCGGGGCTGCAAAAACTCTTAAACGCTCTTTCGTAGCGTCCGGGAACCGCGCATCGTCTTTTCGCTTTCAGCGGAAAACACACAGTTTTTGGCTGTACTTTTCCTCCGGCGTATGCTATAATATGGATGGTAAATAAGTAACCGCTTACAGCGGTACACGGCATCACAGGGAGGAGAAACAGATATGGGATATGTAAACGTCAAATGGGACCTCATCGAGAGCTTTGTCTACGAGGTCTTCTGCCGCTACGGCATACCCGCCGAGGACGCGAAGATCTGCACCGACGTCCTGCTCGAGAGCGACCGCAGGGGCATCGAGAGCCACGGCGTCAACCGCTTCAAGCCCATCTACCTCGACCGCATAAAGGCGGGCATCCAGAAGCCCGTGACCGACTACAGGGTCATCCGCGAGACGCCCACCACCGCGATAGTGGACGGCGGGGACGGAATGGGTCAGGTCGTCGGCTACAAGGCGATGACCCTTGCCATAGAGAAGGCGAAGAAGTACGGCATGGGCATGGTCACGGCGCGGAACTCCACCCACTACGGCATCGCCGGCTACTATGCGACGATGGCGTCCCGCGCGGGCTGCATCGGCATCACCGGCACAAATGCGCGCCCGTCTATCGCGCCGACCTTCGGCGTCGAAAACATGCTCGGCACGAACCCGCTCACCTTCGGCATACCGTCCGACGAGGAGTTCGACTTCGTGCTCGACTGCGCCACGTCTATAACCCAGCGCGGCAAGATAGAGAACTACGCACGCAAGGGTCTCCCGACCCCGGCGGGTCAGGTCGTCAGCGAAAAGGGCGAAGCCCTCACCGATTCGGAGGAGATACTGAAGCTGCTCGTCTCGGGCGGCGCGGCGCTCACCCCGCTCGGCGGCATCGGCGAGGACCTCGCGGGCTACAAGGGCTACGGCTACGCCACCGTCGTCGAGATACTCTCGAGCGCGCTCACGAGCTCCGGCTTCATGAAGGCGCTCACCGGCATCGGCCCGAACGGCGAGAAGGTTCCCTATCACCTCGGCCACTTCTTCATAGCGATAGACACTAACGCTTTCGTCGGCGAGGAGGAGTTCCGCCACAACGTCGGCGAGGTGCTGCGCGCGCTCCGCGCCTCGAAGAAGGCGCCGGGTCAGAACCGCATCTACACGGCGGGCGAGAAGGAGTACCTCGTCTGGCAGGAGCGCAAGGACACCGGCGTTCCGATAAACGACTCGGTGCAGAAGGAGCTCATCGCCGTCCGCGACGAGCTCGGGCTCGACTATCACTTCCCGTTTGAGGACTGAGGTGCGCTTCAATGACGACAAAGGAACTTGCGCTGCAAAAGCACTATGAGTGGCGCGGAAAGCTCGAGACCTCCGTGCGGAGCTGCGTGAGGAACGCAGAGGATCTCACCCTCGCGTATACCCCCGGCGTCGCGGAGCCGTGCCTCGAGATACAGAAGGACATAAACAAGAGCTACGAGCTCACCCGCCGCTGGAACACCGTCGCCGTCATCACGAACGGCACGGCGGTGCTCGGCCTCGGCGACATCGGCCCGGAGGCGGGAATGCCGGTCATGGAGGGCAAGTGCGTACTCTTCAAGGAGTTCGGGGACGTGGACGCTATACCGCTCTGCGTCCGTTCGAAGAGTATAGACGAGATAGTGAACACCTGCGCGCTGCTCGCGGGCAGCTTCGGCGGCATCAACCTTGAGGACATCGCCGCGCCGGACTGCTTCGAGATAGAGCGGAGGCTCCAGGAGCGGTGCGACATCCCGGTCTTCCACGACGACCAGCACGGCACGGCGATAGTCGTCGGCGGCGCGCTGATAAACGCGCTGAAGCTCGCGGGAAAGAAGCCGGAGAACTGCCGCATGGTCATAAGCGGCGCGGGCGCAGCGGGGAGCGCGATAGCGCGGTTCATGCTCGCGCTCGGGATAGGCGAGATAATCATGAACGACCGCGAGGGACTTCTCTCGGCGGACGACCCGAACGTCTCCCCCGCGCGGCGCGAGATAGCGTCGCTCACGAACCCGAACCACGTCCGCGGCACCATAGCGGACGGACTGCGCGGCGCGGATATTTTCGTCGGCGTGAGCGCGCCGGGGCTCGTCACGAGCGAGATGGTCGCCTCGATGAACGAAAAGAGCATCGTCTTCTCGATGGCAAACCCCGTCCCGGAGATAATGCCGGAGGAGTCGAAGAAGGGCGGCGCGTTCATCATCGGCACCGGCCGCAGCGACTACCCAAACCAGATAAACAACGTCCTCGCCTTCCCGGGCGTATTCCGGGGCGCGCTGGACGTCCGCGCGAGCAGGATAAACGAGGAGATGAAGCTCGCGGCGGCGCACGCGCTTGCGGAGTTCATCCCGGAAAGCGAGCTCAGTCCGACGCGGATAATCCCCGGCGCGTTCGAGCCGGGCGTCGGCGCGGCGGTCGGCAAGGCCGTCGCCGACGCCGCGCGGCGAAGCGGCGTCGCGCGGGCGTGACATTAAAGCGAAAATGCAGCAAACGAAGGGAGCGGACAATGTCCGCTCCCTTTCGGTTTTCAAAATCCTTGTTGAGTTTCGCGCCGACGCAGCGCGATTCGCCGCAAAAGTCTCGCCTCCGTCCGAGCGCTTCACACGCCCAAATCGCCGACGCTCCGCCAGAAGTCCATGTAGTCGCGCTCCGGCAGGTCTCCGCCGAAGGCCATTATCTCGTAGTCCTCACCGCGCCAGCGGTACTCTATGCCGGTGGCGCGGTAGCCGTTTTTCAGGTAGAACCGTTTCCTCCTAGCACGCTCCGCCGGGTTGGGGACGCCGGCCTCCTCGCGCTCGACGTCCACCATGACGCGCCGTCCGGCTTTCAGCGCGTGGACCGCGTCGAGCGCGCGGCTGCCGTATCCTCTGTCGCGCAGATCCTCCCGGATAGTGAGGTAGATGATGTGCGAGACGTCGTTTCCGCCGTTCAGCAGACAGACGAGCCCGACAGGCTCCGCCTCATCATATATCCCGAACACCTCGCGGACGCCGGTGGCGTCGCTTGCGAGCTCGTCGAGCGGACGGCGCTCGTTTGCGGGGAAGGAGCGCGTATAAAGAGCGTCAAGCTCGCGGAAGTCCGCGCTCTCGGGTCTTATCCGGATAAGTGTCAGCATACGATGCCTCTTTTGAATGGTTGTGGGGCGGGACGTGCTCCGCGCGCCGCCCCGCCGCTGCTTAGTATATAGCGTTGCGGCGGATATGTCAAGACGCAGACGAGAATATAGGGCGCGGCGGGCAGTGAAAAGTGAATAGTAAAAAGTGAAGAAGTAAAGCATCGGTATGGCTTTGCCATACCGATGCTTTGTGGAGGCAGCGAGTTCGAGACCCACCGCGCGTCTGCTCCGCGCCGGTTCGCGCGGTTGAAGTTGCTTGCCATAGGCAAGCAGCTTCGCGGAGCCCCGATTCATTCGGGGCGAGCATTTCAATCAAAGGGTTCCCAAACGGCGCGAAGCGCTGTTTGGGAAACACTCGAACTCGCTATCACACCCTACGCGGTCTTCGACCGCGTAGGGAACCCGTACCTCGGATTAAATGCAACGATTTGCTTCGCAAATCGTTGACGGTGGAGGTAGTGAGTTCGAAGCACAAAACCTATCGTCCGCGCCGGTTCGCGCGGTTGAAGTTGCTTGCCATAGGCAAGCAACTTCGCGGAGCCCCGATTCATTCGGGGCGAGCATTTCAATCGAAGGGGTTCCCAAACGGCGCTTTGCGCCGTTTGGGAAACATTCGAACTCGCTCAATCACCCCACGCGGCGGAGCCGCGCGGGGACCCCGCACCTCGGATTGAATGATGCGCTTTGCTCCGCAAAGCGCGAAGGTGGAGGCAGCGAGTTCGAAGCACATAGTTTCATTCCAGAAGAAAGTACCACGGCATAGCCGTGGTACTTTCTTCTGGAGCGGATTACGAGACTCGAACTCGCTACCTCCACCTTGGCAAGGTGGCGCTCTACCAGATGAGCTAAATCCGCATATTCGGTTTTATTGGTGCCGGTGGCCGGGCTCGAACCGGCACGCTGTTGCCAGCGGTGGATTTTGAGTCCACTACGTCTACCAATTCCATCACACCGGCAGGTCGTTGTGGGCTCGCCTTCGGTCGCCGTGCTTGATTATTATAGCAAGATCCCCCCGAAAAAGCAAGCCCTTTTTCAAATTTTTTTCAAAAAATTTTTACCGCCGCACACACGGACACGCGGAACGGCGCGCTCACTTCTCCCTCCCGGTCACGAGCAGGCGGTATATAGTCGGATCCGCGCCGAACTCAGCTATCGCGCGCTCCGCCGACGGGCTCTTCGCACCCTCCGGGCGCTTGACGGCACGGATAAGTATATTCTTCGGCGTGTGCTCCATCTCTATGAACTCGAGCAGCTGCGTGCGGTAACCGCGGTACTCGAGGACGTTCGCGCGCACGGCGTCGGTGAGGAGCGCCGAGAAGCGCTCCTTTATCAGTCCGTAGCGCGTGAGGAGCGCGAGGCGGTCGCTCTTTATCTGCGCGTTGAGCTCGTGCTGGCAGCACGGCACCGAGAATATCAGCCGCGCGCCCCAGTTCACGGCGTTCGCGAGCGCGAAGTCGGTCGCGGTGTCGCAGGCGTGGAGCGTCATCACTATGTCCGGCCGGAACGGCGGCGCGTAGTCCGCGATGTCGCCCACCTCGAAGCGCAGTCCGTCGTAGCCGTAGCGCCGCGCGGCGGCGGAGCATTTCTCTATGACGTCCCGCTTGAGGTCGAGGCCGACTATCTCCACCGGCCGCTTCAGTATCTCCGCAAAGTAGTGGTACACGACAAACGTGAGGTAGCTCTTGCCGCACCCGAAGTCTATTATGCGCAGGGGGCCGTCGGTCGCAAGCGACTTGCAGTCGTCGTTTATGACCTCGAGGAAGCGGTTTATCTGGCGGAACTTGTCGTACATGGAGCGGACGACCTTTCCTTCCGCCGTGAACACGCCCATGTCCACGAGCGGCGCTATCGGCTCTCCCTCGCGTATCAGGTAGTTCTTCTCGCGGTTGTGCGGGGCAGGGGCGGATGACGCCGCCGCCGTCGCCTTGCTTCGCCGCACGACGGCGCGTCCCTTCTTCGAAACGAGTATCACGAACTGCACGCCGTCGGCGCGGCGGACGTCTATCTGGCGAAATCCATACTTTTCCGCGTCTCCGGCGGCGAGCGCGACAAGCGCTGTCTCCGGTGCGGTCTCGTGGAACGCCTGCGTCTCGGTGAAGCGCTCGGCCTTCCATCCGCTCTCTATCCGCTCGATGACTTCCTTCCTGTACCTTGCCGAGGAGCCCGCCTTGCTGAGTATGAGGCGGTTCAGCTCTCCCGAGGCCGCGACCTTGGCGATCGCGGCGCGGACGTCCGTACCTTCCATAGCTTACGCCTCGGGCGTCGTCGGTACGAACGGCTCCTCGCTCACGGGAGTCTCGGATGCGGGAGCGGACGGCTCCGCCGTGGGCTCCTGCGACACGAACGGCGCGGATTCGGCTGTCGGTGCGGAGGACTCTGGCGCAGTCGGCTCGGCGGACGCCGGAGCGGACGGCTCGGGCGACGCGGGTGTGCTCGGCTCGGGCGTTGCGGGCGCCGTCGGCTCCGAAGATACCGGTGCGCTCGGCTCAGGGGACGCGGGCGTCGTCGGTTCCGCAGATGCCGGAGGCATGGACGGGTCGCCGGAGACCGGTACGCTCGGCGCGCCCTTCGTGCCTATCTCGACGACGCGGTCGAGACGGACGTACTTGCTGTCCGAGACCTTGTAGCTATCCACCTCGTTGCCGTCCCTGTCATATACGGTGGCGTAGGTCGATACCGAGTAACCGGAGTGACCCGGCACCTTCTGACGCGTCTTGCCGTACTCGAGGTTG
Source organism: uncultured Clostridia bacterium (assembly GCA_947631015.1). Lineage (GTDB taxonomy): Bacteria > Bacillota > Clostridia > Oscillospirales > JAAYOS01 > CANRIN01. Next base: position 87,426 of record CANRJS010000006.1, read on the forward strand.
GGATTTTCCACCTGCTTCGTCTCGTAAGGGTTGTAGGAGTGGGTCACGGTGTTCAGCTTGACGGTATATCCGTCGGTATCGGTGCCGAACATCTGGACGTGGACGTTGCTCCCCTCCAGCCAGCAGAGTATCTTGATGGGATAGTCCCGGTTGTTCTTGAACTTGAAATCGAGCGAGCCCCAGTAGACCGTCGCATCCTCCCCGAGCGGGCAGTAGGTGACGGTGTAGGCGTGGTTCTTGCGGCTCGTTATCTCCAGGCGGGCGCGGAGCGCCGCCATATACACGGTCGAGCTCGTCTGGCATATTCCGCCGCCGAGCTGATCCTCGATGCCGCCGGAGAGGTAGACCGAGGCGTTGCGGAAGCCGCGCTCCGCCGTCCGCTCGCCGACGATGCTGTTGTAAGAGAACTCGTCGCCCGGCATGAGCACGGTCTCGTTTATCGAGGAGCAGGCGAGGCGGACGTTCTCCGTCCTGTTCGCGTCCGACCCGCTCATCGTCGTGCTGACGTCCGCAAGCTTATCCTGGAACCACACCGACTCCAGGTTCTCCTCCGTGACCTCGGGGTAGGTGTAGCGGACCGCTATGATGAAGTCCTTGCCCTTCGCGAGCTCGGCTTCCGCCGCGTCGAGGTCAAAGTCGACGCCTATCGCCTCCGGAGTGACTCCGGTGACCTTGCCGTTCTCGACGGTATAGGTAGCGTCTCTCGGCTCCACGCGGATATTCTCGAGCACCTGCTCAAGGTCGGGCAGCTTCGGCTCGACTGCGCGGACGTATCCGTCCGCCTCGACCGAGCCGAACTCTCCGCTCTCGAGCCGGCGCGAGACCTCCTCGCTAAGCGCCGCCGCGTCGCATTCCCTTCCGGCCTCGCCGACGGTGACGTCTATCACGTCTCCGCGCCGGTTCGCCTCGCCGTCCTTCACGGGTATCGCTATACCGGCGGCAAGCTCCTCCACGAGCGGGCGCACCGGCGAGAGATCCATGGTGTTCGCCCACTCAAGGTGCGTCTCGCTCCACAGCGTGCCTATTCTCTTTATCGCTCCCGCCTCGCGGGGCTTGTCAAACGCAAACTGCGCGGCGGCGCGCGCCTCCGTCGCGGCGTCGTACTCCTCGGAGAGCCTGTCGGTGTCGAGCGCGAGCCGCTCCTCGCCCTCAAACGTGACGGTGACGACCCCGTGGCGGTTTGCAAGATGCGCCTCGAGCGCCCGAGCCGCCTCGTCAACGCTCATGCCGCCGACGTCAAGCCCCGAAACGGTGACATTCGGATATATATTCGGGTAAAACGCTCCGAACCACGTCGCGGCGGCGACGATCGCGACTATCACGACCGCCGCGACGATTGCGGCTATCCTGCCGCCGACGGCCTTCTTCGTTCTTGCCGCCTCGCGCTTTCCCCCGTGGCTGCTTTCGTTCTCTGCCATCTCCGTACCTCACATATCAAACGCCGATATTGGCGCGTAATTTCACATATACATTATAGACTGTCGACGCCGAAAAATCAAATGACAAATCAGTTACAGTTTGAGAAAATATTCCGCAGAGCGCAGTTGTTTCGCGGTTTTACATATTTTTTGACGAAAAAAGCCGGCGGGCGCTTGACCCGCCGGCAGCAGCCGTACTTTCAGCCTCTCAGAACGCATGCTCCGGCACGCTCGGGCGGTCGATAGGCGGCGTTCTCGTAGACAGACGCACGGTATCGGAAGGTCGAGATCGGCATTCCGCATTCTCTCGCCGCCGCCGTGCAGGTGATCTTCTTTGTTTTCCAGCGCCGGTAAACGCTGCGGAAGTTTCCCGGCAGGGGACGCGGCGGACGTCCGAACCGAACGCCGCGCGCTTTCGCCGCCGCTATGCCCTCCGCCTGACGCTGACGGATGTTCGTGCGCTCGTTCTCCGCGACAAAGGAGAGCACCTGCAGCACGATGTCCGCGAGGAAAGTCCCCATCAGGTCCTTGCCGCGGCGGGTGTCGAGCAGCGGCATATCCAGCACCACGATATCTATGCCCCTGTCCTTGGTGAGTATCCGCCACTGCTCAAGTATCTCCCCGTAGTTCCGTCCCAGGCGGTCGATGCTCTTGATGCAGAGCAGGTCGTCCTTCTTCATGCGCCTGACGAGCTTCTTGTACTGCGGACGTTCAAAGTCCTTGCCGGACTGCTTGTCCATGTAGATGTTTTTATCCGGTACGTTTTTCTCGCGGAGCGCGATGAGCTGCCGGTCCTCGTTCTGCTCCTTCGTGCTTACCCGGATATAGCCGTAAACTGTGATACTAACGACCTCCCTTTCCCCGCTTGACCCGTGCAGAGTCGGTCGCTTCATTGCCGGTCACACTCATTGTCCCACTCCTGCGGACAATAATGTATGATCCCGGCCTGCCTTCTGTTTCCATAAATACCTCCGTATAGTGTTCACTTTGCGGCGTATCCGGTCACCCGCGGCCATGTGTCGGCCGCTTTCCCCGTCGGGGAACCCGTTTCCCCGCGGCGCGCCGCATCGCCCTGCGGGAAATATTCGGAAAACGGCACATTTCAGCGGTGCGGCTGCAACAGAAAAAAGTCACCCGGACGCAGCTCTGCGCGAACTACGCCCGGGTGAAAAACTACGTATTAAAAGCGACAAGCCGAACGGTCGTATCGGGGCCGCTCCGAGTCACCGGCGGCCTTTTCAGAAACGTACTTCCGTCTTCGCGGTCTCCCGGCGCTATCTGACGGTCACCTCGATGACGGTGTCGGTCCTGTCCGGCAGGACAGGGTCGTTTGATATATTGCAGAACACGACGTCGGGGTAGTTGTCGTATATCCAGCCGTGCTCTATCTTTGCCTCCGCGCCGTCCGCAAGGCGGCGGGCGCAGACGACCTCGCCGTGTGTGACGCCGGTGAGCGGCAGAGCGCCGACGGTGTTCTCGAAGACGTGGTAGTAGAGCTTGTTCCCGTTCCGGGTGATGCGCCCGTACTCCGGCTTCGGAAGCCCCGCCTTGCCGCAGCCGTAGATGCTCTCCGAGTTCTTATCCATCCACCTTCCTATCTCCGCAAGCGTCTCGAGCGAACGGTCCGGGATGCGTCCCTCGGCGTCCGGACCGACGTTTAGGAGGAGGTTCCCGCCCTTGGAGACGCACTCGACGAGCTTGCGGATGAGCATATCCGCCGGCTTGAAGAAGTTGTCCCACGCGTTGTAGCCCCACGAGCCGTTCATCGTGACGCACGCCTCCCACACGAGGTCGCCGCCCTTCACGTCGGTGAGGCCGTTCGGCGGGATTATCTGCTCGGGGCTTGCGAAGTCGCCGTGCCACGGCGTCGGGTCGCATTCGTAGAGCGAGCCGAAGCCCTCTCCGCTCACCTCGAGGCGGTTGTCGATGATTATTCCGGGCTGGAGCGTGCGCACCATGTCGACAAGCTCCTCCGCGCGCCACGCCTCTCCGCGCAGATCGCCGTAGGAGAAATCAAACCACATTATGTCGAGCCTGCCGTAGTTTTCGCAGAGCTCGCGCACCTGCGCGTGCATGTAGTCGAGGTAGCGGTCGAAGTTGCGCCCCTCGTTGGAGTAGGCGGGGTCGTCCCGCATGGGGTGATTCATGTCGCCGTAATGCGGATAGTCGGGGTGGTGCCAGTCGAGAAGCGAGTAGTAGAGGCCGACCTTCAGTCCCTCCGCACGGAACGCGTCGAGAAATTCACGCACGAAGTCGCGCCCCGCCGGGGTGTTCGTGCTCTTGAAGTCGGTATATTTGCTGTCAAATAGGCAGAACCCGTCGTGGTGCTTCGAGGTGAGGACGGCGTAGCGCATGCCTGCGTTCTTCGCGGCGCGCGCCCACTCGCGCATGTCGCAGTGCTTTGGATCGAACTCGCGGAAGAAGGGCAGGTACTCCTCCTCCGGCATCTTCTCCGTGGAGCGCACCCACTCGCCGCGCGCCGGTATCGCGTAGAGGCCCCAGTGTATGAACATTCCGAAGCGCGCCTGCTTGAACCACGCCATCCGGCGGTCGTATTCCTCCCTGTTGAATCTGTACATCGTTTTCCCCTCCGTTATCTGTTTCCGGCAGTATTTTTATCGTGTTTTCAGCCAGTTCGCGACGTTTTCAAACGCCATCTCCGCGCGCATCTCGAGCGCTTCGCGCGAGGCGAAGCCGATGTGCGGGGTGAGGACGGCGGTCTCGCAGCCGTAGAGCGGGTGATCCGGAATGGGCGGCTCGGTCTCGAACACGTCTATGCCCGCGCCGCCGAGGCGGCCGCTCTTCAACGCCTCCGCGAGCGCCGCATTGTCGACGACCGCGCCGCGCGCGGTGTTCACGAGCACCGCTCCGGGCTTCATCAGCGCTATCTTCTCCGCCGAGATGAGTTTTTTTGTCTCGGCGGTCGCGGGAACGTGAAGCGTGACGACGTCGCTCACGGCAAGAAGCTCGTCGAGCGGCAGATAGCGGACGCCGAGCGCCCTCACGTCCTCCTTCTCGGTGCGGCTGTACGCGACGGCGTCCGCGCCGAACGCGCGCACGAGCTCGATGACGCGCGTGCCTATCGCGCCGGTGCCAACGACGCCGACGGTCTTCCCCTTCAGCTCGCCGCCGGCAAAGCCCGCGCGCGAGCCCCCCGCGCGGAGCGCGCGTCCGAGGCGTTCCGACTGCCGAAGCGCCGAGAGCATCAGCAGAAGCGCGGTCTCCGCCGTCGCCTCGGTGGCGTATCCGGCGCAGTTCTTTACGACGCAGCCCTTCGAGGCGAGAACGTCGGTCGCGACATGGTCGAGGCCGGTGAACGCGACCGAAAGAAATTCGAGCGAGCAACCCTTCGCCGCCTCCGCGCCGAAGGGCGAGTTCGCGATTATCGCGGCGGACGCGCCCTCAAGGCGTTCCGCAAGCGCCGCCTGCGAGGGCGAAACGGCGTCGTATATCACGACCTCGTGCCCCGCCGCGCGCAGCGGCTCCGCCAGGCGCTCTATCTTCTCCGCCGCCACTCCGAGCGGCTCGCACAGAACTATTTTCATACCCGCCTGCCTCCTTTAAGCCTCCGGAAAGGTCCCCCGGACCTTCCGTTCCGTTTATAAGATGATGATAGCACAACCTCCGGCGTTTCACAAGCAAAAAGCGGACCTTTTCGGGGCTGTTTGTAAAACGGCATATCGTTTCGGCTTGTCCGCGTCCTTCGGTGACTGTCGGGGCGTCGGACGGGAACGCTCCGGGCGGGGACAAAATCGCCGGGGCGTTCTCTGTTCGAGGTGGGTAGAGCTTCGTAAACAATTCGATCACCGTCTTAACGGACGGTAGATTTCCGCACATTCGGGTGGTATAATATCAGATGTCGGGTAGGTGACTTCCCGACAAACGGGAATTTAGCTGGAGATACTATTATGCTGAAAAAACTCAATCAGATTTTGAATACCATCATAGGTTCATTCATTGGAGTGTTAATCGGACACGGAATATATGTACTCCGGGATTTTAAGGCACACCCCGATTTATATGCCATGCAGTCCGCACCATGGTACACAAGCATTATATTTTATGGTATAGTAACGGTTGTCGTTTTGACTGTAGCTATTATCATAAAGCTGATTATCCGAAAGAAGATAAAGAAACAATAAACTCCAATTTGACGAGCTGTTGCAAAACCCTTTAGGAACTAAAGGGCGCACTTCTATACATAGGTCTTCGGGCCTGATATCGTGCGCTCTGAGAGGCTTCCTCTCTGACAGCAGAAAGCCGCCGTCCGAGAGTTTCGTCGCTTCGCTCCGTCAAGGGGTGCGGGTGTCCGGTGGACACCTCTGCCGAAGGCAGAAGCACCGACCGAGCCGGCAGGCGAGACCTACACCCCCTTGCGCCGCTAAAGCGGCTATCCCCTGTGTACTTGCCGAACAGATAAACCCGCTTCGCGTCTTTACCTGTTCAACAAGTTTGAAATGGAATTTCAAATTTAGTGAGGTGACTAATATGCAGATAGAAACATCA
>CANRJS010000007.1 GCA_947631015.1 uncultured Clostridia bacterium
ACCCCCTGATGTAGTACTCTCATTTTCCTACATCAGGGGGCTTTTGTCTATTGTCTGTTTTTACTGGGGCGGTTCAAACTTCTTTCCGCCGGCTCTTTTAAGTCTGTCAAAAGGTTTTGACAGACTTTCGCGGGAAATCGTGCGGGCTTCGCCCGCAACCTATTTCCCGCGAGACCGCCGGACAGAGCAGAGCTCTGCCGGCGGCTTGCACTCCGCTTCGCGCCTCGACGGCTTCGCCGTCTTCGACGCGCGCTACGTGAGAGGTATTTTCGGCGACGTACACGCCGACGCCGAAAATAATTTGATTCTTTTCGCACCAAAGGCGCGAAACTCTGCGAGGCTTGTCAAGCGAAATAGCCGGGGCGCGTCCTCTGACAGAAGCCCGGCTCCCCGGACGATTTGGTCATAATTGCATAAATTCTTAAAATCACTCTTGTATTATTGTGAAAACGGTTATATAATATATTTAACATAGGGCGCGTCCCATTATAAGAGGAGGATCTGTTATGAAGCTTTTCAAGAATCTCGTGGTTTTCGGCGTCGGCGCTGCCATCGGTTATCTTGTCGCGACCAATCATGTGGAGATAAATCTCAATACCGAGCCCATTGTCGAGAAGATAAAGAGCAAGATAGACGAGATAAAGAACGCCAAGTGCTGCTGCAAGGACGATGAATGTTGCTGCGGCGACGACTGTTGCTGTGAGGACGAAGACGACGAATGCTGCTGTGAGGACAGCGATTGCTGCTGCGGTGAGCCGGAGGAGAAGACCGAAGAGACTCCCGAGACTCCCGATGACGAGGACGAGGAGTAAGGAGACCGCGATGGCTGTGAACATCGGCAAAGCTCCGAAAAGCCGCAAAAACCTCACCGGTCTGTGGCTGGCTCTCGCGTTCGGCGCGGGGCTCACGGTCGGGCTGATATGCAGGGGCGGCTTCGGCTGCAACAACGGCAACACGATAAATCACTATCACTGGACCGAGGACGACTTCCCGATACCGGACGCCGGCACGGGCGAGCCGGAGAGTTGTGAGTGCTGCCCGGAGGAGAGGACCGACGGGGAGCAGGAAGAAAATTCTTCCTGGGAATGAGCGTCAGAATGGCAAATAGGTAAAAACGGAGGGCATACGCCCTCCGTTTTTCTGTATTTATTCTTGTTGCGTAAACCGTCGATGTATAGTAAAATATAGTCACCGATCTAAAAATACTGTGAGGTGCTCTTATGGGAGTGTTCCGGGCATATACCGAGAGACGGGAGGGCTTCGCCCTCGAGGCGGAGGCTCTGCGTCAGGATCTTCGCGAGGCGCTCAGGGCGGAGATACCGTCCCTGCGCATATTCAACAGGTATGACCTTGAGGGAGTGGAGCGCGAGGTCTACGAGGCGGCGAAGGCCGGAGTGCTCGCGCGCGCCCAGACCGACGTCTGCTATGACGAAGAGCTGCCCGAGATACCGGGCGGACACACCGTCTTTGCGGTCGAACCGCTGCCCGGTCAGTACGACCAGCGCGCGGACAGCCTCGCCCAGTGCATACAGATGATGACCCGTGCCGAACGTCCCGCGTGCGCCGCGGCGAAGGTGTACGTCTTTGGGGCGGAGGTGCCGGAGGCGCTGCTCGGACGGATTAAGGAGTACATCATCAACCCCGTCGAGAGCCGCGAAGCGTCGCTCGAAAAACCCGCGACGCTGGCGCGGGAGTACGCCCTTCCGACCAAGGTCGAGACGCTTGAGGGCTTCCGCAGTCTCGACGACGCCGGCCTCGAGGAACTGCTCGAGGCGAAGGGCCTCGCGATGGACATAGCCGACCTCAAATTCTTCCAGAGCTACTTTACGGAGGAGGGACGCGACCCGACGATAACCGAGCTCCGCGTAGTTGACACCTACTGGTCGGACCACTGCCGCCACACGACCTTTGGCACCGAGCTACGCAATATCGTAATAGACGACGAGCGCGTCCGCGCGGCGTTTGATCAGTACCTGAAGGAGAGGGCGGAGGCGCGCGGAGAGGCGGAGGCCGCCGCACGTCCTATAACCCTCATGGACATCGCCACCGCCGCCGCAAAGGTGCTGAAAAAGCGCGGCGTCCTCAAAGACCTCGACGAGTCGGAGGAGATAAACGCCTGCTCCGTGAAGGTCCGCGCCACGGTGGACGGCGAGGAGCAGGACTGGATACTCATGTTCAAGAACGAGACGCACAACCATCCCACCGAAATAGAGCCGTTCGGCGGAGCCGCGACCTGCCTCGGCGGCGCGATACGCGACCCGCTGAGCGGACGGAGCTACGTCTATCAGGCGATGCGCGTCACCGGCGCGGGCGACCCGACCGTCCCCGCGAGCGAGACTATCCCCGGCAAGCTGCCGCAGAGGAAGCTCACCGTCACGGCGGCGCAGGGGTACTCGTCCTACGGCAACCAGATAGGTCTCGCTACGGGATTTGTGGACGAGCTCTACCATCCGGGATACGTCGCGAAGCGCCTCGAGATAGGCGCGGTCGTCGGCGCGGCGCCGGCGGAGAACATCCGCCGCGAGCGTCCCGCTCCGGGCGACCTCGTAATCCTCCTCGGCGGACGCACCGGGCGGGACGGCATCGGCGGCGCGACCGGTTCGAGCAAGTCGCACACCGCAAAGTCGCTCGAGACCTGCGCGGCGGAGGTGCAGAAGGGCAATCCGCCGGAGGAGCGCAAGCTCCAGCGCCTCTTCCGCTCGAAGGAAGCTGCGGCGATGATAAAGCGCTGCAACGACTTCGGCGCGGGCGGAGTGTCTGTCGCGATAGGCGAGCTTGCGGACGGACTTGTAATAGAGCTAGACCGCGTCCCGCGCAAGTACGAGGGGCTTGACGGCACGGAGCTCGCGATAAGCGAGTCTCAGGAGAGAATGGCGGTCGTCGTCGCGCCGGAGGACGCGGAGAGGTTCGCGGCGCTCGCGGCGCGTGAGAACCTCGAGAGCACCGTCGTCGCGGCGGTGACGGAGGAGCCGCGCCTCCGCATGAACTGGAACGGAAAGACCATAGTGGACATCAGCCGCTCTTTCCTCGACACCAACGGAGCGAAGCGCTCCGCCGAGGTACACGTCCTCCCGGCGGAGAAGCTGCCGGAGAGCATATGCGGACTGAGAGAGCTCGCGCGCTCGCTCCCCGTCGCCTCGAAGCGCGGACTTGTGGAGCGGTTTGACGGCACTATAGGCGCGGGCTCGGTGCTCATGCCCTACGGCGGCGCGGCACAGCGCACGCCGGCGCAGAGCATGGCGGCGCTTCTTCCCGCGAAGGGGGAGACCTCGACCTGTTCGGTCATGGCATACGGCTTCGACCCGTACCTCACGAGCGCCGACCCGTTCGAGGGCTCGCAGCGCGCGGTCATAGCGTCGGTGGCAAAGCTCGTCGCGAGCGGGTGCGACGCGCGCCGCGCCTACCTCACCTTCCAGGAGTACTTCGAGCGCCTGCGCGACGACGGTGCACGCTGGGGAAAACCCTTCGCGGCGCTCCTCGGCGCGTACACCGCGCAGATAGGTCTCGGCGCCGCCGCGATAGGCGGCAAGGACTCGATGAGCGGGTCATTCAACGAGCTCGACGTTCCGCCGACGCTCGTGAGCTTCGCCATAGCCGCGGCGGACGCCCGGGATATAATCACCCCCGAGTTCAAGAGGGCGGGGGAGAACGTCTACCTCGTCTCGACGGCGGAGACGGCGGACTTCGCCGCGCACCTCGCCGCGTGGGACGGCGTCCGCTCGCTCATGCAGACGGGCAAGGTCACGGCGGCGTGGGCCGCCGGCACCGGCACCGTCGCGGAGGGCATCGTGAAGATGAGCTTCGGCAACCGCGTCGGCTTTGCGGGCGAGACATACTTTGACGGATGGTACGAGCGCTTCCCGGCGGGACTTATCCTTGTCTCGCCCGAGGAGCTGGAATACACGAAGATAGGCGTCACGACGGAGGACGGAAACGTCTCGCTCGGCGGCGAGACGGTCGCGATAAGCGACCTGCTCCGCGAGTGGGAAGCGCCGCTCGAGGGCGTGTTCCCGACGCGCGCCGAGGTCGCGGGCGAGGCTCCCGCGGCGGACTGCCGCGAAGGTTCGCCCGTCGTGAGGAGCGGACGCGCGGCGCGTCCGAAGGCCGTCATAGCGGCGTTCCCCGGCACGAACTGCGAGGAGGACACCGCGCGCGCCGTCGAGCGCGCGGGCGGCGCGGCGGAGATAGTGCTTGTCCGCAACCTCACCCCCGCCTACCTCGAGGAGAGCACGGCGGAGCTCGAGCGCGCCATACGCTCGGCGCAGATGCTCATTCTCCCCGGCGGCTTCTCCGGCGGCGACGAGCCGGACGGCTCCGCGAAGTTCATAGAGGCGCTTTTCCGCAGTCCCGCGATAAGCGACGCCGTCGCGGAGCTTCTTGAGAAGCGCGACGGACTGATGCTCGGCATCTGCAACGGCTTCCAGGCGCTCGTGGCGCTCGGACTGCTTCCCTACGGAAGGATAACGCCGGAGAGCCCGTCCGCGCCGACGCTCACGCATAACCTGATAGGCCGCCACCAGTCCCGCTACGTCCGCACCCGCGTGGGCACGACGAAGAGCCCGTGGCTTTCGAAGATGCAGGTGGGAGACGTCCATGCCGTGCCGGTAAGCCACGGCGAGGGACGCTTCGTCGCGCCGAAGGACGTGCTCGACGCGCTCCTCCGGAACGGCCAGATAGCCTTCCAGTACGCGGACGAAAACGGCGTCCCGACTATGGACGCGGAGTTCAACCCGAACGGCTCGATGTACGCGATAGAGGGCATAGTAAGCCCGGACGGACGCATCCTCGGCAAGATGGGTCACACCGAGAGAAGCGGGAAGTGGCTCGCGCGGAATATTCCTCTCGAGAAAAAACAGCCGGTATTCGAGGGCGGCGTCGCGTACTTTAGGGACTGAGCCGGGGCTGTCGTACCGGAAACGGTTCAAATTCAAAATCTTTTGTTTCGATTTTTTGCAAAAGGGAGCGATTATCGCTCCCTTTTGCCTGCCTTGAAGTTTAAACTCATATTTTCAACGCAATTTGCAAAGAATTTGCACAAAAAGACTTGCGCCTACCGCGCCGATATTGTATAATAACTACTATCGGAACATATCAATGTTCAAAAGTGTGCGACAACTTATATATACTGGGGAGGAAATAGAATGCTCAAGACCGAAAACATACGCAACGTCTGCGTAATGGGACACGGAGGCGACGGCAAGACCTCGCTTGTGGAGAGCCTGCTGTACGTCACCAAGGGGACAGACCGTCTGGGCAAGGTCACCGACGGAACTACGGTGTGCGACTTTGACCCGGAGGAGATAAAGCGCCAGATCTCGATTTCTTCCACTCCGGTGCCGGTGGAGTACGGCGGCTGCAAGCTCAATATAATGGACACTCCCGGTTATTTCGACTTCGAGGGTGAGGTCCTGCAGTGCCTCCGCGTGGCCGACGCGGGCGTGATAGTTCTCACCGCGAAGGGCGGAGTGCAGGTCGGCACCGAGAAGGCGTGGAAGCGCCTCAGCGACCGCAAGCTGTCGAAGGTCTTCTACATCTCGAAGATAGACGAGGAGAACGCCGACTACATGAAGGCGTTCGGCGAGCTGCGCGAGAAGTTCGGCATTTCGGTCTGCCCGGTCCTCATGCCGATAATGAACGGCGACAAGATGACCGGTATAGTGGACATAATCCGCAAGAAGGCCATGCGCATGAACGGCCTCACCCGCGAGGAGATACCCATGCCCGCCGGCATAGACGGACAGATAGAGGAGCTCCGCGCGATGCTCTCCGAGAGTGTCGCGGAGACGAGCGAGGAGTATATGGAGAAGTTCTTCGAGGGCGAGGAGTTCACCGAGGAGGAGTTCGTCGCGGGTATCCGCACCGGCGTCCGCGAGGGCTCGATCTGCCCGGTGTTCTGCGGCTGCGCCCTCACCGGTATCGGCTCGATGACGTTGCTCCAGGGTCTCGTCGACTACGCTCCGTCGCCGCTCGACGGTCACGATAAGATAGACCCCGCCGGCAAGCCGTCCGCCCTCGTTTTCAAGACCGTGAGCGACCAGTACGGCAAGTTCTCCTTCTTTAAGGCCATGAGCGGGACGATAACCCCAGACCTCACCCTTGAGAACCCGCGCAGCGAACAGCGCGAGAAGCTCGGTCACATCTACTCGGTCAAGGGCAAGAAGAACACCGAAGTAACGGAGGTCGTCTGCGGCGACATCGGCGCGGTCTCCAAGCTCGTCGCCACCCGCACGGGCGACACGCTCCGCGACCCCGGAAGCGACGTCGTGTATGACGGTATCGAGTTCCCGGAGCCCTGCTACTCGATGGCAATCCTCCCGATAGCCAAGGGCGGCGAGGAGAAGATAGCCTCCGGCCTCACAAGGCTCGCGGAGGAGGATCCGACCTTCACCGTCACGAACAACGCCGAGACGCATCAGATGGTCCTCAGCGGCATGGGCGACATACACATCGACGTCCTCCGCTCCAAGCTGAAGAGCAAGTTCGGCACCGATACGACCCTCGAGGTCCCGCGCGTCGCTTACCGCGAGAAGATACGCAAGAAGGTCAAGGTCCAGGGCAAGCACAAGAAGCAGTCCGGCGGCCACGGCCAGTACGGCGACGTCTGGATAGAGTTCGAGCCGCAGGAGGAGAGCGAGGACCTCATCTTCGAGGTCAACATATTCGGCGGCTCGGTCCCGAAGAACTTCCATCCCGCGGTCGAGAAGGGCCTGCGCGAATGCATAACGAAGGGCGTCCTCGCCGGATACCCGGTCGTCGGCCTGAAGGCCACGCTTGTCGACGGAAGCTATCACGAGGTCGACTCGAGCGAAATGGCGTTCAAGACCGCCGCTTCGCTTGCGTACAAGGCCGGTCTCGCCCAGGCGAATCCGGTCATCATGGAGCCGATAGGCTCGCTCAAGGTCTATATCCCGGACTCCAACCTCGGCGACATCATCGGCGACATGAACAAGCGCCGCGGCCGCGTCCTCGGCATGACCCCGATGGAGGGCGGAATGCAGCAGGTCGACGCGGAAGTCCCGATGGCCGAGATGACCACCTACTCGATAGATCTCCGCTCGATGACGCAGGGCAGGGGCAGCTTCTCACTCAAGTTCGAGCGCTATGAGGAGGCTCCCGTGAACGTCCAGGAGAAAATAGTCGAGGAGGCCAAGCTGTCGGACGAGGGCGACAACTGAGCATTTCATACCTAATCTTATCCAAACCGAAAATATACAACAAATCGGGTGAATGAAATGAACCCATTGAGTTCACCCGATTTTAGTCAGATTATATAAAAGTTCTATGTAACATTTGGATATACTGAGTATATACTTTCACCAACGAATATGTTAAAATTAAATAAACTCGAGAGAGTTAAAAATTGGAGGTATGAAAATGTCTAGTGTCACTCTTAAAAACGTCTACAAGCGTTACTCCGGCGGCGTCACTGCGGTCACCGACTTTAACCTCGAGATCGAGGACAAGGAGTTCATAATCCTCGTCGGACCCTCCGGATGCGGCAAGTCCACCACCCTCCGTATGATAGCCGGCCTTGAGGAGATCTCCGAAGGTGAGCTGTACATCGACGGAAAGCTCTGCAACGACGTTCCGCCGAAGGAGCGCGACATAGCGATGGTTTTCCAGAACTACGCTCTGTATCCGCACATGACCGTTTTCGCCAACATGGCGTTCGGCCTGAAGCTCCGTCACCTGCCCAAGGACGAGATCAAGCGCCGCGTCGATGAGGCCGCGCGCATCCTCGAGATAGAGCACCTGCTCGACCGTAAGCCGGCGGCTCTCTCCGGCGGCCAGCGTCAGCGTGTCGCCCTCGGCCGCGCAATAGTCCGCAGCCCGAAGGTCTTCCTGCTCGACGAGCCGCTCTCCAACCTTGACGCTAAGCTCCGTGCTTCGATGCGTACCGAGCTCACCAAGCTCCATCAGAAGCTCGCCACCACCTTCATCTACGTCACCCATGACCAGACCGAGGCTATGACGATGGGTACCCGCATAGTCGTTATGAAGGACGGATTCATTCAGCAGATCTCCGCTCCTCAGAACCTCTATGATAACCCGGTCAACCTGTTCGTCGCGACCTTCGTCGGCACCCCGCAGATGAACACCATCGTCGGCACCGTCGTCGATGAGGGCGGCGTCACCTACATAGAGTTCGGCGAGAGCCGCATAGCCCTCCCGGACAGCAAGGGCCGCAAGCCCGAGGTTCTCGCCTATGTCGGCAAGGAAGTTATCCTCGGCGTTCGTCCCGAGAACATCCATGACGAGGAGATGTACCTCAGCCAGTATCCGGACGCGATAGTCGACGCTTCCGTCGAGGTCGTCGAGCCGATGGGCAACGAGAACTATCTGTACCTCGTCTGCGAAGGCCGCAACTTCACAGCCCGTGTCTCCAACCGTTCGACCGCCCGCAACGGCGACAAGATCAAGGTCGCGTTCGAGACCTCGAGGGTCCACCTGTTCGACAAGGACACCGAGCGTACCATCACCAACTGACATATACAAAAGTAGACACACATATACAGCCTGCGGTTTATAAGTTGGTTTCGCACCCCGTTCCCATACGGAACGGGGTGCGTTTTGCTCTCGCGCCGCCGAAGGAGCAGGGGAGAAATACCACGGAAAAGTTCCGGTTTTTGACAAAGGTTCCGAACCGGAGGTTGACATAATTCGGAGGCGTGATATAATTGTATTATTGTGCCGCAACGGTTTCAGCCGCTGCCAACCATGTTTTTTGGTTATTTTGCTATATAGGGCTTGCAAAAAAACGCGAAGTGCGATATGATATACATTAGTTAGAAAACGTTTATCAAACGTCAGGAGGGAAAACTATGTCGAGCCGCATATTCCAGTCCATCATGCTTCAGATAAAGGAAGCGTCCGACCGCATCATCGGCGTTATAGACGAGACGGGGACCGTGATAAGCTGCACGGACCTCAGTATAATCGGCAAGCGCCGCAACCTCAGCGAGGAACAGCTTGAGGACATTGCCGACGGTATCGTCCGTGCCGACGGCGCCGTGTTCAAGCCGCTTGCGACCTTCGGCAACAGCTTTGACTTCGCCGCCTTCGTCGAGGGCGACGATGACTTCGCGGTATCCATCTGCCAGATAGCGAGCATCGCGCTGAACGGCGCGAAGCAGTCCCATGACGAAAAGCACGACAAGGCGACCTTCATAAAGAACATCATCCTTGACAATATTCTTCCGGGCGACATCTATGTGCGTTCGCGCGAGCTGCACTTCGATATCGACGTGCCCTACGCCGTGTTCCTCGTCCGTCTTGAGGGACGCAACGACCTCGCCGCCGTCGATATGCTCCAGAACATGTTCCCGGACAGACAGCGCGACTTCGTGATAAGCGTGAGCGAGACCGACATAGCGCTCGTCAAGGAGGTCACGAGCGACACCGACTCCAAGGAGCTCATGGCGATAGCAAAGCAGATAGAGGAGACGATAGGAAGCGAGCTCTATATGCGCGCGATGATAGGCATCGGCACCGTAACCGAGCACCTCCGCGATCTCGCCGGATCCTTCAAGGCGGCGCAGGTCGCAATAGAGGTCGGCAAGGTGTTCGACAGCGAGAAGGTCATAATCGCATACGAAAGCCTCGGTATCGGCCGCCTCATCTACCAGCTTCCGACGACGCTGTGCGAGATGTTCCTCAGCGAAGTCTTCAAGAAGAACACGATAGACAGCCTCGACGCCGAGACAATATTCACCATCAACAAGTTCTTCGAGAACAACCTGAACGTCTCCGAGACGAGCCGTAAGCTCTTCGTCCACCGCAATACGCTCGTCTACCGCCTCGAGAAGATAAAGAAGCTCACCGGGCTCGACCTGCGTGAGTTCGACCATGCCATAATTTTCAAGGTGGCGCTTATGGTCCGCAAATACCTCGCAAGCAGGGAGCCTAAGTATTGATATGGTCGTATTCAACAACGTATCCAAAACCTACGCAAACGGTACGAAAGCACTGAAGGGGATAGACCTCCGCGTTGAGGACGGGGAGTTCGTGTTCTTCGTCGGGCCGAGCGGCTCGGGCAAGAGCACGGTCGTCAAGCTGATAACGGCGGAGGTCGACCCCACGGACGGCGAAATGCTCGTCAACGGCTTCGACCTGTCGAAGCTGCGCCGGCGGCAGATACCCGCGCTCCGAAGGACTATCGGGGTGGTGTATCAGGACTTTCGCCTCATAGAAAACATGACGGTTTATGAGAATGTTGCGTTCGCCATGCGCGTCATCGGCGAGGGTTCGCGCAACATCAGTAAGCGTGTGCCGATAATGCTCGACCTCGTGGGTCTCGCCCACAAGAGCCGCCGCTATCCGCGCGAGCTCTCCGGCGGTGAGCAGCAGCGCGTCTCGATAGCGCGCGCGCTCGTGAACAACCCGCAGGTCATCATAGCGGACGAGCCTACCGGCAACCTCGACCCGGCGCGTTCGGGAGAGATTATGGATCTGCTCCGCAAGATAAACGACCTCGGAACGACGGTCATAGCGGTGACGCACGAAAAGGACATAGTAAACAGCTTCGGTAAGCGCGTTGTCGCTTTCGACGGAGGAAGGATAGTCAGCGACGCGCGCGACGGGTATTATCAGGTATGAACGGACGCAACTTTATCTACTTCATCAAAGAGGGCATCAAGGGCATCTTTGTGCACGGATTTATGAGCTTTGCCGCGGTGAGCGTCATCGTGGCGTGTCTCATCATCACCGGTACGTTCTCGCTCGTCGTGATGAACGTGAACGTGCTCATTGACAGGGTGGAGGACGAGAACGAGATCCTCGCCTTTGTGGACGACAGTCTTGACGACACCGAGGCGCTCGCGCTCATTACACAGATAGCGGCGGTGCCGAACGTCGCCTCCGCGACGTTCGTGACGCGGGACGAGGCTCTCGACGAGTGGGCGGCGACCCTGCCGGAGGACTATCGGGACATGATGCTCACCGGCATCACCTCCGCCGACCTCCGCCACAGGTACGTGATAAAGACCGAGGATCTGAGCCTCGCGGAGGATACGGCGGCCGAGATAGCCGAGATCGACGGCGTCGAGGTACAGTTTGACCCGCGCCTCAGCGACGCGACGCTCTCCATGCAGAACGTCATCCGAATAGTCAGCTACATACTCGCGGTGATACTTTTCATCGTCTCGATGTTCATGATAGCCAATACCGTGAAGCTCGCGACGTTTGACCGGCGCGAGGAGATAGGCATAATGAAGATCGTCGGCGCGACGAATTCGTTCATACGCTGGCCGTTCGTCATTCAGGGCGCGCTGCTTGGGCTTGTCGGCGGTGCGATAGCGTTCTTTGCACAGTGGGGGATATACAACTACGCCTGCAATCTCATGCTGAACTACGTCGGCCTCGAGATGCTCGGAGACGAGCTCATTTCGTTTGCGTCGATAGCGATAAGGATGCTCCTGATATTCCTCGGCGTCGGCTTTACGGTGGGCGTGCTCGGAGGCTCGCTCACGATTCGCAAGTTCATGCGGGTGTAGACCGGTTGACGCAGGAAGATTTGTATTTTGATATGCCGGAGGTGGAACGGGGTTGTTTTTTGTAAAGTATAAGAAGCAGATAGTGATGGTGCTCGCGGCGTTTCTCGCGGTGCTGATGGTGCTCTCCATAGTCGTGATGGCGCTGCCGGCGAAGGCTGCGGACGTCAGCGAAAAATCGCTCAACAACCTCAAGAGCGAGCAGAACAGACTTATGAATGACAAAAAAGCGCTCCAAAACGAGCTTGCGGGTCTGCAAAGCCAGGAGCGGAGCGCCATAGCGGAGAAGTCAAACCTCGAAAGCCAACTCTCCGTCCTCGACGAGCAGATAACGAACGCCGAGATGCTTATTTCCGCGCTCGACGAGGAGATAGCAAACAAGGAGCAGGAGATAGTCCTTGCCATGGAGGACGAGGACGACGAGTACGAGCTCTTCAAAAGGCGCGTCCGCGCCATGGAGGAGTCGAGCCACGTATCGCCGTGGGCGGTCCTGCTCGGAGCGACGTCTTTTTCAGACTTCCTGGCCCGCTCCGAGGTTGTGCGCGACGTCATAGACTACGACAACGATCTCATGGACGACCTGCGGGGCGTCCGCGAGAGTATCGAGAGTCTCAAGGCCGGTCTCGAGGACGACCGGGCGTTCAACGCGAGCGTCAAGGAGGAGCTTGAGGCCGCGCGCGACGAGGCGACGGCGAAGGCCGCCGAGGTCGAGAGCCTTATCAAGGGACTTCAGGAGGAGCAGACCTACACCTCGGGCGAGATAGAGAAGCTCACCAAGGAGATAAATGACTGCAGCAAGGAGATAGACCGCGTCGCAAAGGAGCTCGCGAAGCGCAAGACCTACGTCGGCGGCGACTATCTATGGCCGCTTCCGTACCCATATTACAGCAACTATATCACCCAGGGCTTCAAGTACCGCAAGCACCAAATAACCGGCGTGTACGGCCTGCACAACGGCATAGACATCGGCGCGCCGAACGGCACCACCATCTTTGCCGCAAACTCCGGAACGGTGATACAGAGCGGCACGAACACTGCGTGGGGCGAGTACATCATGATAGACCACGGCGGCGGGAACGTCACCCTCTACGCGCACATGTCAAAGCGCCTCGCGAAGGTCAATCAGGAAGTCAAGCAGGGCGAGACGATAGGATACGTCGGCCTCACAGGATACACCACGGGGTACCATCTCCACTTCACGATATATGTGAACGGAACGGCGGTCGACCCGATGAAGTATTTCAAGTGATAAATGTTCATAATTTATAGCTTGATTTTTCCCGCACGATGCGTATAATAGCGGATAAGAAGGCGCCCCGGAAGGCTCTTCCGGGGCGTTTCGTTTGGAGGTAGCCAAGATGAAAAAGAGGTTCAATTTAGCGACCGTGATAGGCTTCGTACTGCTCGCGGCGGCGCTGTCCTTCATGTTCACTTACTTTGCCGTGGAAAGGCAGTTCGAGAACATCCTTCAGGTCGAGCAGAACGAGCAGCGTCAGCTGAAGAAGCTTACGCGCATGCTTGACATAATCGACGAGGAGTTCGTCGGCGACTACGACAAGGACACGCTCCTAGACGGCGCGGCGGCCGGGATAATCGCCGCCACCGGAGACAGATGGTCCTTCTACATGACGGCGGAGGACTACGCGGAGTACCAGCAGTCGGTGCTGAACTCCTACGTCGGAATAGGCACGACGGTCGTATTCGACACGGAGCGGAACGGCATACTCATAGCAAAGATACATGATGGCTCCCCGGCGGCGGCAAGCGACCTCAAGGAGCGCGACCTCATCGTGTCGGTGGACGGAAAGCGCGTTGAAGACGTGGGCTACGAGGAAGCGGTCGAGCTCGTGCGCGGCGAGGAGGGGACTACCGTGACCCTCGGCGTCGTATCCGCGGGAGAGACGGCGGAGCACAGCGTTATCGTAGAGCGGGCAAGCTACATCTACAACCCGGTGAGCTCTGAGATAATCGACGGCAATATCGGATACGTGAAGATTGACAACTTCGACGAGCACGCCTCCGACTACTTCGAGGAGGCGATACAGCGCCTCGTCGCGGCGGACGTGAAGGGCATAATATTCGACGTCCGCAACAACGGCGGCGGCATGAAGAACGAGATGGTGAAGATGCTCGACCTGCTCTGCCCGGAGGGGAAGCTGTTTATCATGCGGGACAAGCAGGGGAACGAATCCGTCGACTACTCGGACGCGGAGCACGAGGTCGACCTGCCGATGGTCGTCATAGTCAACGAGAACACCTACTCGGCGGCGGAGTTCTTCGGCGCGGCGCTCCGCGAGTACGGCAAGGCGATGATAGTCGGCGTCGAGACGAGCGGCAAGGGCTACGCCCAGCAGACCCGCACCCTTGGGGACGGCAGCGCCATGAACATCTCGATAAGCGAATACTTCACGCCGTCCGGCGTGAGCCTTATCGGCACCGGCGTACCGCTCGACATCGAGGTGGAGCAGGAGGACGACACGAACCTCTACCTCATAGACCGCGAGGACGACACGCAGTTCACGGCGGCGCTCGACCTGATGAACGACGCGATAGCCGTCGACGCGGGAGTGTAGAAGACCGGCATATTTCGCTCCTGCGCCGCATAGTATGGCGTATGCTTACGCTTATTCTTGAACACGCGGCGCGGCCTGAGCGCCGGGGAATATTTCGCAGAAGGAGAGCGCCCGAGCTCCGATGGGACGCGGCAGTGCGTTTCGGAGTGCGGGCGCTCGAGCTGTCCGTGCCGGCGTGCGGCGACCCCGCGCGGGACGCCGAAGCTTTGGACACGGCGGCGGAGCTGCTCCGCGGGCGCGGCGTTCGCGAGGCGGTGTCCGCCACGCCGCGCCTCGAAAGAGAGATGGCGGCGCGGGGCGTCCCGCCGCCGCAGAGACGTCCGCTCGAGCAGGCGATGCTGCTTCGGACGGCGCTCGAGGTCGCGCGCCTTCGCGGCGCGGAGAGCGCCGCCGTGGTCGCGCGCCGCCGCTCGCGGGAGCTTGACGCGGCGGTGAAAAGTCTTGCCGCGCAGGTGAGAAACGTCGCGGTGCTGCTCCCCCCCGGGGCGGAGGACTACGCCCGCGAGCTCAGATGGTCGCTCGGACTGTCGGTGCGGACGGACGCGGCGGCGCTTGCGTCGGCGGAGGTGAAGTTGCTCCTCGCGGAGCCGTGGTCGCCGCTCGGAAGGGGAGCGGCGGTCGGATACGTCCCGCACGCGGAAATAGGGCTGGAGGTCGTGCAGAGGCTCGGATACGCCTTCCCGCCGGCGGTGAGCGGGAGCGTCTACCCGCCGGAGCGCGTGGCATCCGCTTTGATCAGGGCGGGTGCGATGCGGCCGGAGGAGGTCGGGATAAAAGACCTCCGCCTCGCAAACGCTATTGACAATTTGCCGTTTTCTCATTATAATGCAATTTGGAACGCTGAAATCCGGGAAGCGGAAAACTTCTCTGCGGCGGCGGAAGTCCGTCGCCCGAGTAATCGAAAGGCGGGGTCAATATGAATCAGCAGAGCCAGAAAATCCACAAGCTTACAAGCGACAGGTACCACGAGTACGAAGAAGAATTGAAGTATCTCAAGACGGTGCGCGAGAAGGAAGTCGCGGACGCGATAGCGACCGCGCGCGCCTTCGGCGACCTCAGCGAGAACAGCGAATATGATGAGGCAAAGAACGAGCAGGGCAAGCTGTACAGCCGCATAGCGGAGATAGAGGACATCCTTGCCCATGCCGTATTCATCGACGAGGACGGCGGCAGCGAGCGCGTCGATGTCGGCTGCGAGGTAGTCATCACGATGAACGGGCGCGAGTTCACCTACCGCATCGTCGGCTCGAACGACGCGGACCCGCGTCAGGGCAAGATCTCCGACGAGAGCCCGCTCGGCCACGCGCTGATAGGCGCCGCCGCGGGCGACGAGATAAGCTACGAGACTCCGAGCGGGAAGCTCGCCACGGCAGAGATAGTGAGCATCACCCGCTGAAAACGAAAGGATAAAGAGTATGGACAGGAATACGGCGATAAGCGAGCAGCAGCAGATACGCATGGACAAGCTCTCCGCGCTTGTGGAGGAGGGCTGCGACCCGTTTGCGATAAAGACCTACGACCAGAACGCGCACTCCGCCGAAATAAAGGAGAACTTTGAGAAGCTCGAGGGAACGACCGTCCGCATAGCGGGACGGATAATGAGCAAACGCGGAATGGGCAAGGCTGCATTCTGCCACCTCTCCGACCGCTACGGCGATATTCAGATATACGTCCGTCAGGACATGGTGGGCGAGGAGAACTACGTCCGCTTCAAGAAGGTAGATATTGCCGACATCGTGGGCGTCGAGGGCGAGGTGTTCCGCACGAACGCGGGCGAGATAACCGTCCGCGCGACGAACGTCACGCTGCTTGCGAAGTCGCTCCATCCTCTGCCCGAGAAGTTCCACGGGCTGAAGGATCCCGACCTCCGCTACCGCATGCGCTACCTCGACCTCATAATGAACCAGGACGTGCGCGACACGTTTGTCAAGCGCGCGAAGATAATCGGCATACTCCGCCGCGTTCTCGAGGAGCGCGGGTTCATGGAGGTAGATACGCCCGTTCTCCAGAACAAGCCAACGAACGCCGCCGCGCGTCCCTTCCATACCCACCACAACGCGCTCGACATCGACATGGTGCTCCGCGTCGAGCAGGAGCTTCATTTGAAGCAGCTCATCATCGGCGGATTTGAGCGCGTGTACGAGATGGGCCGCGTCTTCCGCAACGAGGGCATGGACCAGCGCCATAACCCGGAGTACACCGGCTTCGAGATGTATCAGGCGTACACCGACTACCACGGAATGATGGAGCTCTGCGAGACGATGTTCCGCACCGTCGGCGCGGCGCTCTGCCCGGACGGGAAGCTTGTCTATCAGGGCAAGGAGATCGACATAGCGAGTCCGTTCAGGCGCATCACCATGATTGACGCCGTGAAGGAATACTCCGGCGTGGACTTCAACACGATTCAGACCGACGAGGAGGCGAAGCGCGCCGCCGACGAGCATGAGCTCCACTATGAGAAGGAGCACAAGCGCGGCGACATCATCAACCTTTTCTTCGAGGAGTACGTCGAAAAGAACCTCATTCAGCCGACTTTCGTGTGCGACTACCCGGTGGAGATAAGCCCGCTCGCGAAGCGGACGAGCTACGATCCGAGGCTCGTCGAGCGCTTCGAGGTGTTCATAAACGGCTGGGAGTTTGGCAACGCCTTTACCGAGCTCAACGACCCGATAGACCAGCGCGGACGCTTTATCGAGCAGGCGAAGAAGAAGGCCGTCGAGGGCGAGTTCGAGATAGACGAGGACTTCGTCACCGCGATGGAGTACGGCATGCCCCCGACGGGCGGCATGGGCATCGGCCTCGACCGCTTCGTGATGCTCTTTACCGACAGCGCGTCGATAAGGGACGTTCTGTGCTTCCCGACGATGAAGCCGCTCGAGTGAAGCTGGCGTTTCCAAGGAACAATATACCCTGTGGAAGCTTATGATAGATAAAGAGCATCAGAACCGGGGGTACGGCAGGGAGGCGCTGCATCTGAGCATACGGCTCCTTGCGGACAGCTTCGGCGCAACGGAGATATACACGGCGTATGAGTCGTCAAATTCAGTGGCGAGAAACCTGTATCGCTCCCTCGGCTTCCTTGAAACCGGCGAGGTCGCGGGAAACGATGTGGAAATGAGGCTGGTGCTCGACGGCGCGCACGAATCATAGACTCGTCTCCCGGACGGTGAAGCCGCTCGCGCGACCGAAAATGAGCAATAACGGATATGGCAAAGCTGCAAACGGTGCTGATTCCCGCGTTTCAAGGCCGCGGGATTTCCGGCGCCGTTTTGTTCGCCTTGCGATTTGTACCGGCGGCATACACGAAATTTTATGCAGGAGGCTGTGATAATGTACTTAAACAATATCCTTGAAGCCGTGGGAAACACTCCGCTCGTAAAGCTCAACCGGATGACCGGGCCGGAGGACGCAGATATATTTGTGAAGTTCGAGGCTGTGGGTATCGGTGGCTCGGTAAAGACGAGGACCGCGCTCAATATGATAGAGGCGGCGGAGCGGGAGGGAAAGCTGAACCGCGACTCGGTGATATGTGAGCCAACGAGCGGCAATCAGGGCATCGGTCTCGCCCTCGTCGGCGCGGTGAAGGGGTACAAGGTGAAGATAGTCATGCCGGACTCCGTCAGCAAGGAGCGGCGCATGCTGATACGGCAGTACGGCGCCGAGGTCATCCTCATACATGACGAAGGGGACATCGGCAAGGCTGTCCGGGACTGTATGAAATATGTGGAGGATATGGCGGCAAGCGACCCGAAGGTCTATGTGCCGCAGCAATTTGAAAATCCGAACAATCCGGCCGTGCATTTTGAAAAGACCGGCGAGGAGATCATCCGGCAGATGGAGGGACTGTCCATTGACGGATTTTGCTCGGGCTACGGCAGCGGCGGGACGATAACGGGCGTCGGCCGCGCTCTGCGCCGGGTCAATCCCGACGTCCGCATCGCCGTTCTGGAGGTGCAGAACGCCCCGGCGCTTCTGGGCGGCCCAATCGGCAGCCACTTTCAGCAGGGAATAGGCGACGGTTTTGTGCCGAAGAACTTTGACACCGGCATCTATGACGAGGTGATAATAGTAAGCGACGACGACGCCATTGACACGGCGCGGAGGCTTGCCCGCGAGGAGGGACTTCTGACGGGTATCTCCGCCGGAACAAACGTCTGGGGAGCAATGCAGCTCGCAAAGAAGCTCGGCTGTGGGAAGAACGTCGTCTGCCTTGCGCCGGACACCGGCGAGCGTTACTGCTCTACGGTACTTTTCGACGAAGAGTAGGGCGGATAAAGAAAATTTCGGGATTTTGTGAAAGGATGTGCCCGGATGGAGCAAATATGGAAAGAGATGTTTGAAGCCGCAAAGGCGGTGCAAAACGGCAGGAAAATATCAGAGTATGTGGAAGCGGGAGAGGTCGCAGCGGCGGTACTGTCCTCCTCGGGGAAGATATATACCGGCGTCTGCGTTGACACCTGCTCCACGTTGGGTATCTGCGCCGAGAGAAACGCCATCTTTAACATGATAACGAACGGCGAGCAGGAAATAAAGAAGGTGCTTGCGATAATGTCGGACGGAAAGGCGGGACCTCCGTGCGGCGCGTGCCGTGAGCTGATGGTCCAGCTCATGCCGGACGGTTATCGGGATATAGAAGTGATGCTGGACTATGAAACAGGGGAAGTCGTCACTCTCGGTGAGCTGACCCCGAGGTGGTGGATATAAAATGGTGGATTTTCAGCTGGAAGAGTTGACTCACGACAACCTCCCGCTGGTGAGGATGTTTGACAGAAGCGATGTTCCCGAAGCGTATGTCGGCTCCGTCGATGAGATAATGGAGGTAACGGACTACGGCGTGGAGCATCACTGCATCGGTCACGCCTTTGCCGTAAAAGCGGACGGGAAATACATAGGCCTGCTGCTCCTTGGCGAGGCGCTTGAGTGGGATACCGACCCGCCCGAGATGAGGGCGACGCCGTTTTACCGCTTAATGGGTTTTGCCATAGACAGAAATTATCGGAACATGGGGATAGGCAGCAGAGTGCTCGAAAAGGCGATAGAAATAGTGTACCGGGATTTCGGCATAAGGCCTATCGCTCTGGGCTGCCATAAGGACAATCGTTCCGCCGAGAGGTTTTATCTGCGGCACGGCTTCCGCAAAACGGAGTACCGCGAGGGGGAGGATTTCTACTTTATCCGATACCCGCAGTGACAAACGCCGGTTTGTCCGGCCGAGAGCGCCAAGCGGTGAAGCAACAGAGCGTAAATGCAATCGCGCAAACTCCCCTGAGAAAACTGCTTTCTCGGGGGATTTTTGCGTTTCGGCGGCCGATTGAAGGCTTCACCGCCGGGGTGATGCCCGGGCCTGACGCAGAGGACCTCTTAACGGAAAATGCCGCCGGCGGTCTGCGGGATTTGGTTTTATTCAATGACTTGGCGCGGGAAAGGTACTTGCAAAAGCAAAAAAACTGCTGTATAATAAGAGCCGTATATTTGAAAGGCGCTTCCGCCGCAGGCAATTTCCGGCGGCGGGAGCCGCCGAGCTGCCTGCGGATGCGCAGGCGCGAAGGGAGCGGCAGCATGGCAAAGAAGAACAGCGAGCGCGAGCGTCTGCTCGCGGATATGCGGGCGGCGGGCAATCAGCCCACCGGCTTCAAGGGCTGGTTCAAAAACGTATTCGTCTACCACTACCTGAAGTTTGTGCTGATAGGCATAGCGGCGCTCATCATCGTAGGAATTTTCATTCACGACATGACAAAGGACACCTCTCCCGACTTCACGCTCACCGCCGTCTCTCTGAACTTCGCAAACGAGGAGGGCAAGGCCGCCGTGCAGAGCAAGCTCACGTCCGAGCTCGGCGACCTGAACGGCAACGGCGAGACGAGAATCGACA
This sequence comes from uncultured Clostridia bacterium, assembly GCA_947631015.1. Taxonomy (GTDB): domain Bacteria; phylum Bacillota; class Clostridia; order Oscillospirales; family JAAYOS01; genus CANRIN01. The sequence continues at coordinate 19,935 of CANRJS010000007.1, forward strand.
TTCAGGACTACGCCGTCATGAGCGCGGAAGGCACGAGCGACCTTGCGTACATGATACAGACGCTCCAGACGAGCTTCGTCGCCGACCCGTCCTCGGTGCTCTACGTCATCCACGAGGATATGAAGAACTACTTTGACCCGGATGCGAGCTATTTCCCGGTCTCCGACTTCGGTATAGAGTCGGACGAGACCTACTTTGTTTCGGCGGCGGGGTGCGAGGCGATAGAGCAGATGTTCCCGGAGGAGGGAGCGTCGAAGTACTACTTCGCCTTCAAGGCCTGCCAGGAGTCAAAGCGGAACGAGCCGGAGTATGCCGCCTACTATGACGCTGCCGTGGCGGCGTACAACGTCCTCACGTCCGGCAGCTGACACGACCGCGCCGCGCCGGATAGTCCGGCGCGGACTTTCGGTATTTTCGGGAAGGAGTTGAGCGCGCCTTGCATAAGTTCCTCCGCAGGCTCCTGTCGGTCTCGCCGACAAGGATAGTCGCGCTCGGCTTTCTCGCGATAATACTCATAGGTACGGCTCTGCTCGCGCTCCCGTTCGCGACGCGCGCGGAGGGCTCCTGCGGCTTTGTACCCGCGCTCTTTACCGCCACGAGCGCCACATGCGTCACCGGCCTCGTCGTCGCGGACACGTGGACGATGTGGACGGCGTTCGGGCAGGTGGTGATAATCCTGCTCATACAGACGGGTGGGCTGGGGTTTATGACGGTGTTCGCGGTGTTCAGCTTCCTCCTGCACCGCAGGATAGGGCTGAAGGAGCGCCTCGTCATGGTGCAGAGCTTCAACTTAAACGACATCAGCGGAGTCGTGCGGCTCGTGCGCCACGTCCTGTTCGGAACGCTTGCGATAGAGGGTGCGGGCGCGGCGGTGCTGACAGTCTGCTTTGCGCGCCGCTTCGGCTTCTGGGGCGGACTTGCGAGGGGAGTGTTCCACTCGATATCCGCGTTCTGCAACGCGGGCTTTGACCTCATGGGCAAGGCGAGCCCCGGCTCGTCGCTTGCGCTCTACGCCGCAGACCCGGTTGTAAACATAGTCATAATACTTCTTATCGTGCTCGGCGGACTGGGCTTTTTCGTGTGGGAGGACCTCGCCTCCGCGCGGTCGTGGAAGCGCCTCGGCGTCCACTCGCGGATAGTCCTCACGATGACCGCCGCGCTCCTTCTCGGAGGCTGGGCGCTCTACGCCGCCTTCGAGTGGACGAATCCCGCGACGATAGGCGGCATGAGCACCGGGGGGAAGCTCCTCGCGTCGCTTTTCCAGTCCGCGACGACGAGGACGGCGGGCTTTGCGACGATCCCGCAGGAGAACCTCACCGGCGCGGGAAAGCTTGTCACGCTGATACTTATGTTTATAGGCGGAAGCCCCGGCTCCACCGCCGGCGGCGTCAAAACGGTGACGATAGCGGTCACGCTCGTGAGCCTCCACGGAGTGCTTCGCGGGAAGGAGGACGTGAACCTGTTCGGCCGCAGGATCAGCGCGGCGCAGGTGCGCGACTGCACGGCGCTCGTGAGCATGGTGGCGCTGCTCGACGTGCTCGGAACGCTGCTCCTTATTGCCTTCGACGGGGCGCCGGTCTCGGCGGCGGCGTTCGAGGTCGTGAGCGCGCTCGGGACGGTCGGCCTCTCCATGTCGCTCACGCCGACGCTCGGGACGGCGTCGCTCCTGCTGCTCACGGCGCTGATGTACGTCGGCAGAGTGGGCATAATGACCATCGGACTTGCGACGATGATCACCTCGCGCCGGAGCGGGAAGCTCCGCTATACGGAACAGCGAATTATGATAGGATAGACTGCTTTGCCGGACGCGGCGTCCGGCGGCTCGGATCTGATTTGAGGGAGGCGGTACGGTGAAGTCTTACGTCGTGATAGGGCTCGGGCGCTTCGGAAGCGCCGTCGCGCAGGAGCTCATGCGGATAGGGAGCGAGGTGCTCGCCATTGACAGCGACGAGGAGCGGGTAAACGGAGTAGCGCCGTTTGTCACCCATGCGCTGATAGGAGACGCGACGGACGAGGCGGTGCTCCGCTCTATAGGCGTGCAGGATTTCGACTGCGTCATCGTCGCCATAGGCGAAAACCTCGAGCACAGCGTTCTCATAACGCTCGCCCTGAAGGACCTCGGGGCGAGGAAGATAGTCTGCAAGGCGCGGGACGACACATACAAGCGCGTGCTTGAGAAGGTCGGCGCGGACCGCGTCGTCGTCCCGGAGAGGGACATGGGACGCCGCCTCGCGCAGACGCTGAACAATTCCAACATTCTTGACTACATCGAGCTCTCGAACACCTTCGGGCTCGTGGAGATGACCGCTCCGCGCGTGTGGGTGGGGCAAAGCCTGCTTGAATCGCACATCCGCGAGAGGTTCGGCATAACCGTCCTCGCGGCGCACGACCCGGACGGCTCGAACTTCGTCATCTCGCCGCCCGCCGGCTACGTCGTAAAGGAGAACGACGTGCTTATCGTCGTCGGACGGAGCGAGGACTTCGAGAAGGTGCAGAAGCTGTGAACGTCATAACAAGCAGACAGAACCCGCTCGTGCAGCACATCTCGCGGCTGCTCGCACAGGCAAAGTACCGCCGGGAGACCGGAGAGTTCGCGGCGGAGGGCACAAAGCTCCTGTTCGACGCGGCGGAGGCCGGCGTGGAGATAACCTCGGTAATAGCGCCGGAGTCCTCGGCGGCGGAGCTGCCGGACACGCTTCCGGTGACCGTCGTAAGCGACCGGCTCTTTGAGGCTCTCTCCACGCAGAGAACGCCACAGGGCGCGATATTCTCGGCGAGGATACCGCGCATACCGGCAGGCGGCGGCGGGAAGATCGCCCTCGACGGCGTGCAGGACGCGGGAAACGTCGGAACGGTGATACGCACGGCGGCGGCGCTCGGTTTGGGAGAAGTCCTGCTCGTCGGCGGATGTGCCGACCCGTTCGGCTACAAGGCGGTGCGGGCGTCGATGGGCGGAGTGTTCCGCGTGTCGGTGCGGCGCTGCACGCCGGAGGAGCTGAGAGACGCGGCGGGGGGACTTCCTCTCCTCGCGGCGGAGCCCCGCGCGGACGCGAAAGACATAAGGACTATAGAGGGCGGCTTCCTGCCGGTGATAGGCAGCGAGGGACAGGGAATTTCAAAGAGCGTCGCGGATAAGACGGACGGCGCATTTACGATACCGATGAGCGGCACCACCGAGTCACTGAACGCGGCGGCCGCCGCAGCGATAGTTATCTGGGAAATATCAAGGCGGAGGTGAACATGTTGGCGACGGCAGAACAGTGGGTCTGGCTTTCACTCATGGATAAGCTCGGAGCGGCGCTCCGCGCCGAGCTGCTGCGGCGTTTCCGCTCGATGGACGCGCTCTATCACGCGGAGCGCGGCGAGCTCGAGCGTCTCGGCATACTCTCCGAGGAGAATATACGCCGGCTCCTCGACAAGGATCTCGACCGCAGCAAACGCGTGCTCGAGAAATGTGACGCGGAGAATATACGCATAGTCACGCTTCAGGACGCGGAATATCCGGAAATACTGCGCAACATCCCCGACCCTCCGGGAATACTCTACTACAAGGGGCGTCCGCCCGCCCGCAAGGACGAGCTCGCGATAGCGATGGTCGGAACGCGCCGCCCCTCCGCCTACGGCATGGCCGCGGCGGAGCGGATAGCGCGCGGCATCGCGCGCGGAGGCGGAGAGATAATCAGCGGTATGGCGCGCGGGCTCGACAGCGCCGCACATCGCGGCGCGCTCTTTGAGCGCATGCCGACGACGGCGGTGCTCGGCGGCGGGGTGGACGTGGTCTATCCGTCCGAGAACCAGCAGCTCTATGAGGACATAGTGGCACAGGGCACCGTCCTCAGCGAGTACGCGCCGGGCACCCGGCCTGAGGGACAGCACTTCCCGGAGCGGAACCGGATAATCAGCGGCCTTGCGCAGGGCGTCGTCGTAGTCGAGGCGGGCGAGCACAGCGGCGCGCTGATAACCGCGCGCCGAGCCGACGAGCAGGGGCGCGACGTCTTTGCCGTCCCCGGCCCGATAGACTCGCAGCTGAGCGAGGGAACGAATATGCTCATACGCGACAAGTACGCGAAGCTCATCACCTGTGCCGAGGACGTGCTTGTGGAGTACGAGTTCCTGTTCCCGGTGAGGATACGCCGCGAGGAAAAGCACGGCGAGCGGCGGCAGAACAGCCGGGGAAGCGGGGAGCAGTCCTCCGCGCCGGAGAAGAAAAAGCCCCAGGAGAAGCCCGTCGCCAGGGAACCGCAGGAGAGCGCGGGCGCGAAGAAGTTCAACGAAAAAGTGCTTGAGGGACTGAGCGAGGACAGGCGGAACATACTGCTCCGCCTCGCGGACGGCCCAAAGTATATCGACGACATCGTGGACGCCACCGGCCTCAAGGCCAACGTCGTCATAGCGGAGCTCACGATGATGACGATAGAGGGTCTTGCGGCGGAGCTTGCGGGCGGGCGTTACGCGCCCGGCGCGGCGCTTCTTGAATAACCATAATCGAAACGAACGGGAGAGAGCAATGTCGGATCTTGTTATTGTGGAGTCGCTTGCCAAGGCAAAGACCATCGAAAAGTACCTCGGCAGGGGATACAAAGTAAAGGCGTCCATGGGACACCTGCGCGACCTGCCGAAGTCGAAGATGAGCATCGACTTCGAGCACGGCTTTGAACCGGACTACCAGCCCATAAAGGGTAAGGAGAATATCATAAACGACCTCAGGAGCGAGGCAAAGAAGGCGGATAACATCTACCTCGCGACCGACCCGGACCGCGAGGGTGAGGCCATCTCGTGGCACCTCAAGGAGCTGCTCGGGATACCGGACGACCGCGTGCTCCGCGTCACCTTCAACGAGATATCGAAGAAGGTCGTCACCGAGGGTATAGCGCACCCGCGCGCGATAGACCAGAACCTCGTCGACGCGCAGCAGACGCGCCGCCTGCTCGACAGGATAGTTGGCTACCGCCTCTCGCCGCTGCTCTGGCGGAAGATACGCCGGGGACTTTCGGCAGGGCGCGTGCAGTCGGTCGTCACGCGCATGGTCGTCGACCGCGAGGAGGAGCGGCGCGCGTTTGTGCCGGAGGAGTACTGGAGCATCGACGCGCTCCTGCGCCTCGACGGAACGCACAGTTTCACCGCGCGCTTCGTCGGCGACACGGACGGTAAGATAGACCTCACCTGCGAGGACGACGTGAACACCGTCCTCCGCGCGGTGGAGAACGCCGCGTGGAAGGTCGCGGCGATAAAGGACGGCACGAAGCACCGCAGTCCAGCGCCGCCGTTCAACACCTCGACGCTCCAGCAGGAGGCGAACCGCAAATTAAACATGCAGGCGCGCCGGACAATGGCCGTCGCGCAGCAGCTCTACGAGGGCGTAGAGATAGCGGGTCAGGGCTCGGTCGGACTTATCACTTATATGCGTACCGACTCGCTCCGCCTGTCGGACGACGCGGTGGCGGCGGCGCGCGGCCTCATCGCCTCGCGCTACGGGCGCGAGTACGTCCCGTCCTCGCCGAAGGTCTACCGCACCCGCTCCGGCGCGCAGGACGCGCACGAGGCGATACGCCCGACCGACGTGGACCTTACCCCCGAGGCGGTGCGCCAGTCGCTCACGAGCGACCAGTACCGCCTGTACAAGATGATATGGAGCCGCTTCCTCGCCTGCCAGATGGAAAACGCCGTCTACGACACGCAGGCGGTGGACGTCGAGGCGGCGGGATATATCTTCCGCGCGAACAGCCAGCGCGTCCGCTTCGCGGGCTTTACCGCAGTCTACGAGGAGGGGCGGGACGACCCCGAGGAGGAGCAGGCGGCGCGGCTGCCCGCAATGAAGCCCGCGCAGCAGCTCGAGCTCGGCGAGCTGAAGCCGGAGCAGCACTTCACCCAGCCGCCGGCGCGCTACACAGAAGCCTCGCTGATAAAGGCGATGGAGGAGCGCGGGGTGGGACGTCCGTCGACCTACGCGCCGTCGGTCTCCACGATAATCGACCGAGACTATGTCATAAAGGAGAACAGGAACCTGCGCCCGACGCCGCTCGGCGAGACGATAACGAACATGATGAAGGAGCACTTCACCGACATCATCGACGTCGAGTTCACGGCGAACATGGAGCGCACCCTAGACGGCATCGAGGAGGGCAAGAGCGCTTGGCGGGACGTCCTCTCGGACTTCTACGACGGGTTCGAGAAGGAGCTTGCCGACGCGGAAAAGGCGCTCGAAAACGAGCGCATCCGCGTGCCGGACGAGGAGAGCGACGAGGTGTGCGAGCTCTGCGGGAGGAAAATGGTCATAAAGAACGGACGCTTCGGGCGCTTCCTTGCCTGCCCGGGCTACCCCGAATGCAAGAATACAAAGCCGATAACCGAGCCGACGCCGGGCGTCTGCCCGAAATGCGGCGGCAGGATACTCAAGAAGAAGTCGAGAAACAATTATACCTACTACGGCTGCGAGCATTACCCGGACTGCGACTTCATGACCTGGGACGTGCCTACCGAGGAGACGTGTCCCAGCTGCGGCGGGACGCTCTTCAAGCTGAGCGGGCGCGGACAGAAAAAGACGTTCTGCATAAACGAGAAATGCGCCGAGTTCGTGCCGGAGGAGAAGAGAGGCTACCGCCGCCGCGCGCCGGCCGAGGGGACAGAGCCGGCGGAGGGTGCGGAGACCGCAAAGAGCGCCAAAGCGGCGCCGAAAAAGGGCGCAAAGACCGCGGCAAAGCCCGCGGCGAAGAGGACGGGAACGTCCGGCGCAAAGCGGACGTCGTCCGCGCGGCGCGGAGCGGGTAACGGAAATGAAGGTTAAGGTCGTCGGAGCCGGCCTCGCGGGAAGCGAGGCGGCGTGGCAGCTCGCGCGGCAGGGAATAGACGTCGAGCTTATCGAGATGAAGCCGAAGAAGCGCACACCCGCGCATTCGAGCGACCTCTTCGGGGAGCTCGTCTGCTCGAACAGTCTGCGCGGAGCGGGGCTCGAGAACGCTCCGGGGCTCCTCAAGCAGGAGCTGAGGATGTTCGGCTCACTCATAATGACGTCGGCGGACGAGAACCGCGTCGAGGCGGGCGGAGCGCTCGCGGTCGACCGCGAGGGCTTCGCGCAGGGAATAACCCGGCGGCTCCGGAGCCATCCGAGGATAACCGTAGTTGAGGACGAGGTGACGGAGATACCGGAGGGCGACGTAATAATCGCCACCGGCCCGCTCACGAGCGACCCGCTCGCGGACGCCATAGGGCGGTTCTTCGGCGAGGGAAGCGCGCTCAGCTTCTACGACGCCGCCGCGCCGATAGTCACCTTCGAGAGCGTGGACATGTCGCGGGCGTTCTTCGCCTCGCGCTACGACAAGGGCGGCGCGGACTACATCAACTGCCCGATGGATAAGGAGACCTACACGGCGTTCCGCGCGGAGCTCGCTTCGGCGCGGGAGGCGGAGGTTCACGGCTTTGAGGACGGCAAGGTGTTCGAGGGCTGTATGCCGGTGGAGGTCATGGCGCGCCGGGGCGAGGATACGCTCCGCTTCGGGCCGCTCAAGCCGAGGGGGATATTCGACCCCGAGACCGGGAAAAGTCCCTACGCCGTAGTGCAGCTCCGCCGCGACAACCGCGAGGGGACGCTTTACAACATCGTGGGCTTCCAGACACACCTCGCCCACCCCGAGCAGAAGCGGGTGTTTTCGATGATACCGGCGCTCGAACACGCGAATTTCGTGCGGTACGGCGTTATGCACCGCAACACCTACATCAACTCGCCGAGGCTGCTCGACCGCTTCTACCGCGCGCGGAAGGAGCCGCGCGTCGTGTTCGCGGGACAGATGACCGGCGTCGAGGGCTACATAGAGAGCTGCGCATCCGGGATGTATGCCGCGATAAACCTCGGACTGCGCCTGCGCGGACGCGCGCCGCTCGAGCTCGGAAACTTCAGCGCCGTCGGGGCGCTCGCGGAGTACATAAGCGGCGGCGCGGAGAGCGACAGCTTCCAGCCGATGAACATAAACTTCGGCATAATGCAGCCGTGGGACGGCGGAAAAATGAAAAAGCGTGACCGTTACCGCGCGATAAGCGCGCGGTCGCTTGAAAAACTGGAGGAAATACTGAAGGAACGGAAGGGGGATCTCGATGAAGATAATCATTGACGCCATGGGAGGCGACAACGCGCCGCAGGCTCCGGTACTGGGGACGCTGAAAGCGAGGGAGCAGCTCGGCGTGGACGTCTGCCTCGTCGGACGGATAACCGACATGCTCGGCGTGCTCAAGGAGGCGGGCATAGGCGACCTGCCGCAGGGCGTGGAGCTGCGGGACGCGCCGGAGGTCGTTGAGATGTGCGACGACCCGGCGAAGGTCGTCCGCACGAAGAAGGAGTCCTCGATGGTCGTGGGGCTCAATATGCTCACGGAGGGGTACGGAGACGCGTTCGCGTCCGCCGGCTCGACCGGCGCGCTCCTCACCGCCGCGACGCTTGTCGCAAAGCGGGTGCGCGGCATCCGCCGCGCCGCGCTCGGCTCGCTCATACCTACGGCGAAGGGAAAGGCGCTGCTCATCGACTGCGGCGCAAACCTCGAGTGCACGCCGGAATATCTGCTCCAGTTCGCGTATATGGGCAGCTATTACATGGACAGAATGATGGACGTGAAAAACCCGACGGTCGGCATACTCAACATCGGCGCGGAGCCGACGAAGGGCCGCGACCTCCAGGTCGAGACCTACAAGGTCCTCGAGGCGGAGAAGGCTGCGGGACGGCTCAATTTCGTCGGAAACGTCGAGAGCCGCGAAGTCATGTCGGGCGACTGCGACATAATTGTCTGCGACGGATACTCGGGCAACATATTACTCAAGGGAATAGAGGGCGTGGGCGTGTTTTTCAAGAACGCGCTGAAGGACATCTTCTACAAGAGCCTCCGCACGAAGCTCGGCGCGCTCATGGTTAAGGACGGAATCGACGATCTCAAGAACATGATGGACTACAACTCCGTCGGCGGAGCGCCGCTGCTCGGTATATCGCTTCCGGTGTACAAAATACACGGCTCGGCGGGCGAACAGGCGGTCACGAGCGCTATAGGCGGCGTGAAGAAGTACGTCGAGAGCGGCATAATAGAGGAGATAGCGAAAAACATCGAATATATGCGTCTTGAGCCGGCCCCCGGAAAATAGTTAAAAAGGGGTTGACAATCGGGCAAAATATGAATATCATCATTTTAGAGGAATGCGTTATGCCTTCCGAGAACGACCGGAGGAGGTGAACAGCATGGACATGGAGATATTTGAAAAGATAAGAGGGATAGTGGCGGAGCAGTTCGGCGTAGACCCGGATGAGATCACCCCGATCACCAGCTTTGAGGATAACCTTAGTGCCGACTCGCTTGACGTGGTGGAGCTCACAATGTCGCTTGAGGAGGAATTCGACCTCGGCGAGCTTGAGGACGAGGCACTGGAAAACCTTCGCACGGTCGGAGATGTCGTGAATCTGATCGCATCGAAGCAGTAAGCAAAACTGCCCTCGCCAGCGGCGGGGGCAGCTTCATATTTGCCGAGACTGACTTTTAAGGCTGTATATGTGAAAGGGATCGCTTTGAACGGAAGTATTGAAAGCTACGAAAAAATAATAGGCTACGAATTTAAGGACAAGTCGCTCATAGAGACTGCGCTTACGCACAGCTCGTACACAAACGAGCACCACGGAGACGGCGAGGACTATGAGCGCCTTGAGTTCCTCGGGGACAGCATACTCGGCTTCTTTGCGGCGGAGTATCTCTTCGGCGAATGCCGCGACGCGGAGGGCGAGCTTACGCGCATGCGCGCGGCGCTCGTCTGCGAGGAGAGCCTTGCTTCGGTGGCGGAGGAGCTTCGCATCGGGGAGCACCTGCGCATCGGCAGGGGCGAGGAGGCAAGCGGCGGAAGACAGCGCCGCTCCGTCCGCGCCGACGTGGTGGAGGCGACGCTGTGCGCCATCTACCTAGACGGCGGGGAGGAGCCGGCGCGCGAATTCGTGCACCGTTTTATCCTGACGCCGGAGAGGGTGGCGGCGTCCTCGCGGACCGAGGACTACAAGACCGTTCTCCAGGAATACGTTCAGCGTGACCGCGCCTCGGTGCTCTGCTACCGGCTCGTGGGAGAGTCCGGACCGGATCACCGCAAGCGCTTCGAGTCGGAGGCGATAGTCAACGGCGAGGTCATGGGGCGCGGCGTCGGAAGCTCCAAGAAGAAGGCGGAGCAGGCGGCGGCGCAGGACGCGTGCAGGCGGCTCGGCGTATGAGAGCGAGAAGGAGCATCATACCGGTGTTCGTGCCGCACCTCGGATGCCCGAGAAACTGCGTCTTCTGCAACCAGCGCTCGATAGCGTCCCCGCACGAGCCGTCGGCGGAGGAGGTCTCGCGCGAGATAGAATCCGCGCTCGGGCGCTCCGGGGACGGAGCGGAGCTCGCGTTCTACGGCGGCAGCTTTACCGCAATAGAGCGTGAAAAGCGGCTTGCGTATCTCGAGGCGGCGCAGCCGTTCCTTCGGGACGGTCGCCTCTCGTCGATACGCGTGTCCACACGACCGGACGCGATAGACGGCGGGATAATGAGTGAGCTGCATCGTTACGGCGTGGAGACGGTCGAACTCGGCGCACAGTCCACCGACGACCGCGTGCTCGAGCTCTCGGAGAGAGGACACACCCGCGAGGACATCGCGCGCGCAAGCGAGCTGCTGAAGCGCGAGGGCTTCACGCTCGGCCTTCAGATGATGATAGGGCTTCCCGGAGAGAAGCCGGACGGACATATCGAGACGGCGCGCGACCTCGTGCGCTTCGGCGCGGACTTCGTGCGCGTCTACCCGACGGTCGTCGTAAAGAACACGGCGCTCGAGAATATGTGGCGCGCGGGACTGTATACCGCGCTCACGCCCGAGCAGGCGGCGGAGCTCTCCGCCGATGTGCTCGAGATATTTGAGAAGGCGGGAGTGCCGGTCATCCGTCTCGGACTCAACCCCACAGAGGAGCTGCGCGGCGAGGTCGCCGCGGGCGCATATCATCCGGCGCTCGGGGACATGGCGCGCGGCGTTCTCATGCGCCGCCGCGCGGAACAGGTGCTCCCGCCGTACCGCCACGCGAAGGAGGCGGCGCTTTTCGTCGCGCGCGGGAGGACGTCCACCATGACGGGTCAGCACAGACGCAACCTGGAACTTCTGGAGAAAGAATTTGACATAGGACGCCTCAAAGTCATCGAGCGGGACACTCTCGAGGGCTTTGAGGTGGTTATATGACAATATCCTGCCCGCGTGGCGGCGTCCGCCGGGAGAAATGAGGAGAAAAGATTGTTCTTAAAATCACTTCAACTGCAGGGCTTCAAGTCCTTTCCGGACAGGACGGTGCTCGACTTCGACAGAGGCATGAGCGCCGTCGTCGGTCCGAACGGGAGCGGGAAGTCAAACATCGCGGACGCGGTGCGCTGGGTGCTCGGCGAACAGTCAAGCAAGACCCTGCGCGGCGCGAAGATGGAGGACGTGGTGTTCAAGGGCACGGCGGAGCGCGGCCCCGTGGGGTACGCGGAGGTGTCGCTCGTCCTTGACAACGGCGACGGGACGCTTCCCATCGAGGCGGGAGAGGTCATGGTGACCCGCCGCTACTTCCGCTCCGGCGAGAGCGAATACTACATCAACCGCGAGCCGGTGCGCCTGAGGGACGTCCACGAGCTTTTTATGGACACCGGCCTCGGCAGAGACGGATATTCGATAATCGGGCAGGGACGTATCGATGAGATACTTTCCACCCGCAGTACCGACCGTCGCGAGATTTTCGAGGAGGCGGCGGGCATCTCCAAGTACAGGTACCGCAAGGAGGAGGCGGAGAGAAAGCTGGACGCCACCGAACAGAACCTCCTGCGGATAAACGACAAAATAGCCGAGCTGGAGCTTTCGGTGGGGCCGATGCGCGAGCAGGCCGAGACCGCGAAGAAATACCTCGTGCTCCGCGACGATCTGCGCGTCGCCGAGACCTCCGTCTGGATGGCAACGCTCGAACGGCTTAGACAGTCGGCGCAGAAGTCGCGAAGCGACCTCGCGATAGCCACGGAGCAGCTAGAACGCGAGCAGGCCGAGCTGGACAGCCTTTACGCGCGCGCGGAGGCGCTCGCGGAGAAGATGACAAAGGGCGACGTTGAGGCGGAGGCGGCGCGCGCCGCGCTCTCCGAGTCTGAGCAGCGGCTCGCCGCCGCGCGGAGCGAGGCGGAGCTTATTGAGGGACGCATAAAGAACCTCGAGGAGAACATCGAACGCACGGAGGGCGAGCTTGAGGACGAGAGGACGCGCGAGAAGTCCCGCTTCGAGCAGATAGCAGACCGCGAGCGCCGCGCGGGCGAATGCGAGGAGGATGTATCCCGGGCAGACTCCGAGATCTCCGAGCTCGAGAAGAAGATAAGCGAAATGCTTGCAAGCGAGGGAGAGATCGGCGGAAAGGCCGACGCGCTCGCGGCGAGAATAGCGGACGAGGACGCGGAGCTGTCACAGCTGCGTCTGGAGCTCGGCACGATCGAAGCGGCGAACGCGGAGACCGAGCGCCGCCGGTCGGAGGCGGAGAGCGGTCTTGAAGCAAAGCGGGCGGAGCTTGCCGCCGCCGAGACTGAATTTGCCGGGAAGAACCGGGAACTTGAGGAGGAGCGCGGGCGTCTTGAGGAACTTGCAAACGCTATCTCCGGATACGCGATGCGCCTCGAGCGCCGCCGCGCAAAGCTTGGCGGCCTGCGTGAGGAGAGCACGAAGCTTAGGATGAGCCTCGCGGCGGCGGACGACCGCATAAAGCTCCTCACCGATATGGAACGTGAGAACGAGGGAGCGCCCCGCGCGGTGAAGATGGTCCTTTCGGAGGCGGAGCGCGGCGGGCTTCACGGCATACACGGTCAGCTCGCGCGGCTGATAAGCGCGGACGACCGCAGCGCCCTTGCCATAGAGACGGCGCTGGGGGCGGCGCTGCAGAACGTCGTCGTCTCCACCGAGGAGGACGCGAAGGACGCCATAGCCTACCTCAAGCGCCGCGACGGGGGACGCGCCACCTTCCTGCCGGTATCCGCGATACGCGCGCGGGACTTCGGTGAGAACGTGGCCGGAGAGAAGGGCTTCATCGGCGTCGCAAGCGAGCTCGTCACATGCGACGCGAAGTACCGAGACATCGTCTCGAACCTCCTCTCGCGCACCGTCGTCGTAGACAACATGGATAACGCCATAGCGATGGCGCGGCGGCACTCGCAGCGATTCCGCATAGTCACCTCCGACGGACAGATAATCAACACCGGCGGCTCGATGACCGGCGGCTCCGCCGGGCGCGGGACGGGAGTTCTGAGCCGGGCAAACGAAATATCACGCCTCAGGACGGAGCGCGAAAAGCTCGCGCAGAAGCTCTCGGAGCAGGAAAAGACCGTGCGCGAAGCGGAGCGCGAGGTCACGGCGGCGGAGTATGAGAACAGCGTCGCCGAAGACGAGCGCCGCGAGGCGTCCGAGGCGGTAATACGCCTCGAGGGCGAGCTGCACACTATTGAGGCGCGGCTCGGGTCCGCACGGGAAGCCGCCGCGTCGCTCGAGGGCGAAACGTCGTCCGCCGCGGAGCGCCTGAAGGAAAACGCGGAGCGCGCGGTGGAACTTTCGGAAGAAATATCGCGGCACGAGTCCGCACGGGACGCGGCGTCCTCCGAGCTTGACAGGCTGAAGGAGGGGAGCGGCGAGCTTACCGAACAGCGCGGCAGCTTCTCCGAGAAGATGGCAGAGCTCCGCGAGAAGCGGAGCGCGGCGGCAGCAGAGTTAGAGTCGCTTCGCGGGAGCATAGAGGACTTCCGAAAGATGGGCGAGCAGTACGCGTCCGACACTCTGCGCCGCGAGGAGCAGATAGAGGGCTACCGTAAGGAAAAGGACGGTCTCATGAACTCCGCCGAAGAGAAACGCGGAGAGATAGCGGAGCTTGAGCGCGAGCGGGACGGGAAGAACGCCGCAGTCGAGGCGCTTAGGCGCGAGCGTATGGCGACCGACGCAGAGAGGTCTGCCGTTGACCGCGACGTGCAGGAGCGGAACCGCGCGGTGGTGAACCTCACAAACGAGCGCGCGCGCCTCGAACAGCGCACCGGCGAGGCGGACATGCAGGAAAAGCAGATCCTCGACCGTATGTGGGAGAGCTACGAGCTGACGCCGCTCACGGCGGCGGAGGTCGCAAAGCCGGTAGAAAACTTACAGAGCGAACAGCGCCGGGCGTCCTCGCTGCGCAGGGAAATGACGGCTCTGAGGCCGGTCAACATCGGCGCTATAGACGAGTGGGCGCGGCTCAGCGAACGGTACGAATATCTCACTAGCCAGCGCGACGACGTGACGGGCTCCGCAGACGAATTGAAGAAGATAATCGCGGAGATAACGGGCGAGATGAAGGAGATTTTCACCCGCGAGTTCGAGCGCATAAACGAGAAGTTCGGAGAGACGTTTGCGGAGCTCTTCGGCGGCGGAAAGGCTTCCGTCCGCCTTGAGGACGAGAGCGACGTGCTCGGAAGCGGCATAGCCATAGACGTCCGCCTGCCGGGTAAGACGACGCTCGCGATAGGCTCGCTCTCCGGCGGAGAGAAGGCCTTCGTCGCGACGGCGCTTTACTTTGCAATACTTAAGGTGCGCCCCACACCGTTCTGCATAGTCGACGAGGTGGACACCGCCCTCGACGAGCGGAACGTCCTGCGCGCGGCGGCGTACATGAAGCGTCTCTGCGAGTCGACGCAGTTCATAGCGATAACGCACAAGCGCGGCACGATGGAGGCCTGCGACGCGCTCTACGGAGTGACGATGCAGTCGCCGGGAGTATCGAAGATACTGCCGCTCAGCATAAGCGAAGTCGAGCGCGAGCTCGGCATGGAGCTGAAATAGTACGGAGGTAGAACAATGGGATTTTTTGACAAGATACGCAAGGGGCTCACAAAGACGAAGGAGGGCGCGGGCGGAAGGCTCCGCGGCATCTTCGGCGGCTACACAAAGGCGGGCGAGGAGTTCTTCGAAGAGCTCGAGGAGACGCTTATCCTCGCGGACGTCGGAGCGCCGGTGGCGATGAAGGCGACCGACGAGCTCCGCGAGCGCGCAAGGCGGGACAGGCTCGACTCGGCGGAGGAGCTCCGCGCGGAGTTTGAAAATATAGTCCTCGAGATACTCGAGAGCGGAAAGAGCGAGCCGAAGACCGGGTATCCCACCGTGATACTTGTCATAGGCGTCAACGGCGTGGGCAAGACCACGACGATAGGGAAGCTCGCCGCGCAGTACGTCGCGGAGGGGAAAAAGGTCCTGCTCTGCGCGGCGGACACTTTCCGCGCGGCGGCGGCGGACCAGCTCGAGATATGGGCGGAGCGCGCCGGATGCGGGATAGTCCGTCAGTCGGAGGGCTCCGACCCGGCGGCGGTCGTGTTCGACGCGTGCGCCGCGGCGAAGGCCCGCGGCGTCGACGTGCTCATTTGCGACACGGCGGGACGTCTCCAGAACAAGCAGAACCTCATGAACGAGCTGACAAAGATAAGCAGGGTCCTCGAGCGCGAGATGCCCGGCGCGGCGCGCGAGACCTACCTTGTCATCGACGCGACGACAGGTCAGAACGGTCTCGAGCAGGCAAAGCAGTTCGACGCGTCCGCAGAGCTCACCGGCCTCGTCCTCACGAAGCTCGACGGAACGGCCAAGGGCGGCATAGTCATTGCCATAGCCGACGCGATGAAGGTCCCGGTGCGCTACATCGGCGTCGGGGAGCAAACGGACGACCTCATGCCCTTCGACGCGAAAGGCTTCGTGGACGCGCTTTTCGAGTAAGAATATGAAGCTGATACTTGCAACAAGGAACGCGCACAAGACCGGGGAGATGCGCGAGATACTTGCTCCGTGGGAGGTGCTGAGCCTCACGGACATAGGCTTTGAGGGCGAGATAACGGAGGACGGCGCGACCTTCGAGGAAAACGCCATGATAAAGGCGCGGGCGGCGGCGTCCGCTGCGCCGGGGTGCGTCGCGTTCGCGGACGACAGCGGCATAGCCGTCGACGCGCTCGGCGGGGCGCCGGGAATATTCTCCGCGCGCTTCGGCGGTGAGCTCTGCAAAAGCGACCGCGAGCGGACGGAACTCCTGCTCCGCAACATGCGCGGCGAACCGAACCGCGCGGCGAAGTTCGTGTGCTGCATAGCCTGCGTCCTTCCGGACGGAGAGAGCTTCACCGTTCGCGGGGAGTGTCCCGGAACACTCGCGGAGGAGTACCGGGGCGAGGGCGGCTTCGGCTACGACCCGATATTCGTCCCGGAGGACTTTGACAGGACGATGGGGGAAATATCCCCGGAGGAAAAGAACAGGATCTCACACCGCGCCCGAGCGCTCGCGTTCTTCCGTGAGGAGCTTGCGCGCAGGGCGGAAAGGAGCAGATAATGCTGACGGGAAAGGACAGGGCGCGTCTCCGCGCCATGGCAAACGGAATAGACACGATAGGGCAGGTCGGCAAGGACGGAATAAACGAAAACCTCGCCGCGCAGATGCGGGACGCGCTCGCGGCGCGGCAGCTCGTGAAATACCGCGTGCTCGAGAACTGCCCGCTCTCCGCGCGCGAGGCCGCGCAGGAGCTGGCGGAGCTTACCGGCGCGGAGATAGTACAGGTGATAGGCTACCGCTTCGTTCTCTACCTCGCGGACAAAGAAAATCCGCTTATCTGACGGGAGCGCAAGATGGCTGAAAATAAGGAAATGCGGATAGGAATATACGGCGGGACGTTTGACCCTCCGCACTACGGTCACGTCGTCGCGGCGGCGGAGGCGATGAGAAAACTTTCGCTCGACCGGCTGCTTGTCATCCCCGCGAAGACGCCGCCGCACAAGCCGGCGGCGGGACACAGCTCCGCCGAGGACCGCTTCGCGATGGCGGAGATAGCGTTCCGGAAGATACCAGGCGCGGTCGTGAGCGACATGGAGCTGCTGCGCGAGGGGCCGAGCTACACCGCCGACACGCTCGAGGAACTTTCACATCAATACCCGGACGCGCGCTTCTACCTGCTGATGGGGGCGGACATGTTCCTATCGCTTCAGAGCTGGCGGCGCTCGGAGGAGATACTTTCGGAGTGTACGCCGGTGGCGTTCGCGCGCGACGAGGGACAGTATGACGAGCTCGTGCGCCACGCCGGATTCCTCATGGAGCGCTACGGGGCGCACTGTGAGGTCATTGAGAACCACGCGCTTCCGGCGTCGTCAAGCGAGATACGGGAAGCGCTTCGCAGGGGGGAGAAGAGTGAGTTCCTTCAGGACGGAGTCCTTGAATATATCGGAAGCAGACACCTTTACAGGGATTAGCGCGGGATTCCGCGAACGCGCGCTCGCGCTTGTCAAGGAGAAGCGGCGCGCGCACGTCCTCGGATGCGCGGAATGCGCGAGGACGCTCGCCCGTGCCTTCGGCGCGGACGAGACCGCCGCCGTGCGCGCGGCGCTGCTGCACGACTGCACAAAGCGCCTCGGCGACGATGAGCAGTTGAAATTGTGCGGGGAGTATGGTATAATACTGACTCAGGCGGACATCGAGAGTCCGCAGGTGATACATGCGATAACCGGCGCGGAGGTCGCGCGGCGCGAGTTCGGACTCAGCGAGGAGGAATGCGGAGCTATCCGCTTCCACACCACCGGCCGCGCGGACATGACCCCGCTCGAAAAGACGGTCTACCTTGCCGACGTCATAGAGCCGACCCGGAGCTATGACAACGTCAAGCGGCTCCGCAAGCTCGCAGCAAAGGACGCGGAGAAGGCTCTGCTCGAGGCGGCGGCAAGCACCGTGGCTCTGCTCGTCAAAGAGAAGCGGCCGGTGCACCCGCTTACCGTCGATATGTATAACTTCCTATTGAACCCTCAGAGAAAGGCACAGTGACAAATGGCTCCGAAAAAGACGAAGATAGCGAGCGGCTCGGGCAAACGGGCAGGCTCGATAAAGCGCACAGCACCTAAGAGAAACGAGGAACGGCCGGCGCACGCCGCGGTAAAGACAAAGCAGAACCTCTGGGAGCGGCTGACGCCCGGGAAGCGGGCGCTCGTGGTGCTCGGCTCGGTCGTGCTTATGGCAGGCCTTCTCGCCCTGCTGATGTGGACAAGCTTCAGTTCCATCGTCCGGCCGCCGGTGATAACGCCTCCGCCCGCAGGCTCCTCCGAGCCGGCGGCGCCGAACGTGTCGCGCGACCCGTCCTCGAGCGTACAGCCGTCGGATGGCGGCACGGCGTCCTCCCGCCTTGACGGAATGTACACCGTGCTCGTCATGGGGCACAATCAGGGCCTCACCGACGTGATGATGGTCGTCGGCTTCGATACCGCGGCGAACAAAATCGACGTCGTCAACATTCCGCGCGACACCTACTCAAACGATATACCTTCCTATCCCAAGAAGATAAACGGCGCGTACAACATCGGCGGCATGGACCTCGTGTATGAGGCGGTGGAGGGGGTCATAGGCTTCCGGCCGGACAAGTACGTCTTAATAGACTACGACGGGTTTGTCGCCCTTGTGGACACTCTCGACGGGGTGGAGTTCGACGTTCCGCAGAACATGCGCCACGTCTCGGACAGCGGCAAGGTCGATATCGACCTGAAGAAGGGTCTCCAGACGCTCACGGGCAAGCAGGCGCTCGGACTTGTCCGCTACCGCTCCGGCTATGCCGACCAGGACCTGGGAAGGATAAGGACGGCGCAGAAGTTCCTCGCCGCCTGCGCCCGGAAGATGGTGGACACCATATCGTTTGCAAAGATCGGCGACTACGTGAATATTTGCATCGACTACCTCGACACCGACCTCACGGCGGGCGAGATGATATGGTTCGTGCAGCAGGCGTTTGACGTCGATATGGAAAACGATTTGAACTTCCACACGCCGGAGCTGAACGCCTACACATATCAGGGCGCGGCCTACGTCTTCCTG
This sequence comes from uncultured Clostridia bacterium, assembly GCA_947631015.1. GTDB lineage: Bacteria > Bacillota > Clostridia > Oscillospirales > JAAYOS01 > CANRIN01. The sequence goes on from CANRJS010000007.1 coordinate 38,806, forward strand.
CACGCTGACGCGATGGCCGACCTGATAAACAGAACGGTAAACCCGCTCTCGCACGACATCAGGGCGGAGGATCTTGACATCTTCAACCCGATAACGAGCGGCGCGGGCGCAGTCCCGGAGACTAGCACGAGCGGAGGTTCGACAAGCACCGGAGGCTCGTCCGGCTCCTCGGGCGGCAGCGCGACGGGTTCGGGAGGTTCGTCGGGCTCCTCGGGCAGCGGTTCCGCGGGCTCCGGTTCGTCCGGGTCCTCGGGCGGCGGCTCGGGCAGTTCTCAGACGGCGGCGCCGTCCGCCGAGCCAAGCATGACGCCGCCTTCGGCGCCGAGCGCAGAGACGACAGAAGCGCCGGCCTCCTCCGAACCCACGTCGGAGCCGAGCGGAACGCCGGTCTCGGGCGGAGAGACGTCGGGCGCGAGCGCGGAGCCGAGCGTAACGCCTACCGCCGAGCCCACGGTGGAACCCTCGGAGAGTCCGGCGGAGACCGCCGAGCCCACCGTCACACCGACGGAGGAAGCGACGGAGGAACCGTTCGTTCCCGCCACGCCGGAGGCGTAACGGACATACCTTCGCTTACAATAAATACGGTTTTGCAGCCGAATAAGGAAAGGAGAACCCTATGGAATCCCTTGAGCTTGCCATGAAGATAGCGAAGATCCTCGACGACCGCAAGGCGCGGGATCTGCAGGTGATAAAGATAGAGGAGCTGACGGTGATAGCGGACTACTTCGTTATCGCGACCGGCACCTCCACCACCCACGTCCGCTCGCTTTCGGACGAGGTGGAGTTCAGACTGAAGCAGGAGGGCGTGACGCCGCTTAACATCGAGGGTTACGACTCCTCGAGCTGGGTGCTCACCGACTACGGAACGGTCGTCCTGCACGTCTTCCTCGAGGACGCGCGCGGGTTCTACGCGCTCGAGCGCCTGTGGGGAGACGCGCCGAGAGTGGAGCTCGACTTCAACAAGTAATCAAATTCTTTTGGAAGTGATAGAGATATGAAGTACGATTTTACCGCAATAGAGAAGAAGTGGCAGAAGCGCTGGGAGGACGAGAAGGCTTTCCGCACCGAGGGTCCCGAGTCGAAGAAGCCGAAGTATTACGTCCTGATCGAGTTCCCGTATCCGTCGGGGGACGGACTGCATGTCGGCCACCCGCGTCCGTACACCGCCATGGACATCCTCGCGCGCAAGCGCCGCCGCGACGGATACAACGTCCTCTTCCCGATGGGCTTCGACGCGTTCGGACTTCCCACCGAGAACTACGCGATAAAGAACCACATCCACCCGGCGGCGGTGACCGAGAAGAACGTCGCGCACTTCGAGGAGCAGCTTAAGGCGATAGGTTACAGCTTCGACTGGGAGCGCGAGATAAGGACCACCGACCCCGAGTACTATCGCTGGACGCAGTGGATATTCCTCCAGCTCTTCAAGAAGGGACTCGCGTACAAGACGAATATGCCCGTCAACTGGTGCACCAGCTGCAAGTGCGTGCTCGCAAACGAGGAGGTCGTCGACGGCGTCTGCGAGCGCTGCGGAAGCCCCGTCGTGCGCCGGGAGAAGAGCCAGTGGATGCTGAAGATAACCGACTACGCTCAGAAGCTCCTCGACGGGCTTGACGAGGTGGACTACCCCGAGCGCGTCAAGACCCAGCAGCGCAACTGGATAGGCCGCTCCACCGGCGCGGAGGTCGACTTCGGGACGACGGCGGGGGACAAGCTCACGATATACACTACGCGCCCCGACACCCTCTACGGCGTCACTTACATGGTCGTCTCGCCGGAGCATCCGCTGATAGAAAAGTGGGCGGATAAGATATCCAACATGGACGAGATACACGCCTACCAGGAGGCCGCCGCGCGCAAGAGCGACTTTGAGCGGAGCGAGCTTGCAAAGGACAAGACCGGCGTCCGCATTGAGGGCGTTGAGGGCATCAACCCGGTAAACGACGAGAAGATACCGATATACGTCTCGGACTACGTCCTCATGACCTACGGCACCGGCGCGATAATGGCCGTTCCGGGTCACGACACGCGCGACTGGGAGTTTGCAAAGAAGTTCGGTCTGCCGATAATCGAGGTCGTGGGCGGCGGCAACGTCGAGGAGGCCGCGTTTACCGACGTCGAGACCGGCATACTCGTGAACAGCGGCATACTCAACGGCCTTGAGGTCGCGGACGCGAAGAAGAAGATAATCGCCTTCCTCGAGGAGAAGGGCGTCGGCCGCGCGACGGTGAATTACAAGCTCCGCGACTGGGTGTTCAGCCGCCAGCGCTACTGGGGCGAGCCGATACCGATAATCAACTGCCCGCATTGCGGACACGTCCCGCTCGACGAGAGCGAGCTCCCGCTCCTCCTGCCGGACGTTGAGAGCTACGAGCCTACCGACTCGGGCGAGAGCCCGATAGCCGCCATGAGGGACTGGGTGGAGGTCACATGTCCGATATGCGGCGCGAAGGCCGAGCGCGAGACCGACACCATGCCGCAGTGGGCGGGTTCGAGCTGGTACTTCCTCAGATACATGGACCCGCACTTCGACGGCGGCCTCGCTTCGAAGGAGGCGCTCGACTACTGGGGTCAGGTCGACTGGTACAACGGCGGCATGGAGCACACCACGCTCCACCTGCTGTACAGCCGATTCTGGAACCAGTTCCTGCACGACATCGGCGTCGTGCCCTACTCCGAGCCGTATGCGAAGCGCACGAGCCACGGCATGATCCTCGGCCAGAACCCGCACTGCTTCAGCTGCATGTCCCCCGAGGAGCAGAAGAAGCTCGTCGAGGAGCACGGCAGCGAGAAGGCCGCAAAGAAGTGGCTCGTCTCGAAGTACGGCGAGATGGCGGAACGGCCGGTCGTGAAGATGAGCAAGTCGCTCGGCAACGTCGTCAACCCGGACGACACGATTCGTCAGTACGGCGCGGACACTCTCCGCCTCTACATCATGTTCATCGGCGACTTTGAGAAGGCCGCGAGCTGGTCGGACGATGCGGTTAAGGGCTGCAAGCGCTTCCTCGACCGCGTGTGGAACCTCGCGGAGGCCGCGACGGATTCGGACGAGATACGCGAGAAGTACGAGTCAAACATCCACCGCACGATAAAGAAGGTCAGCGCGGACATCGAGGAGCTGAAGTTCAACACCGCGATAGCCTCGCTTATGACGCTCGTAAACGACCTCTACGACACCGGCGCTACGCGCGGCGAGGTGAAGGTCCTGCTCCAGCTTCTCAACCCGTTCGCTCCGCACATCACCGAGGAGCTGTGGGAGATGCTCGGCGGAGAGGGACTGCTCTCGCTCGCTCCGTGGCCGCAGTATGACGAGGCGAAATGTACGGCAAGCCACATCACATTCGCCGTGCAGGTCAACGGCAAGCTCCGCTCGACGGTCGAGCTCGCGTCGGACGCCCCCGACGAGGATATTGTCGCGGCGGCCATGGCGGACGAGAAGGTGCAGCGCCACACCGAGGGCAAGTCGCTTGTAAAGACGATAGTCGTCAAGGGCAAGCTCGTAAACCTCATAGTGAAGTAAAAAACGGCCGCACCGAAAACGGTGCGGCCGAGCCCTGCCCGAAAATATTTTTTGAAAATTTTCAAAAAAGCTGTCCTCAAAACCGGATGTGCGGACATATACAGTCGGAATGTCGGAGAGGGCGGGCTTTGCCGCCGCTCCGCATAAACCGGAGGAGGTGCTTTTGAATGAAAAGAAAGGTATTGGCGGCGCTGCTTGTCATTGCGGTATTCGGAACGCTCGCGGCGGCGGAGACGGCTGTGCTTCGGAACCGCGTGAACGCGGACTTCGGGAACGTCCGCGACGTATATTATTACCAAAAGTGGCGCGTGTACCACGCTCCCGAAGACGAGATAAAGATAGAGAACATGGCGGGCGACACAAATCTGCTGAACATCACGAATATCTATGGCTTCAGCACGGGGTCGGGGGGCCGGCGATGCTCCGATGTGGATGTCTACTATGACGCATCGGTGGATATCGCGTTTACGACAGGATACTACAAGGACGGAAGAATATTGGACGAACCGGTCTATCAGAACGCGGTGTATAAGCTGGACACGGACGGAGATTGGGATTGGTACTCGGTGCCGATGTACGGATTCACCACTCCGGCAATAGCCGACGGAAGTCCGGTATATCCCGTACTGAAAAAAGGCGAGTCCAGGTATACGATACTTGCGCTCCCAGTATGCGAGCCGGGAAGGTACAAATGCTGCCTGTACTTCCGTCACGCCGTGAGCAGCGAAAACTTCCACTACGAGACAGGTCTGAACATTTTCGGTATTTCCTTTGAGTATGAGATACCGGAGCCAAGTGCCAACGGGTTTGACCTGGCCACGCTAACGGTTCTTAATGCGGATGGGCTGATTGTGTCCCCGATAATACGCGCTAACCGCGGCAAGCCTCCGTATCTCGACCGGGCCGACGGAAAGCTCGAGCGGAGGACGGAGGACGGCTGGGAGGACGCCTCGAACCTGATGAAATACTGGCCGGAGGAGTTGGAGACCCGTTACTCAAGCTACGCCGTGGACGATCATTCGAGCGTAAGCACCATGCACACGGAACCGCTCGAGCCCGAAGGCGAGTACCGCATGACGCTCTACTACTACGAAAACGAGGACGGCACGGGAAAGCGATACGAGCTCATACTGCACCTGATGCCCGCGGAGGAGCCGACGGAGTAGCGTCGGCGAGGATGTCGGAGCGGTTTTGCGCATCATTTCCTCTTTGTATGAAATTGTCTTGACAAAGCATAGAATGTGAGTTATAATAGTAGCCACGAACAAGTATGTTCAGTCGTCACCCGGGGGGAGGGATACAAATGTCGGAAGTACATGTCAAGGAAAACGAGAGTCTTGACAGCGCACTGAAGCGCTTTAAGCGCAGCTGTGCAAAGGCCGGCGTACTCGCCGAGGTGCGTAAGCGTGAGCATTACGAAAGCCCGAGCGTCAAGCGCCGCAAGAAGAGCGAGGCCGCGCGCAAGAACAAGCGTAAATTCCGCTGAAAAGCAAACTCCAAACGGGACGGTTCACACCGTCCCGTTTTTCGTACCGAAAAGCCGTTGATTTTTGTGCGTCGCGGGTATAAAATATAAAAGGAAAGATATATACATTTGCTCCGAACTCGGGAGCACCGGCCCCGAAAGCGAGGAAAACCGTATGGAATACACAAGAGAATTTGAGTTTAACGGCGTCCGCTACCGCAGCTCGGAAGACTCCGTCGAACTCAGCCTCAGCGGTGCGGGCAGGTGCCGCGTGGACGCGAAGGACGAGGAAACGGCGGACGCCTTTCGGGACGTGCTTACGGCGCTTCTGCCGAACATCTTCGAGCTTTGCGGAGACAGCGGCGTACCGTATAATTTCATAGCCGTCAAGCCGGACGTCATCACGCAGGTCACAAAGGAAGTGTTCGCGCAGATACTGCCGGAGGACTCGCCTACGCTGATAAGCCTCGCGTTCACGGCGCTCTGCCCGGATGACGAAAGCGTCAAGCGGCTCATCGAGTCGAAGCGGATGCTCTCGGTTCGCCGCCTCTGCCCGAGGTGCGGCAAGGACATGACCGCCACGCCCAATGCGGCGTTCTGCACCGCGTGCGGCACGAAGCTCGGCGCTCCGCCGGAGCCGCCTAAGACGTATTCCGCCGTGGAGGAGTACATACTTACAAACTTCCGGGGGTTCGAGAGGGTGGAGGCGGTCAGCTACTACCGCCGCGCGACCGGCGCGGACGCCAAGACCGCGAGAGAGGCCGTCGCGAACCTCTACAAGCAGAAGAACAAGCAGCGCGGCCTCATAGACGCCCTGTACTCGGTGGACGTGACCCCGACCGAGAAGATAGACTATGTGGTGGACGGCATAAGCAAGGGCATAAACAAGCTGAAGACCTTCTTCGGCGGCGGAATGAAACAGTAGGAGGTGTCATAGATGCAGGATTACAGCGGTATCACGATGCTGCCGTTCCAGGCTGTCCCCGGTATTGACAACTGGACGTTCCGGCTCTATCTCGAGACCCTCGACAGGGGCGGAGAGAAGCTCCAAAAGCAGCTCGAGGAGCGCTCAAAGAGGCTTGAGGAGCGCAAAAAGCCCGGCAAGCTGTGCTGGATGACCTGTTGGATAGACGACGAGCGCTGTGCGGCGTGCGCCGCCGCGCAGGAGAAGGTCTACAACGGCATAGACGAGGTACACCAGATGGAGAAGGCGCTCATGTATCCCGAGCTGCGGAGCGTGAAGAAGTGCGACAAATGCACCTTCTGCGGCGCGCCCTACGAGCCGGGAGAGACGGTTTGCTCCTACTGCGGCACGGAGTACCCCGAGGGCGCGGTGTCGATAGACCTTCCGACAAACCCGGAGGAGCTCAAGCGGCTCATGCGCCGCCGCGCGGTAGAGGTATGGAACCTCTATCCGGACGTTATCGTGACGCAGATTAGTCAGCTCCTGAATGACGCCACCGCGGCAGACGACCTTATCTACAGAGTGACCTATGCCATGCTGTCACAGAACCTTGCCGAGTCGTATGCAATGACGCTCGAACAGCTTGAGCACGGGGCGGAGATCAACGCTATGTCGCTTTCGGAGTACATGATGGCGGTGATAAAGGGTCAGGTGGAGGCCGAATCGCTGAAGGTAGTGAAAGCACAGCGGGAGGCGCTGAACAAGCAGCGGCGGGAGGCGATGAACGCGCAGCATGAGCGCGAAATGGCGTCCATCGAGCGTCAGAAGCAGGCCAACGCCGAGTTCTGGCAGCGGCGGCAGGCGATGCAGAGCGCGCCGCAGTACAGCGGCGGGGGCGGATGGACCCGCACCTGTGCCGACTGCACCTACTATTCCCCCGGAGCCGGAAAGTGTGCCTATAAGGACTGGAAAACGAACGCCGGCGACTCCTGCGGATTTTTCCGCATCAAATGATGACAGGCGCGGATATGCACGGCGCGGACGGCAGGAGGCTCTACCGCGTGGGCGACCGCACCGTCGTCTGGCTGTTCGATGAGAACGAGTGCGACGCGGCAAAGCTCCCGCCGGACAACCTCTCCATCCTCGACGGGGACGGCGCGGAGGTGTGGAACCTCCGCCGTGCGACGGGCAGGGAGGACGTCTGCGTGCTTCTCCGCATAGACGGCGAAGAGATGTATTTTACGACCTTCAACGGATTTTCGGCGCGGGTGGACGTCCGCACTCTCGTTCTTATCCGCTTTCCTTCACAGAAATAGTGCTTTTGAGGTGACAGTATGGGACTTATCAAGGCGTTTACAGACAGCGCGCTCGGCTACATAGGCGACATGTGGGCGGACTACATATACTGCGACGCGCTTCCGGGGGACGTGCTCGTGAGCAAGGGACGCAAGCGCCGCTCCGGCGGCGGCGACCGCGCGAATGAGAACGTGATAACCGAGGGGAGCCGCGTCGCCGTCAACGCGGGTCAGGCGCTCATCGTGGTGGAAAACGGCCGAGTTATCGACTTCACGGCGGAGCCCGGCGGATACGAATATCTGAGCACGACCGAGCTCTCGATGTTCCGCGGCGACCTCGGCGCGTCGCTTGACGCGGCGGTGGAGCGGATAAAGGAGAGGGTGAAGTTCGGCGGCATACCCGCAAACGACCAGCGGGTATACTTCGTCAACACCAAGGAGATACTTGACAACCGCTTCGGCTTCGGCCGCGTGCCTTATCGCGACAGCGAGTTCAATCTTTCGATATACCTTCAGGGCTTCGGGGTGTACAGCTTCCGCGTGACCGACCCGATGGCGTTCTACGAGAACGTGTGCGGCAATGTCGTGGAGAGCTACAACAAGACGGAGCTCAACGCCCAGCTCAAGGCGGAGCTCCAGAACGAGATGCTGCCGATACTCGGCGAGCTTTCCGGGCGCGGACTGCACTACGACCGTCTGCCTCTCGAGAGCGCGGAGATATTGAAGCTGCTGAAGGAGAGACTCAGTCGCAAGTGGCACGACGAGCGCGGCGTCGAGATAATGACGCTGACGTTCGGCAGCATCCTCCCGGACGACGAGAGCTTTGACAAGATACGCGACCTCCAGGAGTCGCGAGTGTACTCCGAGAGCCGCGCGATGCTCGGTGCGAGGGTGGGCGCGGCCTCCGCGAATGCCATGGAGTCGGCGGCGGAGAACCCGTCCGGCGCGGTGAACGGCTTTGTCGGCATGGGTATGGCGCGAGGCAGCGCCCCGATAGACGTCGCCGAGCTGATGCGGGACGTCCCCTCGGAACCGGCTCCGCAGAAGCCCGAAAGTCCGCAGGACAGCTGGACCTGCGTCTGCGGCATGGTCAACACCATGTCTTTCTGCCCCAACTGCGGTAGGAAGCGTCCCGAGCCGAAGAAGTGTCCCTCCTGCGGCTTTGTCTTCCCGCCGGAGCTCGCGGGGATGAAGTTCTGCCCGAACTGTGGGACAAAAGTAGAGTGATTTCGCAGAAAATCGCGCGGGCTCTGCCCGCGCGATTTTCTGCGAAGCCGCCGGACAGAGCGAAGCTCTGCCGGCGGCAACGCTACGCTTCGCACCGAGTTTTCCGCCTTTGGCGGAAAATCGACGCACGCTCCGCGCAGAGAGTTTTTTCCGACGTACACGCCGTCGGAAAAAACGGATTTGACTTTATTTCGCGCCGTTGGCGCGAAACTCTGCGAGGCTTTTGGCGGGACGTCGGCGCCCTCGTGTTTGCCGAGCATTTCAATCAAAGGGCTCCCAAACGGCGCCTGCGCCGTTTGGGATAAACTCTGCGAGGCATACAATAAGGCCGCCACGGTTTTCCGCGGCGGCCTTGTTTTATTCTCCTTTGCCTTCGCGGTACTCGCCGGGGGTGACGCCGCAGTGGCGTTTGAACACCTTCGCGAAGTAGCCCCTGTCCGAGAAGCCGCAGCGGTTCGCGACCTCGTCAAACGGAAGCGAGGTCTCGCGCAGAAGCTCCTTTGCCTTGGACACACGCACCTTGACGAGGTATTCGCCTATCGAGCAGCCGTTCGCCGCGCGGAAGGCGCTTGTGATGGTGGCGCGGCTGCAGTACAGAGTCTCGCACAGGCGCTCGAGGGTTATCTTTGAGGCGTAGTGCTCGTCGAGGTACTGCCGTGCCTGGGTCGCGAGGTCGCGCGTGTCGGTGCGGAGCTGGTTTGTGAGTGTTATGTAGGAGGCGCAGATGCTCATTATCTTTATCGCGCTGCGTATCTGGTCGTCGCTGCGAACCGGGACGAGGTTCAGCGCCTCGTTCAGCACTTTTTCGTCCTTTATCAGCTCGAGCGCCGCCGAGCGGCAGCGTTCGCGGCTGAGGGGAGAGGGGTCTATCGTCTGGCCCATCATCATGTAGCCGGAAAGTATGCCGAAGCTGTATATCGGCACGACCGCCTCGTGAAGCCCCATGTGGCAGCGGTAGACGCACGCCTGTCCCGTTCTTCTGACCTTCTCGAAGGAAGCTATGTCGCACGCTTTGCACCGGCGGTGAGCCTCCGGATTTTCGCGCATGAGCCGGCAGAAGGGCAGCGGCTCCTGCGGATACGCATAGATCTCCTTGAAATCTATGTCGTGTATCGTGATTCTGAAACCGGATATGTTGTGCAGCTCGCGCATCACGTCCAACAGCTCATGATATTCGTTCATTTTACAGTTCCTCCGATGCCCCGGCGGGGCAGGCAAGCAGGCGGACGATGAACCGATGCGGGCGGTAAGTCCTTACGGACTTTTCGCCTGTATATCTATTATAGCACAATTTTTAGAATAATCAAATATTTATTTTGCAATTTGATTATTTGAATTTATTCAAATCGTCAAGCACATCGGAGACGTCCGGCCAGCACAGAAACGCTTCACGGAAGCCGCACCCCCGCGCGATATTCAGCTTGCGGAGCATGGAGCGCTCGTCGTCAAAGAGCGCGAAGCGGCTCTCGCCGGAGGACGTGCGGTAGGTGAAATAGTTTGCCGAGAGCTCGTGGGAGAAGTACACCATCGAGCCGTGCTCCGCACGTATCTCCTCGAGGCGCTGCGGCGTAGTGAAGTCCTCCGCGCCGCGCGGGGAGGGCATGGCGAAGTCGACGCACACCGGCTCAAACAGCAGCGTCGCGCGTCCCGGGCCGTACCTGAACACGGCGCGGCGGACCGACTCCTCGTAGGAACCGCCGAGCGTCGCGCCGGATATGAGAAGCGTCGCGCCCGGCGCGGTGTCCGCGAACGCCTCCGGCACGCAGAGACGCATCCGGAGCGAGGAGAAGTACAGCGCCGCCTCGTAGGCAAAGCGCGAGGTGAAGGCGTTCGGCGGCTGCTCGAAGTCGCAGAGCACGCCGTCAAAGCCGCGCGCGTCGCACTCGCGGCGTATGTCGCGGAGCAGGTCGGCAGGGTAGGGCGTGGCGTCGGTGACGCCGCGGTCGCTCACTCCGAGCAGTCCACCCCTCACGCCGACGCCGAGGTCGCCCCGGCACAGTCTGCCGTCCTCGCCGAAGCCGTAGGCGAGGTGGCAGAGCGAGAAGCCGTGTCCCTCCGCCGCGCGGACGTCGGAGGGAAGAACGCATATCGTAATTTTGAAGCTGTCGGACGGCATGGAAAACACCTCCGCTGTAAAATTGAGCGACGCCGCAAAAAAGATTTGTGTATTGCGGCGGCATTTGATATAATAGTGTCGGCGCGAAATGTGCTCGCTTCGCTGCGCACCCTTTCGCGCCGAGACCGCCGGACAGAGCGGAGCTCTGCCGGCGGCGGGCGCTCCGCTACGCGCCGAGTTTTCCGCCTTCGGCGGAAAATCGACGCACGCTCCGCGAGAGGTGTTTTTTCCGACGTACACGCCGTCGGAAAAAACGATTAAAATTTATTTCGCGCCGTAGGCGTGAAACTCTGCGAGGCATTGGTGGGACGTCGGCGCTCTGCGCCGTTCCGCACCACAAAATGCTCAAAGTCGGGCAATATTCGCGGAGCGAATATTGCGGGCGAAAGCAGTAAAGTGTCGGATGAAGAACAGATTCGCGCTTTCGCTGTTCGCAGCGGTTGAAGTTAGCGGCGAAGCCGCTAACTTCGCGCAGGACGGTTAGTAATGTTTGGCTTTGCCAGCGAAGCGGGTAAAGCTCACGAGGGTTGAACCCGTTCCGATGCGGAATATGTCGGCGCCCTCGTGTTCGCCACGAGCATTTCAATCGGAGGGGTCCCCAAAACGACGCTCTGCGCCGTTTTGGGGTCGTTACACAATAAAACTATGCCCGGCATGACGGAGGTATGAGAGTGTTTTTGCGGCTGAGAGCGGACGCGGAGTTTTACGACGTGTGCGACATATCGGCGGAGTGGCTGTGCGCGCACGGCGTCCGCGCCGTAGCGCTCGATATGGACAACACCATAGCGAAATACTCCGAGAACGAGCCGGACGCGCGCGTGAAGGCGTGGCTCCGCTCGCTTGAGGACGTGGGCATCCGCGCGGCGATAGTCTCAAACACGCGGCGCGAGGCGCGCGTGAGCGCCGTCGCCGGAGTGCTCGGGATACCCTACCGCCTCGGCTGCCGCAAGCCCGGGAAAAAGGGCTTCCTGTGGGCGGCGAAGACGCTCGGCGTCCGCCCGGACGAGTTGCTGTCGATAGGCGACCAGATATTCACCGACGTGTGGGGCGCGAAGCGCGCCGGCTGCAAGGCGGCGATAGTCTATCCGCGCGGGATGGACGAAAACCCGCTGTTCCGCCTGCGCCGCCTCGCGGAGAGACCGTTTATAGCGCTTTCGCGCGAAAGATACGGAAGGAAGGTCAAGAATGGCTAAGAAACTTGCGCTCTTCGGCGCGGCGGGAAACTCGGACAGCTTCTCCGCCGTAAGCAAGAGCTCGCTCGACGCACCGAAGTGGCTGCGTGAGACGATGGGCATAGACGCATACGAGTACCAGTGCGGCAACGGCGTCCGCATAAGCGGAGAGACCGCCGCGAAGCTCGGCGAAAACGCGAGGGCACATTCGATAGCGCTCTCGCTCCACTCGCCGTACTTCATAAGTCTCACGAACCTCGCGAACATGGAAAAGAACATAGGCTACGTTCTGCAGTCCTGCGCCGCCGCGAAGGCGATGGGCGCGGACCGCATAGTCATACATTCCGGCTCGACGACCGGCCGCGCGCGCGAGGAAGCCCTCGCGGACGCGAGGACGACGCTTCTCGAGTGCCTCCGCGCGGCGGACGCGGAGGGATACGGAGACATCACGCTCTGCCCCGAGACGATGGGAAAAATAAACCAGCTCGGCGACTTCGACGAGGTGACCGAGCTCTGCCTTGCGGACGACCGCTTGCTTCCGTGCGTCGACTTCGGGCACCTCTACGCCCGCACACTCGGCGCCCTCGAGGGCAGGGAGGCAACGGCGGAGCTCCTTGACAAGCTTGAAAGAAAGCTCGGGCGCAAACGCGCCGAGAGCTTCCACATACACTTCTCGCACATCGAGTTCTCAAAGGGCGGGGAGAAGAAGCACCTCGTCCTCTCGGACGGATCGTTCGGGCCGGACTTCCGTCCGCTCGCGCGGCTCCTCGCGGAGCGCGGACTTGCGCCGCGCATTATATGCGAGAGCGCGGGGACGCAGGCGGAGGACGCCGCCGAAATGAAGCGGATATATCTCGAGGAGCTTGAGAAGCTGGGGTAGGCAGACACGCGCACAGCGCGACAAAATATGCAAACAATTCACAGGAGGCAGATATTATGTCCAACGTAGAAAAAATCCGTTCGATCCTCTCCGAGGCGGGCACCGACGCGATGCTCATAACCTCGGGCGTGAACCGCAGAGCCGCCACCGGGTTCCCGTCGAGCGCGGGCGCGGCGGTCGTGACTGCGGACGGAGCGTGGTTCTTCACCGACTCCCGCTATATCGAGGCGGCCGAAGCGAAGATAGAAGGCTACAAGGTCCTCCCGGTGGGACGCGGCCGCCGCTATCAGGCGCTCATAAGCGAGGTGCTCGCGGAGGCCGGCGCAAAGACCGTCACCTTTGAGGACTCGCGCATGACTATAGGCGAGTACAACGTCTGGAAGAGCGGCCTCGAGGGGTACGAGCTTGTCCCGCTGGGCTCGAAGCTCGAGCTCGCGCGCGGCTCGAAGACCGACGAGGAGATAGAGCTGATGATAAAGGCTCAGCGCATAAGCGAGAAGGCGCTCGAGGAGGTCCTGCCGAAGATAAAGCCCGGCGTCACCGAGAAGGAGATAGCGGCGGAGCTCGTGTATCGCCAGCTTCTGAACGGGGCGGAGAACGTCAGCTTCGACCCGATAGTCGTGAGCGGAAAGAACTCGTCCATGCCTCACGGCGTCCCGTCCGACAAGAAGATAGAGGACGGCGACTTCATCACGATGGACTTCGGCAGCAAGTATCACGGCTACTGCTCGGATATGACCCGCACCGTCGCCGTCGGCCACGTCACCGACGAGATGAGGAAGGTATACAACACCGTCCTCGAGGCGCAGCTTGCGGGCATCGCCGCGAGCAGGGCGGGCGTCCCCGGAGAGGACATCGACGCCGCCGCGAGAAAGGTCATAGAAGACGCCGGATACGGTGAGTTCTTCGGCCACAGCTACGGTCACAGCCTTGGCCTCGAGATACACGAGGGTCCGAACGCCGCGCCGGGAGTGAAGACGCCCATGCCGCTGAACGCCGTCGTCTCCGCCGAGCCGGGCATCTACATACCGGGACAGTTCGGAGTGCGCATCGAGGACGTCGTCATCATGCGCGAAAACTGCGGCGAGGACATCACGAAAGCGCCCAAGGAGCTCATAATTCTTTGAGCTTCCGGAAAAAAGGTATTGCAATAGCGCGGGATATAGTGTAAAATAACTTAGTTAGACTGTGTATAAACAGGTTTTATGGAGGTTTTGAAATATGATTTCTGCCGGTGATTTCCGTAACGGAGTAACTTTTGAGCTTGACGGCCAGGTAATGCAGGTCATCGAGTTCCAGCACGTCAAGCCGGGCAAGGGCGCGGCGTTCGTCCGCACGAAGATGCGCAACGTCATCAACGGCGGCGTCGTCGACCGCAGCTTCAGCCCGACCGAGCGTTTCCCGACCGCGTTTATCGAGCGCCGAGACATGCAGTACCTTTACAGCGAGGACGATCTTTACTACTTCATGGATAACGAGACCTACGACCAGATCCCGATAAGCAAGGACAAGCTTGATGACAACTTCAAGTTCGTCAAGGAGAACGAGAACGTCAAGGTCCTTAGCTACAAGGGCAACATCTTCGGCATCGAGCCGCCGACGTTCGTCGTGCTCGAGATAACCGACTGCGAGCCGGGCGTCAAGGGCGACACCGCCACGAACGTCATGAAGCAGGCGACCCTCGAGACCGGCGCGACCATCAAGGTCCCGCTCTTTGTCAACGTGGGCGAGTTCATACGCATAGATACCCGCACCGGCGAGTACCTCGAGCGTGCGAAGTAAGGCGGGCAGTATGGAGCTGAAAAAGCAGATCTCCTACGTCAAGGGACTTGTCGAGGGTATGACCCTCGACGCCGGCACGCCGGAGCACAAGCTGATAGCCGCGCTTATCGACGTCATAGGCGGTCTCGAGGAACAGACCGAGACCCTTGAGGAGCGCGTGAAGGCGCTCCAGGACACCGTCGACCTGATGGACGAGTCGATAGACGACATCTTTGAGATACTTGCGGACGATGACGAGGACGACGATGATGATGACGGCTGCGGCTGCGGTCACTGCCACCACCATCACGACGGCGACGATGAGTCCGAGGACGATGAGGACGAATGCGGCTGCGGCCATTGCCACCACCATCACGACGATGAGGACGATGATGACGACGTACCCGAGCTCGGTCTTGAGCTTGCGTGCCCCGTCTGCGGCGAGAAGATAGAGCTCACCGAGGAGATGTGGCGCGACCGCGTCTTCGAGTGCCCTCACTGCGGAGACCGTCTCGAGCTCGACTTCGGCGAGGACGAGCATCACCACCACCATCACCATCATCACCACGGCGGGGACGCCGAGGGTGAGGATACCCACGAGGAAGAATAAGCAGGTAATATCGGAGCGGCACTCTTGTGCCGCTCCGTCCTTCAGGAGGGAGAATTTATGATACATAACCCGATAATCCCCGGATTTAACCCCGACCCGTCGATAGTCCGCGTGGGGGACGACTTCTATCTCGCGACCTCGTCCTTCTCCTACTTCCCGGGCATACCGCTCTACCACAGCCGCGACCTCGAGCACTGGGAGCTCGTAAACTACGCGTTCACAAACCCGGACTATCTTCCCCTCGCGCCGGACGGCATTTCGGGCGGACTGTTCGCCCCGACGCTCCGCTGGCACGACGGGAAGTTCTACCTGATAGTCGTCAACATGAGCGTCCTCACCACCTACATCGTCACGGCGGACGACCCGCGCGGGGAGTGGAGCGAGCCGCACAAGTTCCCGATGCTCTTCGACCCGGACATCTTCTGGGACGACGACGGCTCCTGCTGGATAACATATGCAGGCTCAATGATGCCCGGCGGGAACGACAAATACCGCATAGTCCACCGCGAGCTCGACCTTGAGAAGTGGGAGCTCGTGGGGGAGGAGTACGGGCTCTGGACGAGCGCCCTCGTGGACGCGTCCGCGCCGGAGGCTCCGCACATCTACCACGTCGGCGGCTGGTACTATCTCATGATAGCCGAGGGAGGCACTGAACACTACCATGCCGTGACGATAGCGCGCAGCCGCACCTTGCACGGCCCCTACGAGGGCTACCGCGGCAATCCGATACTCACGCACCGCCACCTCTCGAACATGCACCCGATATGCAACGTCGGCCACGCAGACCTCGTAGAGCTGAAGGACGGGTCGTGGTACGCGGTCTTCCTCGGCAGCCGCATCTACGGCGGCTACCACAAGAACATGGGGCGCGAGACCTTCATAGCTCCTGTCGTCTGGGAGGACGGCTGGCCGGTCATATCGCCCGAGACCGGAAAGTGCGAGTTCACCTATCCGTCTTCCGACCTGCCGGCGCATCCGTTCCCTGAGAAGCCCGCGCGGGACGACTTCGACGGCGAAAAGCTCGCCCTAGAGTGGAACTGGCTCGGCACGCCCGCGAATACTCCCGTGCGCCTCGAGAACGGAAAGCTCGTCATCCGCGCGGAGGGGACGATACGTCCCGAGTTTGTAAAGCCGGACATCGAGATGATAATGCAGGGCGGCATGAAATTCACGCCGCACGCGCTCGGCTTCCTCGGGCGGCGCCAGCAGCACATGAGCTTCGAGGCAAAGACGCATATCGGGTTCACGCCGGATGCCGGCAGCTTCGCGGGGCTTGCGATAGTCCAGAACAACTACGCGGGAATGAGCATCGAGCTTGCGGAAAAGGACGGACGCCGCGTCCTCCGCGCCGTGAAGCACGCCGCGTGGCAGGAGGGAGAGAGCTTCACGGATATGCAGATAAAGAGCGAGACCGAGATTCTTGCCGAGGTCGAGTGGGAGCACGACTGCGCCGTCCTTGAGATAAAGGCGGCGGGCCAGAGCCACAGCTTCCTCTACGGCGAGGACGAGGCGCATCTGCGCCCGCTGTACGAGGGCCTTGACGGCGGTTACATCGGCAGCGAGACCGCCGGAGGCTTCGTCGGGGCGTTTATCGGGATGTTCGCCTCGGGTGACGGCGGCGAGGCAAAGTTTGACTGGTTCGAGTACGCCTGAAATTGCGCAGGCGCAATTTCAAGTGAAGCCGTCGGACAGAGCGGAGCTCTGCCGACAGCAACGCTGCGCTCCGCGCCGAGTTTTCCGCCTTCGGCGGAAAATCGACGCATTCCCACGCGGTCGGCGACCGCGTGGGAACCCTTCCGATTGAAATGCTCGCCCCGAATGAATCGGGGCTCCGCGAAGTTGGCGGATTTGCCGCCAACTTCAACCGCGCGAACCGGCGCGGTTTTCGCCTTCGGCGGAAAATCGACGCACGCTCCGCGAGAGGTGTAAATTTCGCCGCTCTCTGGTGCGTATAAAGTCGGGACGTCGGCGCGAAGCGCCGAGGTCTGATGCGCCCGGTAGAAAGTTACGGTGCGTAACAAGTCGGCGGGCGCATTGACGCCAGAAATTTACAGATTTAACTTTATTTCGCCGCAAAGGCGGCGAAACTCTGCGAGGCTACAAAAAAGATGTAGGAGCGGGCTTTTAGCCCGCTCCTTTACCTATTTTCCGCAAAATCATTCCAATCGACAGAAAATGCATATTCCGCGCGGCAGGTCTCGCCGTCGCCGCAGTCGAGCTCGACCTTTACCCTGTACACGGCGGCGAAGTCCGCCGGGTCGACGGCAAACACATCGTCCTCGGGACGCGCCTCCGCGCGGACGGTTTCGCCGCCCGCTGTGGGGAAGTATTCGACCTCGACCTCCGAGACCACCGGCACCGAGAACGAAAGCTGCATCCTGTCCGGCTGCATTCCGAAGATGCCGCTCACGTCGCTCACGCTTCGTGCGCGCTCGCGGACTGTCCGCTCGCTCCCGTCCGCGTCGATGAAGGTGAGAACGTCCGGCGTGACTTCCAACGAGTGACCGGCCACGCTGTTGCTGTTGTCGGAGAGCCGGACATCCAGCTCGGGTATCTCCGGCGCGATCTGCCGGAGGAAGTCCGCGTCCGCGCCGCCCCGGATAAAGTAGTTCGAGGTGCGGAGCTTGAGGCGGCTGTCATACTTTGCGACCGTAAGGTAGTTTTCGTATATGCCAAGATAGAGAGACAGACCGTCCGCCCGGTCGTACACCGCTTCCATCAGCCGGTCCTCATCGGGCGGGTCGAGAAGGAAGGAGGACATATTTTCAAGCTCCAGCCCGGAGAGATATTCGGAGAGCGCGTCCGCGTCGATGTTGTCCGGCGTGTTACCGGTGAGGTCGTAGCTGCCGCCGGTGAAGTAAGTCCTGCCGTCGTTTCTTCGGACTGAGGCGAGTGTGTACTCGTCTGAGCCGAATATCGCGTCGCTTCCGGAGACTTCTCCGTAAGCGAGCGCAACGCTCCCGCTGCATACGAGCAGCAGAAACACCAGGACGCCGACGACCAGCGCGCCCGCTTTCCGCGCCTTGGGACGCATGACAGCGCCGAGACGGTAGCGCACCGACGCGGCGGAGGAGGAGAGACAGGTCGAAAATCCGCTGTCGTCCCCTGCGGTATTCAGTATCAGCTCGGCGTAGAGGCGCTTCGTCTCGGCGTCACAGCCGAGAAGGACCGTCTCGTCGCAGCTGAGTTCAAGGTCTTCCGCATTCTTCCTCGACGCTATCCAGATAAGCGGGTCAAACCAGCATACCGCCGAGCAGAAGACCATGAAGTACTTGCACCACACGTCCTCACGCTCGATGTGGACGACCTCGTGGCGGAATATCAGGCGAAGCTCCTTCGGCGTGTACTTTCTCTCCGGCAGGACTATCCTCGTCGTAAAGCGGAAGAGACCTATCGAGAGCGGGGAACGCACCGCGTCCGAGACGACGGGGCGGTACAGCGAGCGCTGCTTCCGCTTGCCGGGACGGTACCTCCACGCCTCCTCGAGCAGTATTGTGACGGATTCGGGATCATCAAGCGACCTCGCGTTCTTGAGTATCCTGTGCCGGAAGACGAGGTGCGAAGTTATCTTCCACAGAAAGACGACGGCAAAGCCCGCGCCCCAGACGCCAATCAGCCACCATATATTTATCCCACGAAGATGAAGGACAAGCACCGGCACATCAAAGCCGTTGTATACGTTGCTCCAGACGACGGTGAAAAGGAGAAAGTCGGGGAGCATCCAGATGAGCGCCACGGTCCTCGCGCCGATGTGCCGCCGAAGCACCGGCAGAAGTGGGAGAAGCAGAGCGTAGTAGACGCAAATTTCCGCAAATATCGGGAAAAACACCGCAAACAGTTCGGGAAGCGACCCTGTGCCGTATTTGTATACACAGACGCCGCAGATGAGGAGAACGTAAAGCGGCAGAATTACCGAGTAGCTGAAAAGGCGGTGACTTCCTTTTTCGCTCTCCTTGCCCTCCTCCGGGTCAAACCACATCAGGACGGCGAAGGCGAATATCGCGCTCACGAGCGCCGAAAAGAATATGCTCATCACAGCGCCCCCTCGTCAAGCAGCCGCCGAAGCTCGGCTATCTCCTCCTTCGTAAGTCCACCGTCGCAGAGCGCGGACGCAAAAGCCGATACGCTCCCGCCGCACAGCTTGTCAAAGAAACGGCGGCTCTGCGAGGCGAGGTAGTCCTGTTTTGCGACGAGCGGGACGTACTCCGAGCGCCGGCCGTTCTTTTCTATCGAGATAAAGCCCTTCTCCGAGAGGCGGGTGAGGAGGGTGAGAAGCGTCGTCTGCGCCATGGGGTGGGTCTTTCTGAGTATCTCGTCGACGCCCGCGCGCGTGACAGGCGGGGCGCAGTCCCAGACGGCCTGCATGACCTCCAACTCCGCGTCCGGCAGACGGCGAAAGGCTTTGTTCATAGAGATGCCTCCTTTATTCTACAAATGTAGAAGCTAATATAATTCTACATTTGTAGAATGAAGTTGTCAAGCCTCTCCGCAGAAATTCCTCAAATTTCGGAGAAAAAGACGGACGGCGTTAGCCGTCCGTTTCGTTTGTACTTAGTTAGGTTTCGCGCTCGGGCTTGGAGCCGCCGGAGCGTCTGCCGAATAGACGCGTCACGACCGTCGCCGTGACGACGGCGAGCGCCGCCGCCATAAGCAGAGCCGCGAGCGACTGCCGGAAGCGGTAGACGCCGTTGAGGTACGCGTCATAGCATATCATGCTCGCCGCCTGTACAAGCACCGGCGCGGTGAAGTGTACCGCGCCCGCGCAGGCGCATACGACGCTCAGCACCTCCGCGATATAGAAGTACCGCTCGTGCATGTACGGCAGAAAGAAGGGGATGCCGATGCACATGGCGAGCGTGAGGAGCATTATCCCGCGGTCGTCGAGGCTCTCCCGGCGAAGGTACGCCGCGCCGAGCAGCGCCGCGAGGAACAGAAACGCCAGCACGACGAGCAGAAGCGCGTAGGGCTGCGGGTTTTCCGCGTCTTTGAACAGGACGGCGAAGTTCGGCGCGTTCAGGGTTATGCGCGAGGAGTATTCGCCCGCCTGACGGACGTATATCAGTATCGCGTCGAGCGGGGGACGGCCCGCGATTATCGCGGGAAGCGCCGTCGCCGCATAGAAGGCGGGGAAGAGCGGAACGTGCCGCCACTTTATATGCCCGAGCATGAGGAACACCGCAAACACCGGCAGAAGGAATACCGCCTGTAGCTTGAACGCAAACGACACCGCGCCGAACAGCATCGCGAGCACCGGACGTCGCTCGAACGCGAAGTACAGCGCGCCGAGCGCGAACGCTGTGTAGATACTGTCGCACTGTGCCCAGAGGGAGCTGTTGAGGAAAACCGTCGGCAGCAGCAGGACGGCAAAGTATGCCGCAAGGCGCGCCGCGAGGCTTTCGGTGAGCCGCGACGTGAGCCGCAGAGCGAAGAACGCCGCAAGCACGTCGAACGCTACAGACGACAGCTTTATCAGATAGAGGTCGTCGATGGGGATATAGGAGAAGAAGGCGAGCAGGTAGAGGTAGGGGAGATTGTAGTCTCCCACCGGCACGTCAAGCGCCGCAAAGCCGCCGTTCTCGCGGTAGAACTGCACCCAGTTCACAAGGAACGAGTTGTAGTCGCCCGAGCGGTAGTCGATAAAGCATATCCGTATGACGAACGCCGCCGCTGCCAACGCTATCGAGAGGGCGAGGACGCCGCCGCGCTCGAGATATCCGTCCCGCCACAGAAGAAAGAGCGAGAGGAACATCAGCGCGCCGAACAGCAGGTAGACAGCAATTTCGTTCCGGGCGCGGTAGCACCCGTAGTTTGCCATGAGAGCAAAGGCCAGCGACGCCGCGCCGCAGACCGCGAGGGTCACGGGGGCGCGGCGGCATGGCGCCTTGTCCTTTGCCATTTACTCCACCTCGAAGAATTCTATCGACTCGCCGTCCGGCCCGAACACAAATGCGTTCGTCATCGGCGCATTGCCGCCGAGGTTGCCGTCCCGCGGTTCGCTCTTGACCGTGGCGCCGTTCGCGACGGCGCGGTCGAACGCCTCGCGCGCGTTGTCGGTGTGCAGGGCGATGTGCGCCCAGGGCTGATTCTCGCTGCCAGTGGCGTGCGGGATGAGCTCGACCGTGGCTCCCGGCGCGAGCTCGACCATGTAGATTTTGTGGTCGTCCGGGCCGAAGCTCATAGTCACCCTGCCGCCGAGCGCCTCGGTGTAGAATTTCAGGCTGCGCGCCGTGTCGCTTACGTACAGTCCGATGTGATGATAACCCTTGATCATTTTGTTTGCCCTCCCAAAAGATATTCTCAAAGACCGTGTACGCGACTATTATACTACATCTGTGCAGGCATAACAAGGCATAAAATGTTTGTAAAAAATTATCGTCACACCCTTTCATACGCGGTCGAAACGTGCTATAATATGAAACAGGTATATCCCGGAATCTGTCTTCGGATATACGCATACCTGTTTTGGAGGATGAGCATGAGAGACGAGCGCGCGAGGGAGAGGGACGCGGCTTCCGAAGACCTCGTAGAGGGCAGGAACCCGGTGCTTGAGGCACTGGAGGCCGGCAAGATGATAGACAAGCTCTATATCGCGCGTGACCCGGACGGGACGCTCCGCCGCATCGCCGCCATAGCCCGCGAGAAGGGCGCGGCGGTGGTCGAGGTCGACCGCCGCAAGCTCGACGCGATGAGCCGCACGCGCTCGCATCAGGGCATCATAGGCAGGCTTCCGGCAAGGGAGTACGCCGAGCTTGACGACATCCTTGCGGCCTGCTCGGCAAAGCCGAAGGACACGCTGCCCCTGCTCGTCATATGCGACGGGGTGACCGACCCCAATAACCTCGGCGCGATAATCCGCTCTGCGGAGGCCGCCGGGGCGGACGGGGTGATAACCCGCGAGAGACGCGCGGCAGGGCTCACCGCCATGGTGAGCAAGGCGTCCGCCGGAGCGCTCGAGCATATACCGGTGGCGCGCGTCGCGAATATCGCGTCGCTTATCGAACGGCTGAAAGAGGAAGGCTTTTGGATATTCGGAACGGCCGGCGGCGGCAGTACGCCGCTCTATGAGACCGACTTCAACACCCCCGCTGCGATAGTCGTCGGGGCGGAGGGAGACGGAGTGAGCCGGCTCGTGCTCGAACGGTGCGACTATACGGTGTCGATACCGATGCTCGGAAAGATGAGCTCGCTCAACGCGAGCGCGGCGGCGGCCGTCGTACTGTTCGAGGCGGTCCGTCAGCGCATGAAGAAGCAAGACTGATTAGGGCGGTGAATGCAGATGGATGACAAACGCAGAGATGCTGAGCGGGACAAGTCCTCTCCGGAGGAGAGGCGCGACCCCGCGAGCACTGCGGAGATACTTGCGGATATAGACAGGAGCGTGGAGGAGTACAGCTTCTCCATAGACGATATACTCGCGGAGTTCGGCGTGGAGCGCACGGCGGAGCCGGAGCCCGAACCCGCACCCGAGCCGGAGCCTCAGGTGCCGGCGTATGAGATGACGAGCGAGGAGCTCACCGATAAGCTCGGCGAGGTCGCGGCGAGGATGCAGGAGGAGCGCGAGGAACAGAAGCTTCGCGAGACCGAGGAGCAGCTTCGCTCCGAGAAGGAAGAGCGTGAGCGCGCCGAGGCCGAGCGCGAACGGGAAAAGCGTGAGAGAGAGCTTGAGCTTGAGATAAAGCGGCAGGTGGAGCTTGCCGCCGACCACGTAACCGAGGAGCAGAACGAGTATCCCGCGGAGCCCGGTCAGCGGGACGAGATGGGCAGGATACATATCTTCGAGGAGGAAAAAACTCAGGACACGGAAAAGCGCCGCCGCTTCGGCGGAAAGAAGCGCGAGGACGAGGAGCCCGCCGAGCGCCGCACCGTGATGAAGGAGGCAAAGGCCGAGGAGGGAAAGAAGGTCTTCGGCGGTAAGCTCGAAGGGATATTCGGCCACGACGCGGAGTTCCGTCCGCAGCTGCGCGGCGGAGACGTGAGCGAGGAGACCTTCAAGCAGGAGCACGAGGAGAAGCTCCGCAAGCACCGCAGGAGGCGTCCCGAGCCGGAGGAGCCTGCGGCGGAGCCGTCTGAGACTGAGCCGGATATCGAACCCGAAGAGGAAGTGAGCCTGCTCGTAAGGGAGCTCGGACGGGGACGTCTGCGCCTTCTCTTGGCGGCGCTGCTCACGGCGCTGCTGGCGTTTATCAGCTTTGCGCCGTATATCGGCATCGGCCTTCCCGCGATATTCACATACGTCGAAAAGCCGTACATTTACATATTCTTCAACGTGCTGCTTCAGGTCGGGGTGATGGCGCTCTGCTTTGAGACGACGGCGGCGGGCGTGCGAGACATAGCGACCTTCCGCCCGAATATGGAGAGCGTCGTCGTATTCGCGAACCTCACGTCGCTTGTCTACCTGTTCTTCGTCGCGATAAAGCCGGAGTGGGGAGGATACTACGGATTCTCGACGGTCGGCGCGGCGTCGATGCTCGCGGCGGCGTACTACTCGAGAAAGCTGACTCTCGCGAAGCTAAAGAGCTGCCGCGCGGCGGCGGGAATGAGCCGCCCGTACATAATAGCGGCGGAGCCGGAGCTTTATGACGGAGAGAATACGGCGGTCAAATACCGCGCGCAGAAGCCGATAGGATTTGTGAGCCGCCTCAACAGTCCCGACCACGCGCGTAAGGTGTGGCGCGTGACCGCGCCGATAGTCATTTTGGCGTCGATAGTCCTCGCGGCGGTGGCGAGCTTCGGCACCGGCGGCGGGACGAGGTTCGTGTGGTGCCTCGCCGCGATATCCGCGGCGGGCGCGCCGCTGTCGCTGATGATGCCGTTCTGCCTTGCGTTCTCCCGCGCGGCAAAGCACCTCTACGGTCTCGGCGAGGCGATAACCGGCTGGGCGGCGGCAGAGAGTCTGAGCGGCGTCACGAACGTCGTAGTCACCGACCTTGACATATTCCCGCCCGGAAACACCGCTCTGAACGGGCTCAAGGTGTACCGGGGGTACCCGAAGGACAAGGTCATAACCTACGCCGCGAGCCTGATAAACGCATCCGGCGCGGCGATATCACGTCCGTTTGCGGAACAGCACAGCAATCAGACGCCCGAGCCGCTGATGAAGGTACAGAACTTCAAGTTCTACGAGAACGGCGGCATCAGCGGCGAGATAGAGGGGAATATGGTCCTCGCGGGCAGCGCGACGTTCATGGTGCGGAACAACATCAGCATCCCGAAGGACGTCAGCGGAAAGACGAACGTGTTTATCGCCGTCAATCTCGAACTCGTCGGCGTGTTTGCCGTGAGCTACAACACGTCCGGCTCGGTAAAGCGCGGACTTGCGATGCTTATGCGGCAGCACCTCATGCCGGTGTTCGCCACGCGGGACTTCAATATCACCCCGTCGATGATAGAGTCGAATTTCAGCGTCTCGACCGATACTATAGACTTCCCCAAGGAGGCGGAGCGGATAGCGCTCTCCGACCCGGACAGGTTGTTTGTCGGAAAGATCTCCGCCGTTGTCAGCCGCGAGGGACTGAAGCATTACGCTGAGTGTATCGCCTGCGCGCGGAACCTCCGGCGCGCGGTGCGCATATCGACGGGGCTCACGCTCGCGTCGGTGGCGCTCGGTATGCTGATAATGTTCTATCTATGCTTTACTCAGACCCCGACGGTCGCGACGCCGCTGAATCTCCTGCTCTACTCGATACTCTGGCTCATCCCCGGATTCATCGCTTCCAGGTGGGCGAGCGCCTGACAACAGAAAAACGCAAAAGAGGCGGGATGCACTGCATCCCGCCTCTTTGATTTGTTATCAATATCTGCGCAGGGCTATATATCAATGTTCGGCTTTGCCCGCGAAGCGGGTAAAGCTCACGAGGGCTGAATATGTGCCGATGCAGAATTGGTGGGCGCCCTCGTGTTTCCGAGCGAGCATCTAAATCAAAGGGGGCACCAGGCGGTGCGAAGCGCCGCTTGGGGAAGCATAGGCTCCCGCGCGGTCGCAGACCGCGTGGGAATATCAACTTATCAGCTCCGAATACTCCACCACAAGCTGAGGAAATGCGGTGTCCGAGGCAAGCGTCTCCTGCGCGAGGCGCGGCGTGTAGCCGGCGTTCTCGGGGGAGATGACGGCGGTGAGGACGCCGTGCCCGTCCTCCCGCATAAAGCGGAGATAGCCGGACGAGCGCGCGGCAAGCTCGCTTGCGAGCCGCAACTCGAGCCCGCTGCCGACGGCGATGAATTTTCCGAGCGACTCCGGCAGTTCGAGCGCCTGCGAGAAGGCGTCCTCGTTGAAGAGCGGAGAGTCGCTTGCGGCACGGATGCGGACCGTGCCGCCGAGGCTTGAGAGCGAGAACCGCAGCGGCTCGCCGCCGCTCATCGCGAGCGCGCCGGTGAGGAGGCACGCGAGCAGTCTCTCCACCTCGCGTTCGGAGAAAAATGCGGTAGATCTCAGGAAGCCTCCGTCCGCCATAGAGAGACCGCGGACGCCGGAGCTTGCCATTATCCCGCGGCTTTCGTCAAAGAAGCGGCGGCAGAACTCGCCGATGTCGCCGCTAGTGACGTCCCTCGCAGGCTCGCGGCGGAGACAGTCGGAGAGCATGGTTATCTGCGTTCTGCGGCGGAAAAGCCGGAGTATGGTGAGGTCAAGACCCGTGAGAAGGGCGGGATCCTTTAGCCGCGCGTAGTTCTCCACACGCTCGCCGATGCCGAAGCACTGCTCGAGCATCAGGCCGATGTCGCGGTCGAGCTGCTCGCCGTAGGTAGAGAGCTCGTCCATAAGCGCTTTCTCGCGCGTGTCGCCGCCGCTGCGGAACACGACCGTCGTGGCGGGGCCGGGGTAGACGTCGAGCCGCCCGCGCTCGTCTCCGAGGGCGAAGTTCGTGAGGTGGACAGACGTGCCGGAGGCGAGGCTGAGGTCGGCGGCGGAGATGAGATCCTCGCCGATGATGTGCTCCACGCCGTAGCCGCTGAGATCGAGCCCGTCGGTAAACTCCCGGCAGGCGGGGTTCATGTATACGATGTGCCCTGCGTAGAAGGAAAAGACGGGGTAGGGCTTTCCGTCGAACTCCTTTGCAAGGTCTCTCGGGGAAGATGGCATATGATCACTCCTTGCCGCTTCAAAGACTGTTCTTTATACATAATAGTATAGCGCAAACCCGGAAAATTTCAAGAGCAGAGCCCACGAAACGCCCGCAAAAAAGAAGTATCTTGAAAAGCAAGATAAACTTTCCAAAAAACTCTTGTAACCCGCTTCCGTTTGATATATAATATACCTGTACAAAGGCGGATAATCAAACCGCATTGCGAAATAAGTTTTCGGGAGGATGTTGCAAAATGAGCATCAAAATCGGAATCAATGGTTTTGGCCGCATAGGTCGTCTCGTCTTCCGCGCGAGCCTCGATCATCCGAATGTTGAAGTCGTCGGCATCAACGACCTCATCACCTCGGATTACATGGCTTACATGCTGAAGTATGACACCATCCACGGCCGCTTCAACGGAACGGTCGACTACACCGACCACTCCATCATCGTCAACGGTCACGAGATCGCCGTCTTCAGCGAGCGTAACCCGGCGGACCTGCCCTGGGGCAAGGTCGGCGCTGAGTACGTCGTCGAGTCGACCGGCCTCTTCCTCACCAAGGAGAAGGCTCAGGGCCATATCGACGCCGGCGCCAAGAAGGTCGTCATGAGCGCTCCGTCGAAGGACGACACTCCCATGTTCGTCATGGGCGTCAACAACACCACCTACACCACCGACATGAACTTCGTCTCGAACGCGAGCTGCACCACCAACTGCCTCGCCCCGATAGCGAAGGTCCTGCATGACAACTGGGGTATCACCGACGGCCTTATGACCACCGTTCACTCCACCACCGCCACTCAGAAGACCGTTGACGGCCCGTCCGCCAAGGACTGGCGCGGCGGCCGTGCCGCTTCGGGCAACATCATCCCGTCCTCGACCGGCGCCGCCAAGGCTGTCGGCAAGGTCATCCCGAGCCTCAACGGCAAGCTCACCGGCATGTCGATGCGTGTTCCGACCCTCGACGTCTCCGTCGTCGACCTCACCGTCAACCTCGCGAAGCCCGCGAAGTATGACGAGATCTGCGCCGCGATGAAGGCCGCCTCCGAGGGCGAGCTGAAGGGCATCCTCGGCTACACCGAGGAGGACGTCGTCTCGAGCGACTTCATCGGCGATCCGCACACCTCGATCTTCGACAAGAAGGCCGGCATCGCTCTGACCGACACCTTCGTCAAGGTCGTCAGCTGGTACGACAACGAATGGGGTTACAGCAACAAGGTCGTTGACCTCATCGAGTATATGTACACCGTCGACCACAAGTAAGTCTTACTTGAAGCAAAAAGAGCCGCCCATACGGGCGGCTCTTTTATTTGGCTTGCGCGGGAAATCGCAGCCGCGACTCCGGGTGTGTGGGAGCGTGACTGTCCCAGGAAATGTAAAGCAAACAGCTTGTCGATACATACACAAGCGACAAGCTGAATACTTTACACTCCCTCTCCTACATCAAAGCCTGCCGGATGCCGATATTGCATTGAAAACCGCTCGGAAGGATGCTATAATGAGCGTATCAGCGTAAACGTCTATTGGAGGAAACCGATATGCGCGGTAAATTCATAGTCTTTGAAGGTCCGGACGGCTCCGGCAAGACGACGCAGCTGCGTCTGCTTGCGGAACGGCTTGCGGCGGAGGGAGTCTCCGCCGCCTCGGAGCGCGAACCCACCGGCAGCGCCATGGGCGCGCTCGTGCGGGAGATACTTTCGGGCAGACGGGTCTGCGAGCCGCAGACGCTCGCGCTGCTGTTCTCGGCGGACCGCTCGGAGCATGTCGGCGATATGCTCCGGCTCCTCGACGAAGGAAAGCACGTGCTCTGCGACAGGTACGTCTTTTCGAGCATAGCATATCAGGGTCTCGACCTGCCTACAGAGTGGGTGGCGGAGGTGAACCGTCCGAACACCGAGCGCCTCATGCCGGACGCCGTGGTGTACATCGACCTTGACGAGCGCGCCTGCATGGAGCGCATCACGCGCGGGCGCGACGCCGTCGAGGAGATATTCGAGACGCGGGAGAGGATAAAGCGCGTGCGCCAAAACTACGAGTATGCCTTTGACCGCCTGCCGCCGGAGAGACTTTTCCGAATTGACGGCGCGCGGACGCAGGAGGAGGTCGCGTGCGACATATACGGCTGCGTGCGTCCGCTCATCGAGGAGGGCTGATATTTCCCGGGAAAGCGGCGACGCAAAGCGAGGTTTCAGACGACCGGGCCGGCGTTCCGCCGGCCTTTCTGCTGTCCGCGCCGGACACGGAACGCGCGAAGTCTCCGCGCGTCGGATAAAACAGGCTCCGAAATGTTGATTTTTTTGTCTGATGGTGTATAATTAAAATAAGATGTGATTTGCGCCCGGCGGCGGAGAGTATTCCGCGCCGTATGAAATAAATTCAGGACTACGGGAGGATATGCGGCCTATGAAGTGCGAACAGTGCGGAGCGGAGATAAAGAGCGGCGAGATATTTTGCAGAGTGTGCGGCGCGCGGGTACCCGCGTCATCCGCGGAAAAGGAAGCGCCGCCGGTAAAGGAGACGGCCGAGGCCGCGCCCTCCGCCGCAGCGTCGCCGGAGAAGGAGCGTCCGCGCGCCGAGACCTCGGGGCGCGCGGGAGCGCGGGCCCGGGGAAAGAAAAGCTCCGCAAACAAACCTGCCCGGAAGGAGAAAAAGCCGGGGAACAAAAAGAAGCTTATATTCATCGGCGCGGCGGCAGTCGCCGCAGTCGTGGTAATCGTAGTCGTGCTGGCGCTGATATTCGGCGGCGGACGCGGTTCGGCGATGCGCCTCGACCCCGAGCGTCCGTTTGCCGTGATGTATGACAACACCGCCATCGTGTACGATGCTGACGGCGGAGCCCTCCTCAGCGTCGAACACGGCGTGGACGGCGTCGTGACAAGCGTGTGGAACGGCACGATAGTCCTCGACCGCAGCAGAGTGAGCGCGTGGAACGCCGGCGGCGACACCGTCTATCGCGACGGAGGATACTTAAACGCGAGCGCGGCGGTCATAAGCGCGAACGGCGAGGTGCTGGAGTTCACCGACCTGAACGACGGCGAGAACGAAGGAATGGTACGGTTTGCGGGAGACGCCGCCGACAGGCTCGGCGACCTTCACGTCGTCGACGGAACGGTCGTGATGAGTCCGGACGGCAGCCGCGCGGCCTACAATATATTCGATGCGGCCTCCGACGCTGAACATTCGATGCTCGGCGAAACGGGCGAGAAGGGCGAACGCCTCCTCGACTGCGAAAGGATATACGCCATCTCGAACGACGGCGCGTATGTGTACTTTGAGAACAACGGCAGGTTCTACGTCGAGAAGGACGGCGAGCGCACCCGCCTCTGCGAGCTTACCGACCTCAAGCTGCCGATAGTCATGAATTCCGTCGGAGACGAGATAATTTTTGCCACCTATTCGGACGGGGTACACTACGTCCACGGCGGCATAAACGACAAGATCTCCGGCGTCGGAGACCTCGAGGTGTATGGCCCGGTGCAGTTTGCCGCCGAGCGCCGCGCGGAGGACATGGTCTCCGTCGCCCGTACCGAGACGTTTGCGGGCTCGGTGCTCATGCTCGGCGACATGCTCTACGGCGTGGAGCCCGAGACCTTCAAGACGACTATGATAGACTACTGCCTCTCCGCCGCCGCAACGGAGGACGGAAAGCGCCTCGCTTATGCGGACGTGAACGGCAGGCTGCACCTTGTCACCGACCCGTGCGGCGAGCGGAAGGACACCGTGACCACGCCGGATGAGCGCGCGACCGCCGTATACGCCAACAGCGACCTCAGCGAGATATATTTCACGAACATCCGCGACGAGTTGTGGAGGCTCAGCGGCGGCCGCACGGAGATGGTCTCCGCCGACGTCGGGAACCTGTGCCTGAGCGGCGGGGGAGAGCTCTACTTCCTGTACGACGGCGTGGTGCTCTGCCGCGCGGACGGCACCGACCGCGTGTCGCTTGAGAGGACGGACGGGTTCGTGAGCATCGAGAGCGTGCCGCAGGGCGTCGTCGTTCACCTCGCGGGCGACACGGCAAAGTATTTCCGCGACGGCGCGGCCGAGGGCAAGACCCTCGCAAAGCGCGGCCCTGCGGCGGGAAGCTCCGCCGCGGGCGAGCCCTCCGCGCCGGCGTCCGCGGCGGCGACGGTGCCCGGCACCGAGCCGAGCGCGCTTCCGACAGGAGACGCGAGCGCGGAACCTTCCGCCGAGGGAAGCGGCGAACCTACGCGATAAACCCTCATATCATAATATAAGCACACCGAAAAAGGAGGAGAGAACACCGTGAAGGTAGAGTACGGATCTTTCATATCGCCGGCGGACGGCATAGTTATTGCGACGCTTACGGTACTGCCGGACGGAGAGCCTAAGGGCGTCGTCCAGCTCGCGCACGGCATGGCTGAGCACAAGGAGCGCTACCTGCCGTTCATGAAGTATCTCGCGTCGAAGGGCTATCTCTGCGGGATAAACGACCATCGCGGCCACGGAAAGAGCATCCACGCCGAGCCGGGCTACTTCGGCGAGAACGGCGGCCCCGCGCTCGTCGAGGACATGCACAAGCTGACCTCCATATTAAAGCGCGGGCATGAGGACCTGCCGTTCTTCCTCTTCGGACACAGCATGGGGTCGCTCGCGGTGCGGGCGTACACTAAGAGGTACGACAGTGAGCTCGACGGACTCGTCGTCTGCGGATGTCCCTCCGGCAACCCGGCGGCGAATGCCGGTCTGAAGCTCGTTCGGGCAATATCGAAGGTCAAGGGCGGTCACGCGTACAGCAGGTTTGTGGAGAACCTCGCGGGAGGCTTTAACAAGCGCTTTGAGAACGAGGGAAGCGCATCGGCATGGCTGAGCGTGAACGTCGAAAACAGGAAGGCGTTCGAAGCCGACCCGCTCTGCGGATTCACCTTTACCCTCAACGGCTATGAGGCGCTGATGTGGCTGATGTGCGAGACCTACTCAAAGAAGGGATGGGCGATGAAGAACGCCGGTCTGCCGATACTCTTTGTCTCCGGCGCGGACGACCCGTGCGGCATCAGCCCCGAGAAGATAAAGGAGGCGGCGGAGCACATGGAGTCGCTCGGGTACAAGCTTCCCACCGTGAAGCTCTGGGACGGTATGCGCCACGAGATACTGAACGAGACCGACCGCGAGCAGGTGTACGAGTACGTCTGCGGCACCCTCGACGTCTGGGCGGAGAAGAAGTAACAAAAAACGAGACGAAGGAATATCCTGCCACAGACGGCGCTTTGCCGTCCGCGGCAGGATATTTGTCTAAAGGGCGGGAACAATAACCGAAAGACGGCGCGCTCCGCGCTGTCCGTCCCGGCCGCCCGGTGCTCCGGGCGGCGCGCGGACGCCTGCAAAATTGGGGGAGGGAAACCATGCGTGTCGCGGTAGAGGGCGAAGGGAAGGACCGGTTCATAGAGGAAGCCCGCCGCAGACTCGGCCTGAAGGACGTCGAGTTCTGCGGCGGGCAGGACAGGCCGGACGCGCTGCTGCTCCTCGGCAGCGACGCCGGATCGGAGTACGGCGCGGCGGTGGCGGTGCTCCCCGGCGACGCCGCGCCGGTGAAGGCGCGGTGCGCCGTGAGCTACGGCATGAGCCCAAAGGACACCGTGACCGTTTCGAGCGTGGGGGACAGACAGCTCCTCCTCTCGGTGCAGCGGGAGTTTGAAACTCTCGGCGGCGGGCGGGTGCTGATACAGGAATTCCCGCTCGACTGGGAGATGTCGCCCCACAGCGCTCTGCCGATAGCGGCGCTCGGCCTTATAACGGGAGAACTTGGAGAGGCGGTTTACGCCGCGCCGTAAAGGGCTTCCTCAGCGGACTCCTCACACTCGCGGCGGGTGTCGCCGCTGCAAACGAAGCGCCCGCGCAGATATGCCTCGTAGTGACCGTTCACGTTCCTGATGCTTATAACTTCCGCCATTTTCCTTATCTCCTTTCCGAGATGTATGCGTCTGATGCCGACTGTTACCTGATATGCCGCCATGGGCAGCGTGACTAAGAGAAGCGTCGCGTCGATGTGTCCGTCCGAGCCGCCCGCCGCTATCGTCGCCAGTACCGAGACGGCGAGGAGGGCGAGCCCGAGAGCGATGTCGCGTTTTGCCTGTTTCATTCGCTCAACCTCCTTTGTGACTCTATCATAGCAGAGCAGATGTCCCAAAAAACGGACTTCCAAAAAGATTTTCGGAAAAATTCGAAAAAATTTTCGATACATAAGAACCGCCGTTTCCTCCGCGCCGAGACGCGTATAATATTGACTGTGCAGGGGTTAAGTGGTAAAATAAACAAAGCGACACGGTCGGATACTCGATTCGGAGGTGTGTTATGGCTGACGCGAAAAAGTATCTCACGGCGGAGTACAGGGAAAAGACCTGGGTTATCTGCGAGTCCTTCCTTGACGACATGTTCCTGCTCGAGGGCGAGGACTCGGCGCTGCTTATCGACACGGGCACGGGTATCGGCGACCTGAAAGGGTACGTCGAAACGCTCACCGACAAGCCGGTGACGGTCGTGCTCACCCACGGACACGTCGACCATGCGGGCGGCGTGCGCCAGTTCGAGAAGGTGTGGGTCCACCCGGACGACTTCGAGGCGGTGCGCACGCTCACAGTCGAGGCGCGGCGCGGATACGCCGCAAACTTCCTCGGCTCGTTCCGTGAGCACGGCGGCGAGCTGCCGTTTGAGCTTGAGGACATAACCGATTACTCTCGGGAGCTTCCCGAGCTGTTTCCGCTTGAGGACGGACATATCTTCGACCTCGGCGGGAGAAAGGTGGAGGTCATACACACGCCCGGTCACACGCCGGGCGAGGTCGTGCTTATCGACCACGGTACGCGCATACTCTTCTCGGGGGACGCGGCAAACCCGAACCTCCTGATGAACTTCCCGAACTGCCCGCCGATAGAGACGGCGCTTCACGCGCTTCTCAGGGTGCGGGCGAGGGAGAGCGAGTTTGACGCGAACTTCAACGGTCACATCCCCGTCATGGACGGGAAGACGCAGCCGCTGCCGGACAGCGTCCTTGGCGACTGCATAGATTGCATGAAGGGCATCATGGACGGCTCCGTTCCGCCCGAGACCGCGCCGGGAATGTTTGGACGCGCTCCGCGCACCGTCGCGAAATACGGCAAGGTCATGATAAGCTACGACCCGAACAATATCTATATAAAGGACTAGACTGTATGCAGGCTGTTGTCGGTGGCATAAATACGAATTACGAGGTCGTGGGCGAGGGCGAACCGCTCGTGCTCCTGTTGCACGGCTGGGGCTCGAGCCTCGAGCCGTACCGCCAGACGGTGGCGGTGACGGCGGAGAAGTACCGCACGGCGGCGCCGGATTTCCCGGGCTTCGGAGGCTCGTCCGAGCCGCCGGAGGCGTGGCGCGTGGACGACTACGCGGACTGGACGGAGAAGTTCGTCGCGTTCCTCGGTGTGGAGCGGGTCATAATCTTCGGACACAGCTTCGGGGGACGGGTCGCGATAAAGCTCGCGAGCCGCGAGCATCTTCCGTTCACGCTCGAACGGCTCGTGCTTATCGACAGCGCCGGCATTATCCCCGAGAAGAGCACGGGAGACAGGCTGAAGGCAAAGCTCTACAAGGCCGGGCGCTCGGTGATGACCTCCGCGCCGATGAAGAAGCTCTTTCCGGGCGCGGTGGAGAGCATGAGGCGGCGCGTCGGCTCCGCCGACTACAATGCGGCCTCTCCGCTGATGCGGCGGGTGCTAGTGAACACCGTAAATGAGGACCTCACGCCGCTGCTTCCGCTGATAAAGGTCCCGACGCTCCTCGTATGGGGAGAGAACGACACGGCGACGCCTCTTTCGGACGGGAAGACGATGGAACGCCTCATTCCGAACGCGGGGCTCGTCACCTTGAAGGGCGCGGGGCACTACTCGTTCCTTGACGACAGGTACACATACGAGAGGGTCATAAAATCCTTTCTGAAGATAGGGATGGCATAGATGGTTTTGACGGTTTATATCCTCGCGGCCGTTATCTGGGCGATAACGGCGTATGAGACGCTCCGGCATGAGCTGCACATGTTCCAGCAGAGTGGCTACAAGATAAAGACATATTTTACAAGGACGTTTGAGAAGCCGAAGGCTTTTCTCCCGTATCCGCTGCTTGTGGCGGCAAACCTCGCGGCGCTCGTGGTATACCGCTATGGATACGGCGTATTCGGCGTGATGCTCTCGGCGCTCGCGTGCGGAATATTCGCGTTCTTTATGCTCCCGAAGCCCGCAAAGAAGCCGCTTGTGTGGACGGCGCGCGTGAAGCGCCTCGCCGCGGTCTGCGGCGTGCTGCTGCTTGCGTCGGCGCTGCTGCCTGCGTTCCTCCTGCCGAGGTACGCAGGCGAGCTGTGGAGCGGCCGCGCGCACTTTATCTGCGCGTTTGTGACGGCGCTTATGCCGTGCGTCGTCTCGCTCGGGTGCGTCATAAACTCCCCGATGGAGAAGTCGATAAACAATAAGTACATCAACGAGGCACGGCGGATCCTTTCGGATATGCCGAACCTCACCGTCGTCGGCGTCACCGGCAGCTACGGAAAGACGAGCGTGAAGAACTACCTCGCGGCGCTCCTCTCCGCAAAGTACAACACTCTCGCGACACCGGAAAACTACAACACGACGCTCGGCGTAGTCCGCACCGTCCGCGAGAGACTGAAGCCCACGCATGAGGTCTTCGTCTGCGAGATGGGCGCGCGGCACGTCGGGGATATCAGGGAGATATGCGAGCTCGTGCATCCCGACTGCGGCATCATCACCGCCGTCGGCGAACAGCACCTCGAGACCTTCGGCTCGCGGGAGAACATCAGAAAGACAAAATATGAGCTTGCGGACGCGATACCGCCAGACGGCGGGCTCTTTGTCAACATAGACAGCGACGGCATTTCCGCCGAGCCTCCGAGACATAAACACTTCACCTACGGCCTCGGCGAGGGCGCGGAATGGCGCGGTGAGGTCATATCCGTCTCTCGTAAGGGGAGCGCGTTCCGCGTGACCTCGCCGGACGGGGAGACGGCGGAGTTCGAGACGCCGCTTATCGGCGCGCACAACGTCCAGAACCTGGTGGGTGCCATAGCGTGCGCGTATTCGCTCGGCGTGCCGCTCGAGGATATGCGCCGCCCTCTCCGGCGGCTCGAAGCGGTCGAGCACCGGATGCAGCTCATCCCGCGCGGAGCCGTCACCGTCATAGACGACGCGTACAACTCCAACCCCGCCGGCGCCGCCGTCGCGCTCGAGACGCTGGGACTTTTCGAGGCGCAGAGGATACTCGTCACGCCGGGGATGGTCGAGCTCGGCGAGCGCGAGAAGGAGCTGAACTGCGAGCTCGGCGAGCGCGCCGCCGCGCACTGCGACGCCGTCGCGCTCGTCGGCGCGAACCGCGCGGCGCCGATAAAGGAAGGTCTGCTCGCCGCGGGATTCGATGAGAATAAGATATACGTCGCGTCCACGCTGGACGACGCGATGAAGTGGGTCTACGCCCTTCCGGGCGCGGAGAAGGTCATCCTCCTCGAGAACGACCTGCCGGACAATTACTGATGAGAGGTGCAGCATGAACATACGAGTCGGACTTTTCTTCGGAGGCAAGAGCGTCGAGCATGAGGTCTCGGTCATAACCGGCCTTCAGGCCGCGCAGAACATAGACCGCTCGCGCTTCGACGTGATACCGATCTACATCACAAAGCAGGGAGAGTTCTACACCGGCGAGGACGTCGGGAGGATAGAGAGCTACCGCGACATTCCCACGCTGCTCCGCCGCTCGACGAGGATAACCCTCGTAAACGACAACGGGCGCGTCTGGATGGTGCGCTATCCCGCAAAGCACTTCGGTTCGAGCATCGTGGGCGAGCTCGACGTCGCTCTGCCCGCCGTCCACGGCACGAACGGCGAGGACGGTACGCTCCAGGGCTTCTTCAACCTCATAGGGCTGCCCTACGCCGGGTGCGACATACTTTCAAGCGCCGTCGGGATGGACAAATTCGTGCAGAAGTGCGTCCTGAAGGAGTGCGGCATACCCGTCCTTGACGCTCTGCGGCTCCGCTCCGGCGACAAGGAGGCCGCGGAGAAGATAGAGGCGCGGTTCAAGTACCCCGTCATAGTCAAGCCGATAAACCTCGGCTCGTCGGTGGGAATAAGCGTCGCGCACGACCGCGCGGGGCTTGAGGATGCGCTTGAACTCGCGGAGACCTTCTCGGACAGTCTGATTGTCGAGCCCGCCATAGAGGAGCTGGTCGAGATAAACTGCGCCGTCCTCGGCGACGAAAACGGCGCCGTCGCGAGCGAGTGCGAACGCCCGCTCGGCGCGGACGAGATACTGTCCTACGAGGACAAGTACGTCGGCGGCGGGAAAAAGACCTCCGGCGCGTCGAAGGGAATGGCCTCGCTCGGGCGCGAGCTCCCCGCGAAGATACCGGACGCCATGCGGGACGAGATACGCTCGCTTGCGCTCCGCGCGTTTGAGGCGCTGGGATGCAGCGGCGTCGCGCGCATTGACTTCCTGCTCGACGGCAGGGAGAAGAAGATATATTTAAACGAGTTCAACACGATACCCGGCTCGCTCGCGTTCTATCTCTTTGAGGCGGCGGGGATGAGCTATCGGGATATGCTGACGCGGCTTATCGGCATGGCGCTCGACCGCGCCCGCCGCGAGCAGAACGTCACATATTCGTTCGGCTCGAATATTCTTGCCTCCGCGAGCCTCGGAGGTGCGAAGGGAAGCAAGGGAGCAAAGCGCTGACGCTTCGGCGCGTGTTGAATTGTGACGGGCTGAAAGCAGCATGAAAAGCCCCCGCGAAACGAAAGTTTCGCGGGGGCTTTTTGCCGCGTAAAATTGAGACTCAGGGGCAAAAAATATGATGTATCATCATATTATCAACTTTACTCCAAGGAAGTCTCTATGAAAATGACAAATTTGGTTCTTACTCCGGAAATTCTCTCCGGCTTCGCTCGCGAGCTCGAGGCGAAGCACCGCAGCGTCTGCACGCGCGAAAAGTATCTGCACGACGCGCGTGAGTTCGCGCGGTTCCTCGCGGGGCGTCCCGTCTCGCCGGAGCTGACGCTTGAGTATCGGGACGCGCTCATTTCCTCCGGCTACTCGCCGTCGAGCGTGAACACGATGTTGGCGTCGCTCAACGCTCTGTTCCGCTTTGTCGGGCGGGAGGACTGCCGCGCCGAGCGGACGCGCGTCCAGCGCGAGGTGTTCCGTCCCGAGGAACGCGAGCTCACCCGGGATGAATACCTCCGCCTGCTCGGCGCGGCGTCGTCCCGCGAGCGTCTCATCCTCGAGGCAATATGCTCGACCGGGATACGAATTTCGGAGCTCCGCTACTTCACCGTCGAGGGTGTGAAACGCGGCGCGCTGTCCGTGACGTGCAAAGGCAAGACGCGCTCGATCCTCATCACCCACAAGCTGAAAACCCTGCTGTTGCAGTACGCAGGGGAGCAGGGCATCGGCTCCGGCGCGATCTTCCTCGACCGGAGCGGAAAGCCCGTCGGTCGCGGAACGGTCTGGGCGATGATGAAGCGCTTGGCGCGGAAGTCCGGCGTCCCCGAGGCGAAGGTGTTCCCCCACAACCTGCGGAAGCTGTTTGCCCGGATGTTCTACGAGCGAAGCCACGACATCGCGAAGCTCGCGGACGTGCTCGGTCACAGCAGTGTCAACACGACGCGCATCTACATCATGACGACGGGCGCGGAGCATAGGGCGATGCTGGAACAGCTCGACCTCATCCCGGACACGGAGTACCGACCGTCGGGCAGGCGGCGAACGGCGTAAAAAAGAATCGACATTATTGGTATAATGTCGATTCAAGAAGGCCGGACGGTATGCCGCGTCCGCATAAAATCAATTATTATTATA
>CANRJS010000008.1 GCA_947631015.1 uncultured Clostridia bacterium
AAAGCGCGCTTAAGGGAGAGGGCTTCGCCCTCTCCCTTAATAATCCCTCTCCTGAATACGACACACAACCGCAACCCGCATAACAGGACACACTCTGTATCAAACACATCTATCATCCGACCGGGTGAGTTTCTGGGGTACATATCCGACTTTCCCACTGTATTCGACGACATCGAACAGTTCCTGCGTAGTAGAAATAAAAGTCCGGTCCTACGCTCACACTATAAGCGTAATGCAGATACTTCCCCTAGAAAACGGAACTTTCGGTTCTAGGGGAAAGTATGAGCGTGGACGCTTGTACTAAGCTACGGACGGACGTCCCGCGTGGCAGAGACCTTCCGGTCAAAGGAAAGAGGGGTACAAAGGGGAGAAAACAAAGTTTTCTCCCCTTTGTGTGCTTTTTGGTTACTTTTTGCACAAGCAAAAAGTAACGCGGGGTGTGGGGGTGCACCCCCCGTAAGGCAGCGGTGAGGCTCTGCCTCACTTAGGGACGCGGGGGTCGCCCCGCAGATTCCCGCGGGGCTTCCCCGCTAGATGGGTGTGGGCTCCGCCAACTTGGACGCGGGGGTGCAACCCCCGCAAGGCGGCGGCATATTATGGACGCGTGGGGGAGGGATAACAGATGGCCGAATGTATGCTGACAAGCCGCGGAGAGACCCGCGCCCGCCTGATGGCGGGCGAGCTCGGGCGGAAGGGGATACCCGCGCTGCTCCGCCGCCTTCCGGCGGAGCTGACGCAGGAGGGATGCGCCTACGGGGTTTCGGTCCCGTCGGAGGAGCTTCCGAGAGCCGTGCACCTGCTCCGCGTCGCAGGCTTTCCGCCGAGGAGGGCGTTCGTTTACGGCGCGGACGGCTGGCGGGAGGTGGACGCGTGAGCGCCCGGCGTCCGCCGCATGTGAGGGCGGCACAGGAGAATACGCCGGAATGCCGGCTCGCGTGCGAAAGCCGCGGACGTGAACGCATCGCCGCAGACCGCGCGACGTCCGGCGCGGCGGGAAAGCGCAGCGGACGGAGCGTCCGTGAGGATGCGCGCGGGGAAGCGGGGCGGTGAGATGATATACCTCGACAACGCCGCGACGACCGTCGAGAAGCCGCCGAAGGTCGTCCGCGCGGTGGAGGAGGCGTTCCGGCGCGGCGGGAACGCCGGGCGGGGAGAGGGAAGCGGCTACGCCGGCGAGACCCTGCTCGCCTGCCGCACGGAGGCGGCGGCGCTCTTCGGCACGCGCCCGGAGCGGGTGGTATTCACCTTCAACGCGACGCACGCGCTGAATATCGCGATAGCTTCGCTTGCGCGGGGCGCGTGCCGAGCCGTCATATCCGGCTACGAGCACAACGCCGTCCGCCGTCCGCTCGTGGCGCGCGCGGAAGCGGGGCTCGAGACGGCGGTCGTCCGCTCGCCGCTGTTTGAGCCGGAGTATTTTCTTTTTATGTTCGAAAGAGCGCTCGAGCGCGGCGCGGACTTCGCGGTTTGCACCCACGTCTCGAACGTGTTCGGATATATCCTGCCGATAGAGCGCGTGGACGCGCTCTGCGAGCGGTACGGCGTGCCGCTCATAGTGGACGCGAGCCAGTCCGCGGGCGTGCTGCCGCTCGACGCCGGAAGCCTCCGCGCCGCGCGGTTTATATGTATGCCGGGTCACAAGTCGCTCTACGGGCCGCAGGGGACCGGGCTCCTAATCTGCCTCGGGGACGCGGAACCGCTGCTCTACGGCGGGACCGGTCAGGACTCGCGCGCGGACGGTATG
This sequence comes from uncultured Clostridia bacterium, assembly GCA_947631015.1. Taxonomy (GTDB): domain Bacteria; phylum Bacillota; class Clostridia; order Oscillospirales; family JAAYOS01; genus CANRIN01. The sequence continues at coordinate 1,745 of CANRJS010000008.1, forward strand.
CCTGACTACCTGCCCGAGCGGCTCGAGGCGGGAACGCAGAACCTGCACGGCATAGCGGGGCTTCTCGAGGGGATACGGTATGTCCGCGAGCGCACGCCGGAGGCGATACTCGCGCACGAGCGCGCGTTCACAGAAAGAGTGCTCGACGGACTGCGGGTGCATCCCGAGATAAAGACCTACTCGTCGCGGGGACTGTTCTGCCAGACCGGCGTACTTTCACTCGAGCTGCGCGGCGGGGACAGCGAGACATTCGCGCACGAGCTGATGCTTCGCGGAATAGCTACGCGCGGAGGACTGCACTGCGCGCCGCTCGCGCACGAGTCGGCGGGCACGTCGGAGCGCGGGACGGTGCGGATAAGCCCGTCCGACTTCACGCGACTGCGGGACGCGGATACGCTAGTCGCAACTCTCGCAAGAAACAGTTCGCGGGCTTAGCCCGCGAACTGTTTCTTGCGAGGCCGCCGGACAAGGCCTGGCCTTGCCGGCGGCGCACGCTCCGCGAGAGGTGTAAATTTCGCCGTACACGCCGCCGAAATTTATCGATTTGACTCTATTTCGCCGCTTACGCGGCGAAACTCTGCGAGGCTTTGGCGAACAGCGGCACTTCGCGCCGTCCGCTCTATAAAGCAATCAAAGTTGGGCAATATTCGCGGAGCGAATATTGCGGGCGAAAGCAGTAGAGTGTCGGATGAAGAATCGGTTCGCGCTTTCGCTGTTCGCAGCGGTGAAGTTAGCGGCGCAGCCGCTAACTTTGCGGAGCCCCGATTCACTCGGGGCGAGCATTTTAATTTAAGAGTTCCCAAACGGCGCAAAGCGCCGTTTGGGACTTGGCGAAACTCTGCGAGGCGCGACAAAAAACCGAGGGTTGCAAACCCTCGGTTTTCTCCGACCTGTTAAACTATCTCCGTGCCCTTCGCGGCGTAGTACGCGAGGGCGCGGCGCACCATGTCCTCGGTCACGCCGAAGAGCTCCGCGAGCTCCCACGGCTCGGTGATGCCCTGCCGCGCGGCGCTCCGCAGACGCGAGGGGGAGAGGACGTGCTCGTATGCCCACGCCCACGCGCGCGCCTCGTTCCGCTCCACACTGTCCGCCGCGCTGCTCTTGGTGTAGAAGCTCCCGGTGCAGCAGTGTCCGAGCTCGTGCGCGAGGCGCGTCACCGACTCGGCGGAGCTCATCCTACGCGAGTTGTCCAACCCGACCGCGCTCCGCTCGTGCCCGCAGTCTATCGCGAGCGACCCGCACTCGGTAAGCGGCAGCCGGTATATCGCGATCTTCCGCGCTTCGGCGTACCGTTCCAGCGTCTTTTCCGTCATTTATTCCTTTGGTTCTCCTTCTCTCGCTCCGCGATGTACCGCGCGAAGCGCTTTACTTCCTCAAACATCTCGTCGGTGATCTCGGCCGCGTCTCCGCCGAAAAGCGCGAACCGGAGCTCGGCTTCCGCGTCGAAGCCGCGTCGGTCAGGGGAGGCTTGGCCGTCCGGACGGGACGCGGCGTAGGGGTCGTCGCTCCAGCCCATCAGGTAGTCTGCGGACGTGTGCAGAGCGGCCGCGATGGGGGAGAGCTGTGAAATGGGTATCTTGCTTATCTCGCCGTTCTCGTAGCGGTACACGGTCGCGCGCGAGATACCGAGCAGCCGCGCAAGCTCGTCGGCGGTCATGTCAAGCGCCTTTCTGCGTTCGCGGATGCGCTCGCCGGTCGTCATACAAATCACCTCGGTTTGAGTATAGCACGGGCAACGCGGATATGCAACAAATAAATTCGCAGAAACGAGAAATTTTTCTCTTGACATTTCACTCGAACAGATGTACAATATTTGCAAAACATAAATCGCAGTACCGCGACAACAAAGCGTTTGGCTACGGCACAGAAGTGATGTGCCGCAACTATTGCCCGGCTAGTCGCATAAATGCGATAAGGAGGCGGATTTTTGAGGATCAAGGACGCACCGGAGCGTCCGGAAATACTGCGGGCGCTCCGGACGGGCTATCCGCAGCCGGCGAGGAGGATGGGGAGACGTCCGCCTCCGTCCGGATGGGTGAGAGCGGAGGGGAGGTCGCGGCGCGCCGTCCGGCGGCGCGTCTCCCGTCCGTGACGCGAATAAACGGAGAGACGCTCCGCCGCTCCGCGCGCGGCGAAAGTCGTCCGCAACATCGGGAAAGGAGGGTTCGGATGAAGGAACTGCTCGTAAGGCTCTGCAAGCTTCTCGAGGTCAAAAGCCTCGTGACACTTGCGCTCACGGTCGCGATGGTCGTGCTGCTCTTTCGGGGCGAGGAGGTCCCGAGAGAGATGCTGACGCTTTTCAGCACGGCATACGGCTCGGTCGTGACCTATTTCTTCACAAGAAAAAGCGGCTCGGACGAGACATAAGAGAGATTTGAAAAAAGAGCCCGCAAAGATGCGGGCGGGAAAGGAGAAAAGCTATGAAGAATATGCCTGTGCGCGGCGCGTTCACCGTGACCGCCGCCTACGGGGAGACAAATCCCAAGCTCTGGGGAGCAAAGAAGCACGCGGGGGTGGACATAGCGGCGGGAGACCGCCGCATCTTCTCCGCGAGCGCGGGGCGCGTCCGCGTCGTCGCGTTCGATGAGAGCGGTTGGGGACAGTACGTCACCGTCGGAGACGGAGAGGGGAGGATACACCTCTACGCGCATCTCGTGCGCGGGAGCGTGCTCGTGAGTCCCGGGGAGGCCGTCACGCCCGACGTGCAGCTCGGCACGATGGGGGCGACGGGCAACGTCACCGGCGTCCACCTCCACTATCAGATAAACGACATGAGCGGCACGCCGCAGGACCCGACGCCGTTTCTCGGCATACCGAACGCGCGCGGCGTGTACCGCGCGGACGAGGGCGGCACGGATGAGTCCGGCGGCGAAAGCGGCGGCGCGGAAGCCTCCGGCGGGACGGAAGCTCCGCAGAGCCACTGGGCGGAGCGGTACTATGACTCGCTCGTCGCGCGCGGCGTCATAGACGGCGGCGCGACCTCCGAGGTCTGGCGGCGCTTTGACGCAAGCGCCGCAGAGCTGACGGTGGGTCAGCTCCTCGCCCTTGCGGACAAGCTGAAGTAGGCGAAGCGTCCGCGCGCGTCTGCGGCGGGACCCGCGCCCGATGTCCGGCGGGGATTGACAAACCGGCGCCGGTTCTTTATAATTGATTTGTGATTTGAGGGTATGCGGAGCGCCGCCGGGCGCGGCGTTCCGCAGCCGGAGAGACTACGGGGGTGCGGAGATATGGTAGAGGTCGCGGCGGCGCTCATCTGGGACGGAGACCGCTTCATGATATGCAGACGGCCGGCGCACAAGGCGCGCGGACTTCTGTGGGAGTTCGTCGGAGGAAAGCGGGAGGCGGGAGAGACGCTTCCGGAGGCGCTCGTGCGCGAATGCCGCGAGGAGCTGGACGTCCTCGTCGGCGTGGACGACGTCTTTATGGAGGTGACGCACGAGTACCCGGACATCACGGTGCGCCTGACCCTCTTCAACGCGCGGATACTCGAGGGCGAACCGAAGCTGCTCGAGCACTGCGACCTCCGCTGGATCACCCCGGCGGAGATAAAGGACTATGAGTTCTGCCCGGCGGACGAGGACATCCTGCGCCGCATAGAGAGCATGAACTAGCGCCTCCGCGCGGCAAAAACCGCTTTTCGGGGCTTGACAGTGACGGAAAAGATGGTATAATAGTTGTTGCGCGGCATTCGGAACGCCCCGCCGCGCGCAAATACGGAGAGGTATCGAAGTGGTCATAACGGGGCTGACTCGAAATCAGTTTGCAGGAAACTGCACGTGGGTTCGAATCCCACCCTCTCCGCCAAAGGAAAGAGCCCGAAACCGTAACGGTTTCGGGCTCTTTCTGTGCTCTTACAGCGGTCTCGGCTTTCACCGCCGCGAAACGGGGTTCAATACCAAAGGAAGCCGCGCCCGTTTCGCTGTACAAAATGCACACGAATCATGTTCGGTCTGCCGCGGGTCTCGCGGCGGAACCGCTCTGCGTCCCGCCGGTTTTTGCTCTTAAAACGGCGTGGTCGGCTTGAAATCTATCACCCGGGGCTGCTTCTTTCCGGCGAAGCGGCGGTCGGGGTCGTAGCTCATGTTGAAGCTCTTGCCGTCGGCACGTTCGATGGGGCTCGCGCCGTGACGCGCGGCATATATGACCTTCTGCCCGAAAAGTCCGACGCTCTCCTCGCGGTCGTCGCTCCCGGAAAGCACCCTCGCCGCAAGCTCGATGCCCTCGTCGATTATGCCGGACGTAAACACCTGATGGCCGCCGTAGCACATATCAAATTCGGGCTGGAAATGCTTCAGATGCAGCAGATTCTTCAGATATGTATCCACAGGGAGGGCGTTGCCGAAGTCGAGCAGCGTGTTGCCGTTGCAGGCGTCGCCGGTGAAGGCGATGCGAAGCGCGCGGTCGACAAAGACGACGCTGCCGGGTGAGTGTCCGCCCACGTCCACAACCTCGATTTGGCGGTCGCCGAGGTCGAGCAGGTCACCGTCGTAGAGCGGATAGACCTTCATATCCCGCGCCGCACAGAAGTCGGAGACCTCCATGGCGGCCTTGTACTCGTCCTTCGCTTCTTCTCGGGCGCGCTCGAGCATCTGCTCGGGCGTGCTTACGCGGGAATCGTAGAAGGCGGCGATGTCCGCGTGGTGCATATAGCAGCGGTCGAAGTCGAAGTTCCCGGCGGTGTGGTCGAAGTGGAAATGCGTATTGACGAGCCGCAGCGGCTTGTCCGTGAGAGTTTCGCAAAATGCCTTCAGATTGCCGTAGCCGTACATCGTGTCGATGACGAGCGCCGCCTCGCTTCCCTCCACCAGATAGCAGTAGACGTGCTCCCGGTCGGTGAAGTTGTACTCTATCTGCCAGGCGCGGTGTGCGATTTCCTTTGCTTTGAAATAAGGTACGTTGGACATAACAAAACCTCCTACAGTTTCAATTGACCTGTTTCACTCTGCCGTTTCGCGGCGGGTCACTTTATAAAGAGCTTCACCGCGCCGACGATGCCCTCCGGACGCACCGCGTCGGGCACGCCGCCCATCGAGAAGCCCTCCGGCAGGTGCATCGCGAGCACCTTGCGGTTCGGGGTGGCGGCGACCTCTATGCGCAGGCTGTTCTTTCCGGGCTTTGCCGCCGCCGTGAGGTCGAAGACCCACTCCGGCGCGATGCGCGCGCCGCAGGGAACGCCGTTCAGCCACACCTCTGTGCCGTCCGAGACATAGTCGAGCTTCAGCACGACCTGACGCGCGTCGTCCAGCTCGAACTCCGTCTCGTAGCGGTAAAAGTCCATGAACTCCGGGTAGTTCGCGGCGACGTCCACGCACCGCTCGAGCTCCACGGTCTTGCCGAAGTTCGGGTACTCAGTGGCGGGGCAGGAGGACAGCCGGAAGCCGGTGAGCTCCGTTTCTTTCCCTTCGGGACGTACCTCCGGGGCGAGAGCGCCGGTATACTCGCCGAAGAACACGATGAGCGGTTCGTAGGCGCGTATCGTCACGCGGAGCTCGCTCACACCGTCGCGCACCGTCTGCCTGGCGGCGTGCACCTCGTTGCGGTACGCGTCGTAGATATACGCCTTCCCGGTGTTGGGGAAGGTCACAACGCCCTCATAGGGCTTGCCGAGGTCGTTGTTTACGAGCATATACAGGTCGTCCTCGTGGCGGTAGTGGTAATACTTCACGGAGCGGGAGGCGGGGCTTATCGCTATATCGCCTATCCCCTTGCCGCGCAGTACGGATACGAGATTTTCGAGCGCCACGACCTCTCCCACGGCCGTGACCTTCCGCCCGTCCTTGACCGCCTGCGGCAGCACGTCTATAAAGAGCACCGGGAAGCCTGCCGACTTTGCCCTTTCGGAGAAGTCCGCGAGCGCGGGAGAGGTATAGTCGGTCGCGGGAACAACGAGCGCCTTGTAGGTGACGCCGTTTGCCGTGAGGACGCCGTCCCCGAGCTCGGAGCCGTCTTCGAGCAGGTCAATGGGTATTATATCGTAGTCTATCTGGTTCTGCCCGAGCTCCTTTGCGGGCGTCTCGCAGAACATCCTGTGCGTGACGCCGGCGTGCTCGCTTACCCAGTCGCTTTCGGCGTTGTAGAGCACGGCGGCCTCGACCGAGTGTTTTCCGCCGTTCAGCAGGTGGCAGACACGCTGCATGTACCGCATCAGCCTTGCGAAGTGGCGGTACTGCGCGTTCTCGCCGTGGGCGTAGAAGTGGGGCGGACAGTCGGGGTCGGGGAACGCTTTGGGCGAGAATGCGTGCGGGACAAAGTAGTTGACGCCGTTTACAAGGAAGTTGTCGGCGAGGTACTTCATCTTGTCCACGCCGAAGTCCCAGCCGGTCGCGCCGAATATCTCGCACATGGCGCGGCCGCGCTTGTGCGGGTCGAAGGACGCGTGGCTCGAGGCAAACTTTCCGAGCACGTAGTAGTAGAAGTCCGCCCCGCCGTGACTGTCGGCGGCGCGGCGATCCGACCACGGCTTCATCTGATTGCTGAAAACTATGTCCACGCCGCCCATGTGGTTGCCGTGCATGGCGCGGAAGTAGTGACCGAGGCCGCCGCCGAGCGCGGGCGAGAGGTGCGCGTCCTCCCAGATATGGCCGATGTACTCGACCCCGTGCTCCTCGCACCAGCGGCTGAGCTGCCCCGCAAAGTTCTTCTCGATAAGCCGGGTCACGGCGTCCATATACGCCTGCCGCACGGCGACTGTCTGCTCGTCCGTGCCGTCGCCCCAGAGGAGGCCGAGGAACATCTTCCACTCGCCGCCGAGCCTCTCTTCAAGCATCGCGGGCAGGTCCTTCTGCCACGGGTTAGTGAGCTTGCGTTCGCCGCCGAGCTGCCCCGTCGCGTACATCCCCGCGATGTTGCCGACCATCGGCTCGTCGGAAAAGAAACCCCTTATCGTCCCGCCGAAGTCCGCGCCGTAACGGGCATAGTGCGGCTCGTACACACGGTCTATGAGTACCCGCACACTGTCCCCGTCCAGAATATTTATGTAGTCGGTGCGACCCTCGCCGTTGTGGGTGAGGAAGGTGACATAGATTCGGTAGGAGCCGTTAGGAACGTCCCACACGAGCACGCCGTCCCGCACGAAGGAGCTCACGTCTGTATAGCCGACCATGCGGCCGCTTTCGTCCAGCTCCCACGCGGCGACGCTCAGTATCTCAACGTCGTTCTCGAAGTGCAGCTTCTGTCCGCCGCGGAGCATCATCGCCTGACGCGGGTCGTTCGAGGGCGCGGTGGCCTTCTCTATCGCGCCCGCTATGTCGAAACGGTTTGCCGGGGAGGGACCGTAGCAGTCCGCCGCCACGCTCTCCACATACCACGGGCGGAGGGAGATGTCCGCGTCCTCTATGCCGCCGTTCGCGTGACCGGTGGGGAAGTGGTCGTCGTCAAGTATCCAGACCGTCATGCCCCGCTTTTTGGCCTCGTCGAGAATGACGTCCAGATCCTCCCACCACTTTGGGCCGCAGAAATCCGGGTGCGGCCTGCACTCGACGCACATCGCCAGGATGTTCGCCTCATAGATGGCGCGGACGTAGTCCCGGAGCGTCGCCTCGTCCTCGCCGTGCTGCCAGAAGAAGGGCAGGATGTAGCTTCCGCCCTTTCCGGCGAGCAGTTCGTCTATCCTTTTCATTTTTCCGCCTCTTTTCGTATCGGTATAACAAGCCGCCGAATAACGTCCGTACTGCCGTGACTGTTCACGCGGCTCTATTTGTAAGATTATTATACCATATCGCTCCGCGATATGGTATAATAATCTCAAAACCCCCGAGCGCCGAGGCGCGCGATAAAACACACAATCAAGGAGGCAATGTCATGGAAGTAAAAGCATGGACCTATGAGGAACTGCCCGAGTTCGAGGGCTGCCCGGAGGGCGCGCACATCATCGCGACGACCGGCGACGAGCCGGGCGTCATGTACCTGCACGACGTGGAGTACGCGAAGCCGGACGGCCATCCTCTGCATCTCCAGATACTTATCCCGGAATGCCGCAACAAGCGAGTCGCGGCGGAGAAGAAAATTCCCGCAGAGCCGCTGCCCTGCTATGTCTTCGTACAGGGCTCCGCGTGGATGCCGCAGTACGTCTACGGCAACGTCGCGTCGCTTGCAAAGCTCGCTCTGCGCGGATACGTCTGCGCCATCGTGGAGTACCGCCACTCCGGGCTCGCGGCGTTCCCCGCACAGATAAAGGACGCGCGTAACGCCATCCGCTTCCTCCGCAGCAACGCCGACAAGTTCGGCATCGACCCGGCGAAGGTCGTCCTCGCGGGCGACTCGTCCGGAGGACACACCGCGATGTGGGGCGGCATGCTCCATGACGACGACTCGGAGGACAACCTGTTCCCCGGCGTCAGCGCGGAGCCGTGCGGCGTAGTGAGCTACTACGGCTCGTCCTCTGTTATGGCGCCCGACTCCAACCCCATTCAGGTCCTTCACTGCTTGCCGGACAGCCCGGAGGGGCGCGTCATGGGCGGGAAGAACCTGCTCGAGCATCCGGAGCTCGCGCGGGCGCTCTCGGTCGAATGCAACATCGACGGGGATACCGTGATGCCGCCGGTGCTGATGTTCCACGGCACGAAGGACCGCGTCGTCAACTGCACGTGCAGTGTCGTCATCTACGAGCAGTTGAAAAAGACCGGCCACACCGCCGACCTGTACCTGATAAAAGGCGCGGACCACGGCGGAGCGGAGTTCTGGACGGACGAGGTGCTCGACCTTGTGGACGCGTTCTGCAAAAAGTGCTTTGCCGCGAAGTAATGCGGTTCTACACACACTGAAACGAAAACCGGCAGGGCTGGGGCCCTGCCGGTTTTTCGTCCTGCACCGCGCCGCCGAAACAAACTCTTGCCAGTGCGGGCAGGATATGCTAAAATACTATTAAGTATAGGCAAAATTCGCGGCGGCGGAAAAGCCCGCGCCGCGCGGCCCGTACCGTTTGGAGGCATAGCGATGAATTTCAGATTTTCCGAGCGTATCGACACGCTGAAGCCGTCCGCGATACGCGAGATACTAAAGGCAGATCCCGACCCGGAGGCGATAAGCTTCGCCGCGGGCAATCCCTCGCCGGACACCTTCCCCACGGAGGAGATGGCGTCCGCCGCCGCCGAGATATTCAGAGACGCGTCCGGCGCGGCGTTCCAGTACGGCATAACCGAAGGCTATACGCCGCTCCGCCGCGCCACGGCGGAGCGCGTGAAGCTGCTCCATGACGTGGGGCGCGACTTTGACGACTGCATAATAGTCTCCGGCGGACAGCAGGGGATAGAGCTCGCGACAAAGGTGCTCCTCAACGAGGGGGACGCGATAGCCTGCGAAGCGCCGAGCTTCATCGGCGCGCTCAACTGCTTCCGCGCGCAGCGTCTCCGCCTCGTCGGCATTCCGTGCGACGGGGAGGGGATGTGCGTGGATAAGCTCGAGGAGCGGCTAAAGGCCGACCCGGGCATCCGCGCGGTGTACACCATTCCGACCTTCCAGAACCCCGGCGGGTCCACGATGTCGCTCCGCCGCCGCGAAAAGCTTATGGAACTTGCGCGCCGCTACGACGTCTGTATCATAGAGGACAGCCCTTACTTTGAGCTTCGCTACTCGGGCGAGACCGTCCCCACCATCAAGAGCATGGACGAGGAGGGGCGCGTCATATTCTGCGGCTCCTACTCGAAGGTGATAGCGCCCGGCATACGCATAGGGTACGTCGTCGCGCACCGGGACGTCACGGCGAAGATGGCCGTCGCAAAGCAGGTGAGCGACGTACACACGAACCTGTTCTTCCAGATGATAGTCGAACGCCTCGTCACCGGCGGCGGCTTCGAGCGGCACATCGAGGAGTGTCGGAAAGTCTACCGCCGCCGCCGCGACATCATGCTCGACGCACTTGGAAAGTACGTCCCCGAGGGCAAGGCGGAGTGGACCGTACCGGACGGCGGGCTGTTTATCTGGCTCACTCTCCCGGAGGGGTACGACGGCGCGGAGCTCTGCCGCCGCGCAAAGGCGCATAAGCTCGCGTGCGTCCCCGGCTCCGCGTTCAACGTGGACGAGCATGCGACGAGCCGTTCGATACGCCTCAATTTCTCTCTTCCGACCGACGATCAGCTCGTGCGCGGTTGCGAGATACTCGGCCGCGAGATAGACGGCTACGTCAAATAAAACGAAATCATTCCGAAAGGTGTAATATATATGGAAAACGCAAAGAAAAGGATATTCAGCGGCATCAAACCTACGGGCGACCTCACGCTCGGCAGCTACCTCGGCGCGATAAAGAACTGGGTCGGGTTCCAGGACGAGTACGAATGCCTCTACTGCATCGTCGACCTGCACGCCATAACCATACGTAACGACCCGGAGACGCTTCGCCGCCGCGCCCGCGAGCAGCTCGCGCAGTACATCACGGCGGGGCTCGACCCGAAGAAGAGCGTGATATACCTCCAGAGCCACGTCTCCGCCCACGCGGAGCTCGGCTGGATACTCGGCTGTTACTCGATGATAGGCGAGCTTAACCGCATGACCCAATACAAGGAGATGCAGAAGAAGCAGGCAAACAACCTCAACAGCGGCATCTTCACCTACCCTGTGCTGATGGCGGCGGACATCCTGCTCTTTGACACCGAGCTCGTTCCGGTGGGCGAGGACCAGAAGCAGCACGTCGAGCTCGCGCGGAACATCGCCGTCCGCTTCAACGGCGTGTACGGAGACGTGTTCAAGCTCCCCGAGCCGTTCGTGCCGAAGGTCGGCGCGAGGATAAAGAGCCTCACCGACCCCACGGCGAAGATGAGCAAGTCGGACGACGACCCGCAGGGCAGCGTCTACATCATGGACAGCCCGGACGCCATAATGAAGAAGTTCAAGCGCGCCAAGACCGACAGCCTCGGCGTAGTGCGCTTCGACCCGGAAAATCAGCCGGGCATCGCGAATCTCATGACGATATACTCCGCCGTCACCGGCAGGAGCTACGACGAGATAGAGCGGGAGTTTGACGGCAAGGGCTACGGCGTGTTCAAGCCCGCCGTCGCCGAGGTCGTCACCGACGTGCTGCGCCCGATACGCGAGGGCGCGGAGCACTACCTCTCGGACGGCGCGGACGAGCTCGAGCGGATATACCGCGAGGGCGCGGAGCGTGCGCGGGATCTCAGTGAGCCCGTGCTCAACAGGGTGCGCCGCGTCATAGGCTTCGTCGAGCGCTGAACGGAGGGAGAGCCATGCCGAGTGAGCTCATAATCTGGGTGATAGCCTCGCTTGTGACGGCGTTCATCGTCTCGTTTGTCTGCACGCCGGTGGTGCGGCAGTTCGCGAACCGCTCCGGCATCGGCGTGGACGTGCCGAAGGACAACCGCCGTATGCACAAGGTGCCGATACCGCGCATAGGCGGACTTGCGATATTCCTCGGGTTCATGATTTCGGTGCTCGTGTTCAGCGAGGTGGACAGCGGACTTCGGGGAATACTCATCGGCCTTGTGCTGATAGTCGTCATAAGCCTCATAGACGACATATCGCCGCTGCCGGCTCTGCTCCGCTTCGCGGTGCAGATAGCCGCCGCGATAATAGTCGTGGCGCACGGCGTTCGGATAGAGTTCCTGTCGAATATAAACATCTTCAGCGACCAGGCGTACCTTCACCTCGGCGAGTGGATATCAAACATCGTCACGGTGATATGGATAGTTGCGATAACCAACTCCGTCAACTTCATAGACGGACTGGACGGGCTCGCCGTCGGCGTAAGCACGATATCCTCGCTGTGTATGCTGATAATCGCACTGCTCGTGAGCGAGCCGAATATCGCCCTCGTGATGGCGGCGCTCGTCGGCGCGTGCGCGGGCTTCATGCCCTACAACCTCAACCCGGCAAAGATCTTCATGGGCGACGTCGGCGCGATGTCGATAGGCTTCATACTCGCGACGATATCGATACAGGGACTTTTCAAGTTCTACGCCGTGATAAGCTTCGCCGTGCCCTTCCTCATACTCGCGCTGCCGATATTTGACGAGGTGTTCGCCGTCGTGCGGCGGCTTCTCAAGGGTCAGAACCCGATGAGCCCGGACAGGGGACATGTCCACCACCGCCTCATAGACATGGGCTTCAACCAGAAGCAGGCGGTTGCGATAATGTACACGATGAGCGGCATACTCGGCCTCACGGCGGTGGTGCTTACCGCCTCCGGCGAGATACGCGCGATGTTCCTTCTGCTCGCGTTCCTGCTCGTCGGATTCGTCGCGTGGAGGCTGATAGGCTTCGGGAAAAAGAACGCGCCGTCGGGCGAAACGGAAAAAGCGGAAGACGGGAGCGGCGGCGCGGAGCCGGACGCACAGACAGCGCCGGACGCCGGTACATCCGGCGAAGCGCACGGGGAGAACGGAGAGACGTCCGCCGGAGACGGCGATGCGGCATCGTCCGCAAAAGAAGACAAGGGGGACAGCGAAAGTGGAAAAGATTAAGGTCATGACGGTTTTCGGCACCCGTCCGGAGGCGGTCAAGATGGCTCCTCTCGCGCTCGAGCTCGCCTCGCGCGAGGAGATAGAGAGCATCGTCTGCGTGACGGCTCAGCACCGCGAGATGCTTGACCAGATACTTGAGATATTCGGCATAGTCCCGCGCTACGACCTCAACATCATGAAGCCGGGGCAGACGCTCTACGAGATAACCGGCAGGATACTCGAGGGGATGGACGGCGTATTGAAGGACGCCGCGCCGGACATCGTTCTCGTCCACGGCGACACGTCGACGACGTTTGCCGGGGCGCTTGCGGCGTTCTACCGTCAGATACCGGTGGGCCACGTCGAGGCGGGGCTTCGCACCTACAACATCTACTCGCCCTTCCCGGAGGAGATGAACCGCAGGCTCGTAGGTCAGATAGCGTCGCTGAACTTCGCGCCGACGCGCCGCAACGCGGAAAACCTCGCGCTCGAGCACGTCCTCGGCGAGACATTCATCACCGGCAACACAGTGATAGACGCGCTCAAGACCACCGTGCGGAGCGACTACCGCTTCCGCGACCCGGTCCTGCGCGAGCTGGACGGCCTCGGCCACAGGATAGTTATAGTCACGGCTCACCGCCGCGAGAACTACGGCCGGCCCTTTGAGAACATCCTCTCGGCGATACGGGAGACCGCGTCGCGCTACCCGGAGGTCGAATTCGTGTACCCGGTCCACCTCTCCGAGTACGTCACCGAGAACGCGCACCGCGTGCTCGGCGGCGTGAGGAACATCCATCTCATAAAGCCGCTCGACCTCGACGAGATGCACAACCTCATGGAGCGCGCCTATATGGTCATGACCGACTCGGGTGGGATACAGGAGGAGGCTCCGGCGCTCGGCAAGCCGGTGCTCGTCATGCGCCACGAGACCGAGCGTCCGGAGGCGGTCGAGGCCGGGACGGTGAAGCTCTGCGGCATCGAGCGGGACGATATAATCTCTATGGCCTGCGAGCTTCTCGACGGCGGCGCGGCATATGACGCCATGGCGAACGCCGTCAACCCATACGGGGACGGAGAGGCGTCGCGCAGGATAACCGACGCGATACTTTGGCACTTCGGGCGCGGCGAAAAGCCGGACTCCTTCGGAGGCTGAGAGAATGAACAAGGGGCGGATAATGCTCTTTGCGATGCTCGCCGCGGCGACGATAGTCATAGCGGTGCTGATGAGCATATTTGCGACCGGCGCGACGGGCGAGCGGCCGGAGATAGTCCTGCCGCAGGAACTTCCCGAGGGACTTCAGCCCGGATGGAGCTTTGACGGCTCGGACCGTGCGCCGGACGCGGGAGACGTGAGCGCGGAGACGCTCGCGGCGCTCGTGCTGTCGCTCGAGCGGCCGGAGGAGTATTACGCCACGATGAAGGTCGGCCTGTACTGGGACAGCGGCTCGTCCGAGACGCGCCGCGAGGTGTGGTCGACCGGCGGATATGAGCTTATCCGCAGCTACGACGAGTCCGGCTCGCCCGAGCGGAACTGCATTGTTGCGGGCGAGGACACATATATCTGGTACGAGAACGAGACGCAGTACTACGTCGGCGCGACGGCGGCGTTCAGCACCGACGACGAGGCGCAGATCCCTACCTACGAGGATCTTGCGGCGGTGCCGCGGGAAAACGTGGCGCTCTGCCGGTATGAGGCGAGCGGCGACATCCCCTGTCTCTACGCAGAGACCGTGGACGACATGGGTCAGACGAATCGCTGGTGGGTGTCGCTCTCGAACGGACTTCTGTGGAAGTTCGAGACGTGGGACGGCGGCGAGCTCGCATATTCGATGCAGACGCTCTCGCTTTCCACCGACGCGGTGGACAGGAGAGAGTTCGTCCTGCCGGACGGGAACAACGTTTTTGCGGAGTAGAAAGTTTTGCGGGGGGCAATGCCCCCCGCAAACTATTTTTTATAGAGCTTTGCTCTGCCTGAAAATGCAGAGCAAAATGCTCAAAGCCTTACGATATTGACGTTCTCGTGTCCCGCGCACAGCTCCGCCTCGCGGCTGTGGCAGGTGAAGAGCAGTATCTGCCGCGTCTCGGCCTCGCGCTCAAGGAGGCGGAGCGCCGCCTCGAGGCGCCCGTCGTCGAAGGTGACGAACGCGTCGTCGAGAATCAGCGGCGTGTCCTCGGGGAGGACGGCGTGCGCCACGGCGAGCCGAAGCGCGAACCAGAGCTGGTCGGACGTCCCACGGCTGAGCTGTGCTCCCGAGCGGAGGGGAGACGCCTCGCGCCCCGCCTCAGGCCTGAACTCACGGCTTACCGTCACGCGGTCGTACCGTCCGGCGGTGAGCTCGCCGAGTATCCGCGCGGTCTCCTTTCCGAGGGCGGGGGAGAACCGGCTGCGAAGCTCGTCGCCCGCGCGCCGGAGCGCTTCGAGCGCCGTGTCGATGGCGCGGTAGCGGCGCTCGCATTCGGCAAGACGCTCCTCGAGCCGCCCGCGCTTTTCGTCGATGATCGCCGCGTCGCGCCCGCCGAGGACGCCGCTGTTGTATGAGACGTCGCGGCGGAGCTCGGCAATGTGACGGCGGAGCGCTTCAAGCTCCGCCTCCGCGTCCTCTCGCGTCATGCCGGAAAAGTCCTCGGCGCTCGGAACGTCCTCCTCGCTTCCGTCCGCGCTTTCGGCGGGGACGGAGCTTTTCAGTGCGTCGATAGCGGCGCGCGCCTCGCGGGCGCTGCCTTGCAGCATGTCGCGCTTCTCGCTCCACGATATGAGCGTTCTCAGCGCGTCGAGCGGCTGCCCGCGCTCGCCCGTGAGCGCCTCGAGCTCGTCCTCTGCGGGGGACGGCTCGCCCGCAAGACCCGCCGCGCGCTCGGCGCATTTCGAGCGGTGAGCTTCCGCCGACCTCGTGTTCTCGATGAACTCGCGGAGCGCATCGGGAGAGCCGGCGTTCCAGCCCCGAAGCAGCGCTTCAAGCGACGCGCGAGAGAGCGTGCGCTTCCTCACGCTCCTTGCCGCGAGAACCGCAAGCACAAGACAGCAAACCGCCGCAGCGGCGCCGCAGAATATCTGAACGTTGGAGCGGATAAACAGCTCGGACACAAAGCAGCAGACGGCGGCAAGCCCGAGGAGCGCCGCAAGGACTGCAAAGCGGCGCGGCGTCCTGTCCGACGAGGACGCTTCGAGCCGCCGCGCCTCGTCGAGATCCTGCTGCGCGGCGGCGGCCGCCCGACCCGCGAGCGTCTCGGCGTTCGGAAGCGCGCCGTGCGCGTGCTGCGCTCTGCCTACGGCGGCGAATATCCGCCGGTCGAGCTCTGAAAGCTCCTCGTCCAGATCTCTTAGGCGCGCGGAGGCCGCATCCCTCTCGGCTGTGACTCGGCCCTCGAGGCTCCGCAGCTCGCCCGTGGAAGGGCACCCCTCGGGGAGGACGTTTTCCTCGATGTTCCTAAGCTCCTGCTCGATATTTTCGAGCCGCTCCCGCGCGGCGGCAAGCTTCCTCCGCGCGGCGGCGCTCTCGGCGGAGCCCATACGCTTTAGAAGGTCTTCAAGCTCCTTCTCTCGGGCGGCCGCCTCGCGGAGCTCCGATTCAAGCGAATCTATCAGGTCGGCGGTCGCGCGGCAATCGTCCGCCTTGCGGCGCAGGGAGTTTATCTCGCCCTCCAGCTCGGGGATCTCTCCGCGCCGGTTGAAGCGGAGGCGGCGCTGCCATTCGCGGAGGCGCGCTTCCGCCGCCGAGGCGTTCGCGCTCTCGTCCCCGGAGGAGACGGTCGCGAGTATCCGCGCCTCGAGCTCCGCAGAGCCGGAGGGCAGCGGCGGAGAGGAAACGAACGCGCTCCGCTCGAACACCTCGCGGCTCGCGCCGGTCAGTTTTTCGCCGATGTTTTCGGCGGTGAGGCCGGCGTCCCCGCCGCCGGAGGTGTAGGCGCGGAGACTGCGGAGCGGCGCGGAGTCTGTGCCGCTCCGTTCCACCGTTATCTCACGGCCGTCCGCCTCGAGCTCGAGCCTGCCGCTTATCGGAGCGCCCGACCACGGGCGGTAGAGGTTCTTTTCGGCGGGACGCTCCTTCGTGTCGCGCTCCCGCGTGGGTATGCCGTAGAGCATCGCGCGGAGGAACGCGCACCAGGTCGACTTTCCGCTCTCGTTTGCGCCCTCGATGATGTTGAGGCCGGGCTCGAGCTCGAGCTTCGACTCGTGCAGCCCCGCAAACGTCGCAAACATCCGTCTTATCTTCACAGCGGCGCCTCCTCTCCGTCGAGCGCGGCGAGGCCGTACCTCGCGGCAAGCTCCGCGAGCGCCTCGGCCTCTGCGTTCCCGGCGTCGCCGGACTCGGCGCGGACGGCATCGAGCGCGCGGAGGAACGCCCCCGCAAGCGAGTCCTCGGCGGCAAGCTCGCGCACGCGCTTCGGCAGGCGCGTCCTGTCCGTGACCTTCACATAGAACGCTCGCGGAGCAAGCTCGCGTGCGAGCGCCTCGGTGTCGACCGGCTCGCTCTCGCCGGTGAGGACGAGCTTCACAAGGTCGCGCTCGAGGCCGTCCGGGACGGCGCGCTCGCCGCTCTCTATAGTCACGAATTTCCGCGCGCCGAGCGGGACGAACCTCACGCGGGCGCGATCCTCGATCTCGACGACATACACGCCCTTCTCGCCGGTCTCGTCAAAGCCGCGCCCCATGGGGCAGCCCGGGTAGGCAAAGAGCGTGTCGCCCGCGCGAACGGCTTCGCTCCGCGCGTGTATGTGTCCGAGCGCGAGGTAGCTGAGTCCGCTCACGGCAATGTCGCGCGGCGAGACCGCATGGTAGTACGCGGAGGAGGCGTCCGCCTCGCCGTGCAGGACCATCACCGAGGGAAGTCCCTGCTCCGCGCGGAAGCCCTGCAGCAGCTCGCGCTCGACCACGGGCGCGGCGAAGCCCGCGCCGTAGACGTCGAAGTCCCCACACGGTATCTTCTCTATCCGCTCGGAGCGGAAGATGTGGACGTTCTCGGGCAGGTCCTGCCTGCGGTAGACCGAGTGGACCGACATATAGTCGTGATTTCCCGGGGAAATAAATACCGGCACACCGGCGCGTCCCAGCAGAGCGAAGGTCCTGTCCGCCACCGAGCGGGAGGGGGAGGGCTCGTCAAAGAGATCGCCGGAGATGAGTATGGCGTCCGCTCGCTCGCTTTCCGCGAGCTCGCAAATCTTTGCAAGCGTGGTGAAAAGCTCCTCGCGGAGCTCGGCCGCGACATCCTCCGGAAGACCCGCTATCGGCGAGCCGAGGTGCAGGTCTGCGGTATGTATAAGCTTTATCATAGTCGTACTCCGTCGACGGGTATCGGGTGGAGGCGTTACAGCCCCATCGCCTCATAGGCGAGATCCCGTATCCTGTGATGTATGATATTGTAGGCGTAGTTGCAGTTCATGACCTGCATTCCGATGTAAATTGAGACCTTGTTTTCTGTGTCCGCCATGCAGTACGCGGCCGCCGCGCCGTTCCAGCCGAATTCTCCCACCGGCGTCGGAGAGAGGGACAGATTCTTATCCATGTGGACGCGGCCGCAGAGACCCCAGCCGTAGCCGTAGAGCGGGGTCTGCCAGCGGCGAAAGTCGCTGAGCGGCACGTACTCGAGGAGGTTCCTCTGGCAGAGCGCAAGCGTCTCCTCCTTCAGGACGCGGACGCCGTTTGCGCCGACGCCGCCGTTCGCTATCATGTCCATAAAGAGCGAGTAGTCGTGCACGGTGCTGTAGAGACCGCCGCTGCCGAGCTCGACGCCCTGGCTGTCAATGGCGCCGCCGCCCTCGAGAGGAGAGACTCTGTTACGCTCGTTGTCGTAGACCCACGCGGCGGCGAGGCGCTTCTGCTGCTCCGCGTCGGGGTGAAAGCCGGTGTCGGTCATGCCGAGCGGCCGGAAGAACACCTCGTCGAGGTACGCGCCGAGGCTTTTGCCGGTTATCTTCTCGATTATCGCGCCGAGGACGTCCTGACTTGTGCCGTACTCGTAGCGTGTGCCGGGGTCGAAGTGGAGCGGGACCTTTGCCATCTGCGCCGCCATGGTAATGTTGTCATGGACGGTCTCCGGCTCCGGGAACTCCCCGAACACGCCGTAGCTCCAGCCGCCCTCCATCAGGAAGCAGTGGCGGACAAGCAGCTCGGTCTTTGCGGGACGGACGGCGTCGCCGTCGCGCACCGTGAGCGACGCGAACTCGGGCAGGTACTTGGACACCGGGTCGTCTATCGCGAGGCGGCCTTCCTCCACGAGCTTCAGCGCGCCGAGGCAGAGCGACACCTTCGAGCAGGAGAAGATGAGGTAGAGCTCGCCCCCGGTCATGGGAGCCTTCCGCTCCGCGTCCGGGTGACCGACGTACCTGCGGTAGACGACGTCGTGGTTCATACGAACCTCGACGTCCGCCGCGGGAATGTCCGCCGCCTCGAGAGACGCCAGATAGCGGGTGAGTTTGCTGAAATCCATAGCAAAACCTCCTTTGATTTGTCTGATTTATACAATTTTAATATACCATAATATAGCGTTTATTGCAACACCTTATCTGCGGGCGAAGCCGCGACCTTGCGGGGCAAAAGCAAAAGATTTGACTAATCGTATGCTTTGCGATATACTATATCCGTATAGATTTTTACAGCGGCGAAAGGGAGCGGGAAAGCATGGCGGACGTATTTAACGAACAGATTGTAAAGAAAAAGCGCGATTTTACCGACGTTATCAAGATCGTTCTGATAATTCTTGCCGCGTTTGTCGTAGACTCTGCGTTCCTGATCATAGGAATACTCAGGACGGTGTTCCCGGCGGTGTTCGCGATAAGCGTTTATCTTGCTTACAACTTCATACGTAATATGTCCGTCGAGTACGAGTACTCGGTCATGAACGGCGAGCTCGACGTGGACTGCATCGCGGGACGGCGCAAGCGCAAGAAGATGCTCTCGGTGTCTGTCCGCCGGTTCTCGATACTCGCGCCGGTGAAGGCGGAGTACCGCGCGGAGTACGAGAGCCAGTCGATACGCAATTTCATCCACGCGAGCATCTCCGACCGCACGGACGGACTGTGGTTCGCGCGCTATGAGGACGACGCCGGGGTGGACACCGTGCTCTTCTTCAACCCCAACGAAAAGCTCCTCGGCGCGATGGCGCGGGTGATACCGGGCAAGGCGAAGGACGTACCTCCCGAGCTGCTCCGCAGAGGTGACGAGGTTTGATAGCGGGGGTCGGTATCGACATGCTCGACATCGCGCGGATGGAGCGTCCCATGAAAAACGGACACTTCATGGAGCGCGTCTACACCGCGGCCGAGCGGGACTACGTCGCGCGGAACGGAGCGCAGAGCGCCGCCGGCATCTTCTGTGCCAAGGAGGCGTTCGTGAAGGCCGTGGGCGAGGGACTGAAAATTCCGCTCGGAGAGGTGGAGGTGCGCCACGGCGAGCGCGGCGAGCCGCTCATCGTCCTGCACGGCGGGACGGCGGAGTGCTACGCCGACGTAAACATTCGGGTCTCGATAACTCACACGGCGTCCACGGCGGCGGCCGTGGTCACGGTCGAAAGGGGATAGCGTATGTGGCTCTATTCTAAAGAGAAGATGGCGGCGCTCGAGGCGGAGGAGATCCGCCGGGGCACGCCCGAGCACGTCCTGATGGAGCGCGCGGCGGAGGCGCTCGCCGCTGAAGCGGCGGCGCTCATGGGCGGCGCGGAAGGCAGGCGCGCTGCCGTGTTCTGCGGCAGAGGAAAGAACGGCGGGGACGGCTACGGAGCCGCCCGCATCCTCCGTTCTGCCGGTGCGGAGGTGAAGGTCTACGCCGTCGCGGGCGGAGAGCTCGCCGCGCTTACCTCCGTCATGAGAGACGGATACCTTGCCGACGGCGGCGAGGAGGAGCCGTTCGAGCGCTCCTCGCGTGAGTCGATGGAGTTCTGCGCCGGCGCCGGCGTCATAATCGACGCGGTGTACGGCGCCGGCTTTCACGGAAGCCTGAGGGGAGCGGCGCTCGAGGCGGCGCGGGTGATGAACATCTCCCGCGCGCCCGTCGTGTCCGCAGACCTGCCCTCCGGCGTCGCGGCGGACGGCGCGGCAAGCGAGCATGCGGTGCGCGCCGACGTGACAGTCGCGTTCGGACGCGCGAAGCCCGCGCACTTCATAGAACCCGGGCGCAGCCTCTCCGGGCGCGTCATGACGGCGGAGATAGGCATCTCCCCGGAAGCGGAGAAAGCGGCGGGGGGAGACGTCCGCCTTGTCGGGGACGACTTCCTGTTTGAGAAGATAGCGCCGCGCCGCCGCGACTCGCACAAGGGCGACTACGGCAGCGTGCTCATAGTCGGCGGAAGCATGGGACTCACCGGCGCGCCGCAGCTCGCGGCGGACGGCGCGCTCCGCGCCGGCGCGGGACTTGTATACATGGCGGCGCCGGAATGCGTGTATCCGATAATGGCGTCCGGCCTGCGGGAGACGATATGCTTCCCGGTCTCGTCGGCGGGCGGCGGATACGCCGCGAAGGCCGCGGAGGAAGTGCTCGAGCGGGCGAAGAAGGCGGACGTCGTCGTCCTCGGACCCGGTCTCGGCCGCTCGAAGGAGAGCGACCGCTTCGCGGCGGAGCTCATACTCGGGCTGAAGTGTACCCTCGTGCTCGACGCGGACGGCATAAACCTCGCCGCCTCGAATATAAATATACTGCGCGGGCGCAAAGCGCCTACGATAGTGACCCCGCACGACGTTGAGTTCGCGCGGCTCGGCGGCTCGCTCGAGGCGGGACGTCTCGCCGGAGCGCGGAGCCTCGCGGAGGCGACGCGCGCCGTGACGGTGTTGAAGGGCGGCACGACGGTCGTCGCCGCGCCGGACGGAGAGACGTTCGTCGCCGCCTCCGGGAATCCCGGAATGGCGAAGGGCGGCTCGGGCGACGTGCTCGCGGGCGTCATAGCCGGTCTTGCGGCGGGGGGACTGTCCCCCATGGACGCGGCGGCGGCGGGCGCGTACATCCACGGGCGCGCCGGGAGCCTCGCGGCGGAGGAGCTGGGCGAGTTCGGCATGCTGCCGAGCGACCTGCTCCGAAAGCTCCCGCTTACGCTGAAGGACATAGTCCCGCGCAAATAGCGGAGGCACGGCCTCCGTCGGGAGGACCTGCCTTGCGTAAAATATCTGTTTTTCTTATAGCGTTGACGCTTGCCCTGCTCACCTCCTGCGCCCCGAGCGAGGAGGAGAGCGAGGACATATTGAATCGCCTCGCGGCGCTCGGAGACTTCGATACCGAGATGACGGTGACGGCGGAATATCCCTCGCGCACCGTCTCCTTCCGGCTCGCGGCGTCGGTCGCGGGCGACGAATGCGGCGTTCGCGTCCTCGAGCCCGCCGAGCTCGAGGGTATTGACATCACGATAGGCGCGGGGGAGTGTACGGTGGAGTATGACGGCGCGAGCTTCGAGGCGGGCGACCCGTCCGCGCTCGGCATTGCGCCGGTGACGGCGGCGGCGGAGGTGGCGCGGCTGTTTCGCAGCGCTTCGCCGCGCGAAGTGGGCGCGGAGAAGCGCGCGGGTACGGACTGCGTGCTCCTCGTCTACGCGTCCGGCTCGGACGAGACCCGCGTGTGGGTCACGCTCGATACACTCACGCCTACGGCGGCGGAGTTCCTGCGGGACGGAGAAAGACGCCTTGTGTGCGAGTTTGACACGTTTGATACAGGGGGAAGTGAAAGCCTTGCGGACATATCTGGAGATCTCTCTTGACAACATAGAGCACAATTTCAGACTGATACGCGAGCGCGCCGGAAGCGCGGCGGTGATGGCGGTCGTCAAGGCGGACGCCTACGGCCACGGCGCGGCGGAGGTCGCGCGGGTGCTCGAGGACTGCGGCGCGGATCGCTTCGCCGTCGCGACGGCGGACGAAGCGGCGGAGCTCCGCGCGGCGGGAATAACCCGCCCGGTGATGGTATTGGGTGTGAGCGATCCTTCGCGCGCGCCGGAGCTTGCGGAGATGCGTGTGATACAGACTGTCGGGTCGATAGAGTACGCGGAGACGCTCGATTCGGCGCTTTCCGCCTGCGGACAAAAGCTCCTTATCCACTTCGCGGCGGACACCGGCATGAGCCGCCTCGGCTTTGAGACCGGGGACGCGTCCGCCGTCCGCTCGGCGGACGAAATAGTGCGCGCCGCGCGGCTGTCGCATCTCGAGGCGGAGGGGATATTCACCCACTTCGCGACAAGCGAGATTCCGGGCGAGCCGTTCCAGCGGGAACAGCTCGAAAGATTTGAGCGCCTGCTCGGACTGCTCCGCGAGCGCGGGATCGCGCTCCCCACGGTGCATATATCGAACAGCGGCGCGATATTCAACATCCCGGGTGCGAGGTTTGATATGGTACGTCCCGGGATAGTCCTGTACGGAGTGTCGCCGGACGGCGAGGTGCTCCCCTGCGAGGGACTTCGCCCCGCGATGAGCCTGAGGACGCGGATAGTCCAGATACACGAGTACGCGGAGCCGGTGTCGGTGAGCTACGGGCGGCGGTTCCGCTCGGACGGCCCCATACGCACCGGCACGGTGGCAATAGGCTATGCGGACGGGCTGCACCGCATGCTCTCCGGGAAGATAGACGTGCTCGTGCACGGAAAGCGCGCGCGGCAGATAGGAAATATCTGCATGGATATGTCGATGATAGACCTCACGGACATTCCGGAGGCGAAGGTGGGCGACGTAGTGACCGTCTTCGGAAGCGACGGAGACGCTTCGATACCTGTGGAGGAGGTCGCCGCCGCCGCGGGTACGATACCCTACGAGATAATGTGCGCGCCCTCCCCGCGCGTGGCGAAGGTGTGGCATTATCACGGAAAAATATGGGAGAGCAAATAGCGCTTGCCAAAGCCGCGCGCATTTGCTATAATAAGATGTACGTTGTATTTCCACGCTGACTCTCCGGGCGGCTGCCGCATACTATGGAGCGGAGGCCGCGCGGCGAGGTAAATATTGGACCCCGCGCCGGTGTTTAGGGCGCGCGTCCTTGGGGCAGAATTATGTTGCGGCCGCTACATAATCAACCCTCGGCGCGGCGGCCGTAATCCGACTCCGGAGCGTGAATACGGTGGAAATCAATGTCAAAAGAGGAGAGATATACTACGCGGATCTGAGTCCGGTGGTAGGCAGTGAGCAGGGCGGCATGCGCCCGGTGCTCATAGTCCAGAACGACGTAGGGAACAAGTTCAGCCCGACCGTTATCGCGGCGGCTATAACCTCGCAGATAAACAAGGCGAGGCTGCCGACGCATATAGAGCTCAGCGCCGGTTCCTTCGGCCTGTCGAAGGACTCGGTGGTTCTGCTCGAGCAGATACGCACGCTCGACAAGAGGCGTCTGCGCGAGCGGATGGGCCGCATCGACGGTGTGCTCATGCACCGAATAGACGACGCGATAGCCGTGAGCTTCGGCATAGGCGGACGGGAGAAGGTCTAAGAAAAAGGAGTGCATTGAAATGGTCTCGAAAAAGTGGATAACCTGTGCCTGCACGGTGCTGCTCGTGGTGCTTCTGCTCGCCGGCGGCGCGGCTATAGCGGCGGAGCTCGGCGGCGCGGACGACCCTCTCGTTTCGCTGAGCTACATAGAGCAGCTCATCCCGCAGCTCAATGACAACATCGAGAAGATAATAGGCCAGAAGGTAGACGAGTTCGACCAGTCCATCGACGAAAAGATAGCGCAGGTCGACCAATCGATAAACGACAAGATAAGCCGCTTTGAGGAGCAGTACGCCGCGGGCTTTGCCGATGAGGACTTCATCAACCGCGTTGCGGACGCGATAGCGTCGCGCGGAGTATCCGGCGGCACGACCGCGCCGGGCGGCGAGACGCCGTCCGCGCCGTCCGCCGGTACGACCGATTCCTTCACCGTCGTGGACGTGAGCGCCGGGCAGAAGCTCATAGGAGCGGTCGGCACCGAGATACTGTGGCGCATAGGCACCGCAAGCTGTGTCGCACCCGGCTCGCCCGGACTTATCGACATATCCTCCGGCGCGGATCTCGCCGCCGGCGGACAGCTCCAGCAGAACCACGTCTATGTCGTGACCGTCGCGGAGCGCGGCTTCCAGGCCACATCCAACTGCAAGGTGCTTATAAAGGGAACGTATACGATACAATAGTCGTTACAAATAAGTAAGGGCGCGGATTTCATCCGCGCCCTTACTTATTTGTAACGAAGCCGCCGGACAGAGCGGAGCTCTGCCGGCGGCGGGCGCTCCGCTACGCAATTCCCACGCGGTCGGCGACCGCGTGGGAGCCCTTCCAATTGAAATGCTCGGGGCGAGTGAATCGCCCCTGCGCAAAGTTGCTTGCCATAGGCAAGCAACTTTAACCGCGCGAACCGGCGCGGGCGCCGCCTGCGGCGCTTCGAAGCGCGCTCCGCGCAAAGTATTTTCGGCGACGTACACGCCGCCGCCGAAAATAGATTAAACCTTATTCGCCGCCTTCGGCGGCGAACTCTGCGCGGCTTTTGCCGGGATGTCGGCGTGAAACGCCGTTTGGGGTTCTGATGCGCCCGGTAAAAAGTTTCGACGCGTAGCAAGTCGAGGGGCGCATTCTCTGCGCGGCTATGACAAACGCGCGCCGGAATTTTTTCCGGCGCGCGCTTGTTGTAAGCTTCTATTTGGACGGAGATGCTTTCCCACGCACTCTCCGCACTGCTGCTGCTGCAACAGCCTTCGCCGCAAAGAAGCCGCAGACGATGCCGGCGAAGTTCAATATGAGGTCGTCGACGTCAAAACTGCGTCCCACGGCGAGCTGCACCGTCTCGACCGCGAGCGGCACGAGCGCCGCCACGGCGAAGATGCTTCTGCCCGTCACCCTGTCCGTCACGAACGGCAGGAACGCGCCGAGGGGCAGGAACATAAGGAAGTTGCCGACAAGCATCTCCGTCACCCAGCCGCCGAGCCCCGAATACTCTCCCGTGAGGAGACGCACAAGCGCCGGGACAAGGTTTATCCCGCCGGAGAAGGGCGGCGGAGAGCCGTATTCGAAGCTTCCGGTGCGCAGGAAGTACAGTATGTCGCCCCAGAGGTTCTGCGGCGCGAGGACGAGCGCCGCGAGCCCCGCGAGGTAGCACACAAAGAGCAGACGCACGACTTCGCGTCCCCACGCGGGCGGACGATTCCAATGGAGCGCGGCGGCGCGGCAGACCGCGTACACAAGTCCCACAAGAAGCGCCGGCGGCACGGCCTGTAAAAATCTGCCGAACGTGCCGGAGGTCATAAGCTCGTACATGTCGATCCCCTCTCCGAAAAGCCGTGTGTAGAACAATCATACACGGCGCGGAGAGGGGATGTCAATTAAGAGAGTATTAAATCCGCGTGGGAACCGGGTCAGAGCCCGATAAAGAGCGCGACGGCGGCAAGGATGACGAGGTCGCCGGGCTTGCCGTCCTCCAAAAAGAGCAGCACGAGGATGAGCAGCAGAATGACGTCGCCGAGGTCGAGACCTCCGAGTAAGCCGCTGTCGCCGAACAGCCTGCCGGAGATGCCGCGAAGCGCGGCGAGTATGCCGCCGTCCCGCGCAGGAGACGAGGCGGCGACGGCGTCCGCGCCTCCCGCTTCGCTCCCCGCGAGTGACGCGCCAGCGCCGACCTCCCCGCCGCCGCGCGGCGCGCCGGAGGCGTCCCCGCAGTGGGAAAACTCCCCGGCGGAGACGGACGTCTCGCGGGGAAGGCCGCCGGCCCCGAGACCGTCTCGCGCCTCCGCAAAGTCCGGGAAGGCGGAGTCGCGGACAAGCGCCGTGCCGGAATAGCCGTCCGGGACGGAAACAAAGTCTCCGCCGGGAGCGTCCTGCCCGCCGCCCTCCGCGTCGAGCGGGCGGAACACGGAGCGTCCCGTGGGGTCATATCTTGAGTACATCGCCTTTGTCACCTCCGGAAAGGGAATTTATCGCCGCGCGTACTGCGGTGCTCACTTTAAGTATTCGGACGGCGCGGTCGACGCGCTCCGCCTTCTCGCGGCGGAGAAGCGGCTTCAGCGCGAGGAGCAGACGCGTGCGGTCGTCGTCCGTGCCGACCGCGCCGAGGACCTGCGCCGCTGTCGCGAGCAGCTTCGGGTCGAGCGCAGGCGGGGAGGACGGCGCTTCACGGCGTCCCCCGCCCGCCGCGCCGAGAAGCGCCGACAGGGTGCCGGAAGCGCTCGCGCTCTCCCCGGACCTTGCGGGGGACGGCGACGCGGCCCCGCCGAGAAGCCCCATGAGTGCGGAGAGCGCGTCGCCGGACGCCGCGCTGCGGGACGTGTCGTCGCCGCCGGGCAGTCCCGCGGGCGCCGATGCGGGGATGCTTTCGCCGTCGGACGAGGACGCCGCCGGTGCGGAGCCGCTGCCCGGAATGGCGCCGTCCGGCATGGCCGTGTCCGACCCTCCGTCGGACGAGGCAGGCGCAGCCTCCGGCGACGGGGCGCGGGAAAGAAGCTCCCCGGCGAGCTTTGCCGCCGCCGCGAGCAGCTCCGGCGAGGAGAGTATCCCGTCGAGTATGTTGGGATCCATCCCGTGCCTCCCTTCAGCCGAGCAGACCGACGAGCGTCATGGCGAGCTTCGCCCCTTCGGGGGTGCTCATGAGCGTGCTGACGAGCTTTGCGGCGCTGTCGCGGTCGCCTCCGGCGGCGGCGCGCGCCGCCTCCTTGAGAGCGTCGCCTCCCGCGCCGCCGAGCTGGCTGAGGAGCGCCTGACCCTCCGCGCTCGCGGCGAAATTTTTCAGCTTATCCATGTTCCCGGCCACCCGTGCGCCCTGAGGCGTGGAAAGAAGCGCGCGTAAGAGATTTTCGGATTTATCCATGCTGCACCTCCGCTTGTTTTTGTTTCGATAGAGTATATGCCGCGCGCCGCCGCGCGGTGCGCGAAAAGGGTGTGATAGTTGCTACAGGGTATTTTTGCCGGCAGGATTGCATTTTGTCAAAAAGTGTGATAATATGTAACTGCCACACAAATCTATATTGCCAATGGTATACCTGTGCCTGTTTGAGGGAAAATAACTGCGGTAAAAACGCGGGTCCTTACTTCTTCCTCTTTACAGGCATAGAAGATTTGTGTGGCAACAAATGGGGCCATGCGTTTTTCGGTGTGTGGTTCCGTTTGGACCACACACTTTTTTATGGAGGCAAAAATATGACCAAAAATGAGATTAGAGACTATCTGGGAATGTTGGTAGATTTGGAGAGGGAGCATTTCATGCAGACCAATCTTATTGCCACCCTTCAAGATCGTATTTCGAGGTTGGGCCATCCGGGGCAGATTGATGAGCCGGTCATGGCAATGCCTCGAGGAGAAGAAACAGATTGGGATAATCTTGCAGTGGCTATTGTTTTGGGAGGAATTCTGGGTGGTATTTTAGGAATTGCCACAGCAAACGGCTTCTTTAGTGCAATAGGTAATGCCCTGAAGGGAGCTCTCTGTGGCGCTGTTATTTGCGGAGTTCTTTATGCGCTGTATAAGGCAATCGTTTATTACGCAACCTATCAAGAGGATAAAACGGCAAAAGACGCAGACTACCAGAAAAGGCACATTGCGTACGAGAATGCGTTAATGGAAGATGAGAAACGACTTCAGCGGGAACACAACGCTTTAATTTATCTGAATCAAGAGCTCAAAAATCTGATGGAATGCTATAACCATACAAACGATGTCTTGGATAAAATGTATGGTGTAAATGTTATTTACAAAAAATACCATCACAACTTTGCGGCGGTGTCTTCATTTTATGAGTATTTCTGTTCCGGTATGGTTAATTCTCTCGAAGGTCCTGACGGGGCATACAGCCGATTGGAATATGAAATACGACTTGACATAATCTCTATTAAGCTTGATATTCTGATAAGACAGCTGGATGATATAAAGCAAAATCAGTTTATGCTGTATTCTGCCATAACAGAGGCTAATGCAAAGTTGGATTCTATAGTCAGTTCATGCAGCAAAATTGAAGCCGGTGTACAAAATCTTCAGATTCAGGGGAACGAACTGAACGAGCGTATCGCGGGTTTGCAGGCCACATCGGATTTAAATCTCTATATTAACGCCCTCAACCACGAGGAACTTGACTTTATGCGGCGAATGGGCGTTCGCTAAAGGCGTATTTATCGCCTATGTGGAGTATAATGACAAAAGCTATTATGTTTATATACATAACTTATGAAAAAATGCGGAAATTTCATACAAATCAGCTCATTGCAAAACACAGAACACATGGTTCCGCAAAGCTGCTTGATGGTTTTGGCATATCCTCGCCCCGGGACGTTGCAACGCCGCGTCCTGGGGCGTATCTTACGTCTCAAAGCGTATTCCGGACGTCGTACGACGGCTTGTTTTTTCCCCCGGACTATGCTATAATACCGATACTGCACCGGCGGAGGCAAAATGCCGCCGCAGACTACGGGAGGGGAGAAGGATGGGCTACACCGCGCTCTACACGGTATACGACAGGTTCACGCGCGACGTGGACTATCCGGCGCTCGCGCGTTACGTCGCGGAGCTGCTGCGGCGGAACGGCGTTGCGGACGGCATCCTTCTCGACCTAGCCTGCGGAACGGGCACGCTCTCGCTCGAACTTGCGGGGATGGGCTTTGACGTGATAGGCGCGGACAGCTCGGAGGAAATGCTCTCCGAGGCGTGGAACAAGCTGTGGAATATGGAGACCCCGCCCGACCCGCCGCCGCAGTTTATATGCCAGGATATGCGGCGGCTCGACCTCTTCGGAACGGTAAGGGCCTGCGTGTCCACGCAGGATTCTATGAACCATGTGACCGAGCCGGACGAGCTTTCGGAGGTTTTCCGCCGCGTCAGCCTCTTTACCGAGCCGGGAGGGGTGTTCGTGTTTGATATGAACACGCCCGCGCGCTTTGCCGCCATGGACGGCGAAGCCTACGTGGACGAGGACGAAAACGCGCTCTGCATCTGGAGAGTGGCGGGAGACGGCGGCGGGCTCTACGAGTACACGGTGGACGTTTTCCTGCGGGAAAAACGGCTCTGGCGGCGCGTAAGCGAGGTGTTTTTCGAGCGCGCCTACGAGCCGCAAACGGTGCTCGATATGCTGAAAAACGCCGGCTTTGCGTCGGCGGAGACGTTCGGGGAGCGGAGCTTCGATGCGCCCGCGCCGGACGAGAAAAGAATATTTTTTGTGGCGAGGAAATAAGATGGGCAAGACAGTAAGGATGATTTCGTCGGACGGATTTATCTCCGCCTGCGCCGTGGACGCTACGGACATCGTCGCGCGCGCCCACGAGATACACGGCACGAGCGCGACGGCTTCCGCCGCGCTCGGGAGGGTGCTCGCCGTCACGTCGCTCATCGGCGGCGGGATAAAGGTGGACGGCGGCTCGGTGACCGTCCGCTTCAACGGGAACGGCGCGGGTGGAAGGATAATAGCCGTCGCGGAGTGCGACGGCTCGGTGCGCGGCTGCGTGGACAACCCTCACGTCGACCTGCCCCGCCGTCCGGACGGCAAGCTCGACGTCGGCGGCTTCATAGGTCATGAGGGCTCGCTTACCGTCGTGAAGGATCTGCGCATGCGCGACCCTTACGTCGGCATGGTCGAGATAGTCGGCGGTGAGGTCGCGGAGGATGTCGCGGCGTACTTCGTCGAGAGCGAGCAGATACCCACCGCCTGCGCGGCGGGCGTGCTCGTCGCGGGGGACGGGGCGATAGTCTCCGCCGGAGCGTACCTCGTCCAGCTGCTCCCCGGAGCGCCGGAGGAGTTTGCGGAGAAGCTCGAGGGCGCGGTCATGCGCGCGGGGACTGTCACACAGCTCCTCGGCGCGGGCAGCGGCCCGGAGGAGATACTTGAAAAGCTCCTCGAGGGCTTTGAGCCGAGAAAGCTCGAGGAGTACGACGCGGTATACCGCTGCGGGTGCAGCCTCGAACGCGTCGAGCGCGCGCTCATCTCGAGCGGCAAGAAAGCGCTCGAGGAGATGATAGCCGAGGGACACGGCGCGGAGGTCTCCTGCCAGTTCTGCGACAGGGTATACCGCTTCACCACGGAAAACCTCACGGAGCTGCTGAAGAAAGCGACAAACTGACGGCTATGGAAACAACTCTGATAAGTCCGCCGAGCCTTCGGCGGACGCTTGCGGGAGGTGAGCGGCGTGTCGGAAAAACCGAATAGGCTCGGGCTGCGGCGCTTCCCGGACGTGCCGGCGAGCCGCGAGCACACGACCGGCATAGAGCGCCTTGACACATGGCTTTTGGGTCACAGAAGGGCGAGAGAAGTATTCGGCTTTGTGTTCCGGGTGCTGAGAGACAACCTGATAGGCACCGCCGCGCAGACGGCGTTTTTCCTGCTGCTCGCCATCTTCCCGATACTCATGCTTGTGGCAGGGTGGCTCTCGAGAATGCCGTTCGCGTTCGACACAGGTCTGCTCTCGGCGATATTCCCCGAGTCGGTCGCGTCTACCCTGCAGGAGGTCATGGAGCACGCTCCGAGCTCGACCGGATACACCGTCGTGCAGATAGCGCTGTCGGTCTGGTCGGCGTCGGCGGGAATATGGGCGCTGATGCGCGGTATCTGCATA
Organism: uncultured Clostridia bacterium; assembly: GCA_947631015.1. GTDB lineage: Bacteria > Bacillota > Clostridia > Oscillospirales > JAAYOS01 > CANRIN01. Next base: position 32,586 of record CANRJS010000008.1, read on the forward strand.
TCACACACCGGCAGGACGCCGAACTACTTCAAGGGACGGATAATTTCGGTGCTGCTGATGGTGGGCTTTGTCGCGATGATAGCGCTGAGCCTCGTCGTCTGGGTGTTCGGCCGCGACATAGTGAGCTACATCGCGGGCGGGGACTGGCAGAGCGGCGACGTTGTGGTCTCGGTGGCGCGGTACGCCTTCACGCTGCCGCTGCTGTTCCTCTTTGTGCTCGTGATGTACGCCGCGACGCCGGGCTTCCGCCTCGAGATGCGGCAGACGGCGATAGGCGCGGCGATAGCCGCCGTGAGCTGGACGCTCGTCAGCCGTGGCTTCGAGGCGTATATGAGCACGTTTTCGCGCTACTCCGCGCTGTACGGCGGCGTCGGCGCGTTCCTCGGACTTGCGGTGTGGCTGCTCGTCGTCTGCTTCGTGATAATGTTCGGCGCGGAAGTGAACGCGTATATCGCCGAGACCGCCGCGCTCCGCGCGGCGCTCACGACGGAGCTCAGACCGCCGGACAAGGCGTAGATATTCACGGCAAATCGCGCTCGCTTCGCTCGCTTACCAATTTGCCGCGAAGCCGCCGGACAAGGCGCAGCCTTGCCGGCGGCAAGCGCTCCGCTACGCGTCGATTTTCCGCCTGCGGCGGAAAATCGACGCATTCCCACGCGGTCGGCGACCGCGTGGGAGCCCTTCCGATTGAAATGCTCGCCGGAAATGAATTCCGGCTCCTTAAAGTTGCTTGCCCGAGGCAAGCAACTTTAACCGTTGCGAACCGCGAGGGCTCGAACCAATTTCTCATCCGACATTTTACAGCCCTCGCTTGCAATATTCGCTTTGCGAATATTGCCCGACATTGAGCTAAATAAAAGGCGGAACCGCCTTTGGCGGCGAACTCTGCGAGGCTTTTGGGAAAAGCGAGGCGGACGGTACATCTGTACCGTCCGCCTTTTGATATAGTCGGATGTTGTCAGTCGAGGACTGCGGAAGCTGCTGCCTCCGTATCCGGCGCGTCCGTGCGGCCGCCGTCCTTTCCGTTCTTCTTCGGCTTGTCTATCTTCGGGTCCTCGAGCACGCGCTTCGGGGGACGGTCGAGATCGTCCGGGCGCTTGAGCGTGCGCTGCATCAGCTTTGCGGCGGAGGCGAAGTAGTACCCGTCGCAGACCCGCTCGTCCATGACGAAGGTGTAGTCGATATAGCGCACGGTACGGACAGAGCCGTCCCGGTTCAGCTCGTAGCGCTGACGCTTTGCCCCAAAGCTCATGAACAGCGGGACGTTGCCGAAGTCGTAGACGTGGTGGAATATCGGTGGGATGCCGAGCGAGCCCATCGAGGTGATGAAGAAGGACGCGTGGAACGGGCTGAGGTCGGTGAGTACCTTAGGCAGGAGGCCGAAGTAGTCGAGCAGACCGAGAAACCACACCGCAAACTTCAGCAGGAAGCGCGGCATGAAGTTGAGTATCTTTGCCGCCGAGTCGAAGCCTCCGCCGGGGTCGTTTCGGTAGTCGTCTATGGCCTTAGAGACGGTAGCGTACACGTCCTCCGCCGTGAAGTCCGGCCGGAAGTGCAGCTTCAGGGCGGTGTCCGGCGAGCTCAAAGTCATCTCGCGCTTGATGACGAGCGAGACCTGTATGTCCTTTCTCGCGTACACGCGATGGCCGACGCAGAAGCGGTTGACCGCCGGCATCGCCGCCACCGCGCGGAGGTAGCAGGTGAGCAGGACGTGCATCAGCCCGAAGCCCTTCAGCCCCTCCTCGCGCTTGCGCTTGATGTATTTCTCTATTTCGGTTATCTCGAGGCTGTCGCGGAAGTAGTTCTGCGCGTCCGAACGCTTCTTCATGATGAACGGCGAGACGCGCTCCATCGGGGACGTGCCGCGCAGAAGCCAGCCGTCCTTCCTGTCACCGGGACGCCAGCGGCGCTTTTTCTTTGTGTCGGGCATCGGTTCCACTCCTTGTTACGTATAAAATTGTAAATTTTTGTATACTTGTATCTTTATAAAATAATTTTATCAGATATAAACGGAAAATGCAATGCCCGAAATCTTAAATTTGCGTAAAAAGTCGAAAAACCTGTCCGCGCGACGACACGCTCCGCGCGGACGCCGCCCGAAACATTCAGTTTTCGTCCTCAAAGCGGAACGCGAAGGTCAGCTCGTGACGCTTTCCCGTGCCGTCGAGATTTTCGACGAAGGTGAGCTTCACGCGGTACCTGTGCCGGGTATCCGGCAGGCGCAGAGAGATCTGCTCGGTCTCGTATGTGTTGTTGGTGTTGCTCCAAACCCCGGTGTTATACCTGCGGTTCGTATCTTCCAGAAGTGCGGGATCCTCATCGTCCAAGTGCTCTATGGCGTCATTTCCGTCGGACGTGTCCGGCACCGGGACCCACTTGCCGTCCTCGAACATCTCTACGGTGTTGCAGGCGAAGTCGCAATAGAGCGGCGTGCCGTCGTTGGAGCGGACGGCAAGAGTCATCATGCCGCCGTAATACCCGAGGGACACGCCGTCATCTTTCTCCTCGGACAGGTACAGGTGCCAGCCGATGAGATCATACGGCTTCTCCGTCGCCTCCGGGACGGTGAACTCGAAGACCGTATGGTACAGCTCGTCTCCCGTGGTATATCTGCCCTCCTTTGTGCGGTAGTTGAGGGTGACGCGGTACCGTGCGGGTTCGTACAGGCGGAGGCTCGTGCCGATGCTGCGGGGCGTCTCTATCGGTCCGTCGGTGGAGAGGAAGGGAGGAAGATCGCCGGGCAGCGGAGTGACGTACTCCAGCCCCATGTCGCCGGCGGGCATCCACTCGCCGTTCTCCCATCGCTCGATCGTGCCGAAAGGAATGTTCTTTGTCTCTTCGTAGTATTTGCCGCCGTAGTTGACGCCGGTGAGCGCTATAGCGCGGTCTGTCGTAAATATGAGAGCCGGACAGCGCGGCTGCCAGTTCGTCTGACCTATCCCGAGCACGGTGAGCCCACCTCCGTCCTCGCAGCTGTCCACCGGGATATAGCCGTCTTTCAGCAGATACTCCCAATCGACCTTTGTGAGTGTGTATTCGTCTTCGACAAAGCCGAAGTCGGCGTTAGAACGCGTGCGGAGCACCGCGACCTCCGCGGCGGCGAGCGACGCGAATACGGCAAGCACGAGCAGGACTGCGAGTATTTTCTTCTTCATCTGAAACGCTCCTTTCAACGGTATTTCCGTGTTGTACTGATATATGTCCGCACCCGCGCGTTTCGGGACAGCTTTTTCAAAAAATTTTTTTGTTTTTTCGGAAGCGGCGTCAACGTAAGAAAAATATTGAAAAATCGCCTCCGCTGTGCTATATTTAGTAGTGTACGTGAGCCGGGCGGGAAAACTTACCGGCGGCGGAGTATTCGGATATTTATTTCCCGGGGACAATAAGCGTCCCACGGGACGATATATGCGGGAGGATGTATAAATGGACTACAAAGCGCTGAGCGAGCTGCTTTTCCCGGACGTGACGAACACGCCGGAGGCGCTCGAGGAACAGTACCCGCCGCGCGACCTGCCGGAGGGAGCGGTCGTGAGCCGCATGGGGCCGAGCCCCACGGGATTTGTCCACCTCGGAAACCTCGTGCAGGGGATAACCTCCGAGCGGATGTGCCACCAGTCGGGCGGCACGCTCTTTCTGCGCGTCGAGGATACCGACAGCAAGCGCGAGGTTCCGGGCGCGATAGAGTCGCTTATTCGCGGACTCGCGCACTACGGTATTAACTTCGACGAGGGCGCGACTGTGGACGGCGAGAAGGGCGCTTACGGCCCCTACAAGCAGTCCCGCCGCGCGCACATATACCACGTCTACGCAAAGAAGCTCGTCTCGGAGGGCAAGGCTTACCCCTGCTTCTGCACCGAGGAGGAGCTGCAGGAGATACACGCCCGCGAAGAGGCGGCAAAGGAGAACTTCGGCTACTACGGCAAGTACGCCGTCTGGCGCGACCGTCCTATGGAGGACATAAAGGCCGCGCTCGCCGAGGGGAAGGAGTGGGTGCTCCGCTTCCGCTCGGAGGGCTCGATAGAGCACAAAATTAAGTTCACCGACCTCATCAAGGGACCGCTCGAACTCACCGAAAACGACATCGACCACGTCCTGCTGAAGTCGGACGGGATACCGACCTACCACTTCGCCCACGCCGTAGACGACCACCTCATGCGCACCACGCACGTCGTGCGCGGGGACGAGTGGCTGCCGAGCCTGCCGCTGCACATCCAGCTTTTCTCGGCGCTCGGCTTCAGGTTGCCGAAGTACCTGCACGTCGGAACGCTCCAGAAGATGGACGGTGCATCCAAGCGCAAGCTCTCCAAGCGCAAGGACCCCGAGCTCGCGCTCTCGTTCTACCGCGAGCAGGGCTACCCCGTGCCGTCGGTGTACGAGTATATAATGACGATACTGAACTCCAACTTCGAGGACTGGCGGCGCGCGAATCCCACGGCGCCGGTGGGCGACTTCAAGTTCTCCCCGAAGAAGATGAACCCGGCGGGCTCGCTCTTTGACGAGGACAAGCTGCGCGACGTCTCGAAGGAAGTCATAAGCCGCATGACGGCGGCGGAGGTCTACGACGGCGTCCTCGACTGGGCGAAGGAGTACGATCCGGATTTTGCCGCGCTCCTTGAGCGCAGCCCGGACTACGCCCGCGCGATACTCGCAATAGGCAGGGGCGGCAAAAAGCCGCGCAAGGACTTCGCCGTCTGGAGCGAGGTGAAGCCCTACATGAGCTTCTTCTACGAGGAGCTTTTCGAGCCGGACTACACCCCGCCCGAGGGCATGACGCCCGAGGAGATGGCAAACATCCTCCGGGCGTATTACCGACAGCGTATGCAGATGTGGCACGAAAAGCACACGATGCTCGAGCCGGACGGGAACGAGTGGTTCGAGAACGTGAAGGCGCTTGCCGAAAGCCTCGGCTACTGCCCGGACACAAAGCTCTACCGGCAGGAGCCGGAGAAGTGGAAGGGAAGCGCCGGCGACGTGTCGATGGCGCTCCGCATAGCGATATGCGGCAGGCGGCAGTCGCCCGATATGTATTCGGTCCTGAAGATAATGGACGGAGACGACCCGGACGTGAGCGGCGATTTCTTTATGGGACGGCTCGAGAGAGCCGGCGCGGCGCTCGGGGCGAACACCTCCGAATGGAACTCAAAATAGAAGGAGAGACCTCGAATGGACAACAGCAATGTTTCCAACTTTATACACGATATAATCGACGAACAGAAGGCGAACGGCTTTACGCGCGAGATACACACCCGTTTCCCGCCGGAGCCGAACGCGTATATCCACATCGGCTCGGCGAAGGCTATATGGATAAACGCCTCGACGGCGGAGAAGTACGGCGGAAAGTTCAACCTCCGCTATGACGACACCAACCCCACCAAGGAGGACGAGGAGTACGTCCGCGCGATACTCGAGGACATCCGCTGGCTCGGCTTTGAGCCGACGGGCGGCGTCTTCTACGGCTCGGACTACTTCGATAAGTGCTACGAGTATGCCGTAAAGCTGATAAAGGACGGCAAGGCCTACGTCTGCGACCTCACGCCCGAGCAGATGCGCGAGTACCGCGGAACGCTCACCGAGCCCGGAAAGAACAGCCCGTGGCGCGACCGCTCCGTAGAGGAGAACCTCGACTTCTTTGAGCGGATGAAGAACGGTGAGTTTGCGGACGGCACTCACACCCTCCGCGCAAAAATAGACATGTCCTCGCCGAATATGAACATGCGCGACCCGGCGATATACCGCATCCTGCACGCGACGCACCACCGTCAGGGCGACAAGTGGTGCATCTACCCGCTTTACGACTTCGCACACCCCATTCAGGACGCGCTCGAGGGGATAACGCACTCCTGCTGCTCGATAGAGTTCGAGAACCACCGTCCGCTCTACGACTGGGTGGTGGAGAACATCGGCTTTGACCCCGCGCCGCATCAGTACGAGTTCGCGCGCCTCAACATGACCTACACCTCGATGAGCAAGCGCTACCTGCGTCAGCTCGTCGAAAACGGCCTTGTCGACGGGTGGGACGACCCGCGTATGCCGACGCTTCGCGGACTCCGCCGCCGGGGCTACACGCCTTCCGCGATAAAGGACTTCCTCGCGCGCTGCGGCGTCTCGAAGGCGTACAGCATAGTGGACATCGGGCTTCTCGAGCACTGCATCCGCGACGAGCTGAACCGCACGGCTCCGCGCCGCATGGCGGTAAAGGACCCGATAAAGCTTGTCATTACGAACTACCCGGAGGACAAGACCGAGTATTTCGAGATAGCAAACGACCCGCAGAACGACGAGCCGACGAAGCGTAAGGTTGCCTTCTCCCGCGAGCTGTGGGTGGAGCGCGAGGACTTCGCGGAGACTCCGCCGCCCAAGTTCTTCCGCCTCAAGCCCGGCGGGGAGGTGCGCCTGATGGGCGCGTACATCGTCCGCTGTGACGAAGTGGTAAAGAACGACGCGGGCGAGGTGACGGAGCTCCGCTGCACCGCCGACCTCGAGAGCGGCTGCGGTAATCCGGCGGACGGCCGCAAGATAAAGGGCACGATACACTGGGTAGACGCGCGAACCGCCGTTCCGGCGACGCTCCGCGAGTACGGCTACCTCTTCACTCAGCCGAACGTCTTTGATCTGCCGGAGGGGATGAGCTTCCTTGACGTAGTGGATAAGAACAGCGTCACGGTCTACCCCGAGGCAAAGCTCGAGGCGTGCCTTGCGGATACGCCGGAGGGCGAGAGGTTCCAGTTCGTCCGCGACGGATACTTCGTCCGCGACCCGCTCGCGGACACCTACAACTGCATCGTGGGTCTCCGGGACACATGGGCAAAGGCACAGAACAAATAAGCCGGTTTCCGTCCGGGGAGGCGTCCCGCCGCCCCGGACGAGCTTTATTAAGAGAATACTGACAGGAGGAAAAGCATGGACGGGATACTCGACTTCACGGTGCGCGAGCTTCTGCGCGCGATAAGGGAACGGAGACTAGGCGCTGAGGAGCTTGTGCGCTTCTATCTCGAACGGATAGAGCGGTATGACGGAAAGCTGAACGCCACGGCGGAGCTTGCCCCGGACGCGCTCCGCCGCGCCCGCGAACTCGATATGCGCCCCGCCGGAGAGGATATGCCGCTCTGCGGGCTGCCGGTGCTCGTCAAGGACAACATCGACGTCGCAGGGCTGCACACCACGGCGGGGAGCGCCGCGCTCGCGGATAGCGTCGCGGACGCAGACGCGCCGGTCATTGCAAACCTCCGCCGCGCGGGAGCGGTCATACTAGGCAAGACGAACATGACTGAGTTTGCAAACTTCACCTCGCAGGGCATGCCGAACGGCTTCAGTTCGCGCGGGGGACAGGTGCGGAGCGCGTACCGCGCGGACGCCGACCCGAGCGGGTCGAGCACCGGGTCGGCCGTGGCGGTGTCCGCCGGGTTCTGCGCGGCGGCGGTCGGAACGGACACGAGCTTTTCGGTCGTCGTCTGCGCCGCGGCGAACGGCTGCGCGGGTCTCAAGCCCGCCGCCGGGACGCTCTCCGGGCGGGGGATAGTCCCGATTTCGCACACGCTCGACAGCGCCGGAGCGATAGCGCGCGACCTCGACGGCGCAATACTGCTCGCCGCCGCCATGGGCGACGCCGCCGCGTCCGGCGTGACGCCCGCCGACCCCCGGCGGCTCCGGATAGCGGTAAATCTCGCAAACCGCGACAATATTTCGCCGCCCTGCTCGGAGGAGGGGACGGAAGCGCTCCTCGCGGCGCTCCGCGCGGAGGGCGCGGAGCTTACGGAAGTCCGTCGGCCCTTTGCCCCGCAGATGACGGAGATAATGCGCTTCGAGTTCATGCACGACCTCGAAGAGTACCTCGCGGGCGCGAACGCGAAGCGGAAGACGCTTCGCGATATAGCGGACTTCTACCGGGAAGACCCGTCCCGGATGCCCTACGGCATAACGCACCTCGAAGGCGCTCTCGAAGCGTCCGGCCGGCTCGACGACGCGCCGTACCTTGAGGCGATGGCGGAGCGGAAGCTCCTCCGCGCGGAGATGGCGGAGGAGCTGAAGGACGTCGATGCATGCGTCATGACCGGTCCCACGAACGTCATGCACGTCGCCGGATTACCGTCGCTCAGCGTCCCGCTCCGCATGGGTGAGGACGGCACACCGCGCGGCGTCATACTCTACGGCGCGGACGAGCGCCGTCTGCTTTCGGCGGCGCTTGCAATCGAACGACTCGTTCCGGGTGTCGCGCGCCCGGCGCTCTGAGGGAATTTCCGTGCGAGGTTGAAATATCCCTCCCGATATGGTACAATAACTTAAACTGCCGGAAAAGGCATTTTCGGGGACAGGCCCCGATGGGGAACGGAGGGGTTTCCTTGCAGAGAACGGACATACTCGGCGTCGGATTTGACAACGTGAACATGGCGGAGGCGTTCGAGCGCGCGGAAGCGCTGCTCGACGGAGGCTCGCACTACATCGTCACGCCCAACTCGGAGATAGTCTACGACGCGCAGACGGACGACGCGCTGCGCGGGATACTGAACCGCGCCGACCTCGTCCTGCCGGACGGCGTGGGCGTAGTGAAGGCGAGCCGGATACTCGGCACGCCGCTCAAGGAGAAGGTCGCGGGGGTGGAGGTCGCGGAAGCGCTGCTTTCGGTCTTCGCGCGGCGCGGCGACTCGCTCTATCTCCTCGGCGCGAAGCCCGGCATAGCCGAGCGCGCGGCAGAGAAGATGACGCAGATCGCACCCGGACTCAAAATCGCCGGTACGCACGACGGATACTTCAAGGACGATGCGGCCGCCGCCGCGGAGGTCCGCGCGTCCGGCGCGGACGCAGTGTACGTCTGCCTCGGTTCGCCCCGTCAGGAAAAGTTCATATCGGAAAACCTCGGCGCGATGGGCTGCAAGCTCGCGATAGGCCTCGGAGGCTCGCTCGACGTGTTCGCGGGCGAGGCGAAGCGCGCGCCGAAGATATTCATAAAGCTCGGTCTCGAGTGGTTCTGGAGGCTCCTCCGCCAGCCGAGCCGCATAGGGCGCATGATGCGCCTGCCGAAGTTCCTGCGCGCCGCCAAAAAGGAGGCTCGCCGCCGCAAAAAGGAGGCAAAATAGATGAATGTTATTCTGCTTGCACACACCCCGAGCCCGGTGGAGCTTGTCGCGCTCGCGGCAAAGAACTGTTACTCGAACTCCACGGCGGGCGAGCTTCGGGACGGTATGACGCCGGAGAAGGCCAGGGAGTTTGTGGAGATGCTCGCGTCCCTCGGCCATGAGAGCCCGATAGAGCACGCAAGCTACACCTTTGCTATTGAGGGCGTCAGCCGCTCGCTGCTCGCGCAGATAACGCGGCACCGCCTCGCGTCGTACAGCGTCAAGAGCCAGAGGTACGTGAGCGAGAAGGACTTCGAGTACGTCACGCCGCCCGCGATAGCGGCGGTGCCCGAGGCGGCGGAGGAGTTCAGGCGCGCCATGGCGGACGACCGCGAGAGTTACAAAAAAATCTCGAACCTTCTCTACAAGAAATACTGCGCCGAGCTCGAGGCGGAAGGGAAGCTCGACAAGGCGTCGAAGTCCGCCGCGCGGAAGCGCGCAGGCGAGGACGCGCGCTACGTCCTGCCGAACGCCTGCACGACGCAGATAGTGATGACGATGAACGCGCGGTCACTCAAGAACTTCTTCGCGCAGAGGATGTGCAACCGCGCCCAGTGGGAGATACGCGAGCTCGCCGCGAGGATGCGCGAGCTCGTCATGGAGGTCTCGCCCGAGCTCTTCCGGGATAGCGGGCCCGCCTGTCTGCGTGGCCCGTGCCCCGAGGGGAAGATGAGCTGCGGCAGGGCGGCGGAGATGCGCGCGAAGTACCTCGCGCCGGCGAAGAATGACGACGGGAGTGCGAAATGATAAGAAAAGCCGTTAAAGATGACATCGCAGCTCTGCGGGGACTGTGGAGCGAGCTTCTGCCGGACGGGGAAGCGCTTGCCGGGGTCTATGCCGCGCTCGCAACTCCGGAGAGGACGCTCGTCCTCGAGCGGGACGGACGCACGGAGGGCGTCGTGCTGAGCTCCCTCGAACCGCTCCGCATACCGGGCGCGGGAGAGCTCACGGCGGCGTACATCTTCGGCGCGGCGGCGCGGGACGAGGACGGGCTCCGCGAGCTCGTCACGGCGTCGCTTTCGGCGGCGCGGGACTGCGGCGCCGCCGCCGCGACGGTGCGGCCGCGCGGGGATGGAGAGTTCGCGTTCTACCGCTCCCTCGGCTTTGCCGAGATGTTTTCGATAGAGTATTCGGCGGAACGCCGCGCGGCGATAGCGCCGTCGGACGAGTGTGTCGAGGAGCTGCCGCCGGAGCGAGCGCCGGAGTGCGAGGAGATATTCACACAGGTCGCGCGGTGGAGGAGCCATCAGGCGCGGAGCCGCGATATGTGGCGCGCGGCGGCGGAGGCCGAATACGCGCGCGGCGGCGCTCTGCTTGCCGTCCTGCGCGGGAACGAAATCATCGGCTACGCGTTCTGCCGCTCGGACGGCGGCGCGGCGGTGATAGACGAGCTATTCTGCGAGGACGAGCCGGAGTTCAACGCTCTGCGCCTCGCGGTGATGGACAGGTTCGGTACGGATACGGTGACGCTCTGCGCACCGGCGTGTCCGCACGGAGCGCGGCGGTTCGGGATGGTTCGCGCCCTCGACCCGAAGGTCGTGGTCGAGGCGGGACTGAAGCGCCGCCCGGGAGATTTTGAGATAGAGGTGGAGGACACGGAGCTGCCCGGGCTGTCGGGACGTATTTCCGTGCGGGACGGCGTCGTTGCCGTCGGAGAGAGGACCGGCACGGTGAGCATCACGCCCGGCGACCTTGCGGCGCTGACGCTTGGCGGAGGCCCCGCTCCGTTCCTGAATCCTATAGTTTGAGGGCTGCTATGGAAGAAAACAACATTTTTGAAGCAAAAGAACAGCTGCGGCGGAGGATGAAGGAGCGCGCCGCCGCCCTCACCCCCGAGGAGAAGTCCGAAAAGGACCTCGCGGTGCTGCGCGAGCTTGCGTCCCTTCCCGAGATGCGCTCGGCGGCGACGGTTTTCTGTTACGTCTCCGTCGGAAGCGAGGTTGACACCCGAAAGCTCATTCCCGTGTTGCTGCACGGCGGGCGGCGGGTGTTCGTGCCGCGCGTAGACGGCGCGGAGATGAGCGCCGTCGAGATAACATCCCCGGATGACCTGAGCGAGACGAACGCCTTTGGGATACCCGAGCCGCCGGCGTCCTTCCCGGCGGCGGACCCGGACGGGATAGACATCGCGCTCATACCGGGAGCCGCATTCGGCACGGACGGCAGCCGCCTCGGCCGGGGGATGGGATATTACGACAGATGGCTTGCGGGCTACCACGGCACAAAATGCGGTATCGCCCGTGAGGACGCGCTGCTCGAGACGGTGCCCTCGGAGAACACGGACGAGCGGATGAACGTCGTCGTGAGCGACAGGTGCGTCTGCCGCGTCAGCACGGCGCAGAACACCATCGAGTCGGCAATAGAGCAGAACATCGCAAGGAGCGTCGCGCGCGCCGAGGAGGAGCCGGACGACGCCGCCGAGGAGGAGCTTCCGGCGGAACCGGAGCTCCCCGAGGAGGATGAGGAGCCCGAGACGCGCCCGAGAAAGCGCAGGCTCGGGTGCTTCGGCGCGCTCATCTGGTTTCTCTGCGTCATCGGCATAAGCGCCGCGCTTGCGGGCTTCGGATGGATGTGCGCGGACGATCTCCTCGGCCTCACGGCGGAGGACAGCGATGCGACAATAACCGTGCTCGAGACCGACGACGTGAGCGCCGTCGCGGACAAACTCGCGGAGGCGGGCATGATAAAGCGCCCGTGGCTCTTTGAGATATTCGGAAAGATATTCGACGCGGAGGAGAAGATCTCCCCCGGCGTGTACAACGTGAACGCCATTATGGACTACCGCGCGCTGATAAACGCCATGCGCGAGAACTCGTCCTACCGCGCGACGGTGGATGTCACCATCCCGGAGGGCTACACCGTGGAGCAGATACTGCGGCGGCTCGAGGAGAACGGCGTCGCAAGCTACGAGGATCTCGCGGATGTCTGCGCGAATTACGACTTCGAGTATTCCTTCCTCGAGGACATACCGCTCGGGGACGTGAACCGGCTCGAGGGCTACCTGTTCCCGAACAGCCACACCTTCTATGTCGACGAGAACCCGGTAAACGCGATAAACCGCTTCCTCAACGACTTCTCGAACAAGTTTGACGAGGACCTGCGCGCGGAGGCGGAGGAGATGGGCATGAGCGTCCACGACGTGCTCACCCTCGCCTCGATGATAGAGAAGGAGGCGGCGAGCACGAGCGAAATGCCGCTCATCTCGTCGGTCATACACAACCGCCTCGACAACTGGCCGGAGCCGTATCTTCAGATAGACGCGACGATACAGTACGTCCTCGAGGAGCGCAAGCAGTACCTGTCGCTCGAGGACCTGGCAATAGACAGTCCGTACAACACCTACAAGTATATGGGGCTGCCGCCCGGACCTATCTGCAACCCCGGCCTCGCGGCGATACGCGCAGCGCTCCGCCCGGAGGAGACTGACAATTACTACTACGCGCTCACCGAGGAGGGCACGCACGAGTTTGTCCGCACGTCGGAGGAGCTGCAGGCGATAATCAACGCCAATCCCGGCGCTTACGGTGCGGAATGATGCGTAAGGTCGAGCTTCTGAGTCCCGCGGGGGACATGTCCAAGCTGAAGATGGCGCTCGCCTACGGCGCGGACGCGGTGTACCTCGCGGCGGACAGGTACGGTATGCGCGCCGCCGCGGGCAACTTCCGCGAGGAGACTCTTGCGGAGGCGGCGCGCCTCGCTCACGCCGCCGGCGCGCGGGCGTACATCACGATAAACACCGTCGCACACGAGGACGAGCTCGAGGGAGCGGCGCGCCTCGCGCGCATAGCGGAGGAGAGCGGGCTCGACGCGGCGATAGTCGCGGACGCGGGCGTGCTCGGCCTCGTGAAGCGCGCCGCGCCGTCGCTTGAGGTACACATGTCCACGCAGGCGGGCATCACGAACAGCGCGTCCGCGCGGATGTGGCACGACCTCGGCGCGAAGCGCGTTATACTCGCGCGCGAGCTCACCTTGGACGAGATAGCGTCGATACGCGCGAACACGCCGCGCGAGCTCGAGCTTGAGGTGTTCGTCCACGGCGCGATGTGCGTCAGCTTCTCGGGGCGCTGCCTCCTCTCGGAGTACATGGCGGGCAGAGACGGAAACCGCGGCGAGTGCGCGCAGCCCTGCCGATGGCGCTACCACCTCGTCGAGGAGAGCCGCCCCGGCGAATATTACGAGATGCAGGAGCATCCCGAGGGGACATATATCCTCAACTCGAAGGACCTCAACGCGATACGCCTCCTTGACAGGATAATCGAGGCCGGCGCGTCGAGCCTCAAGATAGAGGGACGCTCGAAGAGCGAATACTATGCCGCCGCCGTCACCTACGCCTATCGCGGCGCGCTAGACGACCTGTACGCCGGGCGTCCGTTCGACGAACGGTGGGAGGAGGAGCTGGGAAAGGTCAGCCACCGGCCGTACTGCGACGGGTTCTTCCGCGAGCGGCCGAAGCACGGACTTCAGTACACCGGCGACTCGCGGTATATACGCGACTGGGAGGTCGCGGCGGTGGTGGAGCGTGTCGAGGGAGAGTATGCCTTCGTGTCGCTGAAGAACCCGTTCGGGGAGGACGAGGAGCTGGAGCTTCTCTCACCCGGACGCCGCCCCGAGAAGGTGCGCGTCCGCGAGATATACGAGCTCGGCGCGGACGGCGCTGAGACGCGCGTCACGCGCGCGACAAAGAACCAGCTGACGCACCGTCTGCTCCTGCCGGACGTAAAGCCGCAGGCAATACTTCGAAAAAGTCGCGAGAAATAGGTTGCGGGCGAAGCCCGCAACCTATTTCTCACGAGGAGTTCACTTGGAATTGCGCCTGCGCAATTCCAAGTGAAGCTGTCGATAGGGCAAAGCCCTACCGACAGCGGGCGCTCCGCTACGCGCCTCGACGGCTTCGACGTCTTCGACGCGCGCTCCGCGAGAGGTATTTTCGGTGACGTACACACCGTCGCCGAAAATGATTTGAATTTATTTCGCGCCTGCGGCGCGAAACTCTGCGAGGCTTAGGCGCGCGTATGCGCGCCTTTTTTTGATAATAAAACCTCACCAAACCGCACAGACTATCGGAAAACACGGTTCGGGAGGGATCGCTTTGGACAGACAGAACGCGCCGGAGGAAGCAAAGGCCGAGATGAAGCAGATCGAGGACTTTGGCTCGATAAGCACCGGCACGGACGGACGGAACATACACTGCATAGTTATCGTGGGACAGATAGAGGGGCACCAGGTCCTGCCGCCGCAGAACAAGACGACGAAGTACGAGCACGTCCTTCCTCAGCTCACGGCGATAGAGGAGAGCCCGGAGATAGACGGTCTCCTTGTACTTCTCAACACCGTCGGCGGGGACATCGAGGCGGGGCTTGCCATCGCCGAGCTGATAGCCGGGATGAGCAAGCCGACGGTCTCGCTCGTGCTCGGCGGGGGACACTCGATAGGCGTGCCGCTCGCGGTCGCGGCAAAGCGGAGCTTCATAGCGCCGTCCGCCGCCATGACGATACACCCGGTGCGGATAAACGGCGTGATAATCGGCGTTCCGCAGACCTTCAACTACTTTGAGAAGATACAGGAGCGGATAATAAAGTTCATCACGCAGAACTCGAACGTCTCGGAGGAGAAGTTCAAGGAGCTGATGCTCAGGACGGGCGAGCTCGCGGCGGACGTCGGCTCGGTGATATACGGCGAGGAGGCGGTGTCTATCGGCCTTATAGACGAGCTGGGCGGCCTTGCCGACGCGCTTGGCGCTTTGCACGCCATGATAGACGAGCGAAGGGGGGAAGCGGAATGCTCTACACAGTGATGCCGCTCGAGCTCGTGTACGCGGAAGAACTGCCCGAGACCGAGGAGGAGTTGCGCGGCGGCGCGCGGCTCGTGTGGCAGGTGAGCGGCGGCACTAGGACGCTAATGCGGGTGATTTCGAGCGACCCGCGGGACTATTTGAAGTACAGAGTATGATATTCGCTGACGCGTCGGCGCGAAATGTGCTCGGGCAATGAATTGCCCTGCGCAACCCCACGCGGTCGGCGACCGCGCGGGAGCCCTTCCTATTTATATGCTCGCCCTGAATGAATCGGGGCTCCGCAAATTCGGCGTTTTGCGCCGAATTTGACCGCGCGAACCGGCGTGGAGTACGGCTTTGCCGTCTTCGACGCACGCTCCGCGCAGTACAAGGTCGGGACGTCGGCGCGAAGCGCCGAGGTCTGATGCGCCCGGTAAAAGGTTGGAAGCGGTATGGGTTCGAGGGCGCATTGTACACGCCGTCGGAAAAACGGATTTGACTCTATTTCGTGCCTGCGGCGCGAAACTTTGCGAGGCTAACGCGAAGTTTCACAGTTGCGCGCATAGCGCGCATCCGCGCCGGTTCGCGCGGTTGAAGTTAGCGGCGGAGCCGCTAACTTCGCGCAGCCGGAATCCATTTCCGGCGAGCATTTCAATCAAAGGGGTCCCCAAGCGGCGTGAAACGCCGCTTGGGACTTAACTATGCGAGGCTTGAAATTATTCCCCGACGCTCCACTGAAACGTCGGGGAATAATTATGATTTGCCGCGAATGTTTACCCCCGGAAGCGCCATATACTTTGAGGTATGGGGCTAGACAAGACCCTGTGTTTTGTGGTATGATAACCATGTATGTTTACATAATCCGATATTATGCGCCGGACTTGCGGAAGCGCCCGGAGCGCCGTGCCAGAAACGCAAATTCGGGCGGAAACCGGCAAAGTCCGTGAAAATACGGAGGCGAAAGCGTGAATCTTATACAGTCTATTATATTGGGGCTCATACAGGGACTTACGGAGTTCCTTCCGGTGTCCAGCTCGGGGCATCTCGTTATATTCGAGAACCTTTTCAAGCTCGAGAGCGCGGAGAGCTCGAACCTGTTCTTCGACGTGCTGCTGCACTTCGGAACGCTCGTCGCGGTCGTGATAGCCTTCCGGCAGGACATAGCGGAGCTTCTGCGCGCGTTCTTCGGAATGTTCCGGCGGGGCGACCCGAACCGTCAGCGCGACCTATTTTCGCGCAGGCTGATACTTATGCTCGTAGTCGGAACGCTCCCGCTGCTTGCGATAATGCCGGTAAAGGACGTCATCGAGGGTGCGCGGGCATATCCGTGGATAGTCGGCATAGCGCTGTTTGTGACGGCAGGACTGCTGTTCCTTGCCGACCGCGTGGGGAAGGGCCGCAAGACCGAGAAGAACGCGACGATGCTCGATGCGCTGCTGATAGGGCTTATGCAGGCTGTCGCTGTGACGCCGGGCATAAGCCGCTCCGGCTCCACCATTTCGATGGGTGTGTTCCGGGGCTTCGAGCGGAACTTTGCCGTGAAGTTCAGCTTCCTGCTCTCGCTTCCCGCAGTCCTCGGTGCGACACTGCTCGAGACTGCGGACGCGGTAAAGACCGGCATCGACTGGACACTCATGCCGGTCTACCTCGCGGGAATGGTGACGGCGGGAGTGAGCGGATTCTTCGCGATAAAGCTCGTTCGGTACATAGCAAACAAGGGCAAGTTCGGATGGTTTGCTGTCTACTGCGCTGCCGCCGGAATAGCGGCGATAGTCATATCGTTCATATAAGCGCTCATATAAAGACAGGGAAGTGTAATTTGTAAAATGGCTCAGTCTACGGCAAAGAAGAAAAAGACGGCCGCCGCCCCGGCGTCCGGCCGGGGAAAGAGGACGGCGGCGACGACGGCGTCCGCCGTCGAAAAGAAGAAGCCGATACGGCGGCAGGTGGGCGCGGCGGTATGCGCCTTCCTCGCGCTGTGCGTGCTCTTTGCGATATTCGGGCACGACGCGGTCGTTTTGAAGTGGCTCTGGTACTTCTGCCGGGGTCTCGTGGGATGGGGAACGTGGCTGCTGCCGCTGCTGCTCCTGTCGGCGGCGCTCAAGCTGTTCTTCCACAGGGGACATCCGGTGCGCCTGCGCGTGACCTGTACGCTCCTGCTCGCGCCGCTCGCGGGCGCGCTCGTACACCTCATAGGAGACAAGACGGAGTACACTCTGGGACTTCAGATGTTCGGCGCGCTCTACACCTCCGGGACGGCGAGTACGTCCGGCGGAGTGCTCGGCGGGACATTAGCGGTGCTCCTGCGGAGCGGCCTCGGAACCGCGCTCTCGGTGATACTGCTGGCGCTCCTGATACTCGGAGACGCGGCGGCGGCCTACAATCCGCAGCTGAAGCGGCTCATAAAGTATCTCAGCGAGCGCGAGCGGCCGGAGTACGAGCCCGAGCCGGAGCCGGAGACTCTGCCGGTAAAGCGGCGCGGAAAGACCGAGACGCCTGCGTCCGAACCCGCGCCCGAAGCCGCTTCGGCTCCGGCGGGGGAGAAGGAAAAGACCGCGGCAATAGACATCCCCGGTCCGGGAGCGCCGAGCCGCAGGGAGCTCCGACGCGAGAAACGGGAGGCAAAGAAGCTCCTGCGTGAGCGCGCCGTCGCCACGCCGGACGAGGTAATGAACGGCATAAAGGAGAGCGCGGCGCCCTCCGAACCGAATTACGGCCGTCTGCCGATAGATATGCCCTCGCCGCGTGACCCAGTGCCGCCGCTTGAGATGCGTCCCGGCCTTAACGACGACCCGGCTTCCGGCGAAACGTCCGCACCGGAGGAGGCGGCGGCCGCCGAGGACGACCTGCCGCCCTTCCTCGAGGAGGAGCCGAGCGATGAGGTAGAGTTTGAAGCGCCTCGGGAGGAAGCGCCGTCCCGCGCGCCTACTCTGCGTCCTGCGAACAAGACGACCCACGAGCCGAAGATAGTCGATACGCTCGGCGGAAGCAAGGCGGACGCCGAGCGGCGCGAGCGTGAGGCGGCGGTGAGCGCGGTCGCGGCGGAGGTCGCGGCGGCGCACGTCGCGTCTGAGACCGGCGCATACGCCTACCCCTCGGTGGAACTGCTCAACGAGGCTCCGCCCGTCGCCGCGTCTGACGCCTCCGGCGAGATGCGTCTCAACGCACAGCGCCTTGCGGACACGCTCCGCAGCTTCGGAATAGACGCAAAGATAAACAACGTCACGCGCGGGCCGTCCATCACCCGCTACGAGCTGGAACTTGACCGGGGCGTGAAGCTCTCGAAGCTCTCCGGGCTTGCGGACGACATCGCGCTGTCCCTCGGCGCGGCGGGAGTCCGCATAGCGCCGATACCGGACAAGGTGTCCATCGTCGGAATAGAAGTGCCGAACAAGACCGTCGCGACCGTGTCGCTCCGCGAGATAATCGAGTCGCGCGAGTTCGGCGCGAGCAAGTCGCCGGTGTCCTTCGCGCTCGGGCGCGACATCAGCGGCGCGGCGATGGTGGGCGACATCGAAAAGCTGCCGCACCTGCTCATAGCCGGCACCACAGGCTCGGGCAAGTCGGTCTGCATGAACTCGCTCATCATCAGCCTGCTCTACAAGAGCTCGCCCGACGAGGTCAAGCTGATAATGGTCGACCCGAAGATGATAGAACTGAACGTCTACAACAAGGTCCCGCACCTGCTCATCCCGGTCGTCACCGACCCGAAGAAGGCGGCGGGGGCGCTCCAGTGGGCGGTCGGAGAGATGATGAACCGCTACGGCGCCTTCCGCGAGGCGGCGGTGAGAAACATCACCGAGTACAACGACCACGCCGAGCGGAACCACACAAAGAAAATGCCGAGGATAGTGATACTCATAGACGAGCTCGCCGACCTGATGCTCGTCGCGGCAAAGGAGGTCGAGGAGTCTATCTGCCGCATCGCGCAGATGGCGCGCGCGGCGGGGATGCACCTCGTCATCGCAACGCAGTCGCCGCGGGCGGACGTCATAACCGGCATCATGAAGGCGAACATCCCGAGCCGCATAGCCTTCGCCGTCGCGAGCTCGCTCGAGAGCCGCATAATCATGGACACTCCCGGCGCGGAGAAATTAGTCGGACGCGGGGATATGCTCTACGTGCCGGTCGGCTCGCGCAAGTCCACGCGCATACAGGGCTGCTTCGTCAGCTCCGAGGAGGTCGAGCGTGTGGTGGACTTCATCAAGACCTCCTCCGGCGCGCCTACATACTCGGAGGAGGTCATAAACCAGATAGAAAAGGCCTCGCAGGAGGGAACAGCGCAGTCGGAGGACGGCGTGCCGGACGGCGCGGACGACCGCGACGAGATGTTCTCCGCCGCGGTGGAGGTGCTGCTCGAGACGGGGCAGGCGTCGGTGTCGATGCTCCAGCGCCGTCTCAAGCTCGGATACGCCCGCGCGGCGCGGCTCGTGGACCAGCTCGAGCGGCGCGGCATTGTCGGACCGTTCGAGGGCGCGAAGCCTCGCCAGCTCCTTATCACCCGCGAGGAGTGGGAGGAAATGAAGCTCCAGAACCCCGACTATCAGTGACATCTGCTCTGTTATTTGCAGGAAGCGGCCGCCCGGACTTGCATTCGGCGCGCCGCTGTGCTACAATATCAAATTGAAGTGCGGCGGGACGGCTCCGCCCCGGTGCACAAGCCTTTCCACGGAGGAATAATCATGACTTCCATGAAGAAAATACTTACCGTGCTTCTTGCGTTTGCGATGATTCTTTCGATTGCCGCCTGCTCGGAGGCGCAGGAGGTCTCCGGGAGCAGCGACCCCGGATTCTCCGCCGCAGACCTCTCTCTTTCCCACGGCGGCAGCACCTACAAGTGCGACGTGCATATCG
Source organism: uncultured Clostridia bacterium (assembly GCA_947631015.1). Lineage (GTDB taxonomy): Bacteria > Bacillota > Clostridia > Oscillospirales > JAAYOS01 > CANRIN01. The sequence goes on from CANRJS010000008.1 coordinate 52,326, forward strand.
AGGACATAATCTCCGCTCTCGGCGAGGGCTACACCTACTCCGAGGCGATGAGCTGCGCCTACGACGGGCTCGACAAGGTCTACGGCTACGAGACGGAGGGCGCGGACTTCTCCACCCGCCCGGACGGCGACCGCGACCTCGTCTGCGAGATATACGTCTACTCCGGCGACTGGCAGACCTCGAAGGGGATAAAGATAGGCTCCACTGCGGACGACGTCACGGCCGCCTACGGCGAGCCGAGCCGCGCGACAAATTTTGTCAGCTACTACGAGCTGCCCGCCTCAAACGACCTCAGCACCAGCGCGAGTCTCTACTTCTATTTTGACGGCGACGGAGTGGTCACTTCCTTCGGCATCGTCGCCGAGCAGCTTATAGGGGAGGAATAACCGATGAAACGGACTGCCGCGATACTGCTTCTTCTTGCGATGCTGTTCGGGCTTGCGTCCTGCGGCGGCGGGACGTCCGCCTCGACCGAGCCTTCCGTCGAGGCGAGCGCCGATGTGTCGGCCGCGCCGAGCGCGCCGGCGTCCGTCGAACCGAGCAAAATTCCGAGCGAGGAGCCCTCGGAGGAACCGAGCGAGGCGCCGAGCGTTGAACCGTCCGCCGAACCGTCGGAAGAACCCTCCGCCGAGCCTTCGGAGGAGCCGTCCGTTGCACCGTCCGAGACGCCGAGCGAAGCGCCGTCGGAGGAGCCGAGCGAGATACCGTCGGAAGACCCGGGCGTAGAGACCTCCGGCAGCATTGAGGAGACCGTCGCGGTCGGCACAAAGACCGGGGACGACGTGCTTGACGACGCCGTGCTCGAAGTGATCGAGGACGTGTGCAGCGCGGATGCGTCGCTTGAGGACAACCTCGGCGCGCTCTTTGACTGGATGACAAAGAACCTCACCTACCGCAACGTCACGGTCGACCTCTCGAACGGCTACACCGACGAGCTCGTCATAGACATTGCAAAGACGCTTATAACGACCTATCGAGGAGCGTGCGAGCACAACGCCGCCCTGATGAAGGTGTTCTGCGACCGTCTCGGAGCGCCGGCTGTCTGCGTCTCCGGCGACTTCAAAAACGAGAGCGGAGCGTGGGTCGAGCACGCGTGGTGCATCTGCGAGATAGACGGCGCTTACCGCCATATCGACGTGCTCTACGGGCGCAACCACACCCACGGCAACGCCCGCACGATGTTCCTTGTGACGGACGACAAGTTTTCCGACACCCACCGCTGGAACGCGGAGGACTATCCCGCCTGCGAATAGCGCGAGTTTACCGCCGCGAAGCGGAGCCTTCGCGGCTTTGAAGGATGCGATAAGATGTTTCTGCTAGAGGGTATAAAGAAGTACGCCGCGACCGACCGCCTCGCGCTCGTCAACGGCGAAAAGAGCATGAGCTATGCCGAGCTCGACGCCGAGAGCGAGGCGTTTGCCGCGTGGCTTCTCGAGACGTTCCCGGGTGACAAGACCCCGGTCGTCATATACGGACACAAGGAGATGGCGCTCCTGCCCTGCGCCTACGGCGCTCTGAAGGCGGGGAGAGCCTACGTCCCGATAGACATAACCGTCCCCGCCGACCGCGTGAAGCAAATCGTGGAGGAGGTGCGTCCCACCGCCGCCGTTGACTTCTGCGGGACGGGAATAGACGCGGAGAGGACGCTTTCGGCGGACGACTTGGCGGAGGTGTTCCGAAAGTACCGGGGCGTCGAGGTCCTGCGCTCCGCGTGGGCGAGCGGGAGCGACTACGCGTACATACTCTTCACCTCCGGCTCGACCGGTAAGCCGAAGGGCGTCACGATAATGATTTCAAATGTGGAGAACTTCGACCGGGAGTTCTCGCCGTGGCTCGAGAGCAGGGGACATGTCATGCTCAGTCAAGCGAGCTATTCCTTTGACCTGTCGGTGCTGCCGGTGTGGCTCGGAATGGCGCACGGCTTCACCCTCCACACCTTCGAGAAGTCGGTGGGGGAGGACTTCGCGGAGCTGTTCTCGCGGCTCGGAAAGTCGGACATATCGGTCTGGGTCTCGACGCCGTCCTTTGCGGAGATGTGCTGTTCCTCCGACCGCTTTGACGAAAACCTCCTGCCTTCGCTTGACCGCTTCATCTTCTGCGGCGAGGTGCTGACGCACCGCCTCGTGGACGAGCTTTTCCGACGCTTCCCGCGTGCGAAGGTGATAAACACCTACGGCCCCACCGAGTCGACCGTCCTCGTGTCCGCCGTGGAAGTAACGGCGGAGATGGCGGCGGACGAGCGCTCCATACCCGTGGGCGAGCCGCTGCCGGAGGTCACGTTCCGCATAGCGGACGGGGACGGGCGAGAGCTTCCCGAGGGCGAGGAGGGCGAGCTGCTGATAATCTCAAAGAGCGTCAGCGCGGGCTACTTCAAGCGTCCCGACCTCACCGAAAAGTCGTTCTTTACGGATGAGAAGCTCGGAAAGCGCGGCTACCACACCGGAGACAGCGCCTACCGGCTGGGGAATATGTACTACTACCGGGGACGCATCGACAATCAGATAAAGCTCAACGGCTACCGCATAGAGATAGAGGACGTGGAAAAGAACCTCGCGCTCGTATCGAACGTCGCGCGCGCCGCCGTCCTGCCCGTCTACGACGGGGAGACGATACGCTCGCTTACGGCGTTCGTCATACTCGAGGAGCCGGACGGCCTTGCAAACCTCGAGCGCGCAGTGAAGATAAAGCGCGAGCTCCGTGAACTCATACCGGCGTACATGGTGCCGAGAAGGATAACCGCCGTCGAGAGCTTCCCGCTCACGGCAAACGACAAGATAGACAAAAAGAAGCTGCGCGAGCTGCTTTGAAGCGCGTCCCGCCGCGCGGGGACGCGGCACACTCCCTGATGTTTTCGGAGGACTTTTATGGATTTGTATGAAGGGCTGGGCTTCTTTCTTCTGCTCGCGGCTCTGCTCCTGCCCGCCGTGGTGCTCGGTCTCTGCGGCGTGCGGCTCAAGTGGTACGGCCTCGCGGTGACGGTCGCGATACTCCTCGTCACCTTCCGCGGATGGCAGGCGAAGGCCTGCCTCGCGGCGTTCTACATACTCGAGCTCGTCTGTGTGGAGGTCTACGCGCAGGTGCGCGCGCGGTGCGACAAGCGCCCGGTGCTATGGCTGTTCCTGCTCGTCGCGCTCGCGCCGCTCTGTATGGTGAAGCTCGGCACCGTCACAGACGCGTTTGACTTCTTCCGTCTTGTCGGCGTGAGCTACATGACCTTCCGCTCGGTTCAGGTGCTTATCGAGATATACGACGGGCTTATAAAGGACGTCGGGATAGCCGACTTCAGCTACTTCCTGCTGTTCTTCCCGTCGGTGAGCTCCGGCCCGATAGACCGCTACCGCCGGTTTCTTAAGGACATCGAGGCGAAGCCCACACGCGGGGAATACGCGGAGCTCGTGCGGCGCGGGATATGGAAGCTTGTCACCGGCGCCGCGATGAACTTCGGCATAGGGAACTTCCTCTACGCGCACTGGCTCGCGCCGCTGCCGGAGAGCGGGTTCCTGGCGTCGGTGTCGTACATGTACGGCTACGCGTTCTTCCTGTTCTTCAACTTCGCCGGATACAGCCTGATGGCCGTCGGCACGGCGTATATCCTCGGCGTGAAGATGCCGGATAACTTCAATATGCCCTTTATCAGCGTCGACATGAAGAACTTCTGGTCGCGCTGGCACATATCCCTTTCGACGTGGCTGCGGGACTTCGTGTATACGCGCTTCTGCACGGCAGCGCTCAGGGGAAAGTGGTTCCGCGACCGCCGCACCGCGTCCTATATCGGCTACGTCATAACGATGCTCACGATGGGCGTCTGGCACGGTCTTACGCCCGCCTACATACTCTACGGCGCGTACCACGGGGTATTGATGTGCCTCAACGAGATAGCCGACCTGCGTTGGAAGCGCTTCAAGCAGATAAAGCGGAGCGGCGTCGGGCAGGTCATAATGGTTATCATAACGTTCCACCTTTTCAGCTTCGGACTGCTGATATTCAGCGGAAGAATAATCTAGTTTCGGAGGTCACTCAGATGAAAGAGAAGATAATGGCCATACTTGAGGACGTCTGCGGCGCGGACGAGGGCGAGCTTTCACCGGACACCCGGCTCTTTGAGGACGGGATACTCGACTCGTTCGGCGTCATAAGCCTGTTTGTGGAGATAGAGACACAGCTCGGCATAAAGCTCGAGCCGACCGAGCTCGACCGCGACCAGCTCGCGACCCCCGCGCTCATAATCGCGGAAGTGGAGAAGCGCGCGTGAAGAAGCTGCTCATCACCGCCGCGGCGAGCATCCTCGCGGCGGCGCTCGCACTTGGATGCGTGCGGCTTGCCGTCCGGCCGGGGGAGTACCCGCTGTCGCTTGGCAACGTCAACTACACCGAGAAGATAACCGGAACGTGGCTTGTGGAGGAGGCGGCAAAGGACCCGCGCACCGTCACGATATTCGGCTCGAGCGAGCTCCGTACCTACGACATCCTCACCCACCCCGCAAACTTCTTCAAGGGGGAGCGCGCGGGGTTCCAGGTGAACCTCGTCGGGCGCGGCTCCTGTCAGTCGATAATCCACGCGCTCGAGATAGCCGCCTGCGGGGACGCCCTCGCGGGTACGAAGGTCGTGCTGATAACCTCCCCGCAGGCTTACGTCGAGGGAGGCATCGCACCCGACCTCTTTATGGCAAACTTCTCCGAGGAGCAGTATCTGAAGCTGATGAGCGACCCGGAGATACCGGACGAGATGAAGCTGCGCTTCTCCGAGCGCGTCCTCGCGCTCGCCGAGGCTTACGGCGCGGACGACACGTCGGCGGCGCTCCTGCTCGCACGCGGAACGGTTGAGGGCAACGGCGTCCTGAAGGCCGCCGCCGCACCGTATGCCATGGCGAGCCGCTGGCTGCTCGAGACGAAGGACCTCGCCTCTGCAAAGAAACTCATCGCGACCGAGGCGGCGGATGCTGCAATCTCCGCCGAGCCGATAGACTGGGACGCGGTGGAGGCGGCGGCCGTCGCCGAGGCGAAGGCCGCTACATCCAACAACGACTACGGCATGCTCGACGACTACTATACGACCTACATCGGGCGCAGGCTCGAACAGCAGAAGGACAAGGACAAAGAGCTCAGCTACTCCGTGTCCGAGGAGTACGGCGACCTCCGTCTCCTCCTCGACGTCTGTAAGCTAAAGGGGATAGAGCCGATGTTTGTCCATATTCCCGTACACGGCGACTGGTCGGACTACACCGGCTTCTCGAAAGAGCTCCGCGAAGAGTACTACGAGAACGTCCGCGAGATAGTCTCGGAGTACGACAACGTGACCCTGCTCGACCTCACCGGGTACGAGTACGAAGACTATTTCCTCTGCGACGTTATGCACCTTGGATGGAAGGGGTGGCTTGAAATTGATAAAGCGCTTGTCGAGTTCTATAACGAAGGTTAAGGAGTTCTGCTACCGGCATACCGCCGTGTACGCGCTCGTCATAGCGGTCTGCGCCGCGCTGATACTCGCCGTGTGGGCGGCAAGCGACGGGGAGAGCGTCGCCTTTGTCTACAACGAATTTTAAGGAGCAGGAAGTATGGCAAAGATACAGCGGAAGCCTCTGGAAAAGAAAAACGCGCTGCCCCACTTCAAGGTCATCGTGCTGATACCGATAGTGGTATACCTCCTGCTCACCATCTGGTTCTTTAACAGCGACCTCGCGAGGTATCTTCTTATCATAGGGCTTGCAGTCGTCGAAGCGGCGCTCGTCGTGACGGACGGGCTCCTCCGAAAGAAGCAGGGGGGACGCTTCGACCGGGGCGACATCATGCTCGTCGGTGCGGCGGCGGTCGCTGTGGTGTACATGATTTACCTTATTGTAAAGCTCTGAAAAACGACGTATTTGCGCGATAATCGAAGTGTCGACGCGATAACGGAATACTAAGGAAATTTGATTCACCTTTTTCGGCGTCCTCGATACGAGGACGCCTTTGCTTTATTCCGCGCTCCGTGATACAATATGTACATACGCGGGAGATACTTAAAACTGCGAAACTATGAAAGTGAGGAAATGATATGGTTTTTGTTATAGGCGGCATTGTGCTGACGGTCGTGCTGTTCATACTGCTCGGTCTGCGTTCGGAGAACTCGCGGCTGAGCTTCAGATTCTCCGGCAGGCAGGTGCTCGCGCTGCTCGGCCTTGTAGTGGTGGCGTTCGGGTGCTATACCGTCGTGCCGGCGAACAGCGTCGGAATCATCTACTCGCCGTTCACCGGCGTGAGCGAGGAGACGCTTCCCGAGGGCATCCACCCCAAGAGCCCGTTTGACACGGTGTACTTCCTCTCGACCGAGGTGCAGACCCAGTCGATCTCGAACGTCACCGGTCAGACCAAGGACGCGCAGTACATCACCATGTCGATAGACATCAAGTATCACGTCGACACGGCGAACGCCTTCCGCATCTTCAAGCAGTTCAGAACGCTTGACAACATGAACTCGTCGCTCATCTCGCCGACGGTGCAGCGCTCCATCGAGACCGTGACGACGCAGTACAACGTGATAGACGTCCTCGGTGAGTTCCGCAACGAGGTCTATCAGAAGATAGAGGACGACCTTTCCACGCGTCTCGGCACGAACGGCGTCACCTTCTATTCGATAACCTTCACCGATACCGACGCCGGTGACGAGATCGAGGAGGCAATACGCGCCGAGGCCGTCGCGAAGAAGGCGGTCGAGACCGCCGAGCAGGAGCGCGAGCGCGTCGAGATAGAGGCACAGGAGCGCGTCATCGAGGCTCAGGCGGACAAGGACAAGGCCGCTATCGACGCCGAGACCGCGATAATCAAGGCGAAGGCCGAGGCCGAGGCGAACCGCCTCATCGCCGAGTCGGTGACGCCGGAGCTCATCGCCCTCCGCGAGGCTGAGGCGAGGATGGAGCACGGCTGGGTCACCGTCCAGGGCGGCACGGCGATAGTCGACGCTCGCGGCGACGGCACGTCGTCCTCAGGCAGCACGGCGTCCTCCTACTCCTCCGGCACGAGCTACGGCCCGAACACGGAACAGTAAGCGGACAAAAGAGACAGAGGGTCGGATTTATCCGACCCTCTTTTTCGTGCTAATTCTTGTCGCAGCCGCAGGGCGCGCTCTCGCCGAAGCCGCGTGACACCGGGAAGAACTCGTCGGTGGGGAAGGCTATCCGGCCGAACAGGTCGCAGGGGCTCTCGTCCGAAGAGCAGCTGCACTCCTTCTCGGGGATGCAGAAGTCGTAGGCGGGCATGAGAAGCTGGCTGTCCCGCTCTAGACGGATGATGCTGAACTGTCCGAGCGTGACGTACAGGCGCTTCTCGCCGTCCGAGCTCGTCACCTCGTCGTCGAAGCACTCGCAGACCGCGCGCGGCACGTCGCAGCAGCCGTGGTCGGGCAGGTCGCAGCCGCAGGTCTCGATGAGCCTGAGATCGAGGACGATAGGCTCGACCGTCTCCACGACGGCGGTGGGCATATTCGTCCGCATGATGTGCTGTGCGTCGCGGTCGTTCTGTGCGGCGGTGGAGGTGAATATCTTCGCGCTGCCCTCGCTGCCGAAGAGCATAACGCGCTTGGAGTAGGACGCGAGGCCGCAGATCTCGGCGGGACGTCCCGTGCCGCAGTAGGCGTCCGCCGTGATGCGGTAGAAGTATTTGACGTCTATCGTGTAGAAGCCCCGGTTGAAGGTGACCGGTTCGACGTCGATGTATACGTTGAGCAGCTCCGCGCACCGAGCCTTGACGCTCACGGCGCGGTCAAGGACGGCCTGGCTCTCGCGCGTGGGCCATACGCGCAGATCCTCCTCGCAGTCCTTGTCCCGGCAGCTGTCATAGACCTTCTTTGTGTGGATGCATACCGTCTCGCACGCGCCGCCCTTGCCGGGGTCGGAAGCGTAGGCGCCGAGCGGTTTGCAGATGTTGTTCTGCCCCATAGCAGTGCCTCCAATATGCTTATTCGAGGGTTCCCTCAGGGCTCATTGTATGCCGCGCGCCGGAAAGGAGTGAGTCTCGGGGAATAGCGGTGGGCAGACTTCGTCTGCCCACCACCATTCCCCGAGGGGCCGTCGGACAAGGCAAAGCCTTGCCGACGGCAACACTCCGCTATGCGCCGATTTTTCCGCCTGCGGCGGAAAAATCGACGCATTCCCGCGCGGTCGCCGACCGCGTGGGAGCCCTTTTAATTGAAATGCTCGTGCGGAACACGAGGGCGCCGACATATTCCGCATTGGCGCATATTCAGCCCTCGTGAGCTTTACCCGCGAAGCGGGTAAAGCCATACATTGATATAATTCGCCTGCGCGAAGTTGGCGGCTTTGCCGTGGGCTTCAACCGCTGCGAACCGCGAGGGCGCGAACCCATTCTTCATCCGACATTTTACAGCCCTCGCTCGCAATATTCGCTTTGCGAATATTACCCGACATTGAGGTAATTAGAATGCGGAGTACGGCTTCGCCGTCTTCGACGCACGCTCCGCGAGAGGTATTTTTTCCCCGTCTATTAGCAGAAAGTCGGGACGTCGGCGCGAAGCGCGGTTAAATTCAGCGCACAGCGCTGAATTTGCGGAGGGCAGCCATATCAATGTCCGGCTTTGCCCGCGAAGCGGGTAAAGCTCACGAGGGCTGAATATGTGCCGATGCGGAATATGTCGGCGCCCTCGTGTTCGGGAGCGAGCATTTCAATCAAAGGGCTCCCAAACGGCGCTCTGCGCCGTTTGGGAATTTGCAAATCGCGTGGTGCTGTGCTACAATATCCGCATACAGAGTATGCGGCGGGAGAGGTGAAGTGAGCCTTGGAGAACGTGAGAATAGCCGTCTGTGACGACTCGCCGGAGGACCGGGAGTACATAGCGGCGCTTGCCGGAAGGTGGGCGGCGTCCCGCGGCCTCGGGTACTCGGTGGGGACGTTCGAGTCGGCGGAGAACTACCTTTTCCTCCGCGAGGACGGGAAGGGGTGCGACATACTGCTCCTCGACATCGAGATGGGCGGCATGGACGGCGTGACGCTTGCAAAGAGCATCCGCCGCGAGGACGAGACGGTGCAGATAGTCTTCATCACCGGTTACACCGACTACATCGCGGAGGGGTACGAGGTGTCCGCGCTCCACTACCTCATAAAGCCGGTGTCGGAGGAGAAGCTGTTTTCGGTGCTCGACCGTGCGCTCCGCCGCCTCGCACGCGAGGAACGGACGCTCACGCTCGAGACGCCGGAGGGCACGGCGCGCGTTCCGCTGAGAAGGATACGCTACGCCGAGGTCATGCGGAACTACGTCACCGTCCACGCGGATAGGGACTACACCGCGCGCATGACGCTTTCGGAGTTCGAGACGCGGCTCGACGAGCGGTTCCTGCGCGTGGGGCGCTCGAGCGTCGTGAACCTCACGGGAATAAGCCGCGTCACCCGCGCGGAGATGGTGCTTGAGAGCGGCGAGCGCCTGCCGCTGCCGCGCGGCGCATACGATGTGGTGAACCGCGCCATGATAGAGTTGGAGTAGATACTATGGGACTTTTTGAAAAAAGGATAGACAGAAAGGTCGCCACGTACCAACGCGAGCTCATAGAGACGCACTACGCCGAGGTTGAGAACATGTACCGCAGTATGCGCGGATGGCGGCACGACTACCGCAACCACATCCAGACGATGAAGGTCTACGCCGAGAACGGCGACCTCGAGGCGATAAAGCGCTACCTCGACGAGCTTGACGACGACCTCACGGCGGTGGACACCGTCATAAAGACCGGCAACCCCATGACCGACGCCATTCTCAACAGCAAGATATCGCTCGCGCGCTCGAAGCATATCGAGGTGCGCGCGGACGCGCATATCCCCGTTCTGCTGAAGATATCCGAGATAGACCTCTGCTGTATCATCGGAAACCTCTTTGACAACGCGATAGAGGCGTCATTGGAGCTGCCGGAGGATAAGCGGATGATAAGGGTATATATGGATATGAAGGGCTCGAAGCTCTACATCTCCTTTACGAATTTCACTGCGGGAAAGAAGCTCCGAAGCGTCTCCGGGAGGTTTGCGAGCACGAAGGGGCGTGACCGCGGCCTCGGGCTTGTCCGCGTGGATACGATAGTGGAGCGCCTCGGCGGATACCTCAGCCGCGCGAGCGAGGACGGAGCGTTCACAACGGAGGTGCTTCTGCCGCAGTCGGCGGACGCCTGAGTGCAGTTCGTCCCCGTATGAGTGCGATTCGTCCCCCGACGGAGCGGTCGGGGGACATTTTGTGCTATGATTCTCTCGAGGGCGCGGGGCGGTATCTCCGCGCGGAAAGGAGAGACGAAATGAAACAAAAACCCAAATACGGTATGTGGGCTGTGCTCCGCTTCATGCACCGGTGCGCGTGGGAGAGCCGGAGAATAGTCCCGTTCCTCGGAATATTTCTCGCCCTGTTTACAGTGGCGCGGAGCGTCACCGAGCTCTTTCTTGCGCCGGAGATACTTGCCCGCGTGGAGAGCGGCGCGCCGCTCCATGAGCTGCTGGGGACGATAGGCGTGTTCGTCCTCGCGCTCATAGCGCTCGCCGCCGTTGGCGGCTACGCCAACGTGAACGCGATGTGGCCGCGGATGAACGTCCGTCTGCGCGTCATGCGGCTGTGTACGGACAAGTCGGGGGAGATGAGCTATCCGCTCACCTCCGACCCGGAGGTTCTGAAGCTGCGGCAGGCGGCGACCATGACGCTGAACAACAACATCTCCGCCGCCGAGAATATATGGGTGACGCTCGAGGAGCTCACAAGAAACATCGCGGGATTTGTCCTCTATCTCTTTATCATGCGGAGCCTGCATCCGCTGCTCATCGCGGCGGTTCTCGCGGCGACGGTGCTGAGCTTCCTTGCCGCGCGCCGCGCGCAGGAGCTGAATTACGCCGACCGGGACGAGAGGAACAGGCAGGAAAACCGTGCGGAATACATCACCTCCGTCGCAAACGACGTCACGACTGCAAAGGACATCCGCATTTTCGGCCTCGCCCCGTGGCTGAAGGAGGTGCGGGAGGACGTCATCCGCGCCATAGACGCGCTCGCCGTGAAGCGCGAGGAGCGGCTGTTCTTCGCAAACCTCGCGGACGCCCTTCTCAGCATGGCGCGGAACGGCTTTGCTTACTTTATACTCATCAACATGGCGCTCGCGGGCGAGCTCTCCGCGCCGGAATTTCTGCTCTACTTCACGGCGGTGAGCGGCTTTACTAACTGGGTCACCGGCATCATGGACAAGTTCGCGACGCTCCGCCGCGAGTGCATGGAGCTGTCCCAGACGATGGAGTTTATCAATTTGCCCGAGCCCTTCCGCTTTGAGGGTGGGAAAGCCATCCCCGAGAGGAAGCACTCCGGGCGCGAGCTGCGCCTCGAGCACGTCAGCTTCCGGTACCCCGGGGCGGAGTGGGACACGCTGCACGACGTGGACCTCACGCTCCGGCCCGGCGAAAAGCTCGCGATAGTCGGCCTCAACGGCGCGGGCAAGACGACGCTTGTGAAGCTGCTCTGCGGCTTCCTCGACCCGACGGAGGGGCGTATCCTCATGGACGGCAAGGACATCCGCGAGTTCGACAGGCGGGAGTATTACTCGCTGTTCAGCGCGGTTTTTCAGGAGTTTTCGGTGCTCGACGTCACCGTCGCGGAGAACGTCGCACAGTCGGCGGACGGCGTCGATACGGAGCGCGTGCGCGAGTGTGTCGAAAAGGCGGGGCTTTCGGAGCTTGTCGAAAAGCTTCCGAATGGAATAGATACACACGTCGGGCGGGACGTGTACCTCGACGGCGTGCAGCTCTCCGGCGGCGAGACACAGCGGCTGATGCTCGCACGCGCGCTCTACCGGGGCGGGGACGTGCTCGTCCTCGACGAGCCGACGGCGGCGCTCGACCCGATAGCCGAAAACGACATCTACATGAAGTACAACGAGATGACCGAGGGAAAGACCTCCGTCTTCATCTCGCACCGCCTCGCCTCCACGCGCTTCTGCGACCGGGTGATATTCCTCGCGGACGGCAGGATAGCCGAGGAGGGGACGCACGACGAGCTTCTGCGTCTCGGCGGCGGCTACGCGGAGCTCTTTGAGATACAGAGCCGGTATTACAGAGAGGGGAGTGAGTTCTGATGGAGAAGAAGACGGGTCTCCGCGAGTCGCTTCGGATGAGCTTTCGGGCAGTCCGGCTGGTGCGGAAATACTGTCCGGGGCTGCTGCTCTCGCAGACGCTCGCCTCGGTTTTCGAGGCGGTGACGCCGTATGCGGCGGTTTTCTTCTCGGCGCGGATAATTGACGAGCTCGCCGGTCTGCGGCGCGCGGACGTGCTTTGGCGGCTCGTGATACTCACCGTCGCCGTCACGGGCGCGCTCGCGCTCGCGGGATACCTGCTAGCGCGCTGGCGCGACACAAAGAGCGGTTGGGACGCGGTGTTTTACAAGGGATTTGCGCGCATCTTCGAGGACAAGCAGTTTGAGCTCGACTATGAGGACATAGAGAGCCGCGAGGTGCGCGACCTCTACTCCCAGATAAGGGAGAACATGAACTGGGGAGGTCACGGGATAACGGCGGTGCCGCGCATGGTGCAGGACGGGGTGCGCGGCGTCGTCGGAGTGATAGGAGCCGTGGCACTCGTCGCGGGGCTGTTTCTCTCCCGCGTGCCCGCGAGCGCCGGAGCGCTCACCGCGCTTGACAGCCCGCTCGCGCTGCTCGCGCTTGCGGCGGCGCTCGTCATACCCACGGCGCTCTCGCCGCTTCTTGAGGGAGCGGCAGGAAGAATGACTCAAACGGCGGCGATGGCGGAAAACGCCCGCTTTGGCAACCGTGCGTTCATGTACTTCGGATTTGTGCCGATGGAAAGCGAACGCGCGCTCGACGTGCGGCTCTACCGTCAGTGCCGCATCGTGAACAAATACTCCGACTACGTTGAAAAGCATGCGGGATTTGCCGGATTTAATAAACTGGCAAAGGGGAAGCAGGGTGTGCTCTACGCCGTGTCGGCGTGTATGCCGGTGCTCCTCACCGGCGCGGTGTACGTTTATGTCTGCCTCAAGGCGTGGGCGGGTGCGTTCGGCGTCGGCATGGTGACGCAGTACGTCAGCGCCGTGACGGCGCTCGCCACCTCGGCCATGCTCGTGCTCCGGCAGGCGGCGGAGATACGGACGAACGCGCCCTTCCTGAAGCTCGCATTCGACTACCTTGACCGCGAGCGGAGGATGTACCGCGGGAGCCTCACTACAGAGAAGCGCTCCGACCGACAGTACGAGGTGGAGTTCCGCGACGTGTCGTTCAGGTATCCGAACACCGACCGGTGGGCGCTCCGCCACGTCTCGGTGAAGTTCCGTGTCGGGACGCGCCTCGCGATAGTCGGCGAGAACGGCAGCGGCAAGAGTACGTTCGTGAAGCTGCTCTGCCGCCTCTACGACCCGCAGGAGGGCGAGATACTTCTGAATGGAATAGACATCCGCAAGTATAGCTACGACGACTACATGGCGGTGTTCAGCATGGTGTTCCAGGACTTCACGCTATTCAGCCGACCGCTCGGCGAGAACGTCGCGGGAGGACTTCGCTATGACCGCGAGCGCGTCAAAAAGAGCCTTGAGGACGCGGGGTTCGGTGAGAGGCTCGCGGAGCTGCCGCAGGGACTTGACACGATGCTCTACCGAGACTTCGGGGAGGAGGGCGTCCAGCCCTCCGGCGGAGAGGCGCAGAAGATAGCGATAGCGCGGGCACTCTGTAAGGACGCGCCGTTCATCGTTCTCGACGAGCCGACAGCAGCTCTCGACCCGATAGCCGAGGCAGAGATATACCGTCAGTTTGACAGCATCTCGGGCGACAGGACGGCGATATACATCAGCCACCGCCTCTCGAGCTGTCGGTTCTGCGACGAGATACTTGTCTTCGACGGCGGCGGCATAGCGGAGCGCGGCACGCACGACGTATTGCTCACGCGCGGAGGGAAGTACGCGGAGCTGTGGAACGCACAGGCGCAGTATTACGAATGATTGTGGGCAGAACCCACCGCCTATAGCGGGGCAGACCCCGCGGGTATCCGCGGGGGCGACCCCCGCGTCCCTAAGTGAGGCAGAGCCTTACCAGCACCTTTGCGGGGCTGTGCCGCCCCGCACCCCTGCATTACTTTTTGCTCGCGCAAAAAGTAACCAAAAAGCGCGCTTAAGGGAGAGGGCTTCGCCCTCTCCCTTAATAATCCCTCTCCTGAATACGACACACAACCGGAACCCACATAACAGGGCACACTCTGTATCGAACAAATCCATCATCCGACCAGGTGAGTTTCTGGGAAAACAATATCCGACTTTCCTACTGTATTCGACAACATCGAACAGTTCCTGCGTAGTAGAAATAAAAGTCCGGTCCTACGCTCCCGCTATAAGCGTAATGCAGAGACTTACCCGAGAAAACGGAACTTTCGGTTCTATGCAGAAAGTATAAGCGGGGAAGCTTGTACTAAGCTACGGACGAATGTCCCGCGTCGCAGAGACTTTCCGGTCAAAGGAAAGGGGGGGTACAAAGGGGAGAAAACTTTGTTTTCTCCCCTTTGTGTGCTTTTTGGTTACTTTTTGCACAAGCAAAAAGTAACGCAGGGTACGGGGGCGCAACCCCCGCATGGTGTCGGTAGAGCTCCGCTCTACCAAGGACGCGGGTCTCGCCCCGCAGATTCCTGCGGGGCTTCCCCGCTAGAGGGGTGCGGATATGCTGTAATTCGCAGCTGAAATTTGCAAAACCCGCGTCGCTGTGCTACAATAGACGCAAATAAATACGGGAGGCGGGACTTTGTTTATCATTGAGGCGGTCTACGCTCCATGCAAGGTTTGAGGATACTGCATGGAGCGATAACGACCCGAAATATCCTCGGACTTTGCAATTTTGATAACATCTCATCAAAATCAAAGGAGCAAAGTCAAAATGAAAAACAGAATAAAGGAAATGCGGGCATTCTTCGTGCTCTGGCCGACGCAGGCGCTCTCGCAGCTCGGGAGCGCCATGACGTCCTTCGCGCTGACGCTGTGGCTGTTCGAGCGGACGGGCTCGGCGCTCGCGGCGTCGCTTCTCTCGATATGCTCATACGCGCCGTATGTGCTGATGAGTATCTTCGCCGGCGCGCTCTCGGACAGGTGGAGTAAAAAGACCGTCCTGCTCGTGTGTGACGCGCTCGCGGCGTGCTGTACGCTCGCGCTGCTCATCCTTCTGCGCGCGGACGCGCTCCGCCCCGCGCACATGTACGCCCTGAATGCCGTCACCGGTCTGATGAACACCGTCCAACAGCCGGCGGGCGACGTTGCCATGACGCTCATCGTCCCCAAAGAGGAGTACGGGCGGACGAGCGGACTGCGGTCCTTTTCCGGCTCGCTTGTCACGGTACTGCACCCCGTCGCGGCGACGGCTCTCTTCGCGCTCGCGGGGCTCGAGGGCGTGATATATGCCGACCTCGCGACGTTTGCCGTGGCGTTCCTCGCGCTGCTGTTCTTCGTCCGTATCCCCGAGCCGGAGAAAGCCCCGGCGGAGGACGGAGGAGCACCGTGAGAGACGCTGCTCGAGAGCGCGCGCTCCGGACTTCGGTATCTGCGCGGGCACGGGATGATCCTCCGGCTGATACTCTTCCTCGCGGCGGTGAACCTTGTCGCGAGCGCTTTTGACGCGGCGCTCGTGCCGTTCGTGCTGCTCCGCGAGAGCGAAGCGACGCTCGGCGCGGTGACGGCGTGCGCCGGCATAGCGTCGCTCGCGGGGAGCCTCCTCGTGACGGTCCTGCCCGCGCCGCGCGACCGCATACGCACGATAGTGTATACGCTCCTGCTGTCACTTACGACGGAGAACTTCATCCTTGCCCTTTCACGTTCGCCCGTCGTCTGGTGTGCGGCGCAGTTCGCGGGATGGTTCGTGATACCCATGATGAACTCGAACCTCGACGTCGTGACACGATCCACCGTCCCGACGGAGATGCAGGGGAGGGTGTACTCCTGCCGGAACACGCTCCAGTTCTTCACGATACCGATAGGGACGTTCCTCGGCGGCTTTCTCGTGGACAGGGTCTGCGAGCCGCTCATGGCGTCCGCGCCGCCGGGCGGTCTCGCGGCGAAGCTGTTCGGCGCGGGAGCAGGCTCCGGCGCGTCGCTCGTGATGTTCCTGCTCGGCATAGCGGGGGCGGCGGTGTGCGCGGCGTTCGCGTTCCTACTACGGAAGGACAGATTCATCGAGCCAACGGACAAAACCAAATAACGACAAAAAGCTCCGGCGGTTTTCCGGCGGGGTCATAAGAAAGGTTTATCAAGTTTTGCAGGGACGGCATGATTTCGGTCATGCCGTTTCCTGCTTTTCCTGTTC
>CANRJS010000009.1 GCA_947631015.1 uncultured Clostridia bacterium
GCGAGCTTCGCGATGTCGTGGCTTCGCTCGTAGAACATCCGGGCAAACAGCTTCCGCAGGTTGTGGGGGAACACCTTAGCCTCCGGGACGCCGGACTTCCGCGCGAGCCGCTTCATCATCGCCCAGACGGTTCCTCGACCGACGGGCTTTCCGCTCCGGTCGAGGAAAATCGCGCCGGAAGTTATCCCGTTGAGCTCCGCATACTCAACAAGCAGGGCTTTCAGCTTGTGGGTGAGCAGGATCGAGCGGCTCTTACCCTTGCAGGTGACGGACAGCGCGCCGCGTTTCACGCCCTCGACGGTGAAGTAGCGCAATTCCGAGATGCGTATCCCGGTGGAGCAGATCGCCTCGAGGATAAGTCTTTCCCGAGATGACGCCGCACCGAGCAGGCGGAGGTATTCGTCGCGGGTGAGCTCGCGTTCCTCGGGACGGAACGCCTCGCGCTGGACGCGTGTCCGCTCGGCGCGGCAGTCCTCCCGCCCGACAAAGCGGAACAGAGCGTTCAGCGACGCGAGCATCGTGTTCACGCTCGACGGCGAGTATCCCGCGCCGAGAAGCGCGTCGCGGTACTCGAGCGTCAGTTCCGGCGAGACGGGACGCCCCGCGAGGAACCGCGCGAACTCGCGCGCGTCGTGCAGGTACTTCTCGCGCGTGCAGACACTGCGCCGCTTCGCTTCGAGCTCGCGCGCGAAGGCGGAGATCAGCTCCGGTGTAAGAATCAAATTTGTCATTTTCATAGAGACTTCCTTAGGAGTAAGATTGATAATGTTATGATACATTATATCTTTTGCCCCTGAGTCTCAATTTTACGCGGCAAAAAGCCCCCGCGAAACATACGTTTCGCGGGGGCTTTTTCGCCCGCTCCTACGATTCTCTGCGGCTACTCCATCATTAGCCGCATGAACAGTCCCCCCTGCGCCGTCCTGTGCTGGAAGCCGCGCTGCTCGCTCGTATCCGCGTAGTACCAGTCGGTGAGCGGAACGCGGGTGCGCATCGTGTCGTATGCGCGCCAGAGCAGGTCCGCGAAGAACTCGAAGTCCTCCCGCGAGCCGAAGCACGCGACCCACATCTCCCAGTCCGACTTGGTGTACCTCTCCCGGTCGTCGAGCGGGACGCCGTAGGGCAGCGCCTCGTGGCGGTACCGCGCGAGCTCGCCCGCGTAGAAGCTCTCCGGGAAGAGCTTCGTCCCCCAGAGCAGATCCCAGACGGCGTTGTACTTGAGGCTGAACGTGTCCGGGCGGTCAAACGCGAGGCGGAAGCTCCCGTCCTCATTCGCGGCGCGGCGGAGCATCGACTCCGCAAACTCCCGCGACTTCGCCTCGGCCTTCTTCGCCTCGTCCGCGCGGCCGAGCCGCGCGAGTATCTTCGCGTAGCCCGCCATGCCCATCGCCGCCTTTATCGTGAGGTTGACGTTGTGGGCGAGGTGACCCGCAAAGTCGTCGGTGCAGAGCTGATTTTCCGGGTCGAGGCCGTAGCGGTCGAGGTAGCGGCTCCACTTATCGAGCAGGTCCATGTTTTCCGCGGCGAAGTCCGCGTTCCCGTCCCGCTCGCACATGGCCGCAACCACGATGAGGATGTTCCCGCTCTCCTCCACCGGCATCTGGTACTCGAGCTGGTTATTGCCGTAGACCTGTCCGTTCAGGAGCGGGTACTGCCCGACGTCGTGCGGCGCGAAGTCGAACTCCCACGCGTCACTCCGCGCGTATTTCAGCACCGGACGGAGCATCCCGCGCAGCAGCTCGGTGTTGTAGCGCAGATAGAGAGGCGCGGACGGATATGTGAGGTCGACCGTCGCGGCGCACCCGTTCGAAAAGCACTCCTTCGATATGTAGAGGACGTTCCCCTCCGGGTCGAGCGCGAGCTTGTGTGCCGCCATCACCTGACGGTACGCGAGGGCAAGTATTTCGCGGTACTTCTCCCCGCCCTTCCGTTCGGCCTCGCCGAGCATTTCGCGCGAGAACTTTTCGCACCGCGCGGAGATCTCCTCGTAGTCGGATAGCGCCTCGTCCATCACCTGATCTATCGTCCTGCCGTCCTTCTTCCAGTAGGCCTTCACCGGCTCGCCGAAGTAGACAAGGCTCGATATGTCGTCGTACCCGAAGGCAAAGAGCGCCGACGGGCGCAGCTCCGTCTCGGCATACACCGCGTACAGGTCCTCAAAGACCTCGTTTCCGGTCTCCGCCGCGCCTCGGACGGCGAGGTAGAGGTATCCCCAGTCGATACGCACATCGTCCCCACTCCTCCAGAGTACCTTCTGCGCGCCGCTTCCCATGCAGACGCACGCGCCGTTTGCGAGCGGGACGCCGCGCGAGCAGGCGCGTCCCTCGCCCGCGCGGTTGAGGACCAGTTCCTCCGAGACCGACACCTTCGCGCGGACGTCGTGCTCCGAGCCGTCGAGACTCTTATAGCTCAGTTCGAGGTAACTCACCGGCCGCGACGCATAGTAGAGGTCGGTGATGAGCAGCGGCGAAAGGAGCCGCGCCGTGAGCTCTATCTTTTCGTTTGCAAAGACGGCGGTGGTGCTCACGGCGTCTATGTCGAGCGACTTCTGCTCTATCGCTTCGCCCTCCCCGCCGCCGAGGAAGCGGAGCGTCTCTCCGTCCACCGTGACCGTGCCGAGTATGGCGTTCCGGCTCCCCGTCCAGTGGACCGGCCACCGGCGGTTTATCTCGTCCCGGCTCCACACCGAGAAGTAGGGGTCGACCGTGATGAGCGGCACGGACGGCATACGCATCTTCATAATGTTTTCCTCCCTGATTTGTATTTTTTCTCCGTAAAATCCGCAAAGGACAGCGTTTCGCGCTGTCCTTTGTAGTTTCCTTATATCCCGAGCGTTCGGCGCGCCCTCTCTATTGCGAGCACTGTCGACTGTTGGTATATCTCTCCTGAGGATATCATCTTCTCTATTTCGTCGAAGGTCGCGGTCTCAAGTTCAAGCTCCTCGTTTACGTCGAAGTGCGTCTCTCCGGTCTTCCTGCACCCGGTAAAGAGAAAATACCAGATGTAGTTGTTGTTGCGGGCGGGATTTGTCGCATACTTTCCCAGAAGCACCGGCTCGTTCGGCGAAGTGTAACCCGTCTCCTCGGCAAGCTCACGCTTCGCCGCGTCCGCCATAGTCTCGCCCGGCTCGGGCGAGCCCGCCGGGACTTCAAGCGTTATCTCCCCGAGGGCGTGGCGGTACTGCCGCACGAGCAGAACCTGTCCCGCCTCCGTGACGGCGACCATGTTCACCCAGTCGGTGTACTCGCAGACATTGTACCCTTCGATGACGCGTCCGTTCGGAAGCGCCACGCGGTCACAGCGGAGGTTCCCGAAGGGCGACTTGTAGTAGTACTTCGAGCTTATGAGCGTCCACTTCTCCATGGAATTACTCGGCGTCCTCCCAGTTGTGCCAGACCTCCTGCACATCGTCGTTGTCCTCGAGCGAGTCGAGCAGCTTCTGCATGCTCTTACGGCTGTCCTCGTCCGCTATCGAGACGTAGGTCTGCGGGACCATGGCGACCTCGGCCTCGAGGAAGGTGTAGCCGAGCTTTTCGAGGGCTTCGAGCACCGCGCTGAAATCGTCCGGGTCGGTGTATATCTCGAAGGTCTCCTCATTCGCCTCAAACTCGGCGGCGCCGCTCTCTATCGCGTCCATCATGACCTTGTCCTCGTCGAGCTCGCCGCGCTCGATGACTATCGAGCCCTTCCTGTCAAACGACCAGCTCACGCATCCCGTGACGCCGAGCGAGCCGCCGAACTTGTCAAACGCGTGGCGCACCTCGCTTGCGGTGCGGTTGCGGTTGTCGGTCATAGTCTCGACTATGACGGCGACGCCGTTCGGGCCGTATCCCTCGTAAGTAATGCTCTCGTAGTTCGCGCCGTCCGACGCGCCGGAGGCGCGCTCTATGACGCGCTTGAGGTTATCGTTCGGGACATTGTTCGCCTTGGCCTTCGCGATGATGTCGCGCAGCTTGCCGTTCGAGTCGGGATTGGCTCCGCCCTCGCGCACCGCAAGGATTATCTCGCGGCTCATCTTGGTGAATATTTTCGCCTTCTGGGCGTCTGTCTTGCTCTTCTTCGCCTGAATGTTATGCCACTTGGAATGACCGGACATCTAAACACACCTTCCGTAATATGCTGGTACTTCTTAGTACGTCTCTGAATATTGTAACATACATATCCGCCCTTTTCAAGGGCGGATATTCGCTTTCAAAAAGTTCCCGCGGACTTTCCGCGTGAATTTGCCTCCCCGGAGATCTCCGCCGTCTCAGTTGAGGAAATCCTTCAGCTTCTTTGAGCGGCTGGGGTGGCGGAGCTTGCGGAGCGCCTTCGCCTCTATCTGGCGGATACGCTCGCGGGTGACGTTGAACTCCTTGCCGACCTCCTCGAGCGTGCGGGCGCGCCCGTCCTCTATGCCGAAGCGGAGACGGAGCACCTTCTCCTCGCGCGGGGACAGCGTGGAAAGAACCTCCACAAGCTGCTCCTTGAGGAGCGAGAAGCTCGCTACTTCCGCCGGCTCGGACGCTCTCTCGTCCTCGATGAAGTCTCCGAGGTGGCTGTCCTCCTCCTCGCCTATCGGGGTCTCGAGACTCACCGGCTCCTGCGCTATCTTCATTATCTCGCGGACCTTGTCCACCGGCATATCCATTCTCTCGGCGATGTCCTCAGGCTGGGGGTCGTGACCGAGCTCCTGAAGGAGCTGGCGGGAGACGCGGATGACCTTGTTTATCGTCTCTACCATGTGGACGGGTATGCGTATCGTGCGCGCCTGATCCGCTATGGCGCGGGTTATTGCCTGACGTATCCACCATGTCGCGTAGGTGGAGAACTTATAGCCTTTGGTATAGTCGAACTTCTCCACAGCCTTGATGAGACCCAGATTGCCCTCCTGGATGAGGTCGAGGAAGAGCATCCCGCGCCCGACGTACCGCTTCGCTATGCTGACGACAAGGCGGAGGTTCGCTTCGGTGAGCTTCTTCTTTGCGCGGTTGCCGCGCTCGACGGCGGCCTTCAGCTCCTTCTCCTTCGCCTCGTCTATCGCGGCGAGCTCTTCCGGGAGGTCGCCGCCCGCCTTCCGCGCGGATTCGAGCTTTTCGAGGAGGTCGCGCGCCTCGTAGCCCTTGCCGATGTCCTGCGCAAGCTCTATCTCCTCGTCCGCGCTCGAGAGCAGGTCGACCGAGCCTATCTCCTTGAGGTACATACGCACCGGGTCATCGAGCTTGAAGCTGTCCGCAAGCGACTGCGTATCGACAAGCTCGTCCTCGGTTATCTCCTCGATGCTCTCAAGCTCCTCCGGGGGAACATCCATATCGTCGTCGATACGTTCGAGCGCCTCTATCTCCTCGTCCTCGACCGTGACCTCTATCGAGTTTGCCTCGAGTGTGTCGTAGAGCTTCTCTATCTGGTCGTCGTCAAGCTCGAGCTCGTCTATTACCATCTTGATATCCGAGCTGTCCAGCTTGCCGCTCTCCTTGCCCCGCTCGATGAGGTTCGTGAGCAAAGTCTTTTTTCCCTCCTCCGAGGGTGTCTTCTGAATATTATTACTCGCCATCTTCTTTATCCTCCCAGCCCTTTGTCTTTTTCAATTTCTGCCATCTTTCCACGAGATCGTCCGGCGCCTGTCTTTGCTCGTACCCCGCGCGCACGACCTCTACATAGCTCAAAAACGCCGCTTCGCCTCCCGGCTCCGGGTCCATCAGGACCTTCATGACAAGTGACAGCTCCGCCGGCGTCAGCCTACCCTCGAATATCGCGGGCGACGGCGCCCTGCCCTCGTCCGCCGCTTCGAGCATGGCGGAATACGCCTTTGCGAGCGTCTCCGAGCTGAATTGCTCCGGCGGCAAAGCCTCACGCGCCTTGCGGAGCAGTTCTCCGTCCGAATACATACATCGGATAAGTCCCTCCTCCGCGCGGGCCGACTTCGTATCCGAATACCGCACCTCGCGCTCCTTAGGCTGCATCGCCGCCACGGGATTGAGCTCCCGCCGCCGCTCCGCCGAGCGTTCCTTGCCCGCCTTCTTCTTCCGCGCGATCGCCACCTCGTCAGCGACGGCCTCCGCCCTCACTCCCGCGAGCTCCGCGACGCGTGAGCTGTACACCGCGCGCTCGGCGGGGCTTGACAGCTCCGCGAGCATCTCCGCCGCGTCGTGAAGGAAGCTTATCCTCCCCTCGTCGCTCGAGAGGTCGTACTTGCCCCGGAGTGTGCCGAGGCGGTACTCGATGTGTCCCTCCGACTGTGTGAGCCGCGCCGAGAGCGCGTCCGCCCCGAACCGCTTGATGAACTCGTCCGGGTCCTTCGCGCCCGCCATGTCTATCAGCTTCACCTTTATGCCCGCGTCCTCGAGGAGCTTTATCGCCCGCTCTGCGGCGCCGCGTCCCGCGGCGTCCATGTCGTAGGCTATCACCGCCTCCTGCTTGTAGCGCGAGATAAGCCGCGCCTGCGCGTCGGTGAGCGCCGTGCCTAGCGACGCGACCGCGCTCGAAAACCCCGCCTGGTGAAGGCTTATCACGTCCATATACCCTTCGGCAAGTATCATCGCGGGATAGGTCGATTTCTTTGCGAGGTTCATCGCAAACAGGTTGCGGCTCTTCGAGAACGCTATCGTCTCCGGGCTGTTCAAATACTTCGGCTGCGAGTCGTCAAGCACCCGCCCTCCGAAGCCTATGACCTCGCCCCGGAGGTCGATTATCGGGAACATCACCCTGCCCCGGAACCGGTCGTAGAGCCCGCCCTTCCTGTTCGCGACGGCAAGCCCCGCCTCCAGAAAGAGCGACTTTTCGTAGCCCTTTATCCCGCCGAGAAGGTCGTCCCAGCTGTCCGGCGCCCATCCGAGGCCGAAGCGCCTTATCGTCCTGTCGGTGAGGCCGCGCGAGTAAAAATACTCCAGTCCTCTCCGGCCGCCCGGCGAGTAGAGGTTTGCGTGGAAGCGGCGCGCCGCCTCCTTATTCAGTGTGAGCACCTGCGCGCGCCGTTTTGACGTGTCGGCGTCCCCGTCCTCGGGGACGGTCATGCCGACCCGCGCCGCGAGGTGCTTGACGGCATCCACGAACCCGAGGTTCTCCGCCTTCATTATAAACGTTATTACTCCGCCTCCCTCGCCGCAGCCGAAGCAGTGGAATATCTGGCGGTCGCGGTTTACCGAGAAGGACGGCGTCTTTTCCGAGTGGAAGGGGCAGAGTCCGAACAGATTTGTGCCCTTCTGCTTCAGTTCGACATACTCGCTCACGACGTCAACGATGTCGCTCCGCTCGACAAGCTCGTCCAAAAACGACTGAGGTATCGGCACCCTGTCCTCCTTCCCTTCCGCTGTGCGTTACAATAATCCCCAACACGGCGGAAAAATATTCATAACCCGCCATTTGCGGGAAAATGCAAGCTGTTTCAGCTGTGCTTTGTCCACCCATAGGGTATAAACAGCTCTGTGAAGCGTTCGACGGCGTAGTTGTCGGTCATGCCGGATATATAGTCCGCCGCCGCGCGCTCCGCGCCGTATTCTTCGACGAGGTAGCGGTCGTCCTCGGGAAGCGTCTCCGGGTGCTCCGCATAGTAGCAGTAGAGCATCTTCAGCATCTCCTTGGCCTTGCCCTCCTCGCCCTTCGCTATGGGGTTGCGGTAGACCCGCTCGAACATGAAGTCGCGCAGCTCGTTCATGGCGGGGCCGACCGTGTCACTCATGCGTATCTCCCCTCCGTCGCTTGAGAGTATGACGTCGAGGACCATCGTATTTATCCGCTCGCTGTAAGTCTCGCCGAGAACGTCGCGAAGGCGCTTTGATATGTCCTCCCCGCGGAGTATGCCGGCGCGTATCGCGTCGTCAATGTCATGGTTTATGTACGCTATCCTGTCCGCAAACTTCAGTACGCGTCCCTCCGGCGTCATCGCCTCGGCGTCTCCGCTGTGGCAGAGCGCGCCGTCAACGACCTCTGCCGAGAGGTTCAGACCCTTCCCGTTCCGCTCGAGTATCTCCACGACGCGCGCGGACTGCTCGTTGTGGGCAAACCCGCCGGGGACTACTTCGTCGAGGGCGTATTCCCCGGCGTGGCCGAACGGCGTGTGTCCGAGGTCGTGCGCGAGCGCCTGCGCCTCGACAAGGTCCTCGTTTAGTCGCAGACCGCGCACGATGGTGCGCGCTATTCGCGCGACCTCCAGCGTGTGCGTGAGGCGGGTGCGGTAGTGGTCGCCCTCCGGGCGCAGGAATACCTGCGTCTTGTGCTTGAGACGCCGGAACGCCTTTGAATGTATCACCCTGTCAATGTCGCGCTGGAAGCAGGTGCGTATAGGGCACGGCTCCTCCTCCCGCGCTCTGCCGGCGGAGTTTGCGGCAAGCGTCGCGTAGTCTGCGAGCGTCGCGCGCTCCAGTTCCTCATAGTGCTCTCTCAGGGTCATGGCGCATCATCTCCGTCCTACTATATATTACGCCGCCCGCTTACCAAAACACTCTTTTTTGCCGCAAAAAAATTCGACCTTCTTCGCGGTGGCGACGGATTCTCCGGAATCGTCACTTTATCCTCACCGCGCGCCGCCGCTCGCCGCACGGACGCGGGTCGACCACCCCCGCCGTCAGCTCGACGGCGCGGAGGCGGAACTTTTCTTCTTCCCCGCCGGGTATCCAGTAATCCATGGTGACGGCGTCGGTGTACTCCGTACCGTCGAGCCCGCCTCCGGCGGCCTCGATCTCGAGGCGCATCCGCTCGAAGAAGGTGTAGTCGACGCGCGTGGAGTAGACACTCACCTTCTTCATCGCGGCGACGCCCGCCGCGTCGAGCGCTATCTTCGCGCCGTGTGCGTAGGCGCGGATGAGTCCGCCCGCGCCGAGAAGTATGCCGCCGAAGTACCGCGTCACGATGCAGAGGCAGTTCGTCACTCCCTCACGCGTGAGGGCTTCGAGCACCGGGCGTCCCGCCGTGCCGGACGGCTCGCCGTCGTCCGAGCAGCGGGTGACGCCGCCCGCAAGCGACCACGCCGAGACGTTGTGCGAGGCGTCCCAGAACTTTTTCTTCGTCTCGGCGATTATCTCCTGCGCCTCCGCCTCGCTCTCGACGCGCCAGAGCCTGCCGATGAACCGCGAGCGCTTCTCTGTAAACTCGTCCTCCGCGCGCTCGAGGAACGGCACAAGATATTCGTCGTTCATTTCTCGACCGCTCCCCTGCTTTTGAGATACTGCACCGTCGGCTCGTCGCACTCCGCCCGGACCGTCACCGTTCCCGGCTCGTACTCGACCTCGACCGCCCCGGCTCTTTCGCGCAGCCACTCGACAAGACCGAGCTGCGAGTATTCGAGCGCAAACGTCACCGGGCGCTTCGGCTTCGCGAGCGCTGCCCGTAGAGACGCTATGAGCCTGTCCAGACCCTCGCCCTTCGCCGCCGAGACCGCGACGTCATATTCGCGGAGCGGCGCCGGCTCCGTGCAAAGATCCATCTTGTTGAATACCCGTATCCTCGGCGTCGCCGCCGCCCCAAGCTCCTCTATAAGCGACTCGGTGACCTCCGCCTGCCGCTCCCACTCGGGCGACGAGTAGTCTATCACATGAAGTATGGCGTCCGCGTACTCCAGCTCCTCGAGCGTCGCCTTGAACGCCTCGACGAGCGTGTGCGGCAGCTTCCGCACGAACCCGACCGTGTCCGAAAATATCAGCCGGAACCCGTCCGGCGCGGTGTAGGCGCGCGTCGTCGGGTCGAGGGTGTCAAAGAGCCTGTCCCGGCCGGCGACGCCGCCGCAGAGCGCGCCGAGAAGCGTCGACTTTCCCGCGTTCGTGTAGCCGACTATCGCCACCGTCGGCACGCCGCTCTTCACCCGCCGCTCGCGCTGCGTGCCGCGCACGCGGCGGACGCGCTCAAACTCCTCCTCGAGGTGCGCTATCCTCCGGCGGATGTGCCGCCGGTCGCTCTCGAGCTTGCTTTCGCCCGGGCCGCGCGTGCCTATTCCGCCGCCAAGACGGCTCATCGCCGTTCCGAGCCCCGAGAGTTTAGACAGCATGTATCGGTACTGCGCGAGTTCGACCTGGAGCCGTCCCTCGCTCGTGCGGGCGCGGCCGGCAAAGATGTCGAGTATCAGCGCGGGACGGTCGAGGACGGTCGTGTCGAGCGTCTTGGAGAGGTTCCGAAGCTGGCTCGGGGACAGCTCGTTGTCGAATATGACGAGCTCCGCGCCGCTCTCCTCCGCGAGCTTCTTTATCTCCTCCGCCTTGCCCTCGCCGATAAAGGTCGCCGCGTCCGGCGCGGGACGCCTTTGCAGCACCGAGCCGACGCACTCCCCGCCCGCCGCCTCGAGCAACAGGGCAAGCTCCTCCATGCTCTCGTAGTCCGAGCTGTCATGTTCGAGGAGCGGACAGTCGAGACCGACGAGCACCGCGCGCTCTGTTTTTTCGTGTTTTGTTTCTTCCATATATTCTCCTTCATCGCGGGAGCCGCTGTTTTCCCCCGTTTGCCATAAACACAACAAAAACCGTATGATATGTCGTGGACGCATTTCTTTTCCGCGTTTATACTTGATTCAAACAGAAATACATAGCTATTGTATCATGTTTTGCGCGTTTTGCAAGGGTACGCATCTTTCGGCACACAGCTCCGTCAAATCGTGCAGAAAGCCCCGCCGGATTCTCCTGCTTTTGGTGCATATAGCTGAATCTGAAATATTTTGAAAAAGTCCTTGACATTAGGTAAGCAACCTACTAAAATAAGTAGGTAAGCAAAATAATAGGTTTCCTAACGATTATGAAAGGAGGATCCAACAATAGTGAGACAGCCCTTCCCCGAACCCCCCGCGCCGGACGGCAAACGTCCGCCCGAGCCGCCCATGCCCGACCCGTCCGAGCCGGTCGAGCTGAGGCTTGTCAGCCTGTTCTTCCGGCTGATGCACACGCCGTGGATGAAGGTCCCCGCCCCCGGCCTCACGAATTCGGAGACGCGGATACTCTTCGCCGTCCGCGGCAGCGAGCACACCGGGCATCCCATACGGGTGCGCGACCTCAGCCGCATGCTCCGCGTGAGCTCGCCCACGATAACCCAGCACATCAACTCGCTTGAGAGCCGCGGGCTCGTCCTGCGCGAGCAGTCCCCAAAGGACAAGCGCGAGGTACACATCGCCCTCACCGAGCTCGGGAACGCGACGTTGGAGGGACATCGGGACGTGCTCCTGCAGAACTTCCGCGAGTTTGCCGAATATCTCGGCGGCGGGGACGCGGAAAAGCTCGCGGAGCTCATAGCAAAGACCTGTGAGTTCTTCAACGAAAAAGAAAAACAGTATTCGGACTGATTCAAAAGGAGTGACGATTTTTGCGACTCATTCTTCACAAACTCAAGCCCTACCGGCTGCTCGTCTTTCTGACGCTGGTGCTGCTCTTTGCCTCGGCGATGTTCGAGCTCTATCTGCCGAGCCTGATGAGCGACATCGTCAACAAGGGCATCGGCGCGACGAACGCGGCGGGCGAGGTAGTCGGCGACACCGGCACGATAATACGCATCGGCGCGTACATGCTCCTCACGAGCCTGCTCGTGTCGCTTACCGACTTCGGCGCGAACTACGTCGCCGCCCGCTCCTCGATGGGCTTCGGGCGCGACCTGCGCGGCGACGTCTTTCGCAAGGTCAGCAGCTACTCTCTGCACGAGGTCGACAAGTTCGGCACCTCGTCGCTCATCACCCGTACAACAAACGACGTCGGACAGGTCCAGATGATGCTCTCCTTCGGTCTGCGCATGATGGTCAATATGCCCCTGAACCTCATCGGCGGCATCATCATGGCGGTGACGAAGGCCCCGAGCCTCGCGTGGATAGTCGCGATAGCCATGCCGCTGCTCGCCCTCGTCGTCGTTCTCAACATCAAGGTCACGACCCCGCTCTTCAAGGTCATGCAGACGAAGCTGGACACGCTCAACCGCGTTCTCCGCGAGAAACTCTCCGGCATGCGCGTCATCCGCGCGTTCAACAACGTCGACCGCGAGCGCAAGCGCTTTGACGACGCGAACTACGACCTCACCGAGACCTCATTGAAGGCCATGCACCGCATGACGCTCATGCAGCCGCTCAATATGCTCATCTTCAACGGCGCGGCGCTGGCAGTCCTGTGGTTCGGCGGCTGGAGGGCAGCCGAGGGAAACATCTCCGCCGGCGACCTGATGGCGTTCACGCAGTACCTCATGCAGATACTCATGAGCGTCATGATGGCCTCGATGATGTTCACGATGATCCCGCGCGCCATGGTCTCGATAAACCGTATCGGCGCCGTCCTCGAGGAGAATCCGAGCATAGACGACCCGGCAAAGCCGATCTCCCCCTCCGAGAAGATACACGGCAAGGTCACGTTCGACCACGTCACCTTCCGCTATCCCGGCGCGGAGAACGCCGTTCTCGAGGACATAACATTCACCGCCGACCCGGGCGAGACGGTCGCCATAATCGGCTCCACCGGCTCGGGCAAGAGCACGCTGATAAACCTCATACCGCGCTTCTACGACGTGGCGGAGGGCTCGGTGAAGGTCGACGGCGTGGACGTCCGCGACATGCGGAAGAACGACCTCCGCGGCCGCATCGGCTACATTCCGCAGAAGGCTTTGCTCTTCACCGGCTCTATATCCGAAAACATCCGCTACGGCAAGCCGGACGCCACCGACGAGGAGGTGCGCGACGCCGCGCGGATAGCGCAGGCGCTCGACTTCATCGAGGCGATGCCGGAGGGCTTCGACTCGATGCTCGCGCAGGACGCGACGAACGTCTCCGGCGGTCAGAAGCAGCGCATCTCGATAGCGCGCGCACTCGTCCGCCGCCCCGAAATATACATCTTTGACGACAGCTTCTCCGCGCTCGACTTCAAGACCGACGCCGCGCTTCGCGAGGCTCTGCGGCCTGTCTCGCGCGAGAGCACGGTGCTCATCGTCGCGCAGCGCGTCAGCACCGTCATGTCGGCCGACCGCATACTCGTCCTCGACGAGGGCAAGCTCGTCGGCATCGGTAAACATTCCGAGCTGATGGAGTCCTGCCAGGTCTACCGTGAGATCGTCGCAAGCCAGCTCAAGGAGGAGGATATAGCATGAACGGCAACAACACACCTCCCAAGGGCTTTGACCCGAAGAACATGCCGAAGAACCTCGACCCGAAGAAGGCGCCGAAGGGCTTCGACCCCAAGAACATCCCGCAGGGCGCGCCCGCCGTTCTCCGCGACAAGAAGGGCAACCCGATAGTCGTCCAGTCCAAGTACGCACAAAAGCCCGGCGCGCGCCGTCCGATGCGGCGCGGAGGCCCGCCCGGCCGTCCCGGAATGCCCGGCGAGAAGGCGAAGGACTTCAAGGGCAGTCTCAAGCGCTCGATAGTCTACATCGGAAAGTTCAAGTGGGCGCTCCTGCTCGTGGCGGTGCTCTGCGTACTCAGTTCGATAGCAAACATCTTCTCGCCGAGAGTTCAGGGTCTCGCGATAAACGTGATAGACCGCGCGTTCCGCACCGGCACGCTTGACACGGCGGCGCTGCTCCGGTGGATACTCGTTCTCGGTGCGATATACGTCGCGTCGTCGCTCTTCTCGTTTATCCAGCAGTGGACGGCGATAGGCGTCTCTCAGCGCCTCGTCCGCACGATGCGGAGCGACGTCGACGCGAAGCTCTCCAAGCTCCCGCTCAAGTACTTCGACCAGAACACCCACGGCGAGATACTGAGCCGCGTCACAAACGACATCGACAATGTCTCCAACACTCTCCAACAGTCGATGACGCAGATAATATCGTCGGTGATAACCCTCGTGGGCGTCCTCGCGATGATGCTCACGATAAGCTGGATACTCACCCTCGTCGTGCTCTGCATCACGCCGTTCTACATCCTCGTCGTCTACGTCATCGCGCCTAAGAGCCAGAGGTACTTCGTCGGCCAGCAGGCGGCTCTCGGCGACATCAACGGTCACGTCGAGGAGATGTTCACCGGTCACAAGATAGTCCAGGCATACGGCCGCGAGGACGAGAGCATCGAGGAGTTCGACGAGATAAACGACCGCTACTACACCTACTCGGTGAGCGCGCAGTTCATCTCCGGCATGATAATGCCTATCAGCCGCATGCTCGGCAACACCGGCTACGTCCTCGTCTGCGTCATAGGCGGTATGCTCGTGTCGAACGGAATGCTCCCCGGCATCGGCGAGATACAGTCGTTCACGCAGTACGTCCGTCAGTTCAACCAGCCGATACAGCAGACCTCGTCGATAGCGAACACCCTCCAGTCGACGATAGCCTCGGCGGAGCGTATCTTCGAGATACTCGACCAGGTCGAGGAGCCTGCGGACATCCCGAACGCCATCACCATCGAGCGTCCGCAGGGCGCGGTGAAGTTCGAGCACGTCCGCTTCGGCTACACCGAGGACAACGTCCTCATGGAGGACATGTCCATCGACGTCCACCCCGGCGAGACGATAGCGATAGTCGGCCCGACCGGCGCGGGCAAGACCACACTCGTGAACCTCCTCATGCGCTTCTACGACGTAAACGGAAGCCGCACCGTCACCGTTGACGGCAGCAGCTACCCCGTCTCCGGCGGCGAGGTAAAGATAAACGGCACGGTCTACAAGGTGAAGGACGGCGCGGTGAACATCGCAGGCCGCAGCTATCCCGTCGAGGGCGGCGGCATCACCGTTGACGGCGTGGACATCCGCGACATGCCGAGAAGCAATCTCCGCTCGATGTTCGGAATGGTGCTTCAGGACACGTGGCTCTTCCGCGGCAGCATCCGCGACAACATAGCCTACGGACGTCCGGACGCCACCGACGAGCAGATAGTCGCGGCGAGCCGCGCGGCGCGCGCGGACCACTTCATCCGCACCCTGCCGGACGGCTACAACACCGAGATAAACGAGGAAGCCTCGAACATCTCACAGGGACAGCGCCAGCTCCTCACGATAGCGCGCGCGTTCCTCGCCGACCCGGAGATACTCATTCTCGACGAGGCGACGAGCTCGGTCGATACCCGCACTGAGGTTCTTATCCAGACCGCGATGAACGAGCTGATGAAGAACCGCACGAGCTTTGTCATAGCGCACCGCCTCTCGACGATACGCGGCGCGGACCTGATACTCGTCATGAACCACGGCACCATCGTGGAGCAGGGCACGCACGAGAGCCTGCTTGCCGCAAACGGCTTCTACGCCGACCTGTGGCAGAGCCAGTTCACGGCGGCGCACATATCCGAGGAGGACCAGGAGAGGATGTGACCTGCGGGGCAGCCCCGCGTCCCTGAGTGAGGCAGAGCCTCACGGGCACTTTGTGGGGCAAGCCCCACCCCCATCTAGCGGGGAAGCCCCGCGGGCATACGCGGGGCGACCCTGCGTCCCTGTTACGGGGTAAAACCCCGTGCGAATATGCGGAACCTGGCGGTTCCGAAGGCATTGCGGGGGCTGTGCCGCCCCGCACCCCTGCGCTACTTTTTGCTCGCGCAAAAAGTAGCCAAAAAGCGCGCTTAAGGGAGAGGGCTCCGCCCTCTCCCTTAAAAATCCCTCTCCTGAATACAGACACACAACCGCAACCCACATAACAGAACGCACTCTGTATCGAACAAATCTGTCATCCGACCGGGTGAGTTTCTGGGGAAACAATATCTGGCTTTTCTTAGGCGTCGGAGCGACAATCTACAAAAATCCGTTGTGCCGCCTGTGCACGACGGTATTATCATCCTGCGAGGTCAATACATACAATGAAAACCATTCTTGTCATAGACGACGACGTACATATCGGGAACCTCCTCGAGGAGGCGCTTTCGCGCGAGGGGTACAGAGTCATGCGCGCCTACTCCGGCACCGAGGCGCTGCTGCTCCTCTCGCGCTCCGTGCCCGACCTCGTGCTTCTCGACTTGATGCTCCCCGGCCTCTCCGGCGAGGAGGTGCTGCCGAAGCTTCGCGGCATACCCACGATAGTCGTGAGCGCCAAGGCGGACGTCGAGGACAAGGTGGCGCTCCTCCTCGGCGGCGCCGTCGACTATGTCACAAAGCCGTTCCAACTCCGCGAACTACTCGCGAGGGTGGCCGTGCGCCTGCGGGACGGCGCCGCCGAGCCCTCCGTCCTGCGGTGCGGAGACCTCTCGCTCGACCCGGACGCCCGCACGGTCGAGGCGGCGGGGTGTCCCGTCCGCCTGACGCGGACGGAGTTTGCCATCCTGAAAATGCTGATGTCAAATAAGTCGCAGGTCGTCACAAAGTCGCAGCTTCTCGATCGGATAAGCTCCGACACGCCCGACTGCACCGAAAGCTCGCTCAAGACCCACATGAGCCACCTCCGCTCTAAGCTCCGCGCCGCCGGAGGACAGGAGTATATCGAGGCGGTCTGGGGGATAGGCTTCCGGCTTTCGGAAAATCTCAACTAGATCTCCACCGTTTCCTTTACCGCTTTCTCAACCTTTTTCCGGTATGCTGGACCCACCGGACAAAGGAGGTAATACGATATGGAATATGTTCTTCAAACGAGCGCCCTCAAAAAGAGCTACCGGGGCTTTCGGGCGCTCGACGGGCTCGACATGCACGTCCCGAAAGGGTCGATCTACGGCTTCGTCGGCAAGAACGGCGCGGGCAAGACGACGCTTATCCGCGTCATCTGCGGCCTTCAGGAACCGACCGGCGGCGGGTACACCCTCTACGGGCGGCGAAACAACGAGCGCGGCATCGCAAAGAGCCGCCGCAGGATGGGCGCGGTGGTGGAGGCGCCGTCGATATATCTCGATATGTCGGCGGAGGACAACCTCCGCCAGCAGTACAGGATACTCGGCCTTCCGTCGTTTGAGGGGATAGACGGCATTCTCCGCCTCGTCGGGCTGGACAAGACGGGGCGCAAAAAGGCGCGTCACTTCTCGCTCGGTATGCGTCAGCGGCTCGGCATAGCCGTCGCGCTCGCGGGCGACCCGGACTTTCTCGTCCTCGACGAGCCGACGAACGGGCTTGACCCGCAGGGCATCGTCGAGATACGCGAGCTCATACTGAAGCTCAACCGCGAGCGGCAGATGACCGTTCTCGTCTCGAGCCACATACTCGGCGAGCTCTCAAAGCTCGCGACCTGCTACGGCTTTATCGACCGGGGACGCATCGTCCGCGAGATAAGCGCGGAGGAGCTGGAGGCATCCGCCGAGAAGCGCACGCGCGTCGAAGTGAGCGACGTCCGCGCGCTCGCGCGTGTGCTCGGGCGCATGTCCCTGGAGTACCGCATACTCTCGCCGACGTCGGCGGATATATACGCAAAGCCCTCCGTCTCCGCTCTCGTCCGCGAGCTCGGCGAGGAGGGGTGCGAGCTCCTCTCGGTGGAGGAGCACGACGAGAGCCTCGAGAGCTACTACATCCGACTCGTAGGAGGTGACGCGGAATGAACAGACTGCTTTGCGCCGACTTCTCCCGGCTTCGGAGGGACAAATTCTTCCTGATTTGCGTCTTTGCGGTGCTTGCCGTCTCCCTGCTTTACGCATTTACCGGCGGCGTCGAAAACTACCTCATTATGCTCGGGGAGGGGCGCGAGGAACCGCTTGAATACTTCATATTCGAGCTCGCGCCGTTCCTCTCGATGTTCTTTGCCTCTCTGGTAAGCCTGTTCCTCGGCTCCGAGTACACCGACGGGGCGATACGCGGCAAGCTCATCGTCGGCCACACCCGCGGCGGCGTCTACCTCTCTAACTTTCTCGTGTGCTTTACGGCGGATCTGATACTCACAACTGTTTTCCTTCTCGGGCAGATCCCCTGCTTTGTCGTTATCGGCGCGCCCGAATTCGGATGGGGAGTGTTTGCCGCGTACATCCTCGCCCTCGTCTGCCACACGGCGGCGTTCACGGCGATATTCTGCGCTGTCTCCATGCACGTCACGAACCGCGCGCTCGCGGTGATAGTCTGCTTTGCCGTCTGGATGGTGCTCATTCTCGCGGCAAGCGGCATAAATGACCGTCTGCTCGAGCCGGAGCTGACCGGCGGAATGGTATATATAAACGGTGAGTTTGTGATGGCGGACCCGGAGCCGAACCCGCTCTACGTCTCGGGGACAGCGCGCGCGGTGCTTGAGCGTCTGCTCGAGCTGCTTCCGAGCGGGCCCGCCATTCTCATGACAAATGCGACGCTTGAGCACCCCGTCCGCGCGGCGGCGCTCATGCTCGTCCTCACCGCCGTCGTGAACGCCGTGGGGATGCTCGCGTTCCGAAGGAAAAACCTGAAATAGGAGGATCTGATGACTGTGTTGGCATGGACGGCGGCGGGAGCGGCTTCTGTTCTCTCCCTCCTGCTCCTTATGAAGATACTCGTCATGCGAAAAAGCGCACGGGAGATAGAGGAGGCGTTTCACGACCGCCTCATGTCCGACACGAACACGCTTATCGACATATCCTCGCGCGACCGGCGTATGCGGTCGCTTGCGGAGTCGGTGAACCGCGAGCTGCGGGTGCTCCGCGCGGAGCGGCTTCGCTTCCTGCGCGGAGACGAGGAGCTGAAAAACGCCGTCACGAACATCTCGCACGACCTCCGCACGCCGCTCACCGCGATATGCGGATACCTCGACCTGCTCGACCGCGTGGAAAAGAGCGACGCCGTCGCGCGTTACCTCGACGTGATACGCGGCCGAGCGGAGTTCATGACAGGCCTCACCGAGGAGCTTTTCCGCTACTCGGTGATACTCTCCGGCGGCGCCGGGGACGAACCCGAGACGGTGTCTGTGACCGCCGTCCTCGAGGAGTGCGTCGCGGCGGACTATGCCGCGCTCACCTCGCGCGGCATAGAGCCGGCGGTCTCCCTGCCGGAGCGGAAGATTGTGCGGACGCTCGACCGCGCCGCCCTCGTCCGCGTATTTTCAAACCTAATAAGCAACGCGGCAAAGTACAGCGCGGGCGACCTCGACATAGTCCTCGCCGAAAGCGGCGAGGTCACATTCTCAAACTCCGCGCCGGGGCTTGACGAGGTGCGGGTCGGGCGACTCTTTGACCGCTTCTACACCGTTGATACGGCGCGGAGTTCCACCGGCCTCGGCCTCTCTATCGCGCGGACACTCATGCGCCGCATGGGCGGCGGCATCTCCGCCGAGTACGCCGGGGGACGGCTCACCGTCCGCGTCGCGCTGCCAGAAGAATAGCGCGCGTCCATCCAGCGGGGAAGCCCCGCAGGAATCTGCGGGGCGAGCCCTGCGTCCCTAAGTGAGGCTGAGCCTCACCACCACCTTCGCGGGGCTGTGCCGCCCCGCGCCCCTGCGTTACTTTTTGCTCGCGCAAAAAGTAGCCAAAAAGCGCGCTTAAGGGAGAGGGCTTCGCCCTCTCCCTTAAAAATCCCTCTCCTGAATACGACACAACACCATTACCCCAGAGTGTGACGACACCTTGTTTCAGACAAATCTATCATCCGACCGGGTGAGTTTCTGGGGATACAACATCCGACTTTCCCACTGTCTCCGACAACATCGAACAGTTCCTGCGTAGTAGAAATAAAAGTCCGGTCCTACGCTCACACTATAAGCGTAATGCAGATGCTTTCCCAAGAAAACGTAACTTTCGGTTCTATTCAGAAAGTATAAGCGTGGAAGCTTGTACTAAGCTACGAACAGACGTCCCGCGTAGCAGAGACTTTCCGGTCAAAGGAAAGAGGGATACAAAGGGGAGAAAACTTTGTTTTCTCCCCTTTGTGTGCTTTTTGGTTACTTTTTGCACAAGCAAAAAGTAACGCAGGGTGCGGGGATGCAATCCCCGCATGGTGTCGGTAGAGCTCCGCTCTACCAAGGACGCGGGGTCTCGCCCCGCAGATTCCTGCGGGGTCTGCCCCGCTAGATGGGTGTGGGCTCTGCCCACTCGGGACGCGGGTCTCGCCCCGCGAATGCTCGCGGGGCTTCCCCGCTGAATGAGAGTGGGGCTGCACAGCCTCACTGCTCTTGAAGCACCTTTGTCATATGTATATGCGGACAGTGCTCGTCGAGGTATACCTCCCCCTCCGCCGCATAACCGCAGCTCTCGTAGAAGCCGCGCGCCTGCAACTGCGCCGAGACTGCGGCGCTCTTCGCGCCGTGCGAGACGCACTCGCGCTCGGCGGCGGCCATGACCGCCCTTCCGCGCCCGCCGCCGCGGAACTTCTTCCGCACGGCGACGCGGCCGATATTCCATTCGCCCGCCTTGTCGGAGGGATATATCCTGCACACGGCGGCGGCTTCGCCGCCCTCGCGGAAAAGGAGGTGCAGCGACTTTCCAGGCTCGTCGAGCCCGTCAAACTCGACCTTGAAGCCCTGCTCCTCCACGAATATTTCCAGACGTATGGCGCGCTCCTCCTCGAAGGGCGCGCCGCTCACTTCGTAGTCAGCCACTGTTTCACCTCACACGCTCGCCCGCAAGATACACGCTCTCCACCGTGCCCGCCTCGTCCACTGTGACGAAGTCGGCGCGCATGCCGGTATAGAAGCCGCCGGCGTCCTCCGCGCCGAGCGCGCGGGCGGGATTTGCGGAGCATATCCGCGCCGCGTCCCCGGGCGCAACTCCGAGCGACAGGAGATTCACAAGCGCCGCATCGAGCGTGCGGCAGCTTCCGCAAATCGTGCCGTCCGGGAGGCGCGCGACGCCGCCCGAAATGCGGTATTTCACGCCGCCCAGCTCGTGCTCGCCGTCCCCGAGACCCGCGCCGCTCACCGCGTCGCTTATCGCGGTGACGTTCGCCGCTCCCTTCGCAAGCAGCACGAGCTTCACCGCCGGCGCGGAGAGGTGCACGAGGTCGCATATCATCTCGCACTCGACGCGCTCGTCGGTGAGCGCCGCGCCGAGAAGCCCCGGCTCGCGGTGCGCGAACGGCACCATGCCGTTAAAGACGTGCGTCGCGCGGCGGAAGCCGGCGTCCACCGCCGCCTCCGCCTGCCCGTAGGACGCCGTCGAGTGTCCCATCGAGAGCTTCACGCCGAGGCGCGCGGACTCCTCCGCGAGCTCCGCCGCCCCTTCGAGCTCCGGCGCGGCGGTCATCAGCTTCACAAGGCCCTCGCCCGCCCCGACAAGCTCGCGGAACAGCCGGACGTCCGGCAGGCGCAGATTTTCGGGGTTGAGCGCCCCCGCGCGCTTCGGCGAGACGAACGGTCCCTCGAGGTGTATGCCGAGTATCCGCGCCTCGTCCGCGCCCTGATTTCTGCTCGCCGCGACGATGTTTTGTATCGCCGCGAGCGCGTCACTCTCGCCGAGCGCCGAGAGCGTCGGCGCAAACGCGGTGACGCCCGCCCGCGCGAGCATCCTCGCCGCGCGGTGCAGGTCGGCATCCGCGTGGTCGAACGCCACTCCGAAGGCGCCGTGTATGTGCGTGTCTATAAGCCCCGGCAGCGCTCTCGCGCCGCCGAGGCTTATCTTCTCACCCTCGCCGGAGGCCGAAAATACACCGTTTTCGACTCTCAGCTCTCCCTTTTCCCAGCCGTCTCCGGCGGGAAGATACAGGTCGGTAAAAATCATGTCAGTCAAGCACGACCTCGTGCCCCGTCTCCGCCGACTTGTAGACGGCGCAGAGTATCTTCATTATGTCGACGCCGTCCTTCGCGGGGCTGCGGCAGGGCTCGCCGTTTGTCACGCAGTCCACAAAGTGGTTTATCTCGTTTGCGAAGAGCCCGTTGAAGTCGAGCGCGGTGTTGTGGGCAAAGTTCACGTCCGCAAGGTAGTCGTTCATCTCGGTGTAAAGTTCGACCTCCGGCTCTATCTTCGCGCCGCCCTTGGTGCCGAAGAGCTCTATCTTTCCCTCGTCGTGCTTGATGTTGAGGCTGAACGCCGCTTCTATCGACAGGACCGCGCCGTTGTCGTAGCGTATCATGGCGCTTGCGAGGTCCTCAACGTCGCATATGTCGTCCACGCCCGCCGAGACCGACGTGTAGCCCTTGCCGCTCTTGATGTTCGGACGGTTCCCTAGCTTGCGGAAGGTCGCACCGTAGACCGACACCGGCTTTGGGTTGCCCATGATGTAGCGGGTGAGGTCGATGACGTGTACGCCGAGGTCGATGAGCGGACCGCCGCCCGAACGGCTCCTGTCGCCGAACCAGCCGCCGGGGTTCCCGTTGCGGCGGAGGTATGTCGCCTTAGCATAGTACATCTCGCCGAAGAAGTCGCTCGCAACGAAATCCTTTAGGAGCGAGCAGTCGTTGCCGTACCGGCGGACAAAGCCTATCATCAGGAGCTTGCCGTTCTTCTCGGCGGCCGCCTTCATCGCCTCCGCGTCCTCGACGGAGGTCGCCATCGGCTTCTCGCAGAGGACGTTCAGTCCGGCATTGAGCGCCGCAATAGTGACCGGCGCGTGCTGGCTGTTCCAGACGCAGACGCTCACCGCGTCGAGCTGCTCCGACCGGAACATTTCGTTGTAGTCCGAGTAGAGCTTCGTTATGCCGTACTTCTCACCCATGAGCTTCAGCTGCTTCCCGTTGATGTCGCAAAAGCTGACGAGTTCCACCGCCGGGTTTTTCAGGTACGCCTGAATATGCTCGTTTGAAATATTTCCGACGCCTACGACGCCGACTCTGAGTTTTGCCATGTTTTTTCCTCCTCACGTTTATTGTTCCGCCGCAGGACGCGGCGCCGTTCGTTACATCAGTTTTCTCAGGAAGTCCGCCGCGAGACGGATGTCCGCCGTCGGGTCGGCTCCGACCTCGCGCTCTATCGTAAGAAATCCCCTGTACCCGACGTCCTCGAGAGCCGAAAGCCAGCCGGGGAAGTCCACGCTCCCCTCGCCGAGCGGCACCTCCTCAAACGCCCTGCCCTCCTGTATGGCGTCCTCTATCAGGCCGTAGATTATCTCCGGGTCGACGTCGAGGAGCTTCACGCCGTCCTTCGCGTGGGTGTGGACTATGTAGTCGCGGAGGGTATAGACGCCCTTCACCGGGTCGTCTCCGGTGACCATGACGAAGTTTGCCGGGTCGAAGTTGACGGCGACGCCCTTCGAGCCGAGCCCGTCGAGGAAGCCCTTCAGCGTCTCCGCAGTCTCGGGACCAGTCTCGATGGCGAAGTGGCCGCCGAGCGAGTCCGCATACTCCGCAAGCTCGCGGCACGCCTCCTGCATGACCTTGTAGCGCTCGTGCGACGGGTCGGACGGCACGACGCCGATATGCGTAGTCACGATATCGGTGCCGAGGTCCTTTGCGAGATCCATCACCCGCTTCGACTTCTCGACGAGCTCCGCATTGAGCTCCTTCTTGCCGAAGCCGTGCCCGAAGTCGCCGCATATCGCCGAGAATTCCAGCCCGTGCGAGCGGACCATGTCGAGCAGCTCATGCCGCGCGGAGGCCGTCAGCTTCTCCGGCGTGTACTCCCCGCGCGAGGCGTACATCTGGATACCGGCGGCTCCGAGACTCTCCGCGAGCCCGAGCGCCGTTTGAAAGTCGGTGCGGAAGCTCTCGACCATAACTCCTATCGGAAATTTCATTGTTCTCCCTCCGTTTTTTCTGTATTGCCGCGCCGCCGCGCGGCGCCTCTCTCAGCCGTATCATAGCACACCCTCGGGAGCGCCGCAAGGTGTTTTCGGATAAAATGGGAAAAGAATATTATGCACGAGCCGATTTTGCGAAACGTGCGCGCGGAGGTCAAGTTTCCCCTTCCCGCGGCATACACATTCGGAGAGGAGGGATAGCAATGAAGAAAGTACTTAAAGCGCTCTCCGCACGTTTCGGCGGAGGCAAGGCACGGATATTCCTGATACGGCGGTGGTACGTCGCGGCGGCGGTGCTCGCGCTCTGCGTCGTCGGGATATACGCCGTGTTCGGCAACGAGACCATCGTGGGCGCGGCGGCGGCAAAGCGCGAGCTGCCGATATACTGCGTGCAGCGCGAGGACAAGGCGGTATCGCTCACCTTCGACGCCGCGTGGGGCAATGAGGACACTCAGCAGCTCATCGACATACTCGGCCGCTACAACGTAAAGGCGACCTTCTTTGTCGTGGGCGACTGGGCGACGAAGTACCCCGAGTCGGTCAAAGCGCTCTCGGACGCGGGGCACGAGGTCATGAGCCATTCCGACAAGCACAAGCACATGACCCAGCTCTCTGCGGACGAGATAGTGGCGGACATCACCGCCTGCTGCGACAAAATTTCTGCCGTCACCGGCGTCACGCCGACGCTCTTCCGCGCGCCCTACGGCGAGTATGACGACAAGGTCGTCACCACCCTCCGGAAGATGGGTATGTACACCATCCAGTGGGACGTGGACAGTCTTGACTGGAAGGAGCTCTCCGCTGCGGAGATACACGAGCGGGTGATGTCGCGCGTCGCGCCCGGCTCGATAGTCCTCTTTCACAACGCCGCGCTGCACACCCCGGAGGCTCTGCCCGGGATAATCGAGGCGCTTCAGGCGGACGGCTACTCCGTCATGCCGGTAAGCGAACTCATATACAAGGGCGAATACACCCTCGACCACGAGGGACGGCAGATCCCCGCAGCCCCCGCTCCGTCTCCGTCCCCCGCCGGCTGAACCGCATTTGTATTTTTTGCGGATTTTTCATCATATTTCCGCAAAATTTTCAGCCGATTTTTTCTTTGGAATTCGGTTTACAGCCGCGATTCCCGGTGATATAATAGCCGAGTACGAAATTATGCGCCGTTACCGGCCGTTTTCACTGGGAGTGACTGTTTTGGCTCGCACACGCAGCTATGAAATGGATATGGTCAATGGGCCGCTGCTCGGCAAGATATGCCGGTTCGCGTTCCCGCTCGCTCTGTCGAGCATGCTCCAGCTTCTGTTCAACGCGGCGGACATCATCGTCGTCGGCAACTGGGGCAGCGACACTTCGCTTGCCGCCGTCAGCTCCACCGGCTCGATGGTCAACCTCATCGTCAACCTCTTTATCGGTCTGTCGATAGGCACAAACGTCCTCGTCGCGCGCTACTACGGCTCGGGCGACCGCGAGATGCTCGAACGCGTGGTACATACCTCCATCGCGACGAGCCTCGCCGCAGGCGCGATACTCGCCGTCATTGGCTGGTTCTTCGCCCGCCCGATGCTCGAGCTGATGGGCTCGCCCGAAAACGTCATCGACCAGTCCGCGCTGTACGTGCAGATCTTCTTCCTCGGTATGCCGGGAAATATGCTCTACAACTTCGGCGCGGCGGTGCTCCGTTCGGTGGGCGACACGCGCCGCCCGCTCTACTTTCTCATGATCGCGGGCGTGCTGAACGTCCTGCTCAATCTGCTGTTCGTCATAGTGTTTAAAATGGACGTCGCGGGCGTCGCGGTAGCGACGATAATCTCGCAGTACGTCTCCGCCGCGCTCGTGCTGATATGCCTCGTGAAGAGCGACGGGCCGTACCGCGTTTATCTCCGCCGCCTGCGCATACACCTCGACATGCTTTGGGGGCTTGCACGCATCGGCATCCCGGCGGGCATCCAGGGCATCATCTTCTCCCTGTCCAACGTGATAATCCAGTCGTCGATAAACTCCTTCGGCTCGGTCGTCATGACCGGCTCGGGCGCGGCGGCAAACCTCGAGGGCTTCGTGTACGTCGCGATGAACTCGTTCTATCAGGCGGCTCTCAGCTTCACCGGACAGAACATGGGCGCGGAGAAGTACGAGCGTATCGACCGCGTGCTCCTGCTCTGCGAGATGATGGTAACGATAG
Organism: uncultured Clostridia bacterium; assembly: GCA_947631015.1. Lineage (GTDB taxonomy): Bacteria > Bacillota > Clostridia > Oscillospirales > JAAYOS01 > CANRIN01. The sequence continues at coordinate 25,501 of CANRJS010000009.1, forward strand.
TCGGTATCGTGCTCGGCGTGGGCGTGTACCTTCTCGGCCACCCGCTCCTTTCCATCTACACAAACGACGAGGTCGCGATACAGTACGGCATCGACCGTCTGCTGCTTCTGAGCGCGCCGTACTTCCTGTGCGGTATGATGGACGTTCTCTGCGGTGTCATGCGCGGAACCGGCTACTCGTTTATCCCGATGGTCGTGTCGATACTCGGCGTATGCGGTTCGCGCATACTCTGGATATACACGATATTCGCCATGCACCACACGCTTTTCACGCTCTTCATCTCCTACCCCATTTCGTGGGCGGCAACGGCGCTTATCCACCTGCTCAGCTACTTCCTGCTGAAGAAATACAAGCTGAATCCGATGAAGAAGAAGCGCGACGAACGGCTCGCCGCCGAAGCGGCGCCTGCGGCGGCCGCCGTGTGACGCCGTCAAACTCCATAGAATTTTCGCATTTTCCCCGGGAATATTTGTCGTATGGTCACAAATATCCCCGGGGAAATCATTTTGTGCTTTACAAAACGGGCGTCAGGATATAAAATATTCGTAAGTTCAAAAGCGAGGTTTCAACCTATGTCTGACTGTTCGCGTAAAAACGGATACTTCTACTTTAGCTTCAGCTTTGCCGGCTATTACTTCGGCAAGGCTTGTTCTGCTGTGGAAGACGTCAGGGCATAGACAGTTAATTCTGTGCAGCAACGCTCCGCGGCAGACCGCCGCGGAGCGTTTTTGTTCCGCGCGGCACGCGGAACGGGCCCCGCTTTCAAAAAGTATCGGAGGAATTCAAAATGATCGTCATTCTCAAGCAGAACCCGGACAAGGCGCAGCTCGACATGCTTACAAAGTGGCTCGACGACATGGGCATAAGCGTCCATACGACCGTCGGCCACCTTCAGACCATCCTCGGTCTCGTCGGCGACACCTCGAAGGTCGACATCGACCTCATTCAGGCGCTCGACATTGTCGAGGACGTCAAGCGCGTCCAGGAGCCGTTCAAGAACGCGAACCGCAAGTTTCACCCGGACGACACCGTCGTCGACGTCGGCGGCGTAAAGATAGGCGGAGGAAACTTCCAGGTCATAGCGGGCCCGTGCTCGGTCGAGAGCGAGGAGCAGATATGCGCCGTCGCAAAGGCGGTAAAGGCGTCCGGCGCGACGCTGCTGCGCGGCGGCGCGTTCAAGCCGCGCACCTCGCCCTACTCCTTCCAGGGACTGCGCGAGGACGGCATCCGTCTGCTTGTCGAAGCCAAGCGCGAGACCGGACTGCCGATAGTCACCGAGATAATGGACCTCTCCCAGCTCGGCCTGTACGACGATGTGGATATGATTCAGGTCGGCGCGCGCAACATGCAGAACTTCGAGCTTCTGAAGGAGCTCGGACATCTCCGCAAGCCGATACTCCTCAAGCGTGGCCTCAGCTCCACGCTCGAGGAGCTGCTGATGAGCGCCGAGTACATCATGGCGGGCGGCAACGAGCAGGTCGTGCTCTGCGAGCGCGGCATCCGCACGTTCGAGACCTACACCCGCAACACTCTCGACATCAGCGCCGTGCCCGTCCTCAAGGACCTCAGCCACCTCCCCGTCATAGTCGACCCGAGCCACGCCACCGGCAAGCATTCGCTCGTCCCGCCGACCGCGCTCGCGGCGGTCGCCGCAGGTGCGGACGGTCTCATCATAGAGGTTCACAACGACCCGGCGCACGCCCTCTGCGACGGCCCGCAGTCGCTCACCCCGAAGAACTTCGAGCGCCTCATGCGGAGCATCGACGCGCTCCGTCCCTATGCCTACGGGCGCGAGGCGTGACCGTATGAATATAGGTATAGTCGGCCTCGGCCTGATAGGCGGGAGCATGGCGCGCGCGATAAAGCGCTCCGGCGCAGGCCACACGGTCTACGCGTGCAACCGCTCGAAGGCGCCGCTCGAAGCGGCGCTCGGCGAGGGCGTCGTTGACGCTGTCCTCACCGACGAGACTCTCCCTCTCTGCGACCTCGTGCTCGTCGCGCTCTATCCCCGCTCCACGGTGGACTACGTGCTCGAGCACGCACCCCTCTTCTCGCTCGATACTGCCGTCGTTGACCTCTGCGGCGTGAAGGGCGCCGTCTGCCCCGAATGCTTCGAGGCGGCGCGCGAACACGGCTTCGCCTTCATCGGCGGACATCCGATGGCGGGCCGCGAGATCTCCGGCTTCTCCGCATCTCAGGAGGAGCTGTTCGACGGCGCTTCGATGATACTCGTCCCGCCGGAGGACGTCGACCCCGACCTCATGAGCTCGCTTCACGACTTCTTTCTGTCGCTCGGTTTCGGACGGATAACCGTATCGACGATGGAGCGGCACGACCGCGTCATAGCCTACACCTCCCAGCTCGCGCACGTAGTCTCGAACGCCTACGTCCAGAGTGAGACCTCCGCGATGCACGGCGGCTTCTCCGCCGGCAGCTTCAAGGACCTCACCCGCGTCGCGCGGCTCAAGGTGGATATGTGGACCGAGCTCTTTCTTGACAACCGGGATGCGCTCTCCTGCGAGCTGCGCGGCCTTATAGACCGCCTCTCGGCGTTCGAGAGCGCGATAAGCTCCGGCGACGCGGAGACGCTTGCCGTGATGCTCGAGCGCGGCGTCGAGATGAAGGAGGCAAGCGAAAATGTCTGACGTGATACGCGTCCACGTCTCCGCCGACCCGATAGACGCCGCGCCGGACGCGCGCGGCTATGACATACACATCGGCGAAGGGCTGCTCGAGCACCTCGTCGACTTCTTCCCTCTGCGCGGCGGCGCGCCGGACGGCTTCGCTCTCGTCACGGACGCGAACACCGACCGTCTTTTCGGCGGCCGCGCCGAAAAGACGCTCGGGCGCATGGCTCCCGTGACACGGATAGTCATGCCGGGCGGCGAGGAAAACAAAAATCTCACGACGCTCGGCGCGATACTCGAGCGCATGGCGGCGGCAAAGCTCACCCGCCGCTGCGCCGTCGTCGCGGTCGGCGGCGGGATAGTCGGCGACGTCGCCGGCTTCGCCGCCGCGAGCTATCTGCGCGGCGTCCGTCTCATGCAGGTTCCGACGACGCTTCTCGCCGCCGTCGACAGCTCGGTCGGCGGCAAGACCGCTGTGAACCTCTCGGCGGGCAAGAACCTCGCGGGGGCGTTCCACCAGCCCTCCGCCGTCGTCTGTGACACGTCGCTTTTCGCGACCCTCACCCCGGACCTCGTCGGTGACGGCACGGCGGAGGCTCTGAAGCACGGCGTTCTTTCGAGCCGCGAGCTCTTCCGCGACACCGCCGCGAACGGCGCGCTCCGCCCGGAGATCATAGCCGCGAACGTGACGTTCAAGGCAAACGTCGTCGCGGCGGACACGCGCGAGAGCGGCGCGCGCAAGCTTCTGAACCTCGGTCACACCTTCGGCCACGCGATAGAGAAATGCAGCGGATACGCCGTCTCGCACGGTCACGCCGTCGCGATAGGAACGGCGATGGCGGCGCGCGCCGCCTGCTCGCTCGGCATCCTTCCCACGTCCGACCGCGATGAGATAACGGACGGCATCCGTGCGGCGGGCCTCCCCACCGGGACTGACATCCCCGCCTCCGAGCTCGCCGAGGTGATGCTCTCGGACAAGAAGCGCTCGGGCGACGGGATAGACTTCATCCTCCCCGAGACGGTCGGCCGCTGCCGCATAGTCCGCATATCCACCGACCGGCTCGGCGGCGTTCTCGCCGCCGCCGGCGCGAAATAAGGAGACGCCATGGACATCAGGATAACCCCGCACCGGCTCTCGGGCTCGCTACGCGCGATACCCTCCAAGTCGGACGCGCACCGTCTGCTGATACTCGCCGCGCTCGCGGAAAAGGAGACCTTCGTGGGCTGCCCCGACATCTCGCGTGACATCGACGCCACCGCGTCGCTCCTCCGCGCGCTCGGCGCGGGCGCAGAGCGCGCGGAGGACGGCTTCCTTGTGACGCCGGTGTCCTCCGTTCCCGCGTCGCCGCTCACGCTCGACTGCCTCGAGAGCGGCTCCACGCTCCGCTTCCTGCTCCCCGTCGCGGCGGCGCTCGGCGTGAACGCAACATTCGTCGGGGAGGGACGCCTCGGCGAGCGTCCGATGCTCCCCCTCACCGCCGCTCTGCGGAGCGGCGGCGTCTCCGTCTCCGCCGACCTCCTGCCGATAGAGATAAGCGGCAAACTTCGTTCCGGAGAGTACGAGCTCCCGGGCAACATAAGCTCGCAGTTCATCAGCGGTATGCTGATGGCGCTTGCGCACCTCGGCGGCGGCTCGGTTCGCCTCACAACGGCGCTCGAGAGCGCGGGCTACGTCGACATGACCCTGCGGACGCTCGAGCGCTTCGGCGTGTCGGTCTCGCGCGGCGGCGGGATGTTTGCCGTGTCCGGCAGAGTTCGCTCGCCCGGCCGCGCGGACGCGGAGGGCGACTGGTCCTCCGCCGCGTTCTGGCAGGAGGCGAACACCTTCGGCTCGGACGTCTCGGTCGAGGGACTTGACGACGCTTCCGCACAGCCCGACCGCGCCGCCGCGCAGTTGCTTCAATGTCTCGGCGGCACGGTGGACGTCAGCGGCTCGCCCGACCTCTTTCCCGCGCTCGCGCTCGCGGCGTCCGCCGCCCGCGAGAAAACGGTCTTTGTCGGCGGCGCGCGCCTGCGTCTGAAGGAGAGCGACAGGATAGCCACCGTCGCGGCGGCGCTTCGCGCGCTCGGCGGCGTCTGCCGCGAGACCGATGACGGTCTCGCGGTCGAGCCCTCGCCCCTCTCCGGCGGCGAGGTCGACGGCGCGGGCGACCACAGGATAGTTATGGCGGCGGCGGTCGCGGCCGCCCACGCCTCCGGCGAAACCGTCATACGCGGCGCGGAGGCCGTCGAAAAGAGCTATCCGGGATTCTTTGAAGATTTTACTCATCTGGGAGGGATAGTCCATGTCCTCTAGCTTCGGCGAAGCGTTCAGGGTTACGGTATTCGGCGAGTCGCACGGTGCGGGCATCGGCGCCGTCGCGGAGGGCTTTCCCGCGGGCGAGCACATCGACCCGGACGCGCTTGCGCGCTTCATGGCGCGCCGCGCCGGAGGCAAGAGCTTCTCGACACAACGCCGCGAGGCGGACAGTCCCCGCTTCCTCGGCGGCATAAGGGACGGCGTCCTCACCGGCGCGCCGCTCTCTCTCTTTATCGAGAACGCCTCGCAGCGCTCCTCGGATTACAGGTCCTTTGAGAACATACCCCGTCCGTCCCACGCGGACTATCCGATGTACGTTAAGTACGGCGGATACGCCGACCGCGCGGGCGGCGGACACTTCTCCGGCCGCCTCACCGCCGCGATATGCGCCGTCGGCGGCATGGCAAAGCAGATACTCGCGCGGCGCGGCATATACGTCGGCGCGCACGCCGCCGCGATAGCGGGGGTGCGCGACGCGGCGTTCGACCCCCTCCGCGTCACCCGCGCGGAGCTCGAGGCGGCAGGCAAAAAGGAGTTTCCCGCGCTCGACGACGACGCCGCCGAAAGAATGCTCGCGGCGATAGCCTCCGCGCGCGCCGAGTGCGACAGCGTCGGCGGCACAGTCGAGTGCACCGCCGTCGGACTGCCCACGGGGCTTGGCGAACCGCTCTCGGGCGGCGTTGAGAACCGCCTGTCTGCGGCAATGTTCACCCTCGGCGCGGTGCGCGGCATAGAGTTTGGGGACGGCTTCGCCGCCGCCGAGATGCGCGGCTCGGAGCACAATGACGGCTACGGCCTCTCGGACGGCAGAGTGACGCCGCTCACGAACCACGCCGGCGGCGTCCTCGGCGGCATGACGACCGGCGCGCCGCTTCTCTTCCGAGTCGCGTTCAAGCCGACGCCGTCCATCTCGAAGCCGCAGCGGTCGGTCGACCTCGCGAACGGCAGGGAGACCGAGCTTGTCATCGCGGGCAGGCACGACCCGTGCATCGTCCCGCGCGCCGTCCCGTGCGTTGAAGCGGTGACGGCCTGCGTGCTTCTCGACCTCATCCTCGGAAACAAAGGAGTGAGCGAAAATGGAACTCTCTGAACTTCGCGCCCGGCTGGATGTGCTGGATAAACAGCTTCTTGCGCTCTTCACGGAGCGCATGGGCATCGCCGCCGACGTGGCGGCTGTGAAGAAGCGCGACGGGCTCGCGCTCTACCAGCCCGACCGCGAACAGCAGATACTCGAGCGCGTCGGCGCGGAGGCTGGCGAGCTCGGCGGATATGCCCGCGCGCTATTCTCCACGCTGATGGCTCTCAGCCGCAGCTATCAGGCGCACCTCGGCGGCGCCGGGGACGACATCGTGCGTGCGTTTGACAGCGCCTCCGTGCGGGACGACTTCCCGCGCGGAGGGAACGTTGCGTGTCAGGGCGTCACCGGAGCGTTTTCCGAGGAAGCGTGCCTCGGCCTCATGCCGGACGCGCACATACTCTTCTTCAAGAACTTCGACGCGGTGTTCTCCGCCGTGGAAAGCGGTCTCTGCGCCTACGGAGTGCTTCCCGCCGAAAACTCCACCCACGGCACGGTGAGCCGAGTCTACGACCTCATGCTCGAGCACCGCTTCAGCATCGTCCGCTCGACGAAGCTGAAGGTCTCGCAGTCGCTTCTCGCGCCAAGTGGCGTCGGTCTTCGCGACATACGCGAGGTGATAAGCCACGAACAGGCGCTCGGACAATGCAGAGCCTACCTCGAAAAGCTCGGCGTCACGGCGACCGCCGTCGAGAATACGGCGGTTGCGGCAAAGACCGTCGCGGAGAGCGGACGGCGCGACCTCGCGGCGCTGTCTTCCGCGCGCTGTGCCGAGCTGTACGGGCTCGACGTCCTCGCGGAGGACGTCCAGGACGAGAGCTCGAACTTCACCCGCTTCATCTGCATAGCGCCGGAGATGCGGATATACCCCGGCGCAAACAAGCTGAGCTTTGTCTGCTCGCTTAAACACATTCCCGGCGCGCTCTACTCGCTCATAAGCCGTATAGCCGCGCTCGGTCTGAACCTCACGAAGCTCGAGAGCCGCCCGATACCCGGGCGCGACTTCGAGTTCACCTTCTACTTCGACATCGAGGCCGACCCGTCCGACCCGGACGTCCGTGCGCTGATAGGCGAGCTTGAGACCGTGACCGAGAGCTTCCGCTTCCTCGGCGCTTACTCGGAGGTGTAGCATGAAGCTCGGTCTTATTGGAAACCCGCTCGGCCACAGCTACTCCGCTATAATACACAAGCGGTTCGGCGGGGACTACTTCCTGCACGAGCTTGAGCGGAAGGAGCTTGCGGACTTTCTCACGCATGGCGAGTGGGACGGGCTCAACGTCACCATTCCATACAAGCGGGACGTCATTCCCTTCTGCTCCGAGCTCGGCTCCGCCGCGCGGGCGATAGGCAGCGTGAACACGCTCGTCCGCCGTCCGGACGGCAGCATATTCGGAGACAACACCGACTACACCGGCTTTCTCGCCCTCTCCCGCCGCGCCGGCGCGGACTTTGCGGGAAAGAAGGTGCTCATCCTCGGCTCGGGCGGCACGTCGCTCACGGCGCGCGCCGTCGCGCGGGACGAGGGCGCGCGGGAGATACTCGTCGCGAGCCGCACCCCCTCCGGCGAGGGAATGATAGGCTACGGCGACATAGACCGCCACCTCGACGCGGACATACTTATAAACACCACGCCCGTCGGGATGTTCCCTAATGAGGACGCCGTTCCGGTCGAGCCGGAGCGCTTCAGTCGGCTTGAGTGCGTACTTGACGTGATATACAATCCGCTCCGCACCGAGCTTGTCCGCCGCGCCCGCGCCGCCGGGATACCGGCCTGCGGCGGGCTGTACATGCTCGTCTCTCAGGCGGAGGCGGCGCGGAAGATCTTCGGCGCGGAGAACCGCGCCTCCTGCGAGGATGTCTACTCCGGCCTTCTCCGCAGCCGCGAGAACGTCGCCCTCATCGGTATGCCGGGGTGCGGAAAGAGCACCGTCGGCGCGCTCGTCGCGGCGGCGCTCGGGCGCGAGCTCGTCGACACCGACGAGATGGTCGAAAAGGCGGCGGGGATGACCGTCCCCGAGATATTTGCCGCCGAGGGAGAGGCGGGCTTCCGCCGCCGCGAGCGCGCGGCGATCGCCGAGGCGTCCACCCTGCGCGGCGCGGTCATCGCCACCGGCGGCGGCGCTCCGACCTTCGAGCAGAACCGCGCGGCGCTCCGCCGTTCGGCGCGGGTGTACTATGTCGAGCGGGACGTCGCTCTGCTCTCGACCGACGGGCGGCCGCTCTCGACCTCGCGGGAGCGCCTGCACACAATGCTTGCAGAGCGGACGCCGTCCTACCTTGCCTGCTCGGACGTCAGCGTGAAAAACGACCGCCGTCCGGAGGACGCGGCGGTGGAGATAGTGAGGGATTTCAATGAAAATTCTTGTGATCAACGGGCCTAACATCAACATGCTCGGCATACGCGAGCCGGACGTCTACGGAAAGAACACCTACGCCGACCTCTGCGAATTTGTCAAGCAATCGGCGGAGGAACTCGGCGTCGAGGTCGAGCTGTTCCAGTCGAACCACGAGGGAAGCATCGTCGACCGCATACAGGAGGCATACGGGAATATCGACGGTATCGTCATCAATCCCGCCGCCTACACGCACACGTCGGTCGCGATACTCGACGCGCTGAAGGCCGTGTCGATACCCGCGGTCGAGGTCCACATCTCGGACGTCGCGGCGCGCGAGGATTTCCGACAGATAAGCTACGCCGGTATGGCGTGCGTGAAAACCTACAAGGGTCTCGGCTTCGAGGGCTACCGCGAGGCAATGAAGTTCCTCACAGAATACGCCGGGAAGTCCGTCGAATGAGCGGCGCGGAGACTATGGACGGCTGCATCTTCTGCCGGATAGCAAACGGCTCCGCACCCTGCATGAAGGTGTACGAGGACGAACACACCGTGGCGTTTCTCGATGTTGCGGGCGACGTGGACGGTCACATACTCGCTGTCCCGAAAAAGCACGTGAAAAGCATCCTCGACTGCGACGCGGAGACGCTTTCCCGCCTCACCGAGACGGTTCGGCTCATCTCGAAGCATCTCACGGAGAACTGCGGCTACGACGGCGTGAACCTCCTGAACGCCAGCGGCGCGAGCGCCGGACAGTCGGTGCCGCACCTGCATGTCCATATCATCCCGAGGCGGAGCGGCGACGGCATAGACGCGTGGCCGCGCTTCGGCGGAGCGAAGGAGGATCCGGCGGTACTCCTCGAAAAGCTCGCTGTCTGGAATGAAAAAAGGTTATGAATTTCCCATGGCGCGGCGTGAAATTTTCACGCCGCGCCCGAAATATCGGCTGATATTTCCTCCCCGCTATTGCAAAACACCCGGCAATAGTATACAATGTTTTCGTACCACAAGATTACATAAATTCGGAGGGCATTATGGGAAACAACAAAAAGAAACAGTCCCCGCAGCAGAAGACCGAAGAGGCGGAGCAGAAGACGAAAGAGACGAAAAAGAAGAAGCTCGTCGGCATCGTGTGCTGTCTTGCGGTCGTGGCGGGCATCACGGCGGGATTTTTCGTCGGCAGGGGCGTGAACGGCACGGCAAAGCGCCCGAACCACATCACCGACAAGGACTTTCTCACCGTCACCGGCTCCGACCTCACCAACCGGGACGGCGAGGTCATCCGTCTGCGCGGCGTGAACCTCGGCGGCTGGATGATACAGGAGTGCTGGATGTGCCCCGTCATCGGCGCGGACGGCGAGTGGGGCAATCTCGACACGATAGAGGCGTTCGAAGCCGCCGGCTTCACCGAGGAGCAGATACAGCAACTCTTTGACACCTATCAGGACAACTGGATAACCGAGACCGACCTCGACATCATAGCCGACTTCGGCGCGAACTGCATCCGCGTCCCGTTCTGGTACCGCAACTTCATGAAAAACGAGGCGGGCGACTGGATCGAGGACGATCTTGACAAAAACCCCGGCTTCAAGCGGCTCGACTGGGTCATAGAGCAGGCGGGCGCTCGCGGGATGTACGTCATTCTCGACCTCCACGGCGCGCCGGGCGGGCAGAGCATGAACCACTCGTCCGGCACGGTAGGCCGCAACGACCTCTACTCCTCCGACGAGTGCCGGGCGACGATGAAGAAGCTCTGGACGGCGATAGCCGAGCGGTACAAGGACGAGCCCGCCGTCGCCGCCTACGACCTCATGAACGAGCCGCAGAACAACGACGGCTTCGAGGAAAACGAGCACTTCGTCAGCCCGTGGGACGAGGCCGCGTGGCAGCAGACAAACGATGTCTACCGCGAGATGACCGCCGCCGTCCGCGCGGTCGACCCGGACCATGTCATCTCGGTCGAGGGCATCTGGCGCATCACGAACCTCCCGGACCCCGAGGACGAGGGCTGGACGAACATGCTCTATCAGGTCCATCTCTACGACGACACGGCGCAGTTCAGGACGCTCGCGAAGGAGGTCGCGGCCTACGGCAAGGCGCACGGCGTCGCGACGCTCGTGGGCGAGTTCTCTAACATGGCGGGCATTGAGATATGCGACGAGAACGGCATAAGCTGGACCTCGTGGACCTACAAGGGCGCGAAGGGCTCGAACGGCACTTGGTTCTGGTACTACGGCACCCCGACGCCCGCCGTCCCCAAGAACACCGACTTCGACACCGCGCTCGAGCGCTGGGGCGAGGCCATCCGCACCGAGAACGGCTTCACGCAGTCCGGCGTCGTCACAAGCGCCATACGCAATGCGCTGAATCCGTCCTCCGAGCCGGAGAAATAAATCAGTTCAATCCGAAATAACAATAATGAACGGCAAACAACGAACCGCCTTGTTAGGCGGTTCGTTGTTTGCCGATTTTGATCCAAACGGAAAGATTTTTATCGGCGGTGAGGAGTTTTTCTATTTTTATCCTTTAGAAGCACAGAATTTTATCGGTTCGCCATAGATTCCAACATCTCTTGAGAAAGCGCCGTTATTTCCCCGTTATGGATCCGATATATCCGCCCGACTGGCGAGGCGTATCCGTCTTTTACAAAAATAGCGCTGTCATCTTCCATTGCACAAACAGGGAGTTCCATGGAGATTTGCTTCAATGTCTGTACCAATTCTTTGTTTTCCATGTCAAAATGAGCTTTGATCGTAATATCGGCAAGGGCAAGTCCATCGTAAGGCGTCAAGGATTCCCAAATATCGACCGAATGCTTTGCCATATTGACAGATCCGGCGCTCACCCCTAAAATAACCGCCGAACTACTGCGGATCTCATCAACGATCGCTTTTCTGCGAAGCAGTTGAAATTGCTGCGTTGCATTGCCGCCCATAAGGAAGATACACGAACCCGTTCGGATGAGTTCTTTCGCTAAAACCACCTCTGTTCTGTTGTCAATTACATAGTATTCAGAAAACGGCAAATCACATTCTTCAAACATACCGTGCATACCGGCAGCATCATTATCATTGCGCCCATACTCTGACGGCCATGCGCTTATAAAAACGAGCCTTCTGCGAACGGATAATTCTTCTTTGAGACGATCCACAACGGCATCGGGAAAATGATGTGTCGGAAACCCGCTGAAAAAGCCAAGCATTTGTGCATTCATAGTAGCCGTTCTATCTCCTCCCGCGAAGGGATGGCATCTATCGCGCCGTGCTTCGTCGTCGCGAGGCTCCCAGCCGCCGCCGCGAAGCGCATCAGCTCCTCCGCCTCGTCGAGGGTGAGGGCGTTCGCGTTTCCTCCGAGTTCGAGTAGCTTCGTCATGGCCGCGCCGCCGAAGCAGTCCCCCGCCCCGGTAGTGTCGACGACCGTGACGTCCGGCGCCGGAACCTTCACCGTGCCGCATTTGAACGCTCCGACCGCGCCCTTTCCTCCGCAGGTGACAAACACCGCGTCGAGGCCGTACCGCTCGCGGAGCGTACCCGCAGCCTCCTCCGCATCGCTTATGCCGAACAGCCACTCGGCCTCCTCCTCGGACACCTTGAGGATGCTCGCGTAGTCCATCGCTCCGAGCACCTCCCGGCGGAGCTCGTCTTCCCTGCCCTTCCAGAGCGGAAAGCGGAGGTTCGGGTCGAAGCTGACCGTCACGCCGCTGCCCTTCGCGTGCATGGCGAGGGTGAGCACGGTCCGGCGCTCCGGCTCCTCCGCGAGCGCGACCGAGCCGAAGTGCAGCACGCGGGCGTTCTCCGCCGCGCACAGAAGCTCCACATTGAGCGCGAGCGCCGTATCCGCAAGACCCTTGCGGTAGAAGGAAAAGCTCCTGTCCCCCTTGTCGTCGAGATGCACGAACGCAAGCGTCGTGCCGCGCTCGGGGTCGGTCTGTATGTAGTCGTCGATGAGTCCGCAGTCCTTCAAGGTGCTGCGTATCTGACGGCCGAACGCGTCGTCCCCGACGCGCGCGGCGGCAGCGCTGCGAAGTCCGAGCTTTGCCGCGACGCACGCGCTGTTTGCCGGCGCGCCGCCGACCTTCGGCAGGAACGCGCCGTCCTTCGGCGTCATGTCTATCAGCGCCTCGCCCACAGCGAGGAAGTCAAGCCTTGTTTCTTCCATACTTCTCCTGCTCCTCCTTCTCAAGCAGCGAATACGCGACCTTGCCTACTCCGGTGAGCGGCAGTTCGCTCCTGAACTCTATTTCTCGCGGAAGCGCGTACCGCGCGACCTCCTTGCGGCAATACCCAAGGATGTCCTCCTTCAGCCCGTCCGATGGCTCCGTACCCTTCTTCGGGACAATGAACGCCTTCACCCTCTGCATCCTGTACGGGTCGGGCACGCCTATCACGCAGCACTTCTCGACCGCCGGGTGCTTCTCTAGCACCGATTCTATCCGCGACGGGTAGACGTTATAGCCGCTCGTGACTATCACTCTCTTGAGGCGCTGGCGGAAGAATACGAAGCCGTCCGCGTCCATCATGCCGAGGTCGCCGGTGTGAAGCCACACCTCGCCGTCCTCATGGCGGCGGAGAGCAAGCGCGGTCTCCTCCTCGCGGTCGATGTAGCCCGACATGAGCGACGGGCCGGTGATGCATATCTCGCCCTCCTCGCCGGGCGCCATACGCTCCCCGGACTTTGGGGCGCATATCTCGTAGAAGGTGTCCGGGAAGGGTATGCCGATGCTTCCCTCCACCTCGCGGTCTATCGGCGTGAGGCAGGACGCCGTCACGCATTCGGTGAGTCCGTACCCCTCGCGCACGCGGACGTGCGCGCCGTGCTCCGCGAGATAGCTGTCAAACCGCTTTTTCAGCTCCGGAGAGAGCGAGTCTCCGCCGGAGAACACTCCCTCGAGGAAGTCGAGCTTCACGCCGTCGAGGAACGGGTTCCTTATCATCGCCTCGTAGAGCGTCGGGACTCCCGCGATGAACGTCGGCTTTTTCTTCTTTATGAGCGTTGCGTACTCCTTGAGTACGAGTCGCGGCACGAGCAGGGTCTTTCCACCCGCCGTGAGCAGAGTGTGGACGCACACCCCAAGCCCGAAGCCGTGGAACATCGGCATGGCGGCGAGCATGCTCATCCACCGCTCTATCGGCTTGCCGAGCATGGCGGCGGTCTGGACGGCAAGAGCGTTCATCGCGAGGTTCGAGAGGCGGACGCCCTTCGCCTCGCCGCTCGTCCCGCCGCTGAACAGGACTACCGCCTCGTCCTCGGCGCGGCCGACGTCCGGCTCGAGGGAGACGCCCTCTCCGAGCGCGAGGAAGTCCCGCCACTTCAGCGTCATCCCGCCCTCCGGGCGCGGATACTTCCTGCCGGAGGCGAGCGTGTACGCCGCGAGCTTCACGCGCGGCAGCTCGTCCGCGGGGGTGGTGAAGACTATCCTCTCAAGCGTCGAGCCGGGCGCGACGCCGAGGAACTTCCCATAAGCCCCGTCAAACGTCACCGCGACGCGGCTCTTTACCGTCCCGAGAGCGTGGCGCAGCTCCCCCTCCGCCGATAGCGGATGGATAAGACAGGCCACGGCGTCGATGCGGTTCAGCGCGTAGAGGCAGTACACCGCCTGCGGGGTATTCGGAAGGCAGAGCAGGACGCGCTCGCCGCGCGTCACGCCGAGCGCCGCGAAGCTTCGCGCCGCCTCGTCTATCCGCCGCATGAGCGTCGAATATGTGTAGTCTCTATTCATATAGCTGAGCGCCGTCCGCTCGGGTTCGCTCGCGGCCGACGGCTCTATCGCGCGGAACATGCTTCCCTCGGGATAGTCCAGCTCCGCCGGGACCGGACCGTAGAAGCGCTTCCACGGCGCTGGAATGTTCTTTTCGGGTATCCTCATACTTCCTCCGCATAATACGGGAATTTACAACACCTCAATTATATCACATTGTACGTCAAAAACAACACGGACTTTTTCCGTCCGCCGAGCGCGGCTTGCATTCGTCCCGGCGCGGTGCTATAATAGCCGTAGAGCGGCTATTATAAATTATTAATGCCGTTTTGCTCCCGTCCTTCGGGCGGCATAACGGCGTATACATTTCCACAGGAGGTAATCAAATGGACATCAACACCGCAAAACAGGCGCTCCGCGAGCTCCAGCTCAAGATGTACGCTTACAGCTACGCAAGCGCGATAGTCTATCTTGACGCCGCAACCGTCGCGCCGAAGAACACGAGCGAGGGACGCGGCGTCGCAATGAGCGTACTGTCCGGCGAAACGCACAAGCTCTTCTGCAACGACGAGGTGGGCGAGCTTCTCGCATTCCTCACCGAGCACAAGGACGAGCTAAACGACATAGAGCGGCGCGAGACCGAGGTCCTGAAGCGCAGCTACGACCGTCAGACGAAGATCCCGCTCGACGTTGTCATGGAGTATTCCAAGCTCGGCGTCGAGGCGGACGACGCGTGGCACCGCGCCAAGGAGACCTCCGACTTTGAGCTGTTCCGTCCGTATCTCGAGAAGATAGTCGAGTATCAGAGGATGTTTGCGGGCTACTACGACCCGGATAAAAAGCCGTATGACGCTCTGCTCGATACATACGAGCGCGGCATGACCACCGAGATACTCGACCGCTACTTCGAGAAGGTGCGGAGCGCGATAGTCCCGCTCCTCGCCGCGACGCAGGCCGCGCCGGAGATAGACGACTCGTTCCTCTACAAGTATTACCCCGTCGAGAAGCAGAAGGAATTCAACGACTGGCTGATGGACGTCATGGGCATCGACCGGGGCTACTGCACGATAGGCGAGACCGAGCACCCCTTCACCACCGGCACCGACAACCGCCATGCGCGCATCACCACCCACTACTACCCGGAGGCTCCGAGCTTTGCGATGCACTCCACTATTCACGAGGGCGGTCACGCGCTCTACGAGCTCGGCGGCGACGACAGGTACCGCTACACCTGCCTCGCGGGCGGCGTGTCGATGGGCGTCCACGAGAGCCAGAGCCGCTTCTACGAGAACATCGTCGGCCGCTCGGAGGGCTTCACGAAATTCATCTTCCCGAAGTTCAAGGAAATGTTCCCCGAGCAGCTCGAGGGCGTCACGGCGGACATGTTCTATCGCGCGGTCAACAAGGCGCAGCCGTCCCTTATACGCACCGAGGCTGACGAACTCACCTACTCCCTGCACATAATGATACGCTACGAGCTCGAGAAGCGGATAATCGCGGGCGAGCTCGCGGTGAAGGACATACCCGGCGAGTGGAACCGCATGTACAAGGAGTACCTCGGCATCGACGTTCC
This sequence comes from uncultured Clostridia bacterium, assembly GCA_947631015.1. Classification (GTDB taxonomy): domain Bacteria; phylum Bacillota; class Clostridia; order Oscillospirales; family JAAYOS01; genus CANRIN01. The sequence goes on from CANRJS010000009.1 coordinate 41,106, forward strand.
GAGCGACAAGGAGGGCTGCCTTCAGGACAGCCACTGGTCGGGCGGCAGCTTCGGCTACTTCCCCTCCTACTCTCTCGGCAGCGCCTACGGCGCGCAGATGCTCGCGAAGATGCGCGAGACCGTCGACGTTGACGGCGCGCTCGCGAAGGGCGACATCGCGCCGATAACCGCGTGGCTCCGCGAGAGGATACACCGCCACGCGAGCTTCCTCGAACCGGCGGATGTCGTCCGCAATGCCTGCGAGGCGGAGTTTGACCCCACGTTCTACACCGACTACCTCACCGAAAAGTTTACGAAGCTCTATAACCTGTAAAAATATCAAGGCAAATCGCAGGAGCGGGCAAAAGCCCGCTCCTTTACAAATTTGCCGCGAGATTTTCGCAGGAAATCGCGCGGGCTTCGCCCGCGACCTATTTCCTGCGAAGCCGCCGGACAGAACAAGTTCTGCCGACGGCAAGCGCTGCGCTGCGCGTCGATTTTCCGCCTTCGGCGGAAAATCGACGCACGCTCCGCGAGAAGTATTTTTTTGCTTTAATTCGCAGAAAATCGGGACGTCGGCGCGAAGCGCCGAGGTCTGATGCGCCCGGTAGAGTGTTGGATGCGGTATAAGTTCGAGGGCGCATTATACACGCCGCCGGAAAAAATAAATTGAAATCTATTTCGCGCCTGTCGGTGCGAAACTCTGCGAGGCTTTTTTGACAAGCTGAAAGGCGCTCCGAAACGATGTTTCGGGGCGCCTTTTTGTCTAACGTCTTGCGGCGGATCATTCCCACTCCTCGCCCTGCTCCCACATATACTCCCGGTACTCGTTCACTCCGCGGAGTATGAGGCCGCGCACGTTGAGCCCGAACCGGCAGCGGTCGGCGCAGTAGCCGCAGCCGACGCATTTTGTAGCAAGGCGCATCTTTCCGCGCGTCTCCGCGTCGGTGTACGCACCGCGCGGCGCGATGTGGATAATATACCCCGCCCGCGCCGCGAACGGTATGTCGATACCGACGGGGCACGGCATACACTCCCCGCAGCCCCGGCAGAGCATACCGGCGTTCATTTCGCGCTCGCCCTCTATCCTCTCGCGCAGGAGCTTTGTGGACCTCGGCGGCTTGCGCTCGAGCGCCGCCGTCTCATCTATCTGCCACGGGTACTCCGCGCCCCAGAGCGGGTGGACCTTCCCGACGTCGCGCAGGAACGCCATGGCGCACGCCGCCGAGCGGAGGAGCCCTCCCGCCATCGGCATGGACGCGAAGAAGTATACGCCGTGCTCTTCCGCGAGCGCCGCGAGCTCCAGCTCCTCCGGCGCGGAGAGACTGTTCAGAGGATACACGACGGCGTCAAAGAAGCCGCCGCATACCGCCTCACGCGCACACTCAAGCGACTCGGGGGCAAGCCCGAGGCTCCGCACTTTGCGGCTCCGCTTCGCCTCCGTCATTGCCTCGCGCAGTTCGTCCGACATGTCCTCCGGGCGGATGCCGCGCAGACAGAGGACGTCGACGTACTCCGTCCCGAGCGCGCGCAGGCTCTCGTCAAGACCGCGGCGGAAGTCCTCCGCGTCGGACGCGCGGACGTCGGCGAGAAGCAGGTACTCCGAGCGCTCGACACCCTCGAGCCCTCGCGCGACGCGCTCCTCAATGCCGGGGTACTCGCGCGTCGCGGCGAACAGCCGCATGCCGCCGTCGTAGGCTCGCCTCACGAGAGCCGCGCCCTCGCGCTTTTCGAGCCGTCCGAGCCTCTTACAGTCGAGGCCGCCCTTCCCTCTCCTGAGCCCTTTCAACGTCATCTTCGTAACCTCCGCTTTGTCGGTGTGCAGGGTCTTACATTCAAGCGTATTCTACCACGTTTTGGCGCGCGCTACAAGCGTTTTACCGATTCAGCGCGCCGGGACGCGCTTTTTCCCACCGCGGTTCCCGCGCCGACGCCCTGCGCCGTTGCCGCCGCGAGGTAGCACACCGCCGCCGCCAGTACCCCTCCGGCGAGCGCCATGCCGTCCGGCAGGAGTTCCCCGAGGTAGAGATACGCGAGCCGCGCGACAAGTCCCGCGAGCACCGCCGACGCGAGCGGCGCGACAAACCATCTCCGCCACTCCGCCGCAAGTCCGCATGTCGAGAGTACGAGCCGGAAGTTCAGCGCGAAGGTGAGCGCCGTGCTCGCGACGAACGCCGCGACGTAGCCCGCCATCCGCAGCCCCGGCAGGCGCACGAGCAGAACGACCATCGCAAGCTCCACGGCGTTGCCGAGAAGGAAGTTCACCGCCGAGATGTTCTGTTTTCCGAGTCCGTTGAGGATGCTCCCGCATATCGCCATGTATATCGAGAACGCCGTGCCAATCGCGATAGGCAGGAGGTATGCCGGGTCGACCCTCTGTCCGAACATATACCACCCGAGCGTGTCCCCGAGTGGCACGAGCACCGCGAGCACCGGGAGTATGACAAAGCTCGTCGCGAGTATACAGCGTGAGACCTTGTGCCGCAGGTCCGCCATGTTGCCTGTGGCGAGGTTTTCCGAGAGTTTCGGCACCATCACGAGCCCGAGGCCGACGATGAGCGCGGAGGGAAGGTTAAAGAGCGGCATCGCCATCCCGAAGAGCACGCCGAACTCCCCGAGCGCCTGCGACTGCGTGAGTCCGCTCCGCACGAGCATCCTCGGGATAAGTATGACTATGAGCGAGGAGATGATGTTGTTTGCGAGGTTCGTGACGCTCACCGGCGCGGCGATTGCGAGTATCCTCCGCGTCATGTGGCGGTCGCCCTCGCCGCCCTGCGGCAGGCGGGCGGACTTCCTGCGGTACACGAGGCGGAGAAAGCCGCTGCTTGCCACCTCGCACACGAGCATCCCCGCGGCGATGAGAGCGAGCATCCGGTCGTCCGGCTGGGGCAGGAACAGGCGGAGCAGTCCCACCACTGCCGTCATGCGGACGACCTGCTCCATCAGGTCGCTGAAGGCGGGAGGGTTCACCTCCTTCGTGCCGTAGAGGTAGTTCTTATGTATGTTCTCTATGCCGGTAAAAAGTATCACCGGTATGAGGACGTACACCGCGAGGCGCGTGCGTTCGTCGCCGAGGAACCTCTCCGCTATCGGTGCGGCGAATATCCCCGCGCCGACGCTTATCACGGCAAATATCCCGAAGAACGCCGCGAGCGCACGCCGGACGAGTCCGCGCAGGGCGGCGTAGTTCCGGAGCGCCATATACTCCGCCGCGAGGCGGCTCACCGCGACGCAGATACCGCTCGTCCCGAGCGCGAGCGCGAGCGAGTAGAACGGGAATATCAGCTGAAAGAGCCCCATCCCCTCCGCGCCTATCAGCCGCGAGAGCAGCATCCTGTACACGAACCCGAGGAGCTGTGAGAGAATGTTTGCCCCCGTCAATATAAAAGCGCCGTAGCGCACCGACCGCGTGTCTATGCCCATACATACCTCCGCCGGATACCGATTATAGCTGCCGGAAGGCGAACCCGTGGTGCTCCACGCGGGCTCTTTTCGTCGCTTTTCTGTTTGTCGTCGCCGGTTTGCGTCAGCAAAACCGGCTCCTCCGCGCAGAAAATCATCCGAAAATAGTTCCGCGTGGAGTGCAGGCAGTTTTCGCCGAGCGGGTTTGCGTTCGGTGGGGAAAAGCCCGCCGGGAATACTGCCGTATTTCCAAGGGTTCCGGCGCCGCACGGGCGCAAACCCGCCGTCGAAAACCATCATGGGTTCACCTCTCGTCAGCTATATCCATCTATATTTCCGCACGGAAGAATTTAGAATTTGCGCTTGAATACTCCTGCCGCCTGTGCTAATATGGATTTGGTACAACGACTGTTATGCGGGAGGAAAATATATGAAAGCAAAGCTTACTTACAGCAAGAGTTTCCGTATCGGCTCGATAGACCCGAAGATATACGGCTCTTTTGTCGAGCACCTCGGCCGCTGCGTCTACGGCGGCATCTACGAGCCGGGCCACCCCTCCGCAGATGAGGACGGCTTCCGGCAGGACGTTCTCGAGCTCGTCCGCGAGCTCGGTACACCGATAGTCCGCTACCCCGGCGGCAACTTCGTATCCGGCTACAACTGGGAGGACGGCACCGGCCCGAAGGAGCAGCGTCCCCGCCGCGCGGAGCTCGCCTGGCACACGATAGAGACAAACGAGGTGGGTATAGACGAGTTTGCGAAGTGGGCAAAGAAGGCCGGCGTCGAGATAATGGAGGCCGTCAACCTCGGCACGCGCGGGCCGGACGACGCACGGCGGCTCGTCGAATACTGCAACTTCCCCGGCGGCACCGAGCTCTCCGAGCGCCGCATAAGGAACGGCCACCTCAAACCGTTCAATATAAAGACGTGGTGCCTCGGCAACGAGATGGACGGCCCCTGGCAGATAGGCGCAAAGACCGCCGACGAGTACGGCCGCGCCGCCACCGAGGCGGCGAAGGTCATGCGCGAGCTCGACCCGGACATAAAGCTCGTCGCCTGCGGCAGCTCCAACAGCGGAATGCCCACCTTCGGAAAGTGGGAGGCGACCGTCCTCGGCCATGCCTACGACTTAGTGGACTATGTGTCGCTTCACAGCTACTACGGCAACCGCGACGGAGACATTCCGAAGTTCCTCGCAAGCTCGCTCAACATGGACGCGTTTATAAAGACCGTCGTGTCTATATGCGACTACGTCGCGGCGACGAAGCGCTCCTCGAAGAAGATGATGCTCTCCTTTGACGAGTGGAACGTCTGGTTCCACTCGAACGACGCGGACACGCAGATCCCGCGCTGGACCATAGCGCCGCCTCAGCTCGAGGACAAGTACGACTTTGCGGACGCGCTCGTCGTCGGCACCCTGCTCACGACGCTCATGAACAACTGCGACCGCGTAAAGATGGCGTGCATCGCGCAGCTCGTCAACGTCATAGCGCCGATAATGACGCGCGAGGGCGGCGGCGCGTGGCGTCAGACCATCTTCTATCCGTTCTCGCTCTCCAGTAAGTACGGACGCGGCGACACGCTCCGTCCCGCGCTCGACTGCCCGAGCTACACCGTCGAGAATCCCACGCCCTTCGGCACGACCGAGACGACCGAGGTGCCGTATCTCGAGACCGCCGGCGTCCTGAACGAGGAGAAGGGCGAGCTCACCGTCTTTGTCACGAACAGGAGCATGGACGAGAGCGCCGACCTCACGCTGAAGCTCGAGGGCTTCGACGCCGTCCTCGCGGAGCACATCCTGCTCCAGAGCGACAGGTTCGACGCCGTCAACACCGAGGAGCACCCGGACGCCGTCGCGCCGTCGTCCACGGCGCCGAACGCCGCCACGCGGAACGGCGAAATCGCCGTCGCCATAGAGCCGCACAGCTACAACGTACTGCGGTTCAAGCTCAAGTAACAGCTGTCATTTATAATCACGGTTCGCAAATGCGCCGGGGCGTACAGAGTTGTCTGTACGCCCCGTTTTGCGGTCCAAAAAAAATTTTCAAAAATTTTGTCCCGAAAACGTCATGACCGGACATATACAGGCAGAACTAAAAACACCGCAAGGAGGTCATGAAAATGTCAAAGAAGAAGCTCTTTTCGGCGCTCTGCCTTATACTCGCCGCGCTCGTCCTTCCCGCCTGCTCGGGCGGAGAAAAGGAGCCGGACGCCCTCACCTTCACCGTGCCCGAGACGTTCACCTCGGGAAGCGCCGGACAGTTTGAAGTCACCATGCTCGGGCTCACAAGCAGAAACCTGCTTATTTATCCCGGCATCGGCATAGAGCTCAAGATACAGAGCACCGACGGTCTCTACTATCTGTTTGGGGATACCGTCTGGGAGATGGGTTTGCTCCAAAGCGGAGAGCCCGGACGGTACGGCACGGTCGAACGCGAGGAGGGCGGCGAGTGGGTCGACTGCGGCAGCGTTTTTGACGGAAGTACCACTTCAACGACGTCCATGGGATATGGGCTCTTTGTCCCGCCGCCGTGCGTTCACGGCCGCTTCATTCGTCCCTATGAGGCAGCCTACAACCATCAGTATATGCGGATAGAGCTCAGCGATACGCTCCCCGGCCGCTATCGCGCCCGCGTCGCCGTGCGGGAGTACATCCCGAGGTGGAACGAGGACAATATACCCTTCAAGCCGTTGAACGGCGAGGAACCGCTGTCCTTCGGCGGCACCACGGGCGAGGCGACGGATGAGATAGTCGTTGAATTCGACATACCGAGGTTCGGAAGCGGCCCGTTGGGCGTGCTGGGGTACTCCCTTTCCGACGAGAGCCGCACGGACTCGGTGATTGGCGACCGGGCGATAGCTTATTTCGATCTCCTGCTTCACGCCAACGGAGACATAAGGTACCTGCAAAACGACTCCGTAAAGTTTGAATATCCGGACGGTGCGGGGTATTCGGAGGTGCCCGACGGCGTGGTTTGCGGCTTTGGCAGCGACGATTACTACAACTATCCGTATCGGCATCTCCACGACAAAGACGGCATAGACTACACCACTCCCGACGTTGTTCCCATCGGCTCGATAATTTTCCGAGACTGGAACAGGGAGACGACCTACCGCCTCTCGATGACCTTTACCGAGAACGAGGACGGCTCGGGCGAAGCCTACACCCTCTACCTGTATCTGAACTTTGCGGAAGCGGTCGAGTAACACTCTCTGGCATTTCGCAGGCTCCCGCAACAAATAACGGACGGTGCGATAAATCGCACCGTCCGTTGCAGCCTCGCAGAGTTTCGCCGCTTTAGCGGCGAAACAAAGTTAAATCATTTTCGGCGGCGGCGTGTACGTCGCCGAAAATACCTCTCGCGTAGCGCGCGTCGAAGGCGGCAAAGCCGTCGAGGCGCGAAGCGGAGCGCTCGCCGTCGGCAAGGCTACGCCTTGTCCGACGGCTTCGGCGCGAAAGGGTGCGCAGCGAAGCGAGCACATTTCGCGCCGAATGTTACTCGACGGTGACGCTCTTCGCGAGGTTCCTCGGCTTGTCGATGTCGCAGCCCTTGAGAGACGCGATGTAGTAGCTGAGAAGCTGGAGCGGTATCACGCTGAGGCTCGCCGCAAACAGCGGCTCGCAGTCCGGGATGGTGAGCGGCGTCACGCCCTCTCCGGATATGTCCCGCGCGGACTCGCAGACTATCGCCGCCACCGACGCGCCGCGCGCCGAGACCTCCTTGATGTTCGAGAGCGTCTTTTCAAAGAGACGGTTGTCGCTTATGACGGCTATCACCGGCGTGCCGTCCACTATGAGCGAGATGGGACCGTGCTTCAGCTCGCCCGCGGCATACGCCTCGCTCATCGTGTAGGATATTTCCTTGAGCTTCAGCGCGCCCTCGAGCGACACGGCGTAGTCGATACCGCGCCCGATGAAGAATACGTGCTCCGCCGAGAACCAGCGGCTCGCAAGCTGCTGCGTCTGCTCCTTTATGCCGAGCGTCTTTTCTATCAGCCCCGGCAGCTCCTCGACCGCCGCAACGAGCTCGCCGTATCGCTCGGGCGTCACCGTTCCGCGCGCCTCCGCCATGCGGATGCCGAGCAGGTAGAGCGCCGCGAGCTGTGTGGAATAAGCCTTCGTCGTCGCGACGGCTATCTCCGGCCCCGCCCATGTGTAGAGGCTCATGTCAGCCTCCTTTGCAATAGAGCTGCCGACGACGTTGACGACGGCGAGCGTCCTTGCGCCGAGGCGCTTCGCCTCGCGCAGAGCTGCGCGGCTGTCCGCCGTCTCGCCCGACTGGCTGATGATTATCACAAGCGTCCTCTCGTCCACTAGCGGCGACTGGTAGCGGAACTCACTTGCAAGCTGCGTCAGCACCGGTATGTGCAGCAGCGTCTCGAGCACCCGCGCCGCCGCGCACCCGACGTAGTACGCCGAGCCGCACGCCGCTATGTATATCCTGTCAAAGCTCCGTATGTCCTCGTCCGAGAGCGGTATCTCAAGCTCCACTCTGCCGTTCTTTATGCGCGGCGAGATGGTCGCCTGCACGGCGGATGGCTGCTCCATTATCTCCTTGAGCATGAAGTGCTCGTAGCCGCCCTTCTCCGCCGCCTGCACGTCCCAGTCTATGTGGGACGGGGTCTTCTTCACCCGCCGGGAGTGCTGGTCATAGACCTCCACCGACGCGCCGGTGAGAATGGCTATCTCCTTATCCTCTATGTAGTACACCGAGCGGGTGTGCTCGAGTATCGCGGTGACGTCGCTTGCGATGAAGTTCTCGTCCTCGCCGAGGCCGATGATAAGCGGCGAGTCGTGGCGCATGGCGACGAGCGTGTCCGGGTGATCCGCGACGAGGATGCCGAGCGCATAGCTCCCCTCTAGCACCGACGCGACGCGCTCCGCCGCCTCGAGGAGGTCGCCCTTGTAGTAGTGCTCGAAGAGGTGCGCGACGACCTCGGTGTCGGTCTCGCTCACGAACGTCACGCCCTGCGACGTGAGGTACTCCTTGAGCTCCATGTAGTTTTCGATTATGCCGTTGTGAACGACGGCGGTGCGGCCGGTGCCGCTCGTCTGCGGGTGGGAGTTTATGTCGGACGGCCTGCCGTGCGTCGACCAGCGTGTGTGTCCGATACCCGTCGAGCCCACCGGGAAAGCTCCGTTATTCGTCTTTTCCACGAGCACGCGGAGGCGTCCCTTCGCCTTCTCGACCTCTATCCTATCGCCGTTCCATACCGCGACGCCCGCCGAGTCGTAGCCCCGGTACTCGAGCTTTTTCAGTCCCTCGAGCAGTATCGGCGTCGCCGCTTTTCTACCGACATATCCGACTATTCCGCACATACTATATGAACCTCCGTAAAAGGCAGATTTCAAAACACACAATACAGTATATTACAAGACTCTCCACCGTGTCAAGCATACCGCGTCCCCGCACCGCATATATATTTGCAGGCGTTACAGGGGGTGGATATTATGAAAGTGTTAGTTGCGGGCGGAAAGCGCGACCTCTCGCGGGCGGCGATAACCGTCCTCTCGGCCGTCATACTCGTGGCGGGAATAGTGGGCATTTCGGCGATATGGAACAGCCCCTCCGCCTCTGCGGAGGGAACGGCGGTCATGGCGGACGGGACGGACGACTTCGTCGTCTCGGCGGCGCTCGGCGCGCTCGGCAAATTGGGCGCGCATTCGAACACCGAGGCGATAGAGGTCTGGGCGGAGGGCGTCGTGTCGCGGAACGGACTCATGCAGTACTCGGTGATGAGCGCGGAGCTCGGCGAACGCTATCTCGAGATACTCGGCGACGACGTGATGATAGAGCCGACGGCCGCGTCGGTGGACAGCTGGTACGCGTCCGACATAGTCGAGGGCGAGACCGAGACGAAGGCGACGCTGCTCTTCACCGTGTCGGAGGACGGAAAGAGCGTCGCGGCGTCGGCAGAGCTCACGCTTACCGAGGAGGGCGAGTATACGGTGATAAGCTCGCTCACCGTCGAAAGTCCGCTCTACGACTTCACCGGGATACGCGCATAGCTCGCCGGGAAAACGGCGCGGCGCGGAGCCGTCCGCGCATCAAAACAATGGAATTTTTTGGCGGCATAAAACGCTCCGGGGCGAGGTAAAATATTGCCGAACTCGCTAAAGGAGGCGTTTAAAATGACCGACAGAATTGCTCTGATTCTTTCTATAATCGGCGCGCTGAACTGGGGTCTTATAGGCATTTTCAAGTTTGATCTCGTGGCGTGGATCTGCGGCGGCCAGACTGCGGCGATAAGCCGCGTGATATACACGCTGGTCGGGCTTGCGGGTATATGGTGTATCTCGCTGCTCTTCCGCAAGCGTTCCGCGATAAGCGAAAACTAGTAGTCGCGGGAAATGGGTGAAGGAGCGGGCAAAGCCCGCTCCTTCACCCATTTCCCGCGAGGGCACCGGACAGAGCCGAGCTCTGCCGGTGCCTTGCGCTCCGCTACGCGCCTCGACGGCTTCACCGTCTTCGACGCACGCTCCGCGAGAGGTATTTTTCCCGACGTACACGCCGCCGGGAAAAATAATTTGACTTTATTTCGCGCCGGAGGCGCGAAACTCTGCGAGGCGCCAATCAGACCTCGGCGCGAAGCGCCGAGGTCTGTTGAGATTTTCAAGCGGCGCTCTGCGCCGCTTCTGCCCAACAATGCGCTCTCAAGTTAGGCAATATTCGCGGAGCAAATATTGCGGGCGAAAGCAGCAGCGCGTCGGGTGAAGAACGGGTTTGCGTCCTCGCTGTTCGCGTGGAAGCGGCTTTGCTCCTTGCGCGGTGAAACTCGGGGAGGTCTTTGATGCGCATACGGAGCCGGCCAAAATGGCCGGCTCCGTCGTTGCGTTTATTTTTGCCGCGCGAACAGGTGCGGGCACGCGGCTTTGCCGCGGAAGTCTTTATTTCCCCCAGACTTCTTCTGCGACCTCGCGCACGAGCGCGAGCTTTGCCCACTGTTCCTCCTCGGTGAGCTTGTTTCCCACCTCGCAGGAGGCAAAGCCGCACTGCGGGCTGAGGCAGAGGCGGTCGAGCGGGATGTACTTCACGGCCTCGTGTATCCGCCGAATGAGCGTCTCCTTGTCCTCGAGCTTCGGCGACTTCGTCGTGACGAGCCCGAGCACCACCGTCTTCTCCCCGGAGACCTCCGCGAGCGGCTCGAAGCCGCCGGAGCGCTCGTCGTCAAACTCGAGGTAGTACGCGTTCACGTTCTCGCGCGCGAAAAGCGTCGCCGCGACGCGGTCGTATGCGCCGCTCGAGGCGTAGGTCGAGTGAAAGTTGCCGCGGCAGACGTGCGTGTTCACCGTCATGCCCTCCGGCGCGGACGCTATCGCGGCGTTGTTTGCCGTCACGAGGAGGTCCTTGACCTGCTCAAGCCCCGCCTCGTCGGTGCCGAAGAACATCGGTGCGCGCTCGTCAACGAGCATACCCCACGAGCAGTCGTCGAGCTGGAGGTTGCGGCATCCCGCATCGTAGAGCTGACGTATGACCTCGGCGTAGCACCTTCCGACGTCCGCCACGAGCTCGTCGTTATCCTCATAGAACTTTCTCGTGTTCGGCAGAGCGAACGGCATGATGAACTGCTCGAGCATCTGCGCGGGCGCGGGGATAGTCTGCTTTGCGACGACGCCGTCCTCCTCGAGCGCCTTCACAAAACGGAAATGCTCCACAAACGGGTGCTCGCCCGCAAGCCGCAGCTTGCCCGTGAGGTAGGTGTCGTCTATCATCGCGGCCTCATCGTGGAACGGGAGTCCGGTCTTTGTCGGGCTGTGGCCCACGCCCTCGAAGCCCCACATGAAGTCGAGGTGCCATGTGGCGCGGCGGAACTCGCCGTCGGTAATGACGTGGTATCCCGCGGCCTTCTGTTTTGCGACGAGGTCGAGTATCGCCTCATTTTCGACTGCGGTAAGCTCCGCGCGGGTGATCTTTCCCGCTTCGAAGTCCGCGCGCGCGGACTTCAGCTTTTCGGGACGCAGGAAGCTTCCGACATAGTCATATCTGAACGGTGTATGTATCTTTTCCATGGGACATTTCTCCTTTGCCAATTGGGTGCGGAAATATTATACACCTCGTCCGGCGGGATTGTAAAGGCAGAAATTTTCGCCGTCAGTTGACGGCGGCTCTCAGCCTCGCAGAGTTCGCCGCGTAAGCGGCGAACAAATTCCAATTAGTAAATTTCGGCAGCGTGAATGCGCCCTTCGACTTGCTGCGCATCAAAACTTTCTACCGGGCGCATCAGACCTCGGCGCTTCGCGCCGACGTCCCGACTTTGTACGAACCGTAGGGTGAAATTTACACCTCTCGCGGAGCGTGCGTCGAAGACGGCGAAGCCGTCTCCGCGCCTGTTCGCGCGGTCGATGTTGCCACAGGCAACATCGCGCAGGGGCGATTCATTCGCCCCGAGCATTTCAATCGGAAGGGTTCCCACGCGGTCGGCGACCGCGTGGGAATTACAAAGCCCGCGCGATTTCACGCGAGAATTTCGCCCCACGCTCCGAGCGGTTTCCCGTCCCAGCCGAAGTATTCGCTGTTCACCGTCCGCACCGGCTTTATCGCGCCGGCGCGCTCCGCGACGCTCCGCGTCTCGTCCGCGAGCGCCTCGTCGTACAGCACGTTCCGTATCCGGCAGAACATCACCGCACCGTCCCCGCGCGGGAAGAACTCCTTCACCTCGAGCTCGAAGTTTACCGGGCTAGCGGTGAGCACCGGCACGTCGAGTACGCGCCCGTGCTCGGTCTCAAGCGGGATCTCCGCCTTCCTCGGGTCGTAGCCGCCGATGTTGCCGAGCCTGTCCGCGAGCGGAAGCAGAGCCTCGGTGACGAGGTTTGCGGAAAACCTCCGCGTCTCGCGTATGCGGTCAAGCGTCAGCTTCGGTTCGCCTATCGACGCGACGAACCCCAGCGCGTCCTCCTCATAGTCCCAGTAGTAGGAGAACCATGTGAAAAGCGCGAAGTTCGGCGCGCCGTCCTCCTTGTATGTCCCGTAGAGCATAAGCGACTGCGGGCAGAAGTCGTTCGTCGCCTCGCGGCATATCTTACTCATTGTCTTCTTCCTCCTTCAAATTGTTCAACACTCTCTGTAAAGTCGCCTCGAATCGGGCTACTTCGTCCTCGGAAAATCCCTTGTAGTACACGTCGCTCATCCTGTCGCTCACGCTGTCGTACTTCTCGCGAAGGCCGCGCGCCCTGTCGGTGAGGCGGACGAGCACCCGCCGCCTGTCCCGCCTGTCCGGCACGCGCTCGACGAGCCCCGCCGCCTCCATGCGGTCGAGCATGCTCGTGAGCGTCGCATTCGCGAGGCTCGTCGCGCGGGCGAGCTCCGCCGCCGGAAGCATGTCCCGCTCCCAGAGCACATAGAGTATCTTCCCCTGCGCGCCGTTGAACTCGACGACGCCCTCGCGTTCGAGTATCCTCTCGAATATGCGTCCCCCGACCTGCTTTATCTGAGTTATCAGGAATCCGCCCTGCGTCTTCAAAGGCATCCTCTCCTCCTGAAATAATTTCGACATCGAATATTTCTATATCGAAATATATCACGCGGAGCGCACGCTGTCAACCCTTCCCGCAAAAATTTTCCGAAATCGCTGACAAACGGCGCGGGACGTGCTATAATTCAGTCACAAACCAAATTGCAAACGGAGGAAAAACGGGATGGGAAACAACATAAAGATAATTGCCGACAGCACCTGCGACCTCAGCCCCGAGCTGCTTGAGAAGTACGACATAGACATACTGCCGCTCCAGATAATCATGGACGACCGCAGCGTTCGGGACGGCGAGCTCAGTCAGGCGGAGCTCTTCCGCTGGGCGGACGGCGCGGGCAAGACCCCGAAGACCGCCGCACCGTCCCTTGAGGATGCGGCGGCGCTGTTCTCGCGCTACAGCGACCGCGAGGTCATTTGCTTCAGCATCTCGAGCGAGATGAGCTCGTCGAACAACGTCATGCGCCTCGCCGCCGAGGAGGCGGGCTGCAAGCGCTTCCGCGCGGTCGATTCGCGCAACCTCTCCACCGGGATAGGGCTTCAGGTGCTCCGCGCGGCGGACATGGCGGCGGAGGGGCGCTCGTTTGACGAGATCTCCGCCGAGCTTGACCGGATAATCCCGCTCGTCCGCGCGAGTTTCGTCATAGACACGCTCACCTACCTGCGGCGCGGCGGACGCTGTTCCGCGCTCACCGCCATCGCCGCAAACCTGCTCTCGCTCAAGCCGAAGATAGTCGTCGCGGGCGGGAAGATGGACGTGAGCAAAAAGTACCGGGGGAAGATCGACCGCGTCACGGCGGACTACGTCCGTGACCTCATGCCGGCGCTCGAACGTGCGGATAAGCAGAGGGTGTTCGTCACCCACACGATGAAGGAGGACGCGCGGCCGATAGTCGAGGCGGTGAAGAAGACCGTCCGCGACACCGGGCTCTTCGAGGAGGTTATCGAGACCCACGCCGGCGGCGTCATTTCGAGCCACTGCGGCCCGAACACCCTCGGCGTGCTGTTTATCGCGCAGGAGTGACCCTGTACGGAATTTCGGGAAACACGAACGCGGGGCGGTACACAGTACCGTCCCGCGCAGTTTATACGCCTTGTATCCATACCGCATCCTACTGTCTCCGCCGCCGAAGGCGGCAACCGCAGTTTTACTTAGCTCAAAGTCGGACAATATTTGCGAAGCAAATATTGCTAGCGAGGGCTGTAAAATGTCGGATAAAGAATTGGTGCGCGCCCTCGCGGTTCGCAGCGGTTGAAGTTAGCGGCAAAGCCGCTAACTTCGCGCAGGGAAGTCATATCAATGTCCGGCTTTGCCCGCGAAGCGGGTAAAGCTCACGAGGGCTGAATATGTACCGATGAAGAATTAGTGGGCGCCCTCGTGTTTGCCCTGAGCATTTCAATCAAAGGGGCCCCCAAACGGCGCAAAGCGCCGTTTGGGGATAGCGCATCAGACCTCGGCGCTTCGCGCCGAGGTTCCGACTTTCAGAGAATCCGGGGTGCCCTCGAACCTATGCCGCATCTGGCGTTCTACGCCGCCTACGGCTGCGCCGCGCCGGTTCGCGCGGTTGAAGTTGGCGGCAAAGCCGCCAACTTCGTGCAGGCGGAATTCATTTCCGCCGAGCATTTAATTCAAGGGGCCCCCAACGCTCCGCCGGAGCGTTGGGGCATATTGAATCCGTGCATGAACCCGTCGAGCGCGGGGCTCGCTACGTCCCCCGCTACGACCTTGTCCTTGTATATGAGCAGCGTTATGCGCACCCCCTCCTCGCCGGACGGATGGTTAAGTATGGGGTAGCTGTAACGCTTCACCTCGCGCCCCACGAGGTATCGCAGGTCGAGACCCTGTTCTATCTGCATACGGTTGTAGCGCTCGTAGACCTCGTCAAATAACTCCGGGATGAGCACCGTGTCCTCACACTCGTCCGCTCCGTCGGTCTCCCAGCCGAAGGAGCGGATGAACGTAAGTCGATCCTCACGCGTCTTCACGCCGGAGTATCCGGGTATGGCGCTCCCCGCGCGGAAGACGCTCACGAGCATTATTATGAGGATCACCGCCGCGCCGCACGCCGCAAAGAGCAGAACAAGCTGCTTTCTTGTAAATTTTGCCGAAATAATAAACAAAGATACTCCCCCTCATGTTCCGCTTCGCTAAAATATATGCCCCGCACCGCTTGAAAATCACGCCGCGATGCTGTATAATCTTGTTAAACAGGAAAACGCTTGCCACATCGGAACAGGCGTCGGGCGAGGAACCGTCCGCCGGCTGACACAGCCGGTCACCGACCCGCCGCCCGCCTGCACACGTTTTTCCCGGCAGCATTTTTCGCGGACGACCGCGATAAAACAAATTTCGAAGGGAGTAATGCACTATGAAACTCGGCGTTCTTACCGTACCGCTTTACGGCATGAGCCTTGAAGATGCTCTCAAGTATCTCCACGGCCTCGGCGTCCAGGCGGTCGAGCTCGGCGGCGGCTGCTATCCGGGCAACACCCACACTCTGCCCTACATCACGGGCGAGAAGCCGGTAAGCGAGCTCAAGGCTCTGCTCGAGAAGTACGACCTCACCCTCTCCGCCGTCGCGGCGCAGGGCAACTACATCCATCCGAACAAGGAGCAGGCCGCGCAGTTCCAGAAAGGTCTGGAGGACAGCATCCTCCTCGCCGAAAAGATGGGCTGCGACACCGTCAACGTCTTCTCCGGTTGCCCGGGCGACTGCCCCGAGTCGAAGAACCCGAACTGGGTCACCTGCCCCTGGCCGCCCGAGTACCTCGAAGTGCTCGACTGGCAGTGGAACGAAGTCCTCATCCCCTACTGGAAGAAGCAGGTCGCGTTTGCGCGCGAGCACGGCGTCACCAAGCTCGCGTTTGAGATGCACCCCGGCTTCCTCGTCTACAACACCGAGACGCTGCTGAAGCTCCGTCACGCCGTCGGCCCGGAGATAGGCGCGAACTTCGACCCGAGCCACCTCGTATGGCAGGGCATGAACATTGTTGACGCGATAACCATGCTCGGCAATGAGGGCGCTATCTTCCACTTCCACGCGAAGGACACCCGCATCGACGAGATAAACACCCGCCGTATCGGCGTTCTCGACACAAAGCACTACGGCGGCAACGACCGCGCGTGGGACTTCCGCTCGGTCGGCTACGGCCACGACAACTTCTTCTGGAAGGAAGTCGTAAGCGCCCTCCAGCGCGTAGGCTACGACGGGACGCTCTCGATAGAGCATGAGGACAGCCGCATGAGCGTCAAGGAAGGTCTCGAGAAGGCCATCGCGGTGCTCAAGGACGTTCTGGTGTTCGAGAAGCCCGGCGAGATGTGGTGGGCCTGATAGCACATTGTCCGTTATGAAACAAATGAGCGGCGCGGTCTATGACCGCGCCGTTTATCGCGGCGAAAAGGTGCGCAGCGAAGTCTGCGCTCCGCCCTACAATGCGCTCAAAGTTGGGCGATATTCGCGAAGCGAATATTGCGGGCGAAAGCAGTGGAGCATCGGATGAAGAACAGGTTCGCGCTTTCGCGGTTCGCAGCGGTTGAAGTTGGCGGCAAAGCCGCCAACTTCGCGCAGGGCAAATTTTACACTGTGTTTGGCTTTGCCCGCGAAGCGGGCAAAGCTCACGAGGGCTGAATATGTTCCGATGAAGAATCGGTAGGCGCCCTCGTGTTTGCCCCGAGCATTTAAATCATAGAGGTCCCAAACGGCGTGAAACGCCGCTCCGCGCCTGTTCGCGCGGTTAAATTCGGCGCAAAGCGCCGAATTTGCGCAGGCGGAATTCATTTCCGCCGAGCATTTTAATTAAAGGGGTCCCCAAACGGCGCAGAGCGCCGTTTGGGGAATCCCTGCACCTCCGGGCAGTAAAAGTCGGGATTTCCGACCCCGAAAGTGATAATATGTGAGTGTCAGCGGAAAGGAGACGGTAGGATGAACCTTGCGGACGGCATGGCGGAGGCGCTCGCGTACATCGAGGCGCACCTCGACGGCGAGCTCAGCATATCGGAGGCCGCGGCGCGCGCGTATCTCTCCGAGTTCTACTTTCAGCGCATATTCGGCGCGCTCTGCGGCATGACGGTGGGCGAGTACATACGCGGCCGCCGCCTGACCCTCGCCGCGCGTGAGCTCGCCGCGTCGGACGCGAGGGTCATCGACGTCGCGCTGAAGTACGGCTGGTCCTCGCCGGACAGCTTCGCCCGCGCGTTTGCGCGGTTCCACGGCGTCTCTCCGTCCGCGGCAAAGGCGGGCGCGGCGCTCAGGTCGCTCGCTCCGCTGAAAATAAAACTCACATTGGAGGGCGGAAACATGACAGATTACAGGATAGTACACAAGGAGGCGTTCAGCCTCGTCGGAACCGGGCGCAGGTTCTCCGCGGAGACAAGCTATGCGGAGATACCGAAGTTCTGGGACGAGTTCCTTGCCTCGCCCGAGAAGCCGGTCCACGGGATGTTCGGTGTTTGTCTCGACACGGGGATAAACGAGAGCGGGATGTTCGACTATCTGATAGCCGATATCTACGAGCCGTGGCGGGACGTTCCGGCGGGGTGCTCGGTGCAGAGCTTCGCCGCCGGCGACTGGGCGGTGTTTCCCTGCACGCTCGAGACGCTTCAGGACACGAACACGAGGATGTGGAGCGAATGGCTCCCGAGCGCCCGCGACTACCGCCTGCGGGACGGCTTCGACCTCGAGTGCTACCTCCCCGGCGGCCGCGTAGAGCTGTGGCTGCCGGTCGAGAAGGCGTAGGGTGCACAGATTACGTACAACACAAAGCGCGGCACGGAGCGGTTTTCCGCTCCGTGCCGCGCTTTTTCTGTCAGAAAATCTGCCCTCAATTTACTTTTTCCGTTTTTGTGACGACAAATCCGTTTTTCAGATACAGCTTTATCGCATTCTCGTTCCACTCGGCGACATGTATGGTTATGGGTTTGTCGGAATATTCCCTGATGCGGCGGATCGCCCACAGCAGTATCTTTTTTCCGTAACCTCGGTTCTGAAACGCCCGATTTACAAACAAATCGTCTATTTCCGTGCCATAGCATCCCACGCCGCCGACTATCTCTCCGTCCTGCACAAGCAAAAATATATCGGCCGCTTTTTCTCTTATCTGCTCAATGCCCGAATAGAAGTTATACGGCCGCACGTCCAACGCCTCGCGCATCTCGTAAAAGCATTCGTTGTATATGCGTTCGTACTGTGAATAGTACTCCTCACAAAACGGGATCATTTGGACCGTATCGGTTTTGTGTCCCTCTCCCGAGTACTGCATCTCATAAGCAAAGAAACTTTTCATGGCTCCTCCAAACATATTCGGGTCTTGCGGGCGGTCATCCGATCCCATGTCAAGACCGCCGTGTCTCCGTCTACCACGCTATAACGCCCGCCGCAGGCAGAGCTCCGCCCTGTCCGACGCCTCGCAGAGTTTCGCGCCTTCGCGCGAAATAGATTAATATCGCTTTTTCCGGCGGCGTGTGGCGTGTACGGTGAAATTTACGCATCTCGTCCAGCGCGTTTCGAGTAAAGCGCCGCAGGCGCTCCCGCGCCTGTTCGCGCGGTTGAAGTTGTCGGCTTTGCCGCCAACTTCGCGGAGCCGGAATTCATTTCCGGCGAGCATTTCAATCTAAAGGGCTCCCACGCGGTCGCTGACCGCGTGGGAATACGTCGATTTTCCGCCGAAGGCGGAAAACTCGGCGCGTAGCGGAGCGCTTGCTGTCGGCAAGGCTACGCCTTGTCCGACAGTTTCACTTGGAATTGCGCCCGCGCAATTCCAAGTGAACTTCTCGCGGGAAACAGGTTGCGGGCGAAGCCCGCAACCTGTTTCCCGCGACTAGCACAGCCGCGTCGGGCAGTCGCGTCCCTCCGCCATCGCGCAGATGCCGTATATCCCGCACTCGACCATGCTCCTCGTCGCGGCGTCGGTGTAGAACGCCATGTGCGGCGTCATGACGACGTTGCGGAACTGCCGCAGGTAGAACAGGTTGCGGTTCGCAAGGATGTCTATGCGGTGGTCGGAGTGAATAACTCCCTCCTCGCCCTCGAGCGCGTCCAGTCCAAGCGCTCCTATCTTCTCGGTCTCTATGCCCTCAACGAGGGCTTCGGTCTCGGTGAGCTCTCCGCGCGCGCAGTTGATTATCACGACGCCGTCCTTCATCTTCGCTATCGCAGCACGGTCGATGATATGATATGTCGAGTCGAGGAGCGGCATGTGAAGCGTGATTATGTCGCTCTCGCGAAAGAGCGTGTCGCGGTCGACGTACCGCCCGAGCTTCTTTGCGTCGTCGTTTTCGCGGACATCGAAGCAGAGCATCCTGCACCCGAAGCCGGAGAGGTTCCGCATCACCTGCGTGCCGATGCTGCCCGTTCCCATAATTCCGACGGTGAGCTCGCGCATCTCGCGTCCCTGAAGTCCGTTCAGCGCGAAGTCGTTCACCTGACCGCGCCAGAGCGCCTGCTTGTAGTTGCGCAGGCACATCAGCATAAGCATTACGGTGAAATCCGCGACGCCGTTCGGCGCGTAGTTCGCGTTGCAGATGCCGATGCCGAGCTTCTCCGCGCACGTCAGATCTATGTGATCGTAACCTATCGTGCGCGTCGACAGGAAGCGCACTCCGTTTTCGTACCACTTCTCAAGCAGCTCGGCATTTATTTTGCCCTGGCCGAGCGTAGTGACGCCGTCCACGCTCTCGGTCATTTCGACGTTCTGCATGCTCGGGACGGCAGAAGTCATCACCAGCGAAACGCCGTACTCCAGCGCCGCGCTCTCCATTATTTCGCGTTCATCGGGCCGAACCTCATAGGCAAGTATTTTCATGGTATTCCTCCGTCAGGTTTTCCGCATGCTTTCAAGTTCCTATTATCGTCTTATATCCCGACCCGCCGTTCGCACTCGGAACGGCTCAGGCGGTGTAGCCCCCGTCCACCGGAAGGACGGCGCCGTTGATGAACGCCGCGTCCTCCGAGGCGAGGAAGAAAATAGCTTTCGCGACCTCCTCTGGTTGTCCTATCCTGCCGAGCGGCGTCGCGCGGACGACCTCGAGGCGCGCCTCCGCGTCCACATCGGCGTTCATGTCGGTGTCGATGAACCCCGGCGCGACGCAGTTCACCCGCACGCCGTTCGGGCCGAGCTCGCGCGCGAGGCTCTGCGTGAGCGATATGACAGCCGCCTTGCTCGCGGCGTAAGCCGCTTCGCAGGACGCGCCGCGCAGTCCCCACATCGACGAGACGGTGACGATGCTCCCGCCGTGGCGGCGCATCATGCCGTCCGCCGCCGCGCGACAGCACTCCGAGACGCCGAGAAGGTTCACCGCAAGTATCCGCTCCCAATCGGCGCGGCCGGTCGCGGCGTGCTCCTTTATGAGCGATATGCCGGCGTTTGCGACGAGCACGTCTATGTGCCCGAGCTCCGCCGCGACGCGCTCCGCCGCGCCTTCGCCCGCGCCGGGGACGGCGAGGTCGGCGCGCACCGGCATCGCAACGCCGCCGTGCTCGCCTATCACGCGGCAGAGGCGCACCGCGCTCTCCTCGGACGTGTTGTACCCCACCGCGACGGCGTATCCCGCCGCCGCGAACTCCAGCACCGCCGCAAGCCCTATACCCTTCGACCCTCCGGTCACAAACGCAGTTTTCATAGTGTCCTCCAAAGAAATATTCGCGGAAAATCGTGCGGGCTTCGCAATTCCCAAACGCTCCGGCGGAGCGTTTGGGAGCCCTTCCGATTGAAATGCTCGCTCCGAATGAATCGGAGCTGCGCGAAGCTGCCTGCGGCAACTTCAACCGCGCGAACAGGCGCGGGGTCGCCGCTTACGCGGCGAATCGCAGTTGCGGCTCACCCGCGCGGAAATATCCTCCGATAGTATATAAGCACCGCCGGAGCGGTGCTTATACATTCTGGTACGCCCGATTGGAATCGAACCAACGCACCCGGCTCCGGAGGCCGGTGCTCTATCCACTGAGCTACGGGCGCTTCTTATACAAAGGAGCACCTTCATAGGTGCTCCTTTGTTGGCGCGCTTGAAGGGACTCGAACCCCTGACCTACTGGTTCGTAGCCAGTCACTCTATCCAGCTGAGCTACAAGCGCAACTGCGACTCTTTTCAGCCGCTCAATTATGATAGCACATTCTGCCCGCGATTGCAAGGACTTTTTTCCTTTTCGCAAAAATTTTTTATTGTCCCAAACGGCGCGGCACGCCGTTTGGGAACCCTTTGATTAAAATGCTCGGGGAAAATGAATTGCCCCTGCGCGAAGTTAGCGGCGCAGCCGCTAACTTCAACCGCGCGAACAGGCGCGGCACGGCGCGCCGTTTGGGGACCCTTCCGATTAAAATGCTCGGGGCAAACACGAGGGCGTCTACATATTCCGCACCGAAACATATTCAGCCCTCGTGAGCTTTGCCCGCTTCGCGGGCAAAGCCGGACACTGTACATAATTGCCTGCGCGAAGCCCACGGCCTTGCCGTGGGCTTCCACCGCGCAAACAGGGGTGGAACAACGATAAGGGCGCGGATAAAATCCGCGCCCTCAATTCGTCTTGCAATTCTTACTCGGTCACGTAGGGCAGCAGGGCTATCTGACGCGCCCTCTTGATGGCGACGGTCAGCTGGCGCTGATGCTCGGCGCAGACGCCGGTCATGCGGCGGGGCAGTATCTTGCTGCGCTCGCTCATGAAGCGGCGGAGACGCGCCGTGTCCTTATAGTCGATGTGCTGTATCTTGTCCGCGCAGAACATGCAGACCTTCTTGCGTCTGCGTCCGCCGGGACGTGCGCTCTTATCGTAAGGCATAGTTAATAACTCCTTTCGTCAGCATAAAGAAACCAAAATCATCGGCACAAAGCGGCTCTCGGGCTGCTTTGTGCGCGGCGGAACGCCGTTATGCGGTCGTCCGCTCAGAAGGGCAGCTCGTCGTCCCCGTCCTCGAGGTCGGTGAAGTCGCCCGTGGGAAGCTGGCTTGCGGGAACGTCGCCCGTGCTGCGGTCGTAGCCGCCGTGAGGCTGGGGCTGATGGCGGTATCCGCCGGAGCCGGCTCCGTCGCGCGGTGCGCCGCCCTCGCCCGAGCGGTCGCCGCAGAAGCTGAGCTCGTCCGCCACGACCTCCACGGCGGTGCGGTTGTTCCCGTCCTTATCGACATAGCGGCGCGTCTGGATGGAACCGACGACGGCTATCATGCGGCCCTTTGTGAACCACTTCGCGAGGAACTCCGCCTGCTGCCGCCACGCGACGCAGTTGATGAAGTCGGTCTCGCGCTCGCCGTTCGCGTTCTTGAAGCGACGGTCGATCGCTATGGAGAAGGTCGCCACCGGAGTGTTCGACTGTGTGTAGCGCAGCTCGGGGTCTTTGGTGAGCCGCCCCATGAGTATTGCTTTATTCATCGCGCGTCACTCCTTGCAAACGATGATAGAGCGCATGATCCCGTCGGTAATGTTGTAGATACGGTCAAGCTCCGCCGGGAAATCCGGAGTGCTCTCAAAATTGATGAGCACATAGTAGCCCTCGCGCTGGTCGTCTATCTCATAGGCGAGCTTACGGGTGCCCCACTCGTCGACCTCCTCGAGCGTGCCGTTGCTTTCGATAAGCGACTTAAAGCGCTCGATGAGGGCGGTTCGGGACTCCTCGTCAAGCGAGGGGTGGACGATGAAGATCGTCTCGTACTTGGAAGAAACCTTTGCCATGTTGCACCTCCTTCTGGACTATGGCCGCCTTTTGGCGGCAAGGATCGCCGCACATACTCGTGCAGACTAAAGTATTATACTTGACACTTCCGCAAAAGTCAAGCATTTTCTTTCCTGCGGGGAGGAAATTTTGCATTCCGCCGTGGCGTTCTCCCCAGCGGCGGGATGCGGTCGCTCTTGCGGAAATAAGGCCTGCCGCGAAGCATGTGTTTCGCGGCAGGCCGTTTTTCAACCTGCGAAAAGATACTGCCGGTACACCACCAGCATATACGCGGCTTTCACGCCGAGGTACGCAAACACTGCAAAGCAGAGCCACAGCCCGAATCTCGCGAGCGGATGCGAGCGGAAGTGATACATCGCCCACAGCGCCGCGGGTATGACGACAAGCTTGTACGCCGCCGCCATCCACGGAGAACCCAGCAGCACCGCGAAGAACGGATTGCCCTCCCGCATACCCGGTATGCGGCCTATGCCGAAAAGCGTGTAGGCGAAATCGACGAGGCTAAGAATCTGCGTACCAATGGCGAGGAGCAAATACAGCCGCCGCGAGCGAGGCAAAGAGCTTTCCACTAAACCGCCTCCTCAAGTCAACATCGGTGGGGGGACGGTTTTAATTGTGCTCAATGATACAAAAGAACCGTCCCCTTGTACACCCGTGTACCGGTTTAATGAACCTCAATAGAAATGGTTTCCTCTGCACTGTCAGAGTAAAACTTCAACTGAGCATGACCAGGATTTGTTGCTTCAATCTTCCAATCCGTGCCACTTCCGGTTATTGTGACGCAGTTATCCCCACTAACAAATTCTACTGTGGCCTTACCAAATCTGGTAATACCTTGCCCATCGCTCGAAATAAATTTCACCGTACAAATTGATGGACCACCTTTTGTACAAAGGGACAGACTGCTTTTATCCAAAGTGAGTGTAACCTTTGCTCCTCCATTCTTCGCAAAATCTCCTGTGATGCTATCAGTATGTGCCAGATTGCAGACCGCAGTACCTCCGGCAGCGCCTGCGTCGTTTGTTACGTCAAACTCGTCTAATTCTTTTTCGTGCCAATCGATGTTGAGCCTGCCGTCCTTTGACGTAACAGTCGCGTACAATGCGCTTTGGCTGTCTGCCATTGATGTCTTGATTGCTTCCCAGTTATCACGAGACTCCATGATGGTTTCGGTAATGCCCACATAGCCGGTCAGCGCGTCATAATAATCGAAGTCTGTAATGGGCTTACCACTCGAGGTCAAATCATCCTCCACGGCTTTTCCGGCCTCCAGCATACCGAGAAAAGCGGTCGCATCGGCCTCCGCCTGTCCGTTCTTTTGATAATCATCAATGATTTTAGTCCATTCACTCGAGACAGAGGATGCCGCTTCAAAATAACTTTCATAATGTGCATATGTTCCGCCTTTTTTAGTTGGAACGGGATTCCACGCCTCAAGCTCTGCTCTGGCAGTGTCGGAAAGATCCAGCTTTTCCGCGTATGCCTTAAACGCGCAGCTGCGGGCCACTGCCATAGACAACAAGATACCGTCTGTATCCACGTTGGTTTTGAATGTGTTATCGCTGCACATTTTATCAAACTTACGATAAGCTGAATCGTTTACCGATGACTTCCAAGCATTGAGCATCACGTCTCTGTATGTCTCACCCTCGAATTGATGGGTCGTATCCGTCAATCCGTTTACGACCTTGCTGAGGTTTGTGGTGCTGTTGGTCATATTATTGTAGAGAGCGACCATGGAATAGACGTCGTCCCACAGCTCTTCAATATTCCCGGCAAACGAGGCTGAATAATTGTTGTCCCAATACTTATCGACCATGCTGCCATCAAGGCCAAGACTGCTTGCGATGGAGTTTAGCTGGCCGGCTGGGAGTGCGCTTTCCCACTTGAGGTAAGAAAGCTTCGTGCCGCTCAGATCCCCGAAGGCATCCTCCAGGGCCTTTGC
>CANRJS010000010.1 GCA_947631015.1 uncultured Clostridia bacterium
CTCGAGCGTCAGCTCGGGCGAGACGGGACGTCCCGCGAGGAACCGCGCGAACGCGCGCGCGTCGTGCAGATACTTCTCACGCGTGCAGACGCTGCGCCGTTTCGCCTCCAGCTCGCGCGCGAAGTCGGAGAGGACTTCGTCTGTGAGAATCAAATTTGTCATTTTCATAGAGACTTCCTTGGAGTAAAAAGTTGATAATACGATGATACATCATATTTTTGCCCGAGAAGTCTCAATTTTACGCGCAAAAAGCCCCCGCGAAACATACGTTTCGCGGGGGCTTTCAGCCTCGCAGAGTTTCGCGGCGTAGCCGCGAAATAAAGTCCAATCCGTTTTTTGCCGCGGCGTGTACGTGGCAAAAAACTCTTTGCGCGGAGCGCGCTTCGAAGCGCCGCAGACGCGAGGAGCGAAGCGTAGCGAAAGGCACCGGCAGGGCAAAGCTCTGTCCGGTGCCCTCGGCGCGAAAGGGTGCGCAGGGCGATTTATCGCCCGAGCACATTTCGCGACGACTTATCTTATGTTTTCCGAAAGCCACTTGCAGTCGTCCGCGATGCACTGATCGTGGTCGCCGTAGAACTCCTCGCGCTCGACTATCCAGAACGCGTCCGGGCTGGTCTCGTCGAGAGCCTTCTTTATATCGACCCAGTCGATGTTCGACTCGGGCGCGCCTATCGGGCACTGAGTGTGCGCGCGCTGAGCGTCCATCTCGGCCATGTGCTTCTCCATGTCGTCAAGCATCTTCTGGCGCTGTTCGACCGGCAGCTCCATGATGTTCTGGAACGGATTGCCGTGGTCCTCCTGAACGGCGTGGCGCGAGCGCGGCTGCGGGCCGGGGCCCATGACCTTCGAGTTCTCCTTGATATGTATCGAGACGAAGCGGCCCGGATAGCGGCGGATGAAGTTCGCGGGGGAGTGGCCGCCGTACATCGCCCAGCCGCAGTCGAGCTGGAAGTAGCACTTCGAGCTGTTCTCTATGACGTGCTCAAGCAGAGCCTTGCCTTCGTCGACATAGAACTCCTTGTTGTGGTTGTGATATGCGACCTTTATCCCGTAGGGCGCGGCCATCTCTGCCATCTCGTCGAGGATGTGCGCGACCTCTATCGCCTCGGCCTTGTTGCAGAAGTCGGTGCTTGCCCAGATAACGGCCTTGCCGCCGAGGGCGGCCATCTTCTTCACTATCTCCTCGGTGGGCTCCGCATGGACGGACGTGACCTCGAGGCCGGTCTCCGCGAGCCACTTCTTGATGTCCTCGATGTCGTTGTCGAGGTCCGCGGGCAGCAGCTCGACCGTCTTAAAGCCGAGCGAGGCTATGGTCTTGAACTTCTCGAGCAGTGTCGGCCCGAGCCCGAGATAGCTCGCCATTCCGCCGAAGGAATAGGTTCCGATCCCGATTTTCATATTGAACTCCTCCTTTTATGCGCGCTTCGGCGCAGTTATTGCATGACAGAATCAATATAGCACAGCGGCGCGGATTTGTCAACTATGTCGACAAATCCGCGCCGCTCTTTTCATGATATTTTATCGGTTTTGCACAAGCGTCAGTTCAGAAGCCCGCCCTCCGCCTCCGCCGTGTGGAAGGCGCTGTCGGTGCGGAAGTATGCGTCCATGACGTCCCGGGCGACGACCGCGAGCCACGAGCCTTTGTTCGCGTGCTCGACGACGACCGCCACCGCTATCTGCGGGTCCTCGTACGGCGCGAACGCGACGAATATTCCGGTCGCGGAGCCCTGTCCGGTCTGCGCCGAGCCGGTCTTTGCGCCGACGGCTATCGGGTAGTTGCCGAAGGTGCCGTTCGCGGAGCCGCCGAACTGCGTGACGGCGCGCATGCCCGCAAGCACGGTCGCGCGCGTCTCCTCCGAGATGTCCACCCGCGCGAGGACGGTGCTGCGGTGCTCACTCACCGTGCCCTGATAGTCGTAGCTCCGAACGGACTTGAGGAGGTGCGCGTCGAGGCGCACGCCGTCCGGATTAGCGAGCGACGCGATGTACACCGCGAGCTGGAGGGGGGAGAAGTTGTTGTCCGACTGACCTATGGCCGCCTGTATGGTGTCGCCGCCGTACCACGTCCCGCCGGCGGCCTCGCGCTCCTCCGGACCCGCTAGCACGCCGGTGTACTCCGGCAGCTCGACGCCGGTGGGCTGTCCCAGTCCGAGCGCACGACCGAAGCGGTTCATGTTCTCAATGCCGGTGAGCCGACCCGCCTCGTAGAAGAAGTAGTTGCAGCTCACGCGGAGCGCGCCTATCACGTCGACGTTGCCGTGCGAGCCGGGATACACCTCGCACACGGGGGTGTAGCTCGGGGCGTAGTAAGTGTAGATGCCCTTGTCGTATATATGCGTGGAGGGCTGGATAGCGCCGGTCTCGAGCGCCGCCACGGCGGTGCTCATCTTGAAGGTGGAGCCCGGCGCGTAGTGACCGACAAACGCACGGTTGACCATCGGCGTCAGCGGGTCGCTCGTGAGCTTCTCCTGATCCTCGTAGTAGGTCGAGAGCGAGAAGGTCGGGTAGTTCGCGGCGGCGAGTATGTCGAAATTCTTCACGTCCACGACGACGACCGCGCCGCCGCCGACGTCCTTCGAGCCGTAGTAGCCGCCCGCCTCGCCGGTCTCCTTGAGGGACTGTATGCGGCTCGCGAGCGCCTTCTCCGCTGCCTCCTGGAGGCGGATGTCTATTGTGAGCATGACGTTGTCGCCCGGCTTCGGCTCGCGGGAGTACATGACGTTTGTGACGCTTCCCGACTCGCTCCGCTCCTCGACCCGCACGCCGTCCACGCCGCGCAGGATGTCCTCAAACGCGGCCTCGGCTCCGTCACGGCCTATCATGTCGTCGAGCGCGTAGCCCTTCTCCTTCAGGGCGTCGTAGTCGTCGGTGTCGTATATCGGCGTGACGCGGCCGAGGAGGTTAGCGGCATACTCGGTCTCATACTGCCGGACGGTGTCGGTGAGAATCTCCACGCCCGGCAGGTCGCGCTCCGCGACGGAGGCGATGAACTCCCCCGGCACGTCGTTTGCAAACACATACGGCGCGATGTTGAGGCCTATCCTCGGCGTCCTCAGATCTAGCTCCCAGCGGAGCGCAAGCACCTCCTGTGCGCGCTCCGACTCCGGCTCGACGCCGTACTCCTCACAGAGCTTTTCCGCGAGCCCGTCCGCCGTAAAAACACTCTCCCACTCGGCGTCCGGCTCGTCCCCCTCGGTCCAGCCCATCGCCGCGAGGAACCGCGCCATGCGGTTCTTGCCGGTGGTGCTCGACGTATAGCGCCACCGCCCGGCGGACGTGCGCTCGAGCGGGAAGAAGGTATCGTGACCTACGGAAAATTCGTCCGCCGTCTCGAGCAGGCGGGCGATTATCTCGTTCTCGCGCCCGTCCGGCAGGAGCGTCATGTCAAAGCCGATGTTGTAGGCTATGCGGTTCGTGACGAGCTTCCGCCCGTAGCGGTCGACCAGCTCGCCGCGCGAGGCTTTTACCTCGACCGTGCGGGTTATCCGCTTCTCGCTCTCCTCCGAGTAGCTGAGGCCGTGGACTATCTGCATGTCGTACAGCCGCACGACCATCAAAAGCGCGAGCGCCGCCGTGAGCGCCGCTATCGCCGTGAGGCGGAAATACAGCTTTTTGCCTTCCATCTGACGCTCACACCTCCAACCCGGCGGCCGGATGTCCGCCGCCGAAAATCGCCCGCGCTCCGCGCGAAAATATATTGTAAAGCCCCGGCTTTATGCCGGTTCAAAAAACGGCCGCTACTCCTCCGCGCCGGGATTCGCAGCAAGCGATATTCCCCGCGCCGCCGGCCAGATAAAGAGCGCCCCCGCCGTGGAGTACGCCGCTTCGACCGCGCCGACCGTTATGAGCGCGGAGACGCCGGCGCGGCCCGGTATCCACATCACGAATATGAAAAAGAGGACTGTCGCCGCGGCGTTTGCCGCAAGCGAGAGGAGCAGAGCGCCGGGGAGCCCGCGCGACAGGATGTTTTCGCACAGCACCCCCGCCGCCGCGCCGCCCGCGGCGTAGACGAGCATGTTTATAAGCTCGCTCGAGCCGGAGGAGGCGTACATCATCGCCCCGCACACCGCGCCGAACACCGCGCCCGCCGCCGCGCCCTCGCACATCCCGACGCAGACCGCGAGCGTCCCCATGAATATCGGCGCGACGCCGAATATCCTAAGCGCGGGGAAAAGGTACTCCTGCACAACGAACACCGCAAGCAGGAGCAGTACATAGACTACCCACTTCACTATAGCCCTTCGCGCGTCCGCCATTCTCATTCGCTTATATCAAAGTCGGTGACGACGAACACCTGCACGAGGTCGTCCAGCTCTGCCGACGGCTCCACCGAGGCGTAGCTTCCGACGTTGCCCTCGGAGGCGTACACGTCCACTATCTTGCCTATCACTATGCCGGAGGGGTACACGCCGCCGACGCCGCTAGTGAGCACCGTGTCGCCATTCAGCAGGACCGCGTCCTCGGGGAAGTACGCGAGGCGGAGCAGACCTTCGCGCATCAGCTCGAAGTCGCCCTCCGCCGCGGCGGTGTCGCCGGTGCGCTGTATGACGGCGCCGAGCTCGGTCGTCGTGTCGATAAGAGTTGAGACGACGGCCCAGTTTTCGCCCACCTCGCTCACCTGTCCCACGAGGAAGCCCTCCTCGTTTATCACGCAGTCGAACTTCTCTATGCCGCCGGAGCGCCCCTTCGATATCGTGAACGCCGACTCCCAGTTGGAGCTGCTGCGGCTGACGACGTTTGCCATGCAGAGCGTGAGGTCGCGGCGGGACTCTGTGAGCCCCGAAAGCTCCCTCAGCCGCTCGTTCTCGGCGATAAGCTGTTCGCCGATACGAATGTCCTCCTCCATGTCGGCTATCGTCTTTTTCAGCCGTTCGTTCTCCTCGACGAGCTCGTCATACTCGTACATACGCGAATAGAACCGCCCTATCGCGCCGCTTATCGAGCTCGCAGCCGCGCGGAAGGGCTTCGTCACTATCCCGAAGAAGTTGCTCACGGGCGACGACGCGCCCTGCACCGCAAACGATATTACTGCCATGACAAGTATCACCGCAAGCACCGCCGCGCACGCTATCACGGTCTTGCTCCGCAGGAAACGCTTCACGCCGTCCGTCCCTCCCTTCGGAATTTTTCCGGCGGAGCCGCGCCCCGCCGCCATACTCTCTACAACAATGTCACGCCGAACTCCGCGAGCAGCCGCGCCGAAAGCACGAGCGGCAGACCCACGACGTTCGGGTAGTCGCCGCATATCCCCTCGACGAGCAGAGCGCCCCGGAGCTGTATCCCGTAGGCTCCCGCCTTATCCATAGGCTCGCCGCTTGCGACGTAGCGCTCTATCTCACGCTCTTCAAGGCGGCGGAACCTCACCCGCGTCTCCTCGCGCGAATATGTCTCGCGCTCCCCGCGCCGCACCGCGACACCGGTGAAGACCGAGTGCTCCCTACCGCTGAGCCGCCGCAGCATCGCGGCGGCGGCCTCCGGGGAGGACGGCTTTCCCAAAGCCTCTCCGTCTATCGCGACTAGCGTATCCGCCGCGAGCACCACGCGCTCCGGCGCGAGCGCCGCCGCCGACGCGCACTTGCGCCGCGCGAGCAGGACGACCGCCTCCTCCGGCGGAGTACCCGCCGGGACGGTCTCGTCCGCATGGGAGACCGTAACCTCAAAATCGCATCCCACCGCCTCGAGCAGCTCGCGCCGCCTCGGCGACGAGGACGCAAGTATTATTCTCTCGTTTTCCATTTTACCCTCATTTTAAGCTGTTTACATCATCGGTTTTGCCGCCTGTGCGGCAAAGCTCCGGTATCAGGTTACTTTCCGGTGGAGCCGTAGCCTCCCGTACCGCGCTCGGTATCCTCCAGCGTCTCGGCCTCCGTCAGCTCCGCAGCAGAGTAGGGGACGAGCACGAGCTGACATATCCTGTCTCCCGGCTCTATCGTGTACGCCTCCGCGCCGTGGTTTATCACGGCGGCCTTCAGCTCGCCGCGATAGTCCTCGTCTATGACGCCGACGGCGTTCGCGAGCGTCACCCCGTATTTCATGCCGAGGCCGCTCCTGCCGAATATCAGCCCGACATACCCGCGCGGTATCTCGACCGCGAGGCCGCAGGGCACAAGCGCCCTCTCACCCGGCAGGAGCGTCACCGCGGCGTCGAGCGAGGCGTGGAGGTCGAGCCCCGCCGCGCCCTTCGAGCCGCGCTCCGGCGCGGGAGCGGTGTATCCTCCCTCGGTAGGTATTACCTTGTAACGGAGCTTCAACGTCATTTTACTCCACTCCCCTGAAATATAGTCCGCGTGTGAACTGCGCGGGCGCGGTGCCGCTTCCGCGATACGCCGAGAGCACGTTTTCCGCCTCGCGCGGGTTCTCGGTCGTGAACATCAGCCGTATCGTCTCGAGACCGAGCGGCGCAAGTTCCCCGAGCCTGTCCGCGAGCCACAGCTTCTGCGAGTTGAATATTTCGCTCCGCCCGCCCTCGACGCGCTCGAACGGGAACCGCGCGCCGGTCCTGTCCACGAGCGTCTTTGCGGAGGAGCCGTTGACGCCGAGCCGCCGTTCGGTTATCATCAGCGGCAGACGTCCGTAGGCAATCATCTCGAGCGGAAGCGGGCTCGAAAGTCCGCGTATCTGCGCCGCCGTCAGCTCGAAGCTCACCGCGGCGGACGAGAGACCGAGCGCCGCAAGCGTCTCGAGCGAGAGCGAGTTTGTTATGTTCAGTCCGTAGTCCCCGCGCACCTCGAAGCCACGGCTCCGTGCAAAGTCGATATACCCGATGTTGCCCGCAAGCACCGTCCGCACCCCGAGCTCGGAGACGCGTCCGAGCATATCGGATATTTCGTCAGTCTCGCTCGGATGCGCCACCCTCGGGAGCTTCGCCGCGACCTTCGCGGCGGAGAGAAATTCCTTCGTGCGCTCCGGCTCGCGGACGAGCATCTCAAGCGGCATATATATCCACTCGGGCGGGTCTGCAAGCATCCTGTCGCTCACCTGGAGGATGCTGTGCGCGTCCACCGAGACGGCGGGAAACGCCGTCTCCCGCCGCCGCATGGGGACGCGCGGCTGCTCGAACACGCGCCGCGCCGGTATCTCAAGCCGCTTTTCGGAGAGCTTTTCGAGCACCGTGCGGCGCATGGCGTTTATCTCGGAAAGCGGCATCGTGAGCCCCGGCGCGATCTTCGCGCGCGCGAAGTCGCAGCGGTAGGGCGTGCCGCCGGTCTTGTAGAGCTGTGTCGTTACCTCGGCGGGGGAGAGGGCGCGGCTGCGCGCACGCTCCGCCCGGGCGCCCTCGATGTAGAGACCGTGCCCGTCCTCGTCCTCGACCGCGAGCAGCGACGGCGAGTTCTCCCGCACGAGCATCGCGAATTTCACCCCGACCCTCTGCGGCTCGCGCGCGCCCTCGGCGTAGCTCCGCCGAGCCTCCGCGAATATCCGGTCGTTTGACTTTTTCTCCTCCGAACGCCTGCCGAGCATCGCGGGGGAGTTCTTCTTTCCTATGAAGTAACCGTCGGTGAAACCGTCCCGCGAGAACACGGCGGCTAGCGTCTCCAGCTCTTCGCGGGTGGGCTCTCTGCCATCCTTCAGAGCGTTTGCGTATATGCGGGTGGTGATGGCGGCGTATTCGGGACGCTTGAGCCGCCCTTCTATCTTGAGCGACTTCACGCCCATCTCCCGAAGCTCCGCGAGGTGCCCCGCGAGGCTCATGTCCTTCAGCGACAGCGGGTACTCGTCCGCGCGGTCGCCGAAGCCGTATGCGAGGCGGCAGGGTTGCGCGCAGCAGCCCCGGTTGCCGCTTCTGCCGCCTATCACGGCGGAGAAGTAGCACTGCCCCGAGTAGCAGAAGCAGTACGCGCCGTGTATAAAAACCTCGGTCTCTATGGGACTCTCCGCCGTGAGGCGGCGGAGCTCGTCCCGGCTGAGCTCACGCGCCGCGACTGCGCGCGTGCATCCGAGCGACGCGGCGAGCTTCGCGCCCTCCGCGTTCGTCACGCTCATCTGAGTGGAGGCATGCAGCTCCATATCGGGAAAGCACTCGTGCAGCATTTTCAGCGCGCCGAGGTCCTGCACGAGCACCGCGTCCACGCCGGCGGAGTTCAGCTCCCGCGCCTGGGCGTAGAAGTCGTCGAGCTCGCGGTCGAAGACGAGGGTGTTCATCGTCACATACGCCTTCACCCCGCGCAGATGGCAAAACTCCACCGCCTCGCGTGCCTCCGCTGCGGTGAAGTTTTTGGCGCTGCGGCGCGCCCCGAAGTCTTTAAGCGCGAAATATACGGCGTCCGCGCCGTTCATCACGGCGGCGCGGAGCCCCTCCGGCGAGCCCGCCGGTGCGAGAAGTTCCATCAGTATCCTCCGAAACGGCTAGTCGTCCTCTCCGAGGTCGAGCTTGGACTGGCGCTCCTCCCAGGCGGGCGGAACGTCGCGCTCCGGCGCGAGGCGCGCGAGCTCGTGGCGGAGGTCGGCGCACTCGTCCTTGAGGGCGCTTATCTCGTCAAAGTATTCACGCATCTGCTCGCGCTGCTCGTCCATGGTCTTTTCGAGCTTTATCTTCTCGTCCGCGAGGTTCATCGCGGCGAGTACGGCGGCCGCGAGCGCGGAGAGACCGCTGCCGTCCTTGACGGCGCGTATCCTCCCGTCCACAAGCTCCGCGACATGCTGCATATACTCCTCGCTCTCATCGCTGAGAAGCGTGAAGTTCATATCACATATAGTGATGTTCACCCGGTTCTTCATCGCGTACCGCTCCCTCCTCCGCGCGAATGCGCCGCGCCGTTTGTTTGAATTAAGTATATCACTTTATTTCGCGCTTGTCTATTCCAAGCGCGAAAAAATGAGAAAATGAGGCGGAGCAGGAGAGACCGCGCGGAGGAAATGCCGCATCAAACCACTTGAACGGCTTTCATGCGTCCGCCGGCGGGACCGCACGAAAATTTTTCGCGAAACCTGTCCGAAAACGCGCCGCTTATTGCATATTACAAATAGAAGGAAGAAAGGGGGAACCCCGATGCGTCCGCGACTCTCAATGATCACGCTCTTTCGCTCGCCGCTGAAGACGCTCGTGACGTTCATGCTGCTGCTCGCGACGTCGTTCGCGTTTGTTTCGCGCGGGGCGGAGTACGCCGCTACGGTGCGCGAAATAGACCGCGCCGAGGCGGAGTACACAGCCGTCGGCACCGTCCAGCGCACGACAAGCTCTTACTATGACTGCATGGAGGCCGCGGGCATGGGCAGCGCAGAATATATCGAACGCCAAAGCACGGCGGTACTCCCTATCGAGCGGGACGTGCTCGGCATCATCACGTCGTCGCCGTATGTTGCGCGTAGCGAGATAAGACAGGTGAGCGGAGGTTTTTCGGAGGAACTGACAAACGTCGTCGAGCAGCCGCTCAGCGCACTCCCCGACTATTCGGACTGGTCGTGGTTCTGGACAAAGAACACCTTCGAGATGGACTCTTGTTTTGTCATCGCCAGACCTAACTCGGAAAGTTATTATGCGGTTCCGTCTTTTACTGTTGACGATGTGCTTATCGCCGCAGATGATTCGGTGATCCATGTCGGGCAGACAATAAGCGTGTGGGAAAAGGAAATAGGTTCTGATAAAGAATTGCAAAGCCGGTTATTCGGCGATCTTGCTGTCACAGACAGATACCTTTTGGCGCTGAATACGGAATTGGACAGCGAAAAGTCCGATTTCAAAGTGATTATCGACTATGTGAACTGTCCCGTCGTAAATCTCTCTCGTCTCGAACGCGACTACGGAGTGACCGACTATGTCTCGGCGTTGCGTGAGCCGGAGAAGTACGGCATCCCGACCGTGTCCTCAGACGAAGCGCCGGTTATCTCCACGCTCGACTGTATGCGGATACTTTATCATAATTTTCACACAAGCGAAGTCGTTTACACCTCGGACATGAGCCTCATACATAAGTTCAAATCCGGAGATATGTATATTGCGGACGGCAGGGCGCTCGAAGCGGGAGAGACCGCCGACGTTTGCATCGTCGGGGCAGACTTCGCCGCGCTCAACGGTCTCGCCGTCGGGGATACGGTGACGCTGAACCTCATCGCCGACACGCTGACGCACAGCGGCAAGGTGTTTGCCCGCGAGGCTCCGTATCCCGCAAGTCCGGACGTCTTCGGTGAGTATCGCCTTACCGAGCGCGGACTTCCCGATGTACAAAAGACTTTTGAGATCGTGGGGATATGGACGGACGGGCGTTTCGACGTGGAGGATCCCTATACATACGCGCTGAACACCATATTCGTTCCCGCGTCCTGCTACCCGTGGGCGGGGCAGGTTGAGCCAGCTCCGCTTCCCTCGACCTTCTCGTTTGAGTTGAATCACCCCGGCGACATGGCGCTGATACAGGACGAGCTCGGAGACAAGCTCGCCGCGATGGGCTATGAGCTCGTCATAAACGACGAGGGCTACGCTGCGGCGAAACCGTCCTTCGACTTCATGAAGCTCTCGTCGCTTATCGGGTTTGTCGGCATGGCGCTCGCGCTGCTGCTGTCGCTCATTCTTATAACATATCTGTTCATCATACGAAAGAAGCACGACTACGCGATAATGCGCGCGCTTGGGACTCCCGTCCCGCGCGCGAACGCTTCTCTGCTTGTGGGACTATTCACCCTCGCGCTCGCGGCGGTGCTGCTCGGAACGGCGCTCGCAGTCGCCGCGACGAGCGGCTTCGCGGCAGATCTCTCCGCGCAGATAGGCGAGGTAACCGGCGGCGAAGTCGCGGCGACGCTGCCGGGCTGGACGTTCGGGGCGTTCGGCGCGGGCACGCTCGCGCTCCTGCTCGTGTTTGCGTGGGTCGGACTGGTGAGGATAGGAAGAATACCGCCGCTTGCGCTGCTGCAAAACAGGACATAGGTGCTCGGTGGGCCGAGCGTGCGTCCGGAAGCTTTCCGGCGGCAGTACCGGTCATGGAACCCGCGCCGCTTGACCGCTGCGGCGACAGCGATTTCCTCCGCGCCGTGCAGGGGAAGGACACCGCGTCGGCGTGGGGCGTGATGGATAACCTGATGGACACGCTCAAGGTCGTAAATCAGCGCGTGTACGAGAGCGTGATGAGAAAAATACGGGCGCTGTGAAGCCTTTACATACAGCCGATTCAAAGCCAAAAGGCTGTTAGCAATAGGTTAGCAATAGCAAAAATGTTTGCACGTCTCCTCAATTTTTGTGTCAAAAAAGTTCCGAAAACATCTCGAACGAGTATGTTTTCGGAACTTTTTGGTCCGAGTGACAGGACTTGAACCTGCGGCCTCTTGACCCCCAGTCAAGCGCGCTACCAGCTGCGCCACACCCGGATACGCCTCTTTACAGCTCAACTATTGTATCACAACGTCGGCGTGATGTCAAGCGTGAAGAGGCGGAGATATTGCAAATATATTTCGCCGCGAGCGTCAGACGATGCCGCCGTTCCAGTCGAAGCCGACGGCCTCGAAGAACACCTTGCATATAAGCGCGCAGCCGATGTGGTTGGGGTGTACGCGATCCCAGGTTATCACGGAGGAGTACATGTGCTCCATGAACCGGTCAAAGCCTGCCTGGACGTCCGCGAGAGGGAGCGAGTACTTTGAGGCGAGCTTCGCCACGACCTCACAGCGCCGGTCAATCTCCGCGCGCATCGGGTCCGAACGGTTGGGCTCGAGGTAGTACGGCGTCATGAGCACCATGCCCTTCACGCGCGGCAGCGTCGTTTCGATGAGCCGCTCGAGCGTCTCGCGGTAGTATTCGACGGTGAGGTGCTGCTCGTGGAAATGCGGCGAGTCGAACCGCCGCCAAACGTCGTTGACGCCTATCATCACCGCGACCCAGTCCGGCGAATCGTCCAGAACGTCCTCCTGCCAGCGGGCGGCAAGCTCGCTTATGCGGTCGCCGCTCACGCCGCGATTGACGACTCGCAGGTCGAGCTGCGGATACATGGCGTCGAAAAACCCGGCGATATAGCTCACGTAGCCGTTGCCGTAAGCGCCGAAAAGGCCTTCGCCCGAGGGACGGGCACGCCCCGCGTCGGTGACCGAGTCGCCGGCAAAGATTATCTTGTCATGAGCGGAAAAAAGCATATGGCAGTCCTCCCGATATGTTTTTGTAAGTCAAGTATAGTCCTTTCGGGGACGGATTGCAAGCCTGCGGAGGCACGATCTGCCGTAATTAGACCGATAGGGCGCCGTGAAAACGGCGCCCTATCGGTCGGATGAGAGTGAAAGTATGGAGGAGGTCAACGGTGAGGTTTAGTCGGAGGATGTTTCGGGGATGCGGTGAGGCGCATCCGTAGTTAGCGATTGCTAACTACATTCTAAGTTTACCACTGCTAACAAGACTTGTCAAGAGTTCCGCTGAAATTTTCTTGCCGAGAACCGCTCGGGGTGGAAACGTCCTACCCGCTCGAAGTTCGGAGGGGACGCGGCGGCGCGGCACCGTCGGGCAGGAAAGATGGCCGTCCCGAGCCGCCGGGAACGCGGGGCGAGACACGGCGCCAAATCGGCGGGAACGTGAAGCGGGGCACGCGCCGAACCGCCAAAAACAAAAAAGGGAGACCGCGACGGTCTCCCTTTT
Source organism: uncultured Clostridia bacterium (assembly GCA_947631015.1). Lineage (GTDB taxonomy): Bacteria > Bacillota > Clostridia > Oscillospirales > JAAYOS01 > CANRIN01. The sequence goes on from CANRJS010000010.1 coordinate 12,551, forward strand.
CGTATATGCTTTCGGCCGGAAGGTTTCCGGCGGCAGTCCTCAGATGACCTCGTAGGAGAAGTTTTCGTACTTCACCCGGTCGCCCTCGTCCGCTTCCGGAAGCAGAGCGCGGGCGAGCAGACTTTCCGAGCCGTCCGCATCCGAGCGGAGCACGAGGTAGTCACCTTCGACGCAAATTACCGTATAAATCATGATCTCTCCGTGAAAAACGTCAAAAATATTACTGAGCGTTGTCGCTTTCGGTCGACGTGGGCAGAGCGTGCGAGAACTCGTAGTCCGCTATCAGGACGCGGAACTCCTCGCCGGAAAGCGTCTCCTTTTCGAGGAGCGCCGAGGCGAGCGAGTCCATCAGCGGCAGATTGTCTGCAAGTATCTGCTTTGCGTCCGAGTGGCACTCGCGGATTATCTCAAGCACTTCCTCGTCGACCTTCGTGGCGGTCTCGAGGGAGCACTGCATGCTCATGTCATCCCCGAGGTAGGGGTTCGGATTGGTGGCAAGCCCCATCATGTCGAAATGCTCGCTCATGCCGTAGCGCGTGACCATGTTCCGCGCGAGGTTCGTGGCCTTCTCGATGTCGTTCGAAGCGCCGCTCGAGACCGCGCCGAACTTTATCTCCTCGGCGGCGCGTCCGCCGCAGAGCTTCTTTATCTCGGTGAACGCCTCGTCCCGCATTAGGAGGTATCTGTCCTCCTCCGGCGCGTTCATCGTGAAGCCGAGCGCGCCCATCGTGCGCGGGACTATCGTTATCTTCTGGATGGGGTTTTCGGTGCCGCACTTGACGGCGACGAGCGCGTGGCCTATCTCGTGGTAGGCGACAAGGCGCTTCTCTTTATCGCTGAGGACGGCGCTCTTCTTCTCCGCACCGGCGAGTACGAGGTCGACCGCGCCGAGCAGGTCGCTCTGGCGGACGAACTTCCGCCCGTCGCGCACGGCGGCTATCGCCGCCTCGTTGACGATGTTCGCGAGCTCCGCGCCGCTGACGCCCGCGGTCTGCTTGGCTATCGAGCCGAAGTCTACATCCTCGCCGCAGCGAACGGTGCGCGCGTGGACCTTGAGTATCGCCTCGCGTCCGGCGAGGTCGGGCATCTCGACGACTATGCGGCGGTCAAAGCGGCCGGGACGGAGCAGAGCCGGGTCGAGGACCTCGGGGCGGTTCGTCGCGGCGAGTATGATGACGCCCTTCGAGCTGTCGAAGCCGTCCATCTCGCTGAGAAGCTGGTTCAATGTCTGCTCGCGCTCGTCGTTGCCGCCGTACTGACCGGAGTTGCGGCTCTTGCCTATCGCGTCCACCTCGTCGATAAAGACGATGCAGGGCGCCTTCTCCATGGCCTGCTTGAAGAGGTCGCGCACGCGCGCGGCGCCGACGCCGACGAACATCTCGACGAAATCCGAGCCGGTTATCGAGAAGAACGGGACGTGCGCCTCACCGGCTACCGCCTTCGCAAGCAGGGTCTTGCCGGTGCCGGGAGGGCCGACGAGCAGAGCGCCCTTCGGAAGCTTCGCGCCGATCTCGGCGTAGATCTGCGGGCTCTTGAGGAAGCCGACGAGCTCCTTGAGGCTCTCCTTCGCCTCGTCCTGACCGGCGACGTCCTCAAAGGTCACGCCGGTGGACTCCTCGCCGTAGATCTTGGCGGTGTTCTTGCCGAAGCTCATCGCGCTGCCGGCTCCGCCGCCGCCCTGACGGGAGATCATCCGCATGATGAAGAAGAACGGCAGAAGCATTATCACCATCGGCAACAGCCAGCTGATAAGAATGGAAAGCCAGCTCTCCTGTTCAAAGACCGGCGTGAAGTGTACCCCGGCGGCGTAGAGCTTGTCGACAAGCCCCTCGTCCTCGCCGCTCATGCGCATGACGCGGCAGACGCGTCCGCCGAGAGTGGAATCGCTCTTCAGCTGGTAGAGTATATAGGTGTCGTAGACCTCGGCGACGTCTATCTCCTTTGCTGCCACCGAGTTGAGGAATACGTCGTAGCCGACGTCGGTTATCTGCGCCTCGCGCAGCATCGGCAGAATAAAGAGGTTCACGAACAGCACGAGAGCGATGACTATCGCGAGATAGATTATCGTACTGCGCCTCTTTTTCTGCTGGTTAGGAAGCTTCATCTTCATTTAAGTCCTCACAAAATATAAATTCGGCTCGCAGACAGAGCCATGCGCCAAAATAATAGTATCACACATATCCCGGTTTGTCCAGAAAAAGCGAAGGGTTTTACGGAATATTCACGTTTTGTCCATAAATTGCGGTCGGGAAAAGGAAGCACAGAGCGACCGCTCTGTGCTTCCGAGATGATTTTCCACCTGGAGGTTACTTCACGCTCTCACCGGCGATAAAGACTCTCTCGGGCTTTACGCCGAGGGCGAGCGGATCGCCGGAGTAGAGGTTGATGTCCGCGTAGCAGCCCGGCTCGAGCTTGCCGACGGTATTGTCGATGCGGGCGGCCTTCGCTGCCCAGATAGTGATGGCGCGGAGCGCGTCGTCACGGCTCATGCCGGCGCAGTGCGCAAGTCCCGCGCACATCGGCAGATACTGCTCGGGTATGACGTCGTGGTCGGTGCAGATGGCGGGCTCGAGGCCGGCCTTCGCGAGCACGACGGGGTTGTCGAAGCTGAGGTGCGTTATCTCCGGCTTGGAGCGGCCGTGGAGCGACGGGCCGGTGATGACGCTCGCGTTCTCGCTCTTCAGCTCGTCGGCTATCAGCAGACCGTCGGTGCAGTGGACGATGGTGTAGTCGAGGTCAAATTCCTTGGCGATGCGTATCGCGGTAAAGATGTCGTCCGCGCGGTGGGCGTGGAAATGCGCGACGAGCTCGCGCTTCACGACCGGCACGAGCGCCTCGAGCTTGAAGTCGAGCGGCGGGAGCTTTGTCGGGTCGTCTCCGGCGGCGTCCTTCTTTGCGGCGTACTCCTTCGCCTTGTACAGCGCCTCGCGGATGGTGGCGGCGGTCGCCATGCGGGTGGTCGGGGTGCGGCCTTTGCTGTTGTAGACGCGCTTCGGGTTCTCGCCGAGGGCAAACTTCATGCAGACCTCGGTCTTGACCGCCATGTTGTCTATCCGCTTGCCGTGGGTGTGGGTCGCGATAAAGCGTCCGCCTATAGGATTGGCGCTGCCGGGGCCGGTGACGACGGTGGTGACGCCGGCGTCCACCGCCTCGCCGAGGGTGCGGTCCATCGGGTTTATCGAGTCGACGGCGCGGAGGTGCGGGGTGACGGGGTCGACGGCCTCGTTGATGTCCATGCTCTCAAAGCCGAGCGAGTCGCCCATGAGGCCGATGTGGGTGTGGGCGTCTATCCAGCCGGGGTAGGCGGTGAGCCCCGCGCCGTCTATGACCTCGCCGTAGCCGCCCGCGGGCGGGTCGCCCGCGCCGACGGCGGCTATTTTGTCGCCGTCCGTGATTATGTAGCCGTGTTCGACGGTCTTTCCGTCGCTCCAGATCTTTACGTTCTTGATTATCATATCTGTGGCTCCTTTCGGCTGTGAATGAATAAACTGCCGCACAGCCTGCAAATTACAGAAATATTATACTACGGATATTCGATTTTGTAAACAGGAACCGTCAGCGGCGAAAGTTGCCCATGACGAGCTCGAGGATATGAACGGCCTTCCCGCCGCCCGCCTCTATGCCGAGGGTGCAGCGGTTGCAGCAGGTGACGATGTACTCGGTGTCAAACTTCTCGACCTCTTCGCGCATAAGCGCCTCCTCGACCTCGCGCGGCATCTCGAATATCCGCTTGCCGGGGTACTGCGTTAGCAGGGCGACGTTCTCCGGCTTCTTAGGCTCGAAGTGGAGGTTTCCGCAGAAGACAGAGCGCTCCCCGGAGTCCTCCGGATCCCGGACGGATATATTCATCTTCTTCAGCAGACTGCGGACGGCGCGATGAACCTCCGGGTGCTCGCGGTCGCGCCAGCAGTCCTGCACGCCGACGGTGAGACCGGAGTAGTCGGGGAGGGGAAAGTCATTGTCCGCGTCAAAGTGTTCGTACACGCTCATGAGCGGGAGACGCCCGTCAAGGGTCTCACGGCACGCCTGACAGTGGTAGAGACCGACCTCTCCCGAGGCGTACTCGTTTTTGTCGAGGCGGCAGCATCCCGCTGTCGGCATACGCTCCGAGAGAAGCGCGCGGAGCTTTTTCGCGGTCTCGGGGCGCATTTTCGTGAAGTTGCAGCTCGGGAAGTAGATGTACATATCGAAGCCTCCTTGTAATTATCGGGCGTCCGCGCGGCGAAGCTCCTCCTCGAGGACGTCCGCAAAGCGCTGTATGTCCGGGCCGAGCGTGTCCGCTCGTGCGGCGACGTCCTCGCGCGCGAAAAGCGCCGGGTTCCGGCGGACGTCGAGCGCGAGCGTGAGCGCCTCCGGCACGGGACAGAGCCTATCCTCAAGCGCGCGCTCCCCGGCGAGGGTCTTGGGCAGGACTTCGCCGGTGCGGAGGGTGTAGATGCCCCTCGCGATGTCGAGGAGCCACCCGAAGGTGTAGAGACTGCGCCCCGTCGCGGAGCCGTACATGCGGATGCTCTCGAAGTGCCGCCGCACGTCGCGGCGGAGGTCGGAGTATGACGGCGGCATCAGCGCGGCGCGGACGTCCGCGCCGCAGAGCAGCCGACCGAAGCGCAGCAGCTCGTACATACAGAAGCTGTCGAAGCGGTACGCGTCGGTGACGCGCTCGCCGCTCGTTCCCCAGTAGACGACGCGGTCGGGCGAGCCGTCGAGAAAAGACCGGAGCGTCAACATCCCGCCCTCGAAGGAGCGGTAATACGGGTCGTCCGGCTCGCGCGCGAGCATCGTCTGGCGGAGAGTGACGAGCCGCGCCGCCTGTTCCTCCGTTATCCGCTTTTCGGTGAGGACAAGTATGTCGATGTCGCTACAGCCGAGCCGGAAGTCGTCCATGACGCAGGAGCCGTAGAGGTAGACCGACGGCGACGCGCCGTCGAGAATGCCTGATATCGCCGAGGTCATCCTCCGGACGGACTCCTCCCGGCGGCGCTCCTCGGCGGAAGCGGTTGTGTTCACTGTCACGGCTCGGCAATCAGTGTCCGCCGAGCCACTCGCAGGCGCGGGTCGCGGCGACGGCGCCGTCCGCGCAGGCGGTGACTATCTGGAATATCGGCTTCCTGCGGAGGTCGCCCGCGACGAACAGCCCGTCCCCGACGGTGCAGTTCTCGTCGACGGCGGCGTATCCTCCGTCGTCAAGCGGGACGTTCCAGCCGAGCCACGCGCTCTCGGGCACGGTCCCGACCGCGACGAAGACGCCGGCGCAGTCTATCCTCTCGTCCGCGCCGCCCTTCAGGTCCTCGAGGGTGAGGCCGCTCACCATGCCGTCCGTGCCGTGTATCTCGCGGACGCGGCGAAACAGCTTCCACTCTATATTCGGCGTCGCCTTGGCGCGCTCGACGAGCGTGCCCTCGGCGCGGAAGCCGTCGCGGCGGTGTATGAGCGTGACCTTGCGGCAGATGCGGGAGAGGTAGAGCGCGTCCTCAAAGGCGACCGAGCCGCCGCCCACGACCGCGACGTCGCGCCCGCGGAAGAAGCCGCCGTCGCAGGTCGCGCAGTAGCTGACGCCCATGCCGGCGTACTCCTCCTCGCCGGGGCAGCCGAGCTTGCGGCGCACCGCGCCGGTCGCGGCTATGACCGCGCGGCTGAGCAGCTCGCCCTTGCTCGTCTCGAGAGTCCAGACGCCGTCCTCGCGGCGGGAGAGGCTCTTCACACCGGCGCGGCGTATCTCCGCGCCGAGGTGCTCCGCCTGCTCGCGCATCTTTCCGGCGAGCTCGCCGCCGTCTATCGAGAGAAAGCCGGGGTAGTTCTCTATATCGACGGTCTGCGAGACCTGCCCGCCGACGCCGAGCGTCTCGAGTATAACGGGCTTCACGCCCGCCCGCGCCGCGTATATCCCGGCGGTGAGACCGGCGGGACCCGCGCCGACTATCACGAGTTCAAGAATATCACTCATAAGAAAACCTCCTGTATTTCGACAAAAGTCGTCATTTTAAGCTCTTTACAAGGGTATAAAGTTATGATATTATAATGTCACGGCTTATCCCCGTAGGCCGCCGAGGCGGCCGGCAAGTTCATATCTTTATCCCACAACCCAACTCACTGGGGCGCTTCCGAGAAATCGGCAAGCGCCCGCTTTTTATCCGATTTTTCCGGCAAAAGGGCACGGAGTTGCCTCCGTGCCCTATATGTTTTCCGAAGAAAGGCTTTACATACCGCCCCTGCCGCCTCTGCGGCGGTTCTTCTTTGCGGCGTAGAGGCCGGAGCCCGCGAGGTTCTTCTTGGACTCCTGCATGAAGTGGCTGAGACGTTCCTCAAATGCCTCCTGCCCGGAGAGCGGAGCCTGCGCCTGAGGCTGGGGCGCCGCAAATTCGGAGCGCTGCCGGGGCTGCCGTTCCTGAGAGGAGCGCGCGGGACGCTCGGGACGTTCCGGAGGCGGCAGAGCCTTCTTGATGGAAAGACTTATCCTCCCGCCCTCGCCGGTGGAGACGACCTTGACCGTGACCCTGTCGCCGACCTTCAGGTGCTCGTTTATGTCCGTGACGTAGGTGTTCGCGACCTCGGAGATATGTACAAGCCCCGTCTCGCCCGAGTCAAGCTGCACAAACGCGCCGAACGCAGCTATTTTAACGACCTTGCCCTCTAACTTCTGCCCAACTTCAACCGCCATATATGTCAGTTCGCCCTTTCCTTAATTGGATACATCGTAGAAGATGATCTCATTTGAGCTGACATACCCCAACTCGTCCCGCGCGGCATCCGCTATGGTATCCTCGCTCGCGGCGGAATCAAGAAGTTCCTGCACGATGGAGTTTTCGCGCTTCTGACGGTCTATTTCGAGCCGGACTGCCGCCTGACGCTCTTCCGCGTCGCGAATGTCGAGGCGGAGCTTCACTATTGTCACCGCGCCCCAGACGGCTATCACGAGGACCGCTATCCGCAGCAGCAGACTCACGCGCCTTTTCTTCATCGCCGGAACCTCCTTCATTTACGGTATATGTCAAATTTATCATACACCTTTTTTTGTCGGAAGGAAAGAGTTTTTTTGAGTATTTCTCAAAAAGTTTTCGAGTTTTTCCGAGCAGCGACGCCGTCCGGCTTGCGAGAAGCCGGAACGGGAGCAGAATTTTGCCTATGAGGAATATGACGGCGGCGAGCAGTTTGTACCCCGCGCGGAGCAGCAGGGGGCCGAGCGTGAGACCGTACAGGACGAGGCCGCAGCCGAGCCCTATAAGCGCGTAGAGGCGCAGCTCGCCGCCGAGGGTACGCATCACGAGCGCGGCGGCGGTGACTGCGGCGACGACCCAGAAGAGGATGTCGCATATCACCGTGACGGCCGCGCTTCGGAACCTGCCGCGGAATATCCGCCCGACGTCGTACACCGCGCCGAGGAACGCGCCCGCGAGCGCGCAGACGGCAAACGCCCGCACCTGTTCGCTTATTACGAGCTCCATTATCCGAACAGACGCCGGAAGAACCCGCCGCCGGCGCTCCGCTCCTCCTCGTACTCGAGCGAGGACACCTCGCCCTCTATGACGAGCTCTCCCATATCGAGACTCAGCCGCTCGATGTGCAGCCCCGCTCCGTGTATGACGAGCAGTCCGCGCGACGTGTCCGCGACGATGCTCGCCTCGTCAAAGCTTGATACGTCCCGCACGCCGGTGACGCTCAGGTGCTCGCGCTCGTCGAGCACGAGGCTGTGCGGCATCTCCGCCATGTTTTCGTTTGGCATGGACTCACCTCCTCGGATGAGTCTATGCGCGCCGCCGCCGGGATAGAAGTACAGGCTAGTCGCGGAGCTCGCGGTACATCGCGGGCGCGTCCGCCTTGGTCGCGTTTTCGGTGACGGCTATGACCTCGACCTTGACTCCGCGCGCGCCGAGGCGTATCTCGATGACGTCCCCGGGGGAGACGGAGTAGCTCGCGCGCGCCGGCTTGCCGTTGACAAGGACGCGCTCCGCGTCGCACGCCTCGTTTGCGACGGTGCGGCGCTTTATCAGCCGCGATACCTTCAGATATTTGTCAAGACGCAAGATGTTCCCCCTCCGTTGAGGATAAATATGCCGCCGCAAAAAGCTTGCGGCGGCATTGAAAGGTAGGATAGATTACTTTGCAATGGCGTCCTTGAGACCCTTGCCGGCCTTGAAGACCGGAGCCTTGGAGGCGGGAATCTCAATGCTCTCTTTGGTGCGCGGGTTGCGGCCGGTGCGGGCGGAGCGCTCCTTGACCTCGAAGGTGCCGAAGCCAACGAGAACTACCTTGTCGCCGCTCTTCAGCGAGTCGGCTATGACGTCGGTAAAAGCCGCGACGGCCTTGTCGGCGTCCTTCTTGGAAAGACCGGTACGCTCGGCGACAGCGTTGACGATATCTGCCTTGTTCATGTTACATTCCTCCTGCGTTTTTTGGGAAATCCTTGATTATTCTTCACGGGACGGAGACCGTCCCGATGAATACCTCCGAAACCGACGGACATGGGAAGCAATCTCCACGCGGCGTCTCCTATCACAGACCTTCGCGCTTCGCTTCATCCCAGAGCTCGCTCTGGCGCTCCTCGGTCATCTCCGAGAGATCGCCGCCGGTGCGCTCGACATAGGCGAAGCGCCGCGCGAACTTGTCACAGCTGAGCTCAAGCGCCCGCTCGGGGTCGACGCCCTTCGCCCGCGAGACGTTGACGGCGGCAAACAGCAGGTCGCCGACCTCGTCTTCGGCGGAGCGGCGCCCCGTCGAGGCGCGGCATTCCTCTATCTCCTCGGCAAGGTCGCTCCACGGCTCGCGCAGCCTGAAGCCGCTCTTTGCCGCGCGGGACTGCATCTTCTCCGCGCGGAGGAGCGACGGGAGCGAGCGCGCCACGGTGCTCACCGTCTTGCGGTATGTGCCGCCCTTGTCCTCGCGCTTGATGTTGTCCCAGGCGGTGAGGACTTCGCCGGCGGTCTCTGCCCGAACGTCTCCGAAGACGTGCGGATGGCGGTGTATGAGCTTCTTACACTCCGCATCGCACACGGCGTTGATGTCAAACGACCCCTGCTCCTCCTCCATGAGGGCGTGGAACACGACCTGGAGCAGCACGTCCCCGAGTTCCTCGAGGAGCAGCGCCCGGTCGCCGGTGTCAATTGCCTCGCACGCTTCGTAGGCTTCTTCTATCATGCTCTGCCTGATAGACTCGTGTGTCTGCTCGCGGTCCCACGGACATTCCGCCCTCAGGACGACCATAAGACGCACCAAATCATCGAAACCGTACGAATCCTTGTAAACAAAATCTATCACATCTTCACCTCATTTGCAAGCATTTTTCGATAGTTTTTTCTTTTCATTTATAAAATTCTCACCACGGAGGCGAGCATTTCATCTTATTTTATCATTCTATCTGATGTGCAGAAGGTCGGCTATCTTCTCGCCCTTCGGCAGCATCGCTAGGTCCTCTCGCGTGACGGCGTGGAGGAGCAGTATGCACACAAAGTATACTATGACCGCTATGACTATCGCCCCGAGCACCGCAAGCTTCTCGCCGGTGACCCTCGAGAGAAGGCCGTTAGACGCCCACGCGGCGGCGGCCATTATCACGGTAGCGGCAAGCGGACGGCCGAACATCCGCAGTACGTTCGGCGCGGGCTTGATGTGGCGCGAGATGATGACAAGGTTCAGCACCATTATCGTGCAGTAGCAGAGGCCGGTGCCGACCGGCGCGCCGTTGATGTTTATCTCCGGCCGGCCGATGAGGAACCAGTTGGAGACTATCTTTACCACCGAGCCGCAGAGCATCGTGTAGACGGGTATGCGGACCTTGCCGAGCGACTGGAGCGTGGCGTTCGAGAGCATGACGACGCAGTTGAAAAAGACCGATATCGCGAGTATCGAGAGCGGAAGCGCGGCGGCAGCCGCCTCGTCAAGCCGTGCGGGAAAGAGCAGGCGGAGAATGGGGCCGCTCAGCACCGAAAGTCCCGCAGCGGCAGGGAGGGCGAGAAGCCCGGTGATGCGCATGCCCGTCTCTATCGTGCGGCTCGCGCCCCGGCTGTCGCCCCGGGCGAGCGCCGCCGCGACTGCGGGGACTATCGCCGTCGAAAACGGTACGATGAACGCGGAGGGGAAGTTGAAAAGCGTCTGCGCAAGCCCGTAGGATCCGTAGAGCCAGGTGGAGCGCTCCTCCGTAAAGCCCGCCGCCGACTGGAGACGGTTGAGCACCAGCGCGGAGTCGATGAGATTCGTGACGGCGAGAACGCCGGAGCCTATCGTTATTGGTATCGCTATCGAGAGGAGGTTCTTCGTGATGTCGCCCTGCGTGCGGTCGGACACAGGCCCGTCCGGAGCGGAACGGCGGTCGAACGCCCGCCGCAGTATCAGAAATACCGAGCCGAGCACCGTGCCTATCGTCACGCCGCCTATCGCTCCGGCGGCGGCTATCTCCTGAGGATATCCCGCATTCAGGAGCCACATGGTGAACATTATTCCGAACACCAGCTTGCTGAGCGCCTCGATTATCTGGCTCAAAGCAGTCGGGACCATGTTCATGATGCCCTGATAGTACCCACGGAAGACGCTCATCACCGCGACAAAGAAGCTCGCGGGCGCTATCACGCGGATGGTGTACACCGCGCGCGGGCTCTTCATCAGCCCGGACGCTATGGGCTGTGCGAATATGAACATCAGCGCGGAGCCCGCAAAGCCTATGATGAGGAAGGTGCTCATCGCGGCGCGGAATATCCGCTTCACGTCGCCGCCCTGACCCTTCGTGGTGGACTCGGCGACCATCTTGCTCACCGCGACGGGGAGTCCTGCCGTGCTTATGACGAGCAGGACGTTGTAGACGCTGTACGCGATATTGAAGTAGCCGAAGCCGGTGCCGGTGAGGAGGTTGCCGAGCGGTATCTTGAATACCGCGCCTATCACCTTGACGAGCGCGACGCCTATCGCGAGCACCAGCGCCCCCTGCAAGAAATTCTGCTTTTTAGCCATTGATAACTGCCGCCTTAAGGAATGGATTGTATGTTTTCAGCCCCAAATCTTCGGGAAGACGTAATGCTCCATGTTGTAGCGCGCGCGCTCGACGTCGAGGGTGCGCCATTCGCCCCTGCGGTAGAGCTCGTGTCCTCGGACGTAGGTACGCTCCACGTCCGAGCCGCGCGCGGCGAACACGAGGTTCGAGAGCAGGCTGTGGATGGGGTAGAGGTGAGGACTGTCGAGGTCGATGAGCGCCATGTCCGCGTCGAAGCCGACGGCGAGCCGCCCGCACTCGTTTTCGCGTCCCTGCGCCTTCGCGCCGTTCAGCGTCGCCATCGCAAACGCCGTCTCCACCGGCACGAGCGTCGGGTCGAGCGCCACGGCCTTGTGCATTATCGCCGCGAGCTTTATCTCCTCAAACATATCGTGGGAGTTGTTCGAGCTGACGCCGTCGGTGCCGAGGGCGACGTTCACGCCCGCCTTCTCCATCGCGGCTATCGGCGCAAAGCCGCTCGCAAGCTTGAGGTTCGAGACGGGGTTGTGGACCGCGGTCGCGCCGTGACGCGCGAGGATCTCGTGATCCTCCGGCGTCGTCCAGACGCAGTGGGCGCAGTTTGCCTTGTGGTCAAGCACCCCGTACTTCTCGAAGACTGCCGCGGGGGTCATGCCCCAGCGGGCGACGCATTCCTCGTGCTCGCTCTTCGTCTCGGAGAGGTGCAGGTGCATGCCGAGACCGTGCTCCGCCGCGAACTCCTCCACCTTCTGCCAGAGGTACGGACCGGAGGTGTACTCTCCGTGTATCGCGGCGTCGACTTTTATCCGCCCGTTGTCATAGCCGTGGAAGCGCTCATAGAGCTCGGCGGCCTCCTGCGCGGCGTCGTCCGCACGTTCGCCGCTCCACTCGAAGCCGTCCGGCGAGGCAAAGGAGGTGAGCGCGCGGCAGAGATTGCCCTTGATGCCGCTTTCGGCGACGCGCTCCGCCACGGCGGGCTCGATGTTGTACATATCCGTCACCGACGTCGTGCCGGAGGCGAGCACCTCCGCGAGCGCTATGTCGGTGCATATCCCGACGGTTTTACGGTCCATCTTCGCCTCGGCGGGGAATATGTACCGGTTCAGCCACTCGTGGAGCTCGCACCCCTCGCCGTAGCCCCGGAAGACCGTCATCGGCAGGTGGGTGTGTGCGTTTATGAGACCGGGTATCAGCGCCCTGCGGCGGCCGGAGACGACCTCCGCGCCCTCACACTCCGGCTTCTCGGTGCCGAGGTAGGCTATCCTCCCGTCGTCGCCGACGAGGAGATACGCGTCCTCTACAGCCGGCTCATATGCCGAGGGAAGTACCGTTATTTTCTCAAAAAGTATCATTGCTGTTCTCCCGTAAGCTATATCAGCTCGACCGTTCTGCGGAGCAGCGCGCTGAACTGCGGCTTTGCATGCTCGGCGGCCTCGTTTACTTCCTCGCCGGAGAGGGGCCGGTCGAGGATGCCGGCGGCCATGTTCGTCATAAGCGACACGCCGAGGACGTCCATGCCGCAGTGGTTGGCGGCGATGACCTCCGGGACGGTGCTCATGCCGTTGGCGTCCGCGCCGAGGAGCCGCGCGACGCGCACCTCCGCCGGCGTCTCGAACTGCGGGCCCGAGAAGTACATGTACACGCCCTCGCGGAGGGTGATGCCGAGCTCGCGCGCGGCGGCCTTCGCCTTCTCGCGGAGAGCCGGGGAGTAGGCGTGGGTCATGTCGGGGAAGCGCGGGCCGAGTTCGTCGCAGTTCTCGCCGATAAGCGGGCTCTGCGGGACAAGCTTGATGTGGTCGGTTATCAGCATGAGGTCGCCGACGTTGAAGGAGGTGTTGACCGCGCCCGCAGCGTTAGTGACGATAAGCGTCTTCACTCCGAGCTTACGCAGAACGCGGACGGGATAGACCACGTCGCGCATGTTGTAGCCCTCGTAGCAGTGAAAGCGTCCCTGCATCATCGCGACGCTTTTGCCGCAGAAGTCGCCGAGCACGAGCCGTCCCGCATGACCCGGCGCGGTAGACGTGAGGAAGTGGGGGATGAGACCGTAGTCTATCACCGCGCCGCCCTCGACCTCGCCCGCGAGGTAGCCGAGACCGGAGCCGAGTATTATCGCAATCTCGGGCTTGAAGTCGCCGGCGGTCTCGCGTATGGCGCGCTCGCTTTCCTCAAGCTCGCGCCAGAGAGCGCTCCTTTTTTCGTCCTGCTCAAACATAGTCCTGCCTCCTTCTTGTGTGTCCGTCCGTCGTCGGCCGGCGGTACGAAATATATGTGTGACGGCCGCGTGCGCTGCGAAAACCGCTCCGCACCTGCGACCCAAATTATGACTATTCTAGCACATCGGATATGCTCTTACAAGCCCAAACTTCCGATAAATTCACGTATCATGGCGTTTTCGGGTATATAACGTGCGTCGAGCGGCTCGAAGAGATCAAGCGCGTCGCGCAGGTGCAGTATCTCGCGGTAGCGGTCAAAGTCGGGCGTGACGCCGTCGAAGACGTGCTCCGAAAGCGCCCGCATGGCCGACACCTCGTAGGCAAAGCTCGAATCGAACATCACCCCCGCCGTGTTCTTGTAGGGGGAGATGTACTGCTTTTCGCCACGGCGGAGGTTTTCCCACATCGCGAAGGTGACGGCGGGGGAAGTGCCCCGGAACTGCTCGTCCCGCACGACGCGGCGGAGTATGCGTATCCACGTCCCCTTGAAGACGACCGCGCCGTCGAGCTCGAAGTTCGAGCGCGCGGAGATGTACACCTTGAACGCGTTCGCGCTCTGTCCCTCGCCGCATATCGCGCCGTTCAGGGCGTGTATCCCCTCGAATATCGCGAGTTCGTTTGCGGCAAGGCGGAGCGGACGTCCGCGCGATGGGTCGCGCTTCTGCGCCCTGAAGTCGAAGTGCGGGACGATTACCTCCTCGCCCCGGTCAAGCTGCTCGAAATGCCGCCGCAGCAGGTCGAGGTCGAGGCACTCCGGACTCTCGAAGTCATACTCGCCCTTCTCGTTTCTCGGGGTGCGCTCGCTCACATCGAGATAGTAGTCGTCCATCGAGATGGTGTGCGTCTCGAGATCCATCGACCGCAGGCGGCGCTCGATGTTCTGCGCGGTGGTGGTCTTGCCCGAGCCGGAGGGACCGCTCAGCAGTACGATGCGGCTCTTTTCAAGGTTCCCCGCTATGCGGTTTGCGGCGCGCCTGATGTTCTGCTCGTAGCGCTCGTTGCATTCCTCCACGAGTCCTTCCGGCTCGTGGAGCACGCGGTAGTTTACGTCAGCAAGAGAGTATGCCATGGTCGCGTCTCCTTTCTGTCGTGACGGTCACGCTCCGAGCGCGCCTTCAAGCTCGGAGAGACCCTTCGTAAAGTCGTGTGCGATGTACTCTGCGGCAAACTTCGGGTTCGTTATCCGCCCTATTTTCCCGCCCTCGGTGAGCTTCGTGACCCCGCCCGCGCCGAGCGCGACGGTGAGGCCGATCTCCTCCATGACGAGAGTGTTGTACAGGCAGACCGTCCCCGGTTTTGCCCAGCCGGTATTTTCGAGCGGCGCCGCCATGTACTTCTGGCGGTAGAGGTAATAGGGGAAGTAGCCACGCTCTGCGAGCGCGGGATAGGCCGCGTCGAGCATCCGCGCAACTTCGTCCGGAGGCGGTATCCTCGCGGCGGCGCCCTCCGTGCCGAGGCGGTGGAGGTCGGAGCCGCGCTTCCGCGCGAGCGTGTGTATCGTAATATTCTCCGGCTCGAGAGAAAGTATCCGCGAAAGCGACTCGCGGAAGCCCTCGGCGCTGTCCGCCTCGAGACCCGCTATGAGGTCGCAGTTTATCCCGAAGTCTCCGACCTCGCGCGCGAGGTTGTACGCCCGCTCGACGTCCTCGGGGGAGTGGGGACGCTTCGCCGCCGCCAATACCTCCGGGCGCATCGACTGGGGGTTGACGCTTATCCGCGTCACGCCGCCGTCCCGTAGCGCCTCGAGCTTTTCGCGCGTGACGGTGTCCGGGCGGCCGGCCTCGACGGTGAACTCCGCGCCGTCCGGGAGGCAGAAGGCGCTCCGCACGGCGTCTATGACGCGCGAGAGGTCGCGGGCGGAGAGCGTAGTCGGCGTTCCGCCGCCGAAGTACGCGGCCTTCGGGACGCGCCCAAGCCTCCGCATGAGTTCGCCCTTGAGACGTATCTCCTCGAGCAGCTTTTCGACGTAGGGAGCGATGAGCGCCCCGCTCCGCGCGACCGACTCGCTCACAAACGAGCAGTAGGCGCAGCGGGAGGGACAGAACGGCACGCCGAGGTAGATCATGTACCCGTCGCCGAGTTCCTTTTCGGCGAGCATACCCTGCTCGGCCGCGCGCAGGACGAGCGCCGCGCGCTCCTCCGAAAGAAGGTAGCGCTTTCTAAGGACGCGCCTTGCGCCGGTCATGCCGTTCTCCGCGATGAGACGGCGCGCGAGCTTCGTCGGGCGCATGCCGGTGAGCGCGCCCCACGCGGGCAGCGTCCCCAGCTCCTCGACGGCGCGCGCCATTGCGAGCTTCAGGGTGTGCTGACGGAGGCGGACGGTCTCGCGCTCGCTCTCCGCCCTCCGATAGACGGCGCGGCCGTGGACGGTTTTTCCGCCGGTGCGGAGCGTCGCCGTGGCGGTGCCGCCGTACTTGCTCGGCTCAATGCGCGTTATGAACGATTCATCCTCGGCGCGCAGCGGCGGACGATCCGACAGGACCGTCTCGCTCGGAGCGCTGCCGAGCAGGCTTATTACCGACTCCTCCGCCGCAAAGCGGTAGTCGTGCCCCACAAGATACAGCTTCACGGTATGAACTCCTCGTCCGGGTCGATGAGGTCGTAACCGTCGAGACTGTCGTAGTCCGGTTCGCCCTCCGGCTCCATGAACTCCTCCTCGCGTCCGCCCTCGACGCCGAACACCGCCTCCCGCATGTGGAGGTTGTTCTCCCGCTCGCGCGAGAGGGTCGTCGGGTTGTCGTGGCCGGGGAGGAGGCGGTAGTCGCCCGGAAGCTCGTAGAGGCGCTTCAGGCTTTCGAGTATCGTGCGGAAGCTGCCGCCCGGGAGGTCCGTCCTGCCGCAGCTGTCCATAAAGAGAGTGTCGCCCGAGAATATGACGTCTCCGCACACGATGACCGCCGAGCCGGGGGTGTGCCCCGGCGTGAGGAGATAGCGAAACTCCATGCCGCCCGCGACGTATACCGAGCCGTCGTCCGCGAGGAAGTCCGCCTCGCAGGGCTCCTGCTCTATGCGAACCTTGGCGGAGAGGCTCCGCAACGGGGATATCAGGCAGTCCGCATCCGCACGGCCGATGACTATCTTCGCGCCGGTGAGGCGCTTCAGCTCGGGCACGGCGATGATGTGGTCGAAGTGCCCGTGCGTGAGCAGGATATAGTGCGTATTGAGTTTTTTGTGTTTGAGGAAGGCCGCTATGGTCCCGGCCTCGAAGCCGGGGTCTATCACCACGGCGTCCTGTCCGTCCCAGACGACGTAGCAGTTGGTCGCCGCGGGGCCGACGGTGAATGTCTTTATCTTCAAGTTCTTCGCCTCCATTGAGGAAGTTATCCATAATACTCCATCTTATATTTTGTATTATACCCTCAATATCGTAAAAATGCAAGACAGAGCAGGCGGATACGCGTCCTACATTGTGCAAACGCTTTCTTGACAAGCCTTCCTCTCGGTGCTAGAATAGTTGTAAATCATAACGAACGAGAGGGAGAGGGATAATTTGGCAGCACAGCAGACGGCCGCCGGAAAGAAGATGGTGAAGACCTATCTCGACGATATAGAGATGGGAACTGCCGAGCTTCAGGAGGCGGAGGCAAGAAAGACAAAGAAGGAGCGCAGACAGCTTCCTCCCGGAGCGTCGTCGATGACGCTCTACAAGGACGTCATACGGATAGCGTGGCCGTCGCTCATAGAGCTTACGCTTACGAGCCTCGTGTCGATGGTCGACATGATGATGGTGGGAAGCATCCCCGGCACCGGCACGGCGGCGGTAAGCGCCGTCAGCCTCGCGACGCAGCCGCGCTTCCTTTTCCAGATGCTCATCATGGCGCTCAACACCGGCCTCACCGCCGTAATAGCGCGTGCGCGCGGCGCCGGCGACCATGACGAGGTGAACGAGATACTCCGCCAGGGTATGCTCCTCGCGCTGATAATATCCCTGCCGATAACGATAGCGGGCTACTTCACCTCCGAGCCGCTGATAAGGTTTATGGCGGCGGGCGGCATCAGGGAGACGACGATTGCGGACAGCACCGTCTACCTCCAGATACAGATGCTCGGCTTCATCACGATGTCGATACCGTCTACGGTGACGGCGGCTCTGCGCGGCACCGGAAACTCACGGATACCGATGGTGTACAACATCGTCGCGAACCTCGTCAACGTGTTCCTCAACTGGGTGTTCATCTACGGCAACCTCGGAGCGCCGGCGATGGGCGTCGCGGGCGCGAGCCTCGCGACGGTCATAGGACAGGGCGTCGCCACGGTGATGGCGCTCTACTCGGTCACGAACCGCCGTGCCTACATGCACCTCTCCTTCCGGCGCTTCAAGATAAACGCGCGCATACTCGGCCAGATAGCGGGCGTCGGCGGCCCGGCGCTCGTGGAACAGGTCATAATGCGTATCGGCATGATAATCTTCACGCGCATAGTCACCGGCCTCGGCGAGGTCAACCTCACCACCCATCAGGTGTGCATGAACATACAGTCGCTGTCGTTTATGACCGGTCAGGCGTTCGCCGTCAGTTCGACGACGCTGGTGGGTCAGAGCCTCGGCAAGGTCCGCCCGGACATGGCGGAGCACTACTCGCGGAGGTGCCGCCGTCTCGGTCTGTACGTCGCCATCTTCCTGATGCTCGTGTTCGCGGTGTTCGGCGGGCAGGTCGTCAAGCTCTACAACGGCAACCTGTACGTTAACGGCGTCGTGGATATGGAGAAGGCGCAGGTCGTCGTGCTCGGCAGCTTCATCATGCTGTTTGTCGCGGTGCTCCAGCCGATACAGTCCTCGCAGTTCATACTCGCGGGCGCGCTGCGCGGCGCGGGAGACACACGCTCCACCGCCCTGATAACGCTAATCACGATGCTCATCGTCCGCCCGATAATCGGCTACCTCTTTGTTCAGTGGATAGGCTGGGGCGAGATAAACTTCGCGCTTCCCGAGTGGGCCGCGCGGGCGGCGAGCTTCCTTGCGGGAATAGACCGCGAGGTCGTCGGAAGCGTGCAGGTGAACATGGGTCTCATCGGTGCGTGGATAGCCGTCGCCGCCGACCAATGCCTGCGTTCGCTGCTCGTCCTGCTCCGCTACAACTCCGGCAAGTGGAAGCAGATAAAGATATAAAATGATGCAATGATGCAAAAAGCGAAAGTTCCAAAAAAGCGAAAGTTCCCTGCCGAAGCAGGGAACTTTCGCTTTTTTGAGGAGGAGAAATGAAGAAAGAGTAGTCGGACTAGGGAAGAATGTCGAGCGGGTCGATCTGCGCGCCGGCGCGGATGACCTCGAGGTGGAGGTGCGGCGTATCGGCTATTTCGGCCTCTGCGGAATATCCTATCGCGCCTATCACGTCCCCGGCGGCGACGACGTCGCCAATAGAGACGTTCAGCTTCTCCGCGAGGTTTTTGTAGACCGAGTAGGTCTCGCCGCCGTGGTTTATGAGAACGGTGTTGCCCATCATCTCGTCGAAGTAGACGTCCTCCACCACGCCCGCGCCTATCGCACTTACGAGCGTGCCGAGGCTGCCAGAGATGTCCGCGCCGGTGTGGACGCGCCAGTCCTCCATGGTGTTCGAGAAGACGAGCTCGTCGACGCTGAACGGGTTCCGCACCTCGCCGTTTATCGGCCAGACGTAGAACGCGGCTCGCGGCGCGTCTGTGCCGCCTTCCTTGCTCTCGTCAAGGTTTGCCTCTCCCGCGACCTCGACCGCGCCCGAGGGCTCATCCGCCGAGGACGGCGCCGCCTGCGGCGAGGGATCGGACGAGGGCGCGGCGCTCGGAACGCTCATCACGACCTCCGGCTCACGCACCGCGCCGCCGGGTATGGCGGTCGTGAGCGGCTCGGAGGACGCGCGGACAGTCGGAGCCGTCGGCGACGCCGAGGGAAGGGTGCTCGGAACCGACATCAGCGTGCCGTCATCCTGACTGTTTCCGGAAAAGAAGAGAACATAACCCGAGATCCCGACTGCCGCCACGCAGAGGATAAGGATTATGTAGAATCCTTTCCCGTTGAGAAATTCCACAAGCCTGTTTGGTTTTTTCCTGTTCATCAAAATACCCCCGAAAAGGATTTCGAGGGTATTGTTGCCGCCTGTACGCGGAATTATTCAGCTTTTGGAAAATTTACAGCGCGTTCCGTATCGCCATGGCTATTGCGGGCTTGTTTGTGATTATTCCGTCCACTCCGAGGCCGAGCAGCCACCGCATATCGGCGGGGTCGTCTATCGTCCAGACGTTGACGATGAGCCCGAGGTCGTGGCTGCTCTTGACGTAGTCCGGGATCATGAGGTTTGCCTTGTAGGGATGCAGCGCCGCCGCGCCAGCTATCTCCTTTGCGTAGCGCCACGGGTAGGCAAGCCCCGCCGTGTATAGCAGCGCGGTTTTCGCGTGCGGCAGGCGCTCCTTCAGCATGAGGAGGGAGTAGTGGTTGAAGCTGGAGTAGAGCAGCCGGTCCTTCATGTGAAACTCCTCCTCGAGGGCGGCAAGCTGCGCCACGAGCTCGGGCTCGGGAAGTCCGCTCTCTTTGAGCTCGACGTTTATGAACATCTTCGTCGGCGCGACGAGCTCGTAGACCTCCCGCAGAGTTGGTATGTGTATGTTCTTAAATCCCTTCATGCCGTTCGAGTAGTCGAACCGGCGGAGCTCTTCGAGCGTCATGTCGCTCACCCGGCCGGAGCCGTTGGAGGTGCGGTCTATCGTTTCGTCGTGGATGACGACGACCTCGCCGTCCTTTGTGAGATGTACGTCGAGCTCGATGCCGTCCGCCGCGATGTCCGTCGCGAGGCGGAACGCCTCCATGGTGTTCTCCGGCGCGTCCGCCGACGCTCCCCTGTGAGCCTGTATCATTGTTGTCATATCGTTTCCTCCCCAAGCAGTCCGCAGAGCCCTGCTCTGCAGACGCGTATTTTTCTCTTCGCGCCGAACGGCGCGGTCGTATCCGTCAATATTATACTGTCGCGGCAAAAGAAAATCAAGTGACGAGCTTTCTCTTGACGCGGGCAAGATATTTGTAGTAATATTACTGTGTATAGTTGTCATGCAGCGGCAGCGCTTTGGAAATAAGGAACGGTAAAGGAGACAGGTAAGATGTCCGATAATATGGTTGAGGTCATCCGCGAGGAAGGCATAGCGGAGGTAGACGAATTTATAGCGGGACACCCCAAGGGACACTTTATGCAGACGTCGTACTGGGCAAAGCAGAAGCCGGAGTGGCAGCACCTCGCTATCGCCCGCAGAGACGCGGACGGGAAGATAGTAGGCGCGATGAGCATGCTTATTCGCAAGGTGCCGAAGCTGCCGTACACGCTGATGTACTGCTGCCGCGGCCCGGTCTGCGACCCGTCCGACGAGGAGACGATACTTGACCTCCTCGCCGCCTCGAAGCAGCTCGCGCGGACGATGCGGAGCTACGCCGTAAAGATCGACCCCGACCTGCCGAAGCCCTCCCCGGTGATGGAAAAATGCCTGGAGCGGTGCGGCTTCAAGCAGGTGGACGGCGGGAAGAACTTCGAGTCAGCACAGCCGCGCTTCGTGTTCCGCCTCGATATATCGGGCAAGAGCGAGGAGGAGATAATGGCGGCCTTCGACCAGAAGACCCGCTACAACGTCCGCCTTGCCGTGCGCAAGGGCGTCGTCTGCAAGAACGCGGGCGAGGCCGGCCTTGACGACTTCGCGGCGCTCATGGACGAGACCGGCCGCCGCGACGGGTTCGTGCCGCGCAGCCGCTCGTACTTTGAGAACATGCTTAAAAACCTCGGCGAGTACGCCCGCCTCTATATGTGCTACCTGCCGGACGGAACGCCGGTCTCCGGCGCGATGGCGATACACTATGGCGACAAAGTGTGGTACCTTTACGGCGCTTCGAGCTCGGAGCACCGCGAGTATATGCCGAACTATCTCATGCAGTGGGAGATGATACGCTGGGCGGTCTCGCTCGGCTGCCGCATATACGACTTCCGGGGAGTCTCGGGCGACCTCTCGCCGGAAAACCCGCTCTACGGTCTCTACCGCTTCAAGAAGGGCTTCGGCGGCGACTTTATCGAGTTCATCGGCGAGTACGACTACGTCATGAGCCGTATGCTCCGCAAGACGGTCGACCTCGGCAAGAAGATGATGGTGCGCCGCGCCATGAAGAAGCGCGGCATAGGGGACTGAGCGCCTGTACGGAACGGGCGGAAGATGAAGTGGGAGTGAGGATATGAAGGCTCTGCTCGTGCAGAAGGGAAGGCTTGAGGAGAACGTCCGCGCCGTGCTGCGGGCGGCGGGAGATTCCTCGGTGTACGCGGTGCTGAAGGGCAACGCCTACGGCCTCGGGCTCGTCGAGACGGCGCGGATAGTCCGCGAGGCGGGGATACACCGCTTCGCGCTCACCGACGTTGAGGACGCGGTGACGCTCCGCAAGAACGGCTTTGTCGAGGATGAGATACTGATGCTCCGCTCGACGAGCGAGCCGGAGTTCATCGAGGCGCTGATAGATTACAACCTCGTCGGCACCGTCGGCTCGACCGAGGCGGCGGTGGCGATGAGCGGCATAGCCTCCGCGAGAAAGACGGTCGTGGAGGCGCACGTCGAGATAGACACCGGCATGGGGCGCTACGGCTTCCCGCCGGAGGATACCGACAAGATAATCCAGGTCTACAAATACATGGACGGCCTCGCGCTCACCGGCATCTACACCCACTTTTGCGAGAGCTGGAGAAGCGAGAAGCGCACCCGCGAACAGCTCGACGCGCTTATGGGCGTCGTGGATAGGCTTCATGCCGCGGGCATCGAGCCGGGACTTATACACGCCGCGAACAGCTCCGCCGCGCTGCTTTACGACTGGTCGCGGCTCGGCGCGGTGCGGATAGGCTCGGCGCTCACCGGGCGCGTCGCGGCAAAGAACACCGGCGTAAAGCTCGGCCGGGTCGGGACGATGCTGAGCGAGGTCTGCGAGGTGCGGCGGCTCCCGAAGGGCGCGACCGTCGGTTACGGCTCTGCGTACAGGGCAAAGAAGGAGCGCCGCATCGCGATAATCCCGGTGGGATATGCGGACGGGTTTTGCGTCGAGAAGGCGCACGACAGCTACCGTATGCGCGACGCGCTGCTGTACGCGCTCTCGAGCCTCTGGCGCGGGATAAAGGGCAGGAAGATGTATGTCACGATAAACGGCGAGCGCGCACGTGTGCTCGGTCACGTCGGCATGGCGCACACCGTCGCGGACGTGACGCGGCTGAAGCAGTGCGCCGTGGGCGACCGCGTCCTGCTCGAAGTGAACCCGATACTCGTCCCCGCGAACATAGAGAGGATATATCAGTAAGAATCCCGGAAAAACACATAAACGGGATAAACACGGAAAAGGAGAGAACAAAATGGACAAAAGAAGTGTAGACATGAACAGGACGGAGGCGCCTCAGCACAACAAGACGCGCCGTCCGGCGCTCGCCGCGTTCTTTGCCATGGCCGTCGCGATAGTATTTGAGGCGATACCGGGAGGCGCGGTACTGCGTTTCGTGAGCGACCCGGCTGTGTCGCAGACAAGCATGGAGGTCTTCTCTTGCTTTGACCTCACGCCGTTCGGATACGCGAACTTCGGGCCGTTCCTCACGGCTCTGCTCACCGTCGTGACGGCGGCGCTGTACCTCGCGGGGTCGCTTGCAAAGAAGAAGGGACTTGTCACGGCGGCACTCGTGACAAATATCATAGCCGTACTTACGTCGCTCATGCCGCTCGTGATGTTCGGCGGCGAGTTCTATCCGACGATGCTTCTCGGCATAACGCTGATACTCGCGGGCGGCGCGGTGCTCGGTGCGGCGGCGCTCGTCGCGGCGAAGCCGCCGAAGCTCGGTGGGGAGAAGATAGAGCAATAAAAAATCTCGCGTGAAATCGCGCCGTGAGCCGGCGCGAAATATGCTCACTTGACCCGAAACTCCCAAACGGTCGACAGACCGTTTGGGAGTTTCGACACGATAAAGAGAAAGTTTGGTGATAATAATGGTTATTGAAACCGAAAGACTGATATTGAGAGAATATACTCTCAAAGATTTCGATGCTCTGTATGAGATTTTGTCCGACAAAGAAACTATGGTACACTACCCCAAACCCTTTGACGAAGAAAAGGTCAGAAGTTGGATACAATGGAATCTTGAGAATTATGCAAAATACGGATTTGGGCTTTGGGCGGTAGTTCTGAAGAAAACAGGCGAGATGATAGGCGACTGCGGAGTTACAATTCAAAATATTGACGGAGAACTGCTGCCGGAAATAGGCTATCATATCCATAAAAAGTATTGGAGAAACGGGTTCGGAAGCGAAGCCGCAAGAGCTGTCAGAGACTGGGCGTTTGAAAATACGGAATATGACTGTCTGTATTCATACATGAAGTATACGAATGTGGCATCGTATTCTACCGCGATCGCGAACGGGATGAAAAAGGTCAAAGAATATCCGGACGAAAAGAATACGGTTTCGTATGCTTACGCCATAACGCGAGAGGAATGGGAAAGGCTGAAAGATCAGGTTCAGGGGGAAGCTTCGGCCGTACATTGACAACACCGGCATGACCGCTGTGAAGACGGCAAAGAAAATCGCGGATTTTGTCGGAACGCGTATATAATTCATTCCATACGCAAAAAGCAGACGGCTTCCGTCTGCTTTTTGCGTATATGGAGCGTGCATATTGAACCCGTCCGAGGGACAAATCCGAATTTATCGGCACGATTCAAACAGGTTATACGATTGGATACCCACACAAACATCGTTATCAAAGGTCATTTTCACGACCCACGGCATCAATCCCCGAATTTCTTCAAAGTCGGCATAACCGAATTGCTTATCGTAATAATTGATGATGGTGCCGAGCGCCGTTCCGTGAGTGCCGACGACGATAGTCCTGTCTCTATACTCGTCCAACAGGCGATTTAAGGCTGAGATATTTCTTGCCTGTACTTCCCGCAATGTCTCGCCGTCGGAGAGCTTGTAATCGAAATCCTGCCACTGCGCCTTGCAGAACGACGTAAAATCATCGATCCAGCCGCTGTCCACCTTTCGTTCCCTGAAATCGTCTTCTGTATGTATCTCGAGCTCCTCCGAATCCGCGAAGCTGCGAATAGTATCAACGGCTCTCTTATACGGACTTGAGAATACAACATCAACCTTTTTGTCGGACAGGAACCGTGTAACAAGCTTGCTGTCCTCCAGTCCCTTTTCACTCAGTTCCCTTGACAAATCGTCGTGATTTGCATGATTGGGTTCTGCGTGTCTGACAAAATATACGGTGGTCATCCGAAACCTCTCTTTCTTTATAAATCCCGATATATTGAGTCTTATCGGCGTTTCTCTTTCCGGCTGTTTTTGCCGTCCTGTGCGGGGTACGGGGCTTCGCTTGCATATTGCTCCGAAGTGCCTGCGGGCTGCGTCTCTGCCCGAATAAAGCGGTCCCCTGCGGAAGTCCGCCGCTTTCTCCGGAAGCCGGTTTTACTCCGACGGTTCCGGAACCTGCATTTCTTTTGCCGCGTCCAGCAGCGCCGCGCGCTCGTTTGCGGTATTGCCCTCGCAGACAAGGTCGCAGAGCGCGTCGAGCGTGCGCGCTATCTCCTCGCCCTCAAAGCCGAGCGCGGCAACGTCCGCGCCGCTCACGGCGAGGCGCGAGTGGAGGTAGGGCGCGTCGGAGAGTATCATGCTCCGCATGAGCGTTTGCGCCGCCGCGACGAGGCGCACGCGCTCGAGCGCCGGAGGATATGCGAGATCGTGCGCGCGGGCGTCCGCAAGCTGCGTCTCCGCGAGAAGGAGCGCGCCGTCGTCGCCGAGCTCGCGGAGAAAGCGACCGGCGTTCGCAGGCTCGGGCAGCATATCCTCATCGTGCAGGCGCACGAGGCTTGTCACGAGCGCCGTGAGCTTCCTCGGCGCGTTCAGGGCGCGGAGGCGCGCCTCCGCGAGCTCCGCGCCGCGCGCGGGGTGACCGTGGAAGCGCCGCCCGCCGTCCGGCTTGTCCGCGGCGCAGAGCGGCTTTGCGAGGTCGTGCAGCAGCAGGGCGAGGCGGACGTTCCCGTCCCTCGGCGCGAGGCCAACGGCGTGGCAGGTGTGCGCCCAGACGTCGAGATGGTGCCAGCGGTTGCGGTGCTCAAAATTGATGCACGGCGCGATTTCGGGTATCGGGACCGAGAGGATGTCCCCGCAGGAGAGGAGTACGCGCTCAACCTGTTCGCCCACGAGAAGCTTCATAAGCTCCTCAAGCACCCTCTCGCCGCTCACAAGCGCGAGCCGGGCGCGCTCCTCGTGCATCGCCGCCTCGGTCTCCGGGTCGAGCGAGAAGCCGAGCGTCGCCGAAAACCGCATCGCGCGGAGTATTCGGAGCGCGTCCTCGCGGAAGCGCTCGCGCGGCTCGCCGACACAGCGTATCGCGCCCGCCGCGAGGTCGCGCCGTCCGCCGAAAAGGTCGACGACCGCGCCGTCCGAGTCCGCCGCCATCGCGTTTACCGTGAAGTCGCGGCGGCGCAGATCCTCCTCGAGGCTCCGCGTGAAGCGGACGCTCGAGGGGTGGCGTCCGTCGAGGTAGTCGCCGTCGGTGCGAAAGGTTGTTATCTCGTAGGCTCTGCCGCTCGAGAGGACGGTGACGGTTCCGTGTTTGAGGCCGGTGTCGACGAGCTTCCTTCCCGCGAACACCTCGTGTATCTCGTCCGGAGTGGCAGAGGTGCAGATGTCCCAGTCGTGCGGCGGAACGCCGCGCAGACTGTCCCGCACGCAGCCGCCGACGGCGTACGCCGAAAACCCGCGCGCCGCGAGCTCCGATATGAGCTCCCGCGCACGGGGGTCTATTGTTATCCTTACGGGACCGGTTCCGCCGTAGATCATACTGCCTCCGAAAAACGGGGCGGGCAAACTGCCCGCCCCGAAGTCTGTACTTATCAGAATTTTATGCGCGAGGCGACGTAGTCCGCGACCTCAGCCATCGGCAGACGTATCTGCTCCATCGAGTCGCGCTCGCGTATCGTGACGCATCCGTCGCCGGGCTTCTCCGCGTCGCCCACGGTGTCAAAGTCGACCGTGATGCAGAACGGGGTGCCTATCTCGTCCTCGCGGCGGTAGCGCTTGCCGATGGAGCCGGTCTCGTCGTAGTCGGTCATGAAGACCTTCGAGAGCTCGTCGCGGAGCTCGAGCGCGGGACCCGCGAGCTTCTTCGAGAGCGGCAGAACCGCCGCTTTGAACGGCGCGACGGCGGGGGAGAGGTGCAGCACGACGCGGGTGTCGTTCTTCTCGGCGTCGATAACTTCCTCGTCATACGCCTCGCAGAGCAGCGCGAGGACGGTGCGGTCAAGACCGTAGGTGCTTTCGATGATGAACGGGATGAAGCGCTCGTTCGTGTCCGGGTCGAGGTAGTCCATGCGCTGGCCGCTGTATTCCTGGTGGCGCGTGAGGTCGAAGTTCGTGCGGTTGTGGGTGCCGTTTATCTCGCCCCAGCCGAACGGGAACAGGAACTCGATGTCGCACGCGGCCTTGGCGTAGTGCGCGAGCTTCTCGTGGTCGTGGAAGCGGAGATGGTCGGCGGGGATGCCGAGGTCCTCGAAGTACCGCTTGCCGTACTCCTTGAAGTACTCGTACAGCTCGCCGTCCTCGCCCTCCTTGCAGAAGGTCTGGAACTCCATCTGCTCAAACTCTATCGTGCGGAAGATGAAGTTGCCGGGGGTTATCTCGTTGCGGAAAGCCTTGCCTATCTGGCCGATGCTGAACGGCAGCTTCGCGCGCATCGAGCGCTGGACGTTGAGAAAGTTGACGTACTCGCCCTGAGCGTTCTCCGGGCGGAGGTAGATGGTGTTCTTCGTGTCGGAGGTGACGCCGCGCTGAGTCTCAAACATCAGGTTGAACTCGCGGATATCGGTGAAGTTGTGCTTGCCGCAGTGCGGGCAGGGGATGGAGTGCTCCTTGATGTAGGCAAACATCTCCTCCTTCGTCATCGCGTCCGCATGGGCGTTCGGGTCGTAGGAGTCGATGAGGTTGTCCGCGCGGATGCGCATTTTGCATTCCTTGCAGTCAAGCAGCGGGTCGGAGAAGCTCGCGACGTGGCCGCTCGCCTCCCAGACGCGCGGGTGCATGAGTATGTCCGCGTCGACCTCGAAGCTGTTCTTGCGCTCCTGGATGAAGCGCTTGCGCCACGTGTCCTTGATATTGTTCTTCAGGCGCGAGCCGAGCGGGCCGTAGTCCCACGTGTTTGCGAGGCCGCCGTAGATGTCGCTGCCCTGAAATATGAAGCCGCGCCCCTTGCAGAGGGCGACTATCCTGTCCATGGACTTTTCGGTGTTCTGCATCATAAAAGGAACTTCCTCCCAAAACTTGATTCGCGGCAGGAGCCGCTCTCTCCGCGCGACGGAGCCGAAGCCCCGCGCATGGCGGCGGACGGAATCCTCCCGTCCGGGCGGCTTTCGCGATGCCGGATCTTTCTCCAAAATGAGCCACAACATATTATATACGTTATTTCGGCGCGGGTCAAGCGGAAAGGCGTAATAATGTTTCGCGGAGTTTACACGTTTCGCCCAGGAATTTCCTGCAATTCCTTAATATATGAAAAAAGTTTAAGAATATCGCGATATTCATTACAAAACGGCTACAAATGCCCCAAAATAATTGACTTTTCGCCGCGAAGGCGGTATAGTTACACCGTGGCCGGGAAACCGGCGAAAAACTTTCAGGGAGGACTTGAAGATGCGAAATCTTAAGAAGGTACTGGCAATGGCGCTGGTGTTCGTATTTGCGCTTACGCTGGTTCCGGCAGCGTCCGCGCTGGACTTCAAGGACAGCGGGGACATACGCAACGGAGAAGCCGTTGAGCTTCTTGTAAGCCTTGGGATACTCAAGGGTTACACAACGGGCAGGTTTGAGCCGCTGGACGATCTGAGCCGCGCCGAGGCGGCGAAGATGATCTACGTCGCCATGCGCGGCGAGGACGACGGCGCGAAGCTGTTCGCGGGCGAGAGCCTGTTCCGCGACGTTGACCGAGGCCACTGGGCCGAGGGATACATCAACTACGCGTCGGCGATGGGTCTTGTCGCCGGCACGGGCAACGGATGCTTCCACCCGAACGACACGGTCACCGGCTACGAGCTGTCGAAGATGCTGCTCACGGCTCTCGGCTACGACCAGAACGCGGAGAAGTTCGTGGGCACGAACTGGCAGTTCAACGTGCTCGCGCTGGCTATCCGCCACGGCATCACCGCCGGATTTGACAGCAGCCTCGCGGCTCCGATAACCCGTGACGATGCGGCGTGCCTCTTTGCAAACGCCATCTATGCAAGCACCGTCAGCTATGACGCCAACATGCGTCCCTCCACGACCGGAGTGAGCTTCGGCGAGGAGCACCTCGGCCTCACGGCCATAAGCGGCATACTCGTCGCGAATACCGAGGCCGCCATCGAGAGCGCCTCGATAACCGAGAAGGGCTCGATAATCAGCGTGGACGGCAAGACCGTGCTCGTTCCCGCCGCTTCGACTGTCGACCAGCTCGGCTGCGCCGTGACGTCGCTCGTTCAGGTTAAGAGCGGCATGAGCCTCCGCGACGCACAGGGCGGCTTCAACTCCGCGGCCATAGCGAAGGCATACGGCAGCGTCGCGACGGACGACGCGAACACCCGCGAGCTCGAGCTTGCAAAGGACGACGTCGCGGCGGACGCGAAGTACTACGTCAACTTCGGCGCGTCGGACAAGAACACTGTCGACGAGCTCGGCCTCGGCCATGACATACGCGCCATCTCCAACGACGGCGACAACGAGATAGACATCGTGCTCGCGATAAAGTACAGCTATGCCGACGTCAGCCGCGTCACCTCGACCGGCACCGTGACGGTCTCCGGCAGCCGTTACACCGACGAGAACGCCGTGGGCCTCAAGGGCCTTGAGGCTGGAGACAAGGTAGTGTTCTACAAGATAGAGAACGGTAAGACCATATTCGGCGAGCCGGACGTCTTTAAGGGCACGGCCGAGGGCTACACCGCCGACTACGTCATAATCGACGGCGAGCGTATGGCCACCGCCACCGGTATCAGCGGCTTCAAGCCGGAGGACGCGCCTCTCGGCAAGGAAGCCACCTACTACCGCTGGGGCAGCATGATCCTCGACTGCGCCGAGGAGAGCACGGGCGAGACCGCAAACTACGCCCTCGTTCTCCGCGCTACGAAGATAGGCTGGAACTGGCAGGCGGAGATACTCACCTCTGACGGCAGCAAGGCGACCTTCACCGTCGCCAATCCCGACGACGTCGTAAAGACGAACGACATCCCGTTCGGCCTCTACGACCTCACCGTCGAGGAGGACGGCAAGGCTACGCTCAAGGCCGTCGATGCAGAGGGAGACACCTACTCGCAGAAGTTCAGCTACGAGTCCGGCTACCCGAAGTTCGGAGAGAAGTTCGTTGACCGCAACACCCTCATGTTCCTCGAAATAGAGGGCGAGTGGAGAGTAGTCCGCGGCATGACGAACATCCCGTCCTTCGAGGGCGCGGCAGAGGAGCGGAAGATCTACACCGTCATCGGCGACCTCTACGGCACCGAGGACTACCTCAAGGTCGCGGTGCTCCGCAACGTTAAGCTGAGCGACCGCGAGGACGCAGCCCACTATATCATCATGAGCGACATCGTCAACATCGCCGACGGCAAGGTCCGCTTCTCCGCGTGGAACGGCAGCTCGATAGAGCAGTACACCGCGAGCGCCAAGTCCATAGAGAAGGGCGGCATCTACACCTTCACGATGAACGCCTCCGGCGTAGTCACCGAGGCCGAGGAGGTCACCGGCACCGAGGGCATACTGACCCACGCCTCCGACCTCATCCTCGTCGTCGGCACCGCAGGCAGCGGCGACAGCACGGTCGTCACCTACGGCGCAGACACCAAGGCGACGATAGTTGACTTCACGGCCGGCACCGTTGAGAACGTCGACATGGCCGAGCTGCCGCTCACCCCGGCGGATGCGGTCGAGGAGATGGAAGGCGGCGAGGTCGATACCCTCATCGTCCTCGACGACAGCGGTTCCGCAACGCACGTCTACCGCTTCATAAACGAGGAAAAGTAAACAGAGCGGGAACGCGCGAATATGCCCGCGGCGGAAGCTTCGGCTCCGCCGCGGGTTCTTTTTGTCCGCAAGCCGTGCGGTTCGGAACTTTTTCGAAGAAAACTCCTAGAATATATATATATATATATATATATATAGGTAACTTTTTGGCGAAATTGAGCGGTTTTTCAATTGACAAGGCGAATAAAGTGTGGTAGGCTGATATATCATTACGCCCGCCGGAAGCGGCGCGCGAAAACAAGGCGGCAAAGAGCGCCGTAAGCGCCGTTCGGTGCGGGCTTGAGGCCGGGACAAATTCAGGAGGAGAATGTATATGAGCAAGAAGCTTCTGTCGGCAATGCTGGCTCTCGTCATGGTGCTGTCGATGCTGCCGCTGCACGCGTTTGCGGCGGAGGGGCAGACGGAGGACATCATCAAATCCGTCGGCTTTGCGTACCGCCGTCCGACCATTACCCCGCAGGACGACGAGAACAAAAACGAAACCGTCCGTTGGGAGAAATTTTACGCCCTGCGGAATGTCTTTGTAGTGTGGTTCAAAACACCCGTTACGGACAAGGAAAAGTATTCATTTGCAGTAAAAGCGAAGGACGCCGAAGAATATACACCGGTCGATACATACTATTATACCGGTATGCAGCCGACGATAACCGGCTCCACTGCCGCCTACTTTGAGGCGCCGGCAGGCGTTCTGAACGCGGATAAAACGACCTATACGATAAAAGTCACCGAAACAGGTTCAAATGACTATCAGGAGCAGGATATTACACTCCTGAAGGCGACGCTGAAAAAGAGCGGAACCGAAAACCTCGAGAGGTCGAATTTTGCCGCTGACGATGCGCAGCATGTGCAGGAGGATAACGGCGTCTGCTCTATCTTTGTCGAAAGGGGCGACACCTATATCTACCTTCCCAATCTGAAGGACGGCATTGAGGGCGGCGGCAGCAGCGCCGACCGGCAGTTTGTCGGCTGGGCGAGCGAACAGGGCGCGGATAAGGCGGACGCATTTTCCCAGACTCCGCTGAATAGCGAAACGACATTCTATGCCGTGTTCGGCGTTAAGCCGGTGTCCGGATTTGTGCTCACCGGCACCGAACCCGAAACTTTGCAGGCGTTCCCCGAAAGCAATCAAACCGGTTTTACGACCGATGTTGATTACGGTGCGGCCGCCGGTAAGCCTATTACCATCTACATAGTCAACAAGGGAAATCAGAACCTCGGAAACGTAAACAGCGAGAAGGGCTTCTATGTTGTTTCCAAGGTCACCGACCACTTCACGCTTGAGTTCCGGGACAATAGTGACGATGGCGGAAGCAGGGGCGTTACGAAATTCGAAGCGGGCGGTACGGATAAGTATGTTATAACTGCGGGAGGCAACGCGAACAAGACGCCGACGGTGTCCGGCGCTTCCTATCTCGTACTCAATTGCACGCCCAAGGGGAACCTCAATGCCGGCACCTACACCGACAAGCTGGTTATAAGCACCCCAGATCGCTTTATCACGCAGGTCACGCTGACGGTCGAGGTCAAGCCCACGGAAGTCACCGTGGAAATGGGCACGATAGAGAAGGAATACGGTCAGGTCGTCAGACTTGACGAGAACGGAAAGTGGAACGATGAGAATGCCCCCGCCGTTACGCTTTCCGGTTCTTCCTCGGAAACCGCGGCTCCCACGTTTAAGGATCTGGAGCTCAGCCTGTCCAACTATGGCTTCAACGCCAAGGCGGATGTTAAAGCAGAGGAATACGCCTATACGGTCGACTCGTGCAACAGGAATTATCAAGTGACAGTCAACGGCGGCATCACGGTGAAGCAGGCTGCGCCGGAGGGCAAGGCCGGCGTCACCGCCACCGCTATCAAGGTCGGTCAGAAGCTGGCAGACTCCGTTCTCAGCGGCGCTTTCGTCAACCCCTACAACAAGGAAGCTGTTGAAGGCACGTTGGAGTGGACCGATGCAAACAAGGACGAGGCAGTGAGCTTGCCGCAAGGCGGGAACATTACAGGCAATTGGATATTCAAGCCGGCGAATTCAACTAATTACAAAACGGTTGAAGACACGGTTAGCGTTGTGGTATCGGACAGGACGCCGACAACGATCCATCTGAACACCAACACCCATCGGGAGACCGTCACATTTGACGGCGAGCAGCACCAACTCGAAGCCTATGTGACCTATAAGGGCGATAACACCGAAAACACTCTCGCAGACGCCGAGATAACCTATCAGTATCGTAAGCATGAGGGCACAAATGACGACGACCATTCCGCCTCGACCGGCGAATGGAGTGATGGGTGGCCGATAGAAGCCGGCGTATGGGACATAAAGGTCGACTACGCGGGCGAGACCGGGACATACGCACCCGCCGAAGCTATCTTCCACCTGACAATAGAGCCCAGAACGCTTACAGTGAGCCCCACCGTTGAATCGAAAACCTATGACGGCACGACGAATGCCACGGTGAGGTTCGCGCTCAGCGGTCGGGTCTCCGGCTATGACGTGGGTGTGTCGAGCTATGACGCACACTTCAATGACGCAAATGCGGGCGATGATAAGACCGTAGAGATAACGAACATAACCCTCAGCAGCGCCAACTACAAGCTGACAAGCGAGACTTTCCACGCCAGAAGTTCCATCAAGCCCGTGTTTATCACACTGACGGTCAAGGACGGCGCCACTCTGACCAAGAACTACGGTGAGGTGTATGAATTTGTAAAAGACAGCTTCGACGCGGCAGGACTTGCCGGCGGCGAGACCATTTCCGACCTTAACGTCGAGTTCGCAAGCGACGGCGCCGCCTTCGACGCCGTGGTGGATGACTATCCCGTAACCGCGACCGTCAGCGGAGGCAACTATAAGCTGACAAGCAGCGAGGTAGGGACCTTGAGCGTCGAGAGGGCCGATTTGCTGCTGAGTCAGGCTCCGACCGTTACAAACGGTTACCAGGGCGGAAATAAGGACTTTGTCCAGATCATTGACGGAGTTGTTGTGAACAAATATAACCCGGATATGGTCGTTACCGGTACCTGGAGGCTTGTCGATGCGACCGGCACCTTTGACGCAGAAGAAACGGCGACTCTCCACTGGGAGTTCAAGCCCGAAGACATTGACAACTACGAAGATTCTACTCTCGACGGCGAGGTCACCGTCACCGTGCTTAAGAAGCAGCCTGTTAAGCTCGAAGTAAAAGCCGACACCGCTCTTACCGTGACATATGACGGCCAGATACACGAGCTGAAGGCTTCTGACTTTGAGACCGAAGAATCGGCAGTGATTTCTGTCACCCATAACGAGGTTCCGAAGGACGTTGGCGCCTATCAGATAATAGTTACCGCCACTCCTACGGGAGATAACACGATTGACCGCGATACCGCCAAGATAGAAGTGACCCTGAACATCACGCAGGCCACGGTGCAGGATCCGAACTGGTCGTTCCACGGCCGCGAGGGCACAGCGCTGTCCGCTCTGGAGCAGCTGCCTGCGACTGTCAAAGGTGTGGGCGAAGATGAAATAAACGGCAATTTCCAGTGGGAGGTGCCCGACGCGACGATCACGGACGAGAACGGGTCGACTCACAACTGGATATTCACGCACGAAAACCCCAACTATGTCAACCCCGTGACGGGCTCCGCCCGCGTTGACATGGATGCGGACACCCGCACCGTCTCGGCTACGGTTTACAATCTGCCCACCGGCGACTACGCGGTCGTGGACACCGGCGCCGGCGAAAACAAGCTCGACCCGGGCGAGAAGGTCGTCTTCTACAGGGACGCGGCCTGCACGGATCCCGTGAGCGGCGAGACGGAGGTTCCGGCTGAGAACAATGGTAAGTTCACCGTCCTGCTGGACAATGACGCGCTCACGGCGGAGGGCGGCGCCATTTACGCCAAGATCGTCGGCAAAACGACCGAGGCGAAAGAGGTCGCTTATCTCCCCGAGCTCGGCTTCACCCTGCCCTTTGACATGGTACTGCTCCACGTCAACGGGGAGTCCGAGACCGTGAAGGTTGCGCCCACCGATACGTCGTACAAGATAGAGAGTGACGCATGGACCGTCGCCGGCGACGGCGTAAACTTTGTCGAGGTCACGGACAACAACGACGGTTCCGCTACCTTCGACGCTCTCGCTGCCGGTACCACCACCGTCACCGTCTCCATCAACTTCTATCATCCCGATCCGGCTAAGACCGGCGAGACCGTCACAGTCATCAAGGAACTGCCGCTGAACATCACCCGTCACTATGTGGTGTTCATCGAGCAGGTCGAGAACGGCACCGCCACGGCCACACCCACCGAGGCGGACGCGAACCAGACCGTCACCGTCACGCTCACGGCAGACTCCGATTATCAGGCGAGCGGCCTGAAGGTCTATCAGACCGGCACGGACGGCAAGGCGGATGAGGATCAGCCAGTAAAAACGAGCGGCAGTGGAAGCAGCTACACCTTCACGATGCCCGCAAGCGACGTCATCCTCGTGCCGGAGTTCACAGAGGCTTCCGCCGGAGGTGGCGGCGACGGCGGCGACAGCGGTGATAGTGGCGACAGCGGTGACAGTGGTGACAGTGGCGACGGCGGCGGCGGTCTCGGCGGAGGCGGCTCCTTCGGCGGCGGCAGCCTCGGAGGAGGCGGCTTCGGCGGCGGAACGTTCGTACCATCCGCGCCCAAAGCTCCCACACTGAAGCCGGAAGCCACCGCAGACGCCTCCGGCGAGGCGAAGGCGTCCGTCGCCCCGCTGAGGTCGAGAGCGCCGTCGAGGAAGCGAGAAAGAACGGCGCAGGCGAGATAGTGATAGAGCCGCAGGTCACAGGCAATGCAAGCAAGGTCTCGGTAGAGCTCGAGAAGAAGAGCGTCGACGCGATGGCGGACAGCTCCGACGTCGACCTTACAGTGAAGACCGACACGGCGAGCGTCACCCTGCCGGATGACAGCCTTGCGGCTCTCGCCGCGGGGACCGGCAGCAGCGTGGCTGTCTCGGTCAAGGCAAGGGCCGACGGCGCGGTGGATATCGAGGTCGCCATAGACGGCAAGGCGGTCGACAGCCTCCCCGGCGGCATAAAGGTCGAGTTGCCGAAGGCTTCGGGCGGGAACGTCCTAGTGATCGTCGGTGCCGACGGCTTCGAGACGATAGTGAAGAAGTCCATCGTCGAGAACGGACATGCCTATGCCCTGCTCGACGGCTCCTGCACGGTGAAGGCCGTGGACAACATCATAACCTTTGCGGATGTTACCTCGACCGACTGGTACAGTGACGCGGTCGACTTTGCGGGCTCGCACGAGCTCTTCAAGGGCGTCGGTGAAAACAACTTCGCGCCCAACACTGCGATGACGCGCGGAATGTTCGCGACGGTGCTCTGGCGCTTCGAGAGCGGCGAGCCCGTCGACACCAAGAGCGCCTTTGCCGATGTGGCGGAGGGCGACTGGTACGCCGAAGGCGTAGCATGGGCAAGCGAGCACAAGATAATCAACGGCTATAACCAGAACACATTCGCTCCGGCGGACAACGTCACCCGCGAGCAGCTCGCGACCATGCTGTACCGCTACGCCGTGGACATCGGACTGGACGTCTCCGCGGGCGGCAGCCTGAAGAAGTTCAGTGACTCCGGCAGCGTCTCCTCTTATGCTAAGGAAGCGCTCGAGTGGGCGGTCGGCGCCGGCCTCATCAAGGGCAACACTGACAACACGATAAATCCCGCGGGCGGAGCTAAGCGCGCGGAGGTCGCGACGATATTCATGCGCTTCTGCGAGATGATAACGAAGTAAAAAGCGCGCACACGCTTCAAAACACACGCAAAAGAGGGCGGGACAGAAGTCCCGCCCTCTTGCTGTTGTCTAGTCGATATCTCGACTAAAGCCTCGCATACGATTCCGCGCCGGTTCGCGCGGTTGAAGCCCACGGCAAAGCCGCCAACTTCGCGCAGGCCAATTCTGTATGGTGTTTGGCTTTGCTCGCGAAGCGAGTAAAGCTCACGAGGGCCGAACAGGTTCCGATGAAGAATTGGTTGGCGCCCTCGTGTTCCGCACGAGCATTTTGGTCGGAAGGGTTCCCAAACGCTCCAAAGGAGCGTTTGGGAATTGCGAAAGGGTGCGCAGGGCAATTCATTGCCCGAGCACATTTCGCGCCGACTATCGGAGATACTTTTTTAAGTCCTCTCCGCACTGTTTCTCGAAGTCTATCAGCGCCGTGGCGAGGTGCTTTGCCTCGTCCGAAGCGTCCGGGCAGGAGTTCTGCGCGCCCTCCACCTCGGTTATACCCATGTCCGCGCCGCGTATCGCCATCTCCGCGAGGTGCGAGGAGCTCGCGTCGAGAGCGGTGTTGAGCTTTATGCCGGCCTTGCTCATCAGCTTTGTCATCGAGCCGTAGTCGTCCGGGCGCTCGTGCAGACGGTGCAGCCGTCCGAGCGCCGCCGCTTCGAGCGCGCGGTAGTGGCTGAGCTGATTTGTGAACTCGTCCCGCAGGGACGGGTCCTTAGTCACCGAGAGCAGGTGCTCGGTTGCGCCCGCACCCATCGTAACCGTGCCGTATACGGCGCCGAGAAGCTCGATGTCGTCCTTGTCCTTTTTCATCTTCCCATCCTCCTCAGATTCTTCGCTGTTATTCTGTCCACGACGGGGCAGAATAGTCTTGACAATTTGTGCCGCGCGGCGTAAGATAGAGGTTGCTACACAGTCGTTTTTTCAAACGGGACGGTGATATTTTTGGCCGAAAAGCGCTTTCAGAAGACATTTTCTCAGGGCATGGTGGACGGGTTCGAGATTTGGGTCGACACCACCACCGGCGTCAACTACCTCTTCCGGACAAACGGGAACAGCGGCGGGCTCACGCCGCTGCTCGGGCCGACCGGCGAGGTCGTCATAACGAAGCCAAGCCCGAAGGGACCCGAGGATTTCAAGTGAAAAACTTCCGAAAAAGGAGAGAAAAATAATGAGCGATGAAGTAAAGCAGACCCCCGAGGCCGAGACCCCGGAGAACTGCACTCACGACTGCTCCACCTGCGGCGAGGCGTGCGCCTCCCGCGAGGAGGTGGACGAGAACGGACACCGCCTGCCGCACCGCATGAGCTCGATAAAGAAGGTCATCGGCGTTGTGAGCGGCAAGGGCGGCGTTGGCAAGAGCCTTGTCACGAGCCTGCTCGCCGTCGGCATGAGCCGCCGCGAGCACCGCGCCGCCATACTCGACGCGGACGTGACCGGCCCCTCGATACCGAAGGCGTTCGGTCTGAAGCAGCGCGCCCTCACAACCGAGTGGGGAATACTCCCGGTGCGCTCGAAGACCGGCATCGACGTCATGTCCGTAAACCTCCTACTCGAAAACGAGACCGACCCCGTCGTGTGGCGCGGTCCGGTAATAAGCGGAGTCGTGCAGCAGTTCTGGACCGACGTTGTGTGGGTCGACGTGGACTATATGTTCGTCGACATGCCGCCCGGAACGGGAGACGTTCCGCTCACTGTGTTCCAGTCGGTGCCGGTGGACGGGATAATCGTCGTCACGAGCCCGCAGGAGCTCGTCTCGATGATAGTCACAAAGGCCGTCAAGATGGCGGGGCTCATGAACATCCCGATACTCGGCATCGTCGAGAACATGAGCTACATGGAGTGCCCCGACTGCGGAAAGAAGCTCTATCCTTTCGGTGAGGGCAAGACCGAGAAGGTCGCCGAGGAGTTTGGTATCCCGATGCTCGGAAGGCTCCCGATAGACCCCGCGCTCGCGAGCCAGAGCGACAACGGACTTATAGAGCTGTTCGAAGGCGGATACCTCGAGGACACCTGCGAGAAGCTCGAAAAGCTTCTGCCGGTGGACTGAAAAAAT
The DNA here is from genome assembly GCA_947631015.1 of uncultured Clostridia bacterium. GTDB lineage: Bacteria > Bacillota > Clostridia > Oscillospirales > JAAYOS01 > CANRIN01. Next base: position 50,517 of record CANRJS010000010.1, read on the forward strand.
TCGGAAAAAATCGGCGCGGAGATGTTTACAAACCGAAATCTCCGTGCTATAATATCTGTTGCATCTGTGTCGGCGGCGCAGTTCCGTGGAGACAGCTCAGGTTGAGTAGGTCACCCGCCCGGTACTTCGCCGCACGAAAATAATCAAAGAAAGGTGATAGTTCGTTATGATCCTCAAGGAAAAGAAGACCGAGATAATCGAGGCCAACCGCACCCATCCGACCGACACCGGCTCGCCGGAGGTCCAGGTCGCGATACTCACCGAGCGCATCAACCAGCTCACCGAGCATCTGAAGGTCCACAAGCACGACAATCACTCGCGCCGCGGCCTGCTCATGATGGTCGGCAAGCGCCGCCGTCTGCTCGACTACCTTGCTTCCAAGGACATCGAGCGCTACCGCGCGCTTATCGCAAAGCTCGGCATCCGTAAGTAAGTCACCCGCAGGGCGGGGCGGTTCCGCCGCCCCGCTCTTTCACGCAAACAGGCAAATAAGCGGTTCGGGGCGACCTTTTAGCGTTTGAAAATGCTCTCTGAGAGCGCGTTTTCAAGTGCTAAAGGGAGTCCCTCCGTTTGATTTATAAAACAGGAGGTATAAGAAGTATATGGTCACAAGGAGAGAGTTCAAGGACTACCGCGTTTTCAAGACGGAAATAGCGGGCAAGGAGTTCAGCTTCGAATACGGCAAGGTGGCCGAGCTCGCGAACGCGGCGCTCATGTGCCGCTGCGGAGAGACCGCCGTGCTCGTCACCGTCACCGCGTCCGCGCGTCCGCGCGAGGGCATCGACTGGTTCCCGCTTTCGGTCGACTTCGAGGAGAAGCTCTACGCCGCAGGTAAGATCCCCGGCTCGTTCAACCGCCGCGAGGGCCGCGCCGGTGAGAAGGCCACGCTGAACGGACGCCTCATCGACCGTCCGATGCGCCCGCTCTTCCCCTCGAATATGCGTAACGACGTTGCGATAATCTGCACCGTTATGTCGCAGGACCCGGACGTCCAGCCCGAGATAGTCGGCATGATAGGCGCTTCCGCCGCCGTCGCTATAAGCGACGTGCCGTGGAACGGGCCGATAGCCGGCACCGCCGTCGGACTTGTGGACGGCAAGCTGATACTCAACCCGAACGCCGCCGAGCGTGAGGCGTCGAGCCTTGCCCTCACCGTCGCGTCCACCGCAAAGAAGGTCGTCATGATAGAGGCCGGCGCCGATCAGGTGCCGGAGGACGTCATGTTTGACGCCATTATGCTCGCCGACGCCGAGAACCGCAAGATAGTCGAGTTCATCAACGGCATGGTCGCCGAGGTCGGCAAGGAGAAGTTCGTCCCCGCCGCGAGCTCGTTTGACGAGGAGCTCTGCGCGAAGGTCAAGGAGTGGGCGCACGACAAGCTCCAGTACGCGCTTGACACCGACGACAAGAACGTCCGCGAGGAGCGGCTCGAGGTCGTCCGCGGCGAGATAATCGAGCATTTCGGCGAGGAGTACCCGCACGTCACCGAGCAGATGGAAGAGATAATGTACAAGGCTCAGAAGGTCGTCGTCCGTGAGTGGCTGATGCAGGGCAAGCGCGTCGACGGCCGCGCCATGGACGAGATACGTCCGCTCGCGGCGGAGGTCGGCGTCCTGCCGCGCACCCACGGCTCGGGACTCTTCACGCGCGGACAGACCCAGGTCCTCACGAGCTGCACGCTCGGCGTTATAAGCGACCAGCAGAAGCTCGACAACATCTATAACGACGAGTTCAAGCGCTATATGCACCACTACAACTTCCCGTCCTACTCCGTCGGTGAGGCGCGAGGACTGCGCGGCCCCGGCAGGCGCGAGATAGGCCACGGCGCGCTCGCGGAGCGCGCGCTGTTGCCGGTCATACCGAGCGAGGCGGAGTTCCCCTATGCGATACGCCTCGTAAGCGAGGTCCTGAGCTCGAACGGCTCCACCTCGCAGGGCTCGATATGCGCCTCGACCCTCGCCCTCATGGACGCGGGCGTGCCGATAAAGGAGCCGGTCGCCGGTATCTCCTGCGGCCTCATAGACAACGCCGAGGACGGAACGTGGACGACCTTTACCGACATCCAGGGCGTCGAGGACTTCTACGGCGACATGGACTTCAAGGTCGGCGGCACGAAGAACGGCATCACCGCGATACAGATGGACCTCAAGAACGACGGTCTCACGCCCGAGATAATCAAGTCCGCATTCGAGCGCTGCCGCAAGGCCCGCCTCGAGATACTTGACGAGATAATGCTGCCGGTCATCCCCGCGCCGCGTAAGGAACTCTCCAAGTACGCGCCGAAGATGATCCGCACGAAGATAGACCCGGACAAGATCCGCGAGGTCATCGGCTCCGGCGGAAAGGTCATCCAGAAGATAACCGCCGACACGAACACCAAGATAGACATCGAGGACGACGGCTCGATATTCATCGCATCCCAGAGCATAGACGACTGCCGCCGCGCTCTCCGGATAATCGACGCTATTGTCAACGACCCGGAGATAGGTTCGGTCTTCTACGGCAAGGTCACGCGCATCCTGCCCATCGGCGCGATGGTGGAGATCGCCCCCGGCAAGGAGGGCCTCATTCACATCTCCAAGCTTGAGAACCACCGCGTGGACAAGGTCGAGGACGTGCTGAACGTCGGCGACATGACGTGGGCCAAGGTCATAAAGATCGACGACCGCGGCCGTATCGACCTCAGCCGCAAGGACGCCATGGCGGAGGTCGAGAACAAGGAGTTCCCGCAGATATAACGGGCAAACATTCCGAAGGTCAACGGGGCGGCGGGAAGCATCCCGCCGCCCCGTATTCTGTCCGTTCGGAGCCGCAGCAGGCGGGCAAAACAAAAAACCGGGCATTAACAAAAAATTCACAACGACTTAACTTTTTTCTCAAAAGTATTGAGTATACTCTTTCTTGTAAACGGAAGAAACGTTTCGAAAGGAGCTTCAGATATGTTTGACGAAAGGGATTTTGACGAAAAGTTCACAGGCGGCGAGGAGAGAACGGAGAATCCCGAGACCTCCGAGAACGCGCGCACGGACGAGCCGGCTTCCCCGGCGGAGAACGTGACGAGCGAGGCGGCGAACGCCATGCCCGCTCAGGATGTGGACCGTCCGGCGGCCGGTGAGCCGCAGGAGCAGGCGCCGCACGTCGAGCCGTATCCGTTCGCGGCTGAGACCGCGATAAACAGCGAGGGAGTCGCGAGCAAGCCCGGATACCCGACCGGCAGGGACTACGAGCCGGTGCGTCCGGCCGTCCCGCAGCAGCCGACGCAGGAGAGCCCGAGACCGATGTTTAACGACCCCGCGCCGTCCTTCAACGCACAGCAGAGCTTCAATGCGGCGGCGGAGCAGGCTCCCGCGGGCAGCGGACGTCAGTACGCGCCCTACGGCGAACAGCCCTATTCCGACGGCCGCTATGCCCCGCAGAACGTGAACAACGGCTATGAGCAGCCGTACTACTACGCCGCTCCGCCCGCTCAGAAGCCTCCGAAGAAGAAGCATAAGGCGCTCCGCCGCCTGATAGCGGCGCTGCTCGTGCTGACGGTGATAGGCGGCGCTGTCGGGACGTTTGCGATACTCTACGACGTGCACCCGAACGACGACGGCGGCATAACCATCTCCCGCAGGGGAAGCGGGAACGCGGAAAAGAACGACGGCGACTCCGATGTGTCCGTGTTCGCCTCGCCCGTGCCGGGCGGCTCGCAGGCTGTGGTATCGCCCAACCCCGCCGGCAACGGCGGCCCAGAGATGCAGATAAACGACAGCCCGGTCTCGCAGGTCGACTACGGCGACACCGGCAAGGCGCTCACCAATCAGGAGATAGCCGCGAAGTGTACCCAGTGGACCGTCGGCGTCATAGCCACGAGCTACTACGAGAACAACTACTTCGGCTACGGCGGAGCCGCAACCTCCACCGGCACCGGCATCATCATGAGCTCGGACGGATATATCATCACCAACTGCCACGTCGTTGACGGCGCGACCGACCTCTCGGTGCGTATGCTCAACGGTACGGAGTATGCGGCCACCCTCATAGGCATGGACGACCGCAGCGACCTCGCGGTGCTCAAGATAGACGCGACGGGTCTTCCGGCGGCCGAGTTCGGCGACTCGGACGCGCTGCTCGTCGGCGACCCGGTCATAGCGATAGGCAACCCGCTCGGCCTCGAACTGATGGGCACCGTCACCGACGGTATCGTCTCGGCTATAAACCGTGACGTCGCGGTGGACGAGCGCACCATGACCCTCATCCAGACCAACGCCGCGATAAACGCCGGCAACTCCGGCGGCCCGCTGATAAACCAGTACGGTCAGGTCATAGGTATCAACACCCTCAAGATGCAGGACTATTCGACGACGGTCGAGGGACTGGGCTTTGCCATCCCGACGAACACCGCCAAGGCGATAGTTGACGAGCTTATCGAGCACGGATACGTCTCCGGATATCCGGCAATCGGCCTCCGCTGCGACAACGTCAGCCAGTCGATGAGCGCTCGCTACTCGATACCGATAGGCGTGCTCGTGCGCTACGTCCACCCCGACTCGAACGCGTACCGCGCGGGGCTTCAGGTCAACGACGTCATAGTCGAGGCGCAGGGTGAGAAGGTCGAGAATTACAGCGACCTCTCCACTATCATGGACAGGTATCACGCCGGAGACTCCTTTGAGCTTAAGGTGTTCCATTACGACTCAAGGGCTTATGAGACGCTGCATTTCGTGCTCAACGACGAGAACGACCTGTCCGACGGGTCGGTAATAGCGGGGGACTAATGAGGGGCGAGCCCACGCCCGAGTGGGCAAAGCCCGCACCCGTATAGCGGGGAAGCCCCGCGAGCATTCGCGGGGCGAGACCCCGCGTCCCTAAGTGAGGCAGAGCCTCACCGGCACTTTGCGGGGATTGCATCCCCGCACCCCGCGTTACTTTTTGCTTGTGCAAAAAGTAACCAAAAAGCACACAAAGGGGAGAAAACCACGGTTTTCTCCCCTTTGTACCCCTCTTTCCTTTGACCGGAAAGTCTCTGCTACGCCATACATGAGTCCGTAGCTTAGTACAAGCGTCCACGCTCAAACTTTCCACTAGAACCGAAAGTTCAGATTTCTCGGGAAAGCCTCTGCATTACGCTTATAGTGTGAGCGTAGGACCGGACTTTTTGTATCTACTACGCAGGAACTGTTCGATGTCGTCGAATAAAGTGGGAAAGTCGGATATTCTTTCCCCAGAAACTCACCCGGTCGGATGATGGATTTGTTTGATACAGAGTATCGTCCTGTTATGCGAGTTGCGGTTGTGTGTCGTATTCAGGAGAGAAATTTTTAAGGGAGAGGGCGAAGCCCTCTCCCTTAAGCGCGCTTTTTGGTTACTTTTTGCGCGAGCAAAAAGTAACGCAGGGGTGCGGGGGCAGCGCCCCTGCAAAGTGCCGGTGAGGCTCTGCCTCACTTAGGGACGCGGGGTTCCGCCCCGCGAATGCCTGCGGGGCTTCCCCGCTAGATGGGTGCGGGGGCAGCGCCCCCACAAAGTGCCGGTGAGGCTCTGCCTCACTTAGGGACGCGGGGTCTCGCCCCGCGAATACTCGCGGGGCTTCCCCGCCATATGGGAGTGGGGCGCATGCCCCACATCTGCCTGTGAGGCTCAGCCTCACTTCGGGACGCGGGGTTCCGCCCCGCGAATGCCTGCGGGGCTTCCCCGCTAGATAGGTGCGGGGCTTGCCCCGGAAAGCGGTTGCGGGCTTCGCCCGCAGACTGAAAAACTGGCGGAGAAGGTAGGATTCGAACCCACGGATGCTCTCACATCGACGGTTTTCAAGACCGCTCCCTTCGACCACTCGGGCACTTCTCCGTGCGAAATGATGATACCACAAAAGTTTCGATTTGTCAAATATGTCGGCTTGACGGCTCTGCGGAAATATGTTACCATAAATGCGTAAAAAGTCGATTGCGGAGCGGAAAACCTCGGATCGTTTCCGTCCGCCCGCAGCCGATACAAACGGAGCGCGTGACTGACGGAAGTGGAGCACCACATGGAGCGCGTGTCCTCGGCAGCCGACCGTCTGGGTGGAATCCTTCCGATACCCGGGCGGATTTTTGCGTTTTATGGAAAAGGAGCGCTTTATGCAGAAAAATGAGCAGTATCTTCGCGAAAACGCGTATCCCGGCCGGGGGATAGTCCTCGGCGCGACGCCCTCCGGCGCGGCGCTCGTTCAGGTCTACTGGATAATGGGCCGCAGCGAGAACAGCCGCAACCGCGTGTTTGTCGAGACGGAGGAGGGCGTCAAAACCGAAGCGTTCGACCCCTCCAAGATGATCGACCCGTCGCTTGTGATATACTACGTCACACGCACCGTTGGCGACAAGCACATCGTCACGAACGGCGACCAGACCGACACCGTCGCGGACTTTCTCAAAAAGGGAAGCACCTTCGAGGCGGCGCTTCTCACGCGCTGCTATGAGCCGGATGCGCCCAACTGCACCCCGCGCATCTCCGGCATGACCGACGCCGCGACCGGCGCGTACTCGCTCTCGATACTCAAAACCGTCGGAAATGACGAGAGCTGCGAGGAGAAGGCGTTTTTCACCTACAAGACGCCGATAAACGGCACGGGTCACTGCATCCACACCTACGACGGGGACGGCAGCCCGCTTCCCAGCTTCTCCGGCGAGCCGTATGAGGTCTCGCTCTGCGAGACCGCGCGCGAAAATGCCGAGAAGTTCTGGGACATGCTCGACCGCTCGAACCGCGTGAGCCTGCTCGTGAAGCATATCGACTGCGCCTCGGGCAAGGTCGAGACCGTCATAGTAAACCGCAACGGAGGAGAAGAAAAATGAACTCGATAGAGCTGAAGTACGGCTGCAATCCCAACCAGAAGCCCTCCCGCATATTTATGCGCGACGGCGGCAACCTGCCGGTGAAGGTCCTCTCCGGCAAGCCCGGCTACATCAACTTCCTCGACGCGCTCAACGGCTACCAGCTCGTAAGCGAGCTGAAGGAGGCGACGGGACTTCCCGCCGCGACCTCCTTCAAGCACGTCAGCCCCGCCGGCGCGGCGATAGGTCTCGAGCTCACGCCGAAGGAGCGGAAGGTCTGCCGCATAAAGAAGAGCGCGGAGCTTTCGCCCCTCGCCTGCGCCTACGCCCGAGCGCGCGGCGCCGACCGCATGAGCTCCTACGGCGACTTCGTGAGCCTCTCCGACGTCTGCGACGTCGAGACCGCCCATCTGATAGCCGCCGAAGTGAGCGACGGCGTCATAGCCCCCGGCTACACCCCCGAGGCGCTCGAAATACTCAAGCAGAAGCGTCAGGGCGGCTACAACGTGATAGAAATAGACCCCGATTACCGCCCCGCCGAGCAGGAGTACAAGGACGTCTACGGCGTCACCTTCGAGCAGGGCCACAATAACTACCGGCTCACAAATGAGGTTTTTGGCAACATCGTTTCTGACCGCAAGGACATACCCGAGAGCGCGAAGCGCGACCTCCTCATCGCGATGATAACCCTCAAGTACACGCAGTCGAACTCGGTCTGCTACGCCTACAACGGCATGGCGATAGGCATCGGCGCGGGTCAGCAGTCCCGCATACACTGCGTCCGTCTCGCAGGCGGGAAGGCGGACACCTTCTTCCTCCGCGGCTCGGACAAGGTGCTGAACCTGCCGTTCAAGAAGGGCCTCGCCCGTGCCGAGCGCGACAACGCGATAGACGTCTACCTCACCGACGGCGACTGGGAGGCGATGCTTGAGAGCGACCTCTGGCAGGACTACTTCTCCGAGAAGCCGGAGCCCTTCACCGTCCCCGAGAAGCGCGAGTACCTTTCGCACATAGACGGCGTGAGCCTCGGTTCGGACGCGTTCTTCCCGTTCAGCGACAACATTGAGCGCGCGAAGCGCTCCGGCGTGCGCTACGTCCTCGAGCCCGGCGGGTCGATACGCGACGACGCGGTCATCGACTGCTGCAACAAGTACGACATGGTGCTCGGGTTTACAGGGATGAGGCTGTTCCACCACTAAGAAAGTCGTCGCGAAATGTGCTCGTGGCGAACACGAGGGCGCCGAGATATTCCACATCGGAACACATTCAGCCCTCGTGAGCTTTGCCCGCTTCGCGAGCAAAGCCAAACATTGATATAATCCTCTGCGCACCCTTTCGCGCCGAGACTTTCACTTGAAATTGCGCAGGCGCAATTTCAAGTGAAGCTGTCGGATAGGGCGAAGCCCTACCGACAGCATGCGCCCGGCTTCGCAATTCCCACGCGGTCGGTGACCGCGTGGGAGCCCTTCCGATTGAAATGCTCGGCGGAAATGAATTCCGCCTGCGCGAAGTTAGCGGCTTTGCCGCTAACTTCAACCGCGCGAACAAGCGCGGAACCGCATTTGGCGGAAAATCGACGCGCGCTCCGCGAGATGAGTTTTTTCCGACGTACACGCCGTCGGAAAAACGATTAGAACTTATTCGCCGCTTGCGCGGCGAACTCTGCGAGGCTTTAAGGACAGGCACGGAAGTGCCTGTCCTTTGTGTTGAGGGCAATCGCAGGCTTCGCCTGCGATTGAGGTTTGCCGCGAAAGCCTGTCAATAAAGTTTGTCAGAACTTTTTGACAGGCCGAACCGTCCGGGCGATTTGCGTTGACAGTCTGCGAGTCTCGGACGGCGCGCTTTTGGGTTGCGCGGCGGGGAAAAATTGCGCGCGGAGGGCGGTTGAGCTTCGGAGAAAAACAAGATATACTTTTCGTAGGGTGCACCACGAATATCCGGTCAGGAGGAAAGACTATGAGTTTCGGAAAGAATTTGCAGTATCTGCGCGGCCTCAGCCGGGGCATGACGCAGGAGACGCTTGCGGAGCGGCTGGATGTGAGCCGCCAGACCGTCTCGAAGTGGGAACTTGACGCGGCGCAGCCAGATATAAACAAGGCGATAGAGATTTGCGGGCTCTTCAACTGTTCGCTCGACGCGCTCTTCCGCGAGGACATGGCGGCGTATGCCGACGCGTACACCGACCTTCGCGTCGAAGTCGTTCCGGCGTTCCGCTATGTGAAGTATGCGGTGATAAGCGCCGACCCGGAGAGCGACGCCATCGGCCGAGTGACCGAGTATGCGCGGCAGAACGGCGTCGAGCGGCCGTGTGTGATAGGGTGGGACTTCCCGTTCGCGTCACAGGAGCAGGTAAACGTCTTCGGTATGCACGGCTATGAGGCCGCGTGGGTGCTGCCGGAGGGGCTAACGCCGCCCGGTCTCGAGGTGTTCTCACAGCCGGAACACCGCTACGCCGCGATACACATCCCCGAGCCGTTCGCAAACCCTTTCGTGTCGATACCGAACGCATACAAGGCGCTCGACAGCTATATGCGCCTCAGCGGTCTCGAGCACACCGAGAGGGGAGTGATCCCCTGCTTCGAGACCGACGGCGAGAGCATGGACGTGTATATCGCGTGCGAATAGGCGTCCTCCGTTTTCCCCGGCGTCCTACGCCTCGGAAAGCAAAACCGAGGGTAAAATATTGACGTGCCATCCGCGCGGTGATATACTGAAACAAACGGTTTGCAGCCGGTGCGCCGGATGCCCGGCCTTTCCGCATACGCTTTTGCGCAGGCGCGGCCGGGACATATCGTCCGAAAATGTATGGGAAACAGGCGTAAGTCGCATTATTTGAGGAGAATTTGCATGAAGAAGCGTGTTCTTTCGTTTGTTGTAATGACGGCTCTGATACTGGCGCTCCTGCCGGGAACGGCTCTCGCGGCGTCCGCCGGAGCCGGAGACTGCGGAGCCGAGGGTGACAACATAAAATGGCTGCTTATCGGCGGCCGCCTTACACTTTCCGGCTCGGGCGCCATGGAGGATTACAGCGCAGAGGACCCCGCGCCGTGGAGCGGGTATGAAGTCGACTCGATAGCTATCTGGGACGGGATAACCGAGATAGGCGAGCGCGCGTTCCGGGGATGCTCCGGCGTCACCGAAGTGACCGTGCCGGACAGCGTGACGCGGATAGGGGACGGTGCGTTTGAAAATTGCAGGTCGCTAGTCTCCGTGTCGCTCCCCGCGACGCTGGAACGGCTGGGACACGCGTTTGCGGGCTGCAAGAGGCTCGCCGACGTCCGCTTCGCGGGCAGTGAGGAACAGTGGAACGCGCTTACAACAGCGGAAGACGCGGGATTTCCCGCGTGGACCGAGGTGCGGTTCGGGAGCGGGAGATTCAGCGACGTTGCCGCCGGAGCATGGTATGCGGACGCCGTCCGTGCCGCCTCCGAGGCCGGTATCGTCCTCGGGAACGGCGACGGGACGTTTGACCCGTCCGGCGAGCTCACATGGGCGCACACCGCCGCCTTCGCCGCGCGCCTCATGCAGTACCGGAACGGCGAACACGTCTACGGCGCAGCGGACCAGAAGGGCGAATGGTACAGTGTGTACGCGGACTATCTCACGGAGAAGGGCGTCATAGACGGCGTACCGTCCGACCCGGAAGCGAAGATCACCCGCGCGGACGCGGCGGCGATCTTTGCCGCTGTCCTCGGCGAGGACACGGAAAAGGTGAACGACGTCCCGGAGGGATACTTCGCGGACGTGCCGTCCGGCGCCAAGGGCGACGCCGTGTACGCTCTCGCGGAGGCGGGAATAGTGAACGGCAAGCCCGCAAATGGAACGGACGACGCAGTTTTCGGCTATTCGGACGTCCTCCTGCGCAGCGAGGCGGCGGCCATCGTCGCGCGGATGGCGGGTCTCGCGCCGCTGGTGAATGCGGACTGAACGGCGGCGGGTCACGGAGGAACATCATAGTACGGTGTATAAGGGGAGGCGGGACTGTCCCGCCTCCCTTGTTTTCCGCTTGCGCGCCCCCGCCCTTTGTGCTATGATTAGGAAAAACGGGTACTGAGGTAAAATAATGACCGATTTCTCCGACATACTCTTTCTCAGCGACTACGACCTTACGCTGAGCGACGGACAGCAGATCCCGCAGCGCAACCTCGACGCGATAGAGCGCTTCAAGGCGGGTGGCGGGATGTTCTCGATAGCGACGGGGCGCTCGAAGCCGACATTTACGCCGCAGCTCGAGAAGATAAGCGTCAACGCGCCGGTGGTGCTATCAAACGGTTCGCTCGTCTACGACTTTGCGGACGGCACGACCTGGCTCCAAATACCGATGAAGGACTGGGAGAAAGCAGCCGTCCGGCGCATACGCGACCGCCACAGCGACCGCGCGGTCTTCGACCTCGAGGTCGGTTTGGAGGTCTACCTGCCGAACGACACCCTCGCCGTCCAGGCAAACGACTACACCCGCGCCCACTTCGAGTGGGTCGGGATGGTGAGCCGTATGTGCCCGATGGAGGAGATTCCGGACGACTGGATGAAGGCGGTGTTCACCGCCCACCCGGACGACATCCCCACCCTCGCGAAGGAGGCCGAGGAGGAGGGGCTGAACGGCGTCCGCTCGCTGCCGTTCATGCTCGAGATACAGACCGGCGGTGTGGACAAAGGGACCTCCGCGCGCTGGCTTGCGGACAGGCTCGGGCGGAAGCTCGTCTGCGCGGGCGACGCGCCGAACGACACGGCGCTCCTCCGCGCCGCCGACCGCGCGTTCGTGCCCTCGAGCGCCTACCCGGAGATACTCGCGATGGGCTATGAGGTCGTCGCGGACTGCAAAACCGGCGCGATAGCGGACGCGATAGAGCGGATGGAGGCGGAGCGGAGATGAGCATATTCCAAAAGCTGATAACTCCTGCGGCTCTCGCCTTCTACATGCTGAGGTACAAGACGATATGGCGCGTCCGCGAGAAGATGCGCGAAAAGTGCCTCACTGACGGGAAAGTGAACACAAAAAAGCTGATATGGGACGCATACGGCCACTACTTTGACAAGCGGTGCGGGTTTGTCGGAGGACTTGCGGAGTTTGCGGGCGAGCCGTGCTTCCCGCACGGGCCGTTCGACGTGTTTATCTCAAACGATGCAAAGATCGGCCGCGACGCGGTCATATTCCAGAACGTCACGATCGGCTCGAACACCCTCGAGGGTACGTCGAAGCCCGGCGCGCCCACGATAGGCGACCGTGTATACATCGGCGCGAACGCCGTTATCATCGGCGGCGTGACGATAGGGGACGGGTGCCGGATAGGCGCGGGCGCCGCCGTGTACGGCGACATGCCGCCAAACTCTGTGGCGGTATCCGCTCCGACGCGGATAATCGAGCGCGCGGAGCCGATGGATAACCACTACGTCCAGCGACTTCCGAGCGGCGCGGTGCGCCGCTTCGAAAACGGAAAGTATCACAGAGTATAGTTTTGCAAATCTGCGGGCGAAGCCCGCCACCTTTTCACGGGGCAGGCCCCGCACCCGTGCAGCGAGGAAGCCCCGCGAGCATTCGCGGGGTAACCCCGCGTCCCTAAGTGAGGCAGAGCCTCACCGACACTTCGCGGGGGCGCTGCCCCCGCACCCCCGGCGGG
>CANRJS010000011.1 GCA_947631015.1 uncultured Clostridia bacterium
AAGCACACAAAGGGGAGAAAACCAAGGTTTTCTCCCCTTTGTACCCCTCTTTCCTTTGACCGGAAAGTCTCTGCGACGCGGGACATCTGCCCGTAGCTTAGTACAAGCGCCCGCGCTCATACTTTCCCCTAGAACAGAAAGTTCCGTCTTCTCGGGGAAGTATCTGCATTACGCTTATAGTGTGAGCGTAGGACCGGACTTTTATTTCTACTACGCAGGAACTGTTCGATGTCGTCGAATACAGTGGGAAAGTCGGATATGTACCCCAGAAACTCACCCGGTCGGATGATAGATGTGTTTGATACAGAGTGTGTCCTGTTATGCGGGTTGCGGTTGTGTGTCGTATTCAGGAGAGGGATTTTTAAGGGAGAGGGCGAAGCCCTCTCCCTTAAGCGCGCTTTTTGGCTACTTTTTGCGCGAGCAAAAATGTAGCGCGTGCGTGCTCGAACCTTTTCCGCATAGATACATTCTACAGCACGCACTAGCATTGTCCGCTTCGCGGACAATGCCCAACACTTTCTTCACGAAACTGTGCGGGGCGGCACAGCCCCGCCGGGGGTGCGGGGGCAGCGCCCCCGCAAGGTGTCGGTAGAGCTCTGCTCTACCAAGGACGCGGGGTCTCGCCCCGCAGATTCCTGCGGGGCTTCCCCGCTATACGGGTGTGGGCACAGCCTCGCGACTATCTGTATATCAGCCTCTCGAGCGTGACGCTTCCCTCTGTGCAGGCGACGCGGACGGTCGTCTCGCTTGCCGCGCGAAGCGACGTGCGGACGGTGTTTCCCTCATGCGTGAGCGCGAGCGGCGCGCCGTCCTGCGTGAGCGATATCCTGCCTGCGCTTCCCTCCGACATCTCGAGCGTGAGCGTCGTACCCTCCCGCGAGCCGAAGAAGGTGTACTCCACACTCTCGCCCTCGTGAAGCGCGAGACGCAGAGCGTCCCACGAGCAGTCGAATCCGAAGCGCCGCGCTGGCCACTCCTCCGGCTCGACTATCTTCACGCCGGAGCCGCGCCGGTAGCCGCAGAGCGCGTCCCCGCAGCAGTGTCCCACTGCCGAGCCCTCGTCGAAGTCGACGGCGCGGAGCGAGCACCCCGGCAGGCGGAACACCGACGCCGTAACGCGCGGGTTCTCCTCGCAGTTCTCAAGAAGCATATTTTCAAGATATTCGTCAAACATCGCCCAAGCTTCGTCATAGCCCGGACGCTCGCCGCCGTTCGCGTAGTCGGTGAACTTCTGCCAGCCGTGCGGCATCTTCACAGAATAGGGCGAGTTGTCGGTCTGCATCTTCTTCCACGGCCAGACGTTCACGCCTATCCCCAGCCGGAACGCGAGCGGATAGAGCGCCGCGAACCACTCCGGCGTGTTCTCGCCGGTCTCGCCGAGCCAGAGCGGCTTGTTCCAGCGCTCTGAGAGCTCAAGCCACTCCCTGTAAGTGCCCATGTCAGGCATGACGGCGTAGCGGTGGAAGTGTATGACCATGTTCTCGTCGTAGTCCTCGCAGAAGACGGCGGGGTTCGTCGCCCAGTGGTGCCCTTCTATCGAGAACATGTGCCGCTTGTCGTACTTACGCACCTCCGCTATGGCGTCGCGGTAGAACCGGCGCAGCTTCGGCAGGAGATGACCCGTCGGGCGGGTCGAACCGTTGTGTCCGTCCGGGCGTATCGGCTCGTTCAGAAGGTCATAGCCGCCGACTATCCACCTGTCGGCGTACCGCCGCGCGAGCTCTCCCCAGAGCGCTATGCCCTTCTCGTAGCTGTCCGCGTCGGTGAAGAGACGAGGGAAGTCGTCGATGCAGTCGTCGATATTCGAGCCGGTCTGCCCGCCCGGCGCGCCGTGCAGGTCGAGGAAGGCGTATATCTTAGCCTCCTCGCACCAGCGGAGAAGGTCGTCTATCAGCCGGAAGCCGTCCTCGAGGAAGGTGACGCCCGGCTCGTCCGCCATAAAGACGCGCCAGTTCATCGGCACGCGGACGGAGTTGTATCCGAGCTCCGCCATCCGCAGGATGTCCTCCCGGCGTATGTAGTTCTTTCGGAAGCGCGGCCAGAAGGACGCGGCGTAGTCGCTCCCCGCGAGCTCGCGGACGACCGCCTCTATCCGTCTCGGACGGTCGGCGCGCCGTCCCGCGCGCCACATGTACCCCTCGCAGAGGAGCCAGTTACCGAGCCCCCAGCCCGCAAGAAGTATCGGCTCGCCCGCGCTGTTCACTATCCTGCGCCCGTCGACGCGGAGGAAGCCGTTCACGCGGTTACGCGAAAGCATTTCGGTTATCGTCATCTTACGTCACTCCCTCTCAAAGGCCGAAGATCGTCCGGCAGAGACGCCGGCCGGTCTCGGTGCGGAATATCTTCTCATATGCGGACTCCACCGCCTCGCGCGGCGACGAGTCCTCAAAGAGATTTACGAGGAAGTCCGCCTCGACGAGGATGCGGTAGTCCGGTGCGTTGATGTTGTCGTAGGTGTGGTGGTGCGCGACGAGCCACGCCGCGCGCTCCGCCGTCTCCGCCGAAAAGCCGCAGTCAATGAGCATCGTCCTTGCCGGCTCCGCGCCAAGCTCCTCCTGATACTTCCCCGCGGCGCTGCCGTACTTCTCGAGCGCGGGCTTTATGCCAATGTCGTGGACGTAGGCCGCCGCCTCGAGCGTGTTCTGCTCCTCCGGGGAAAGCCCCTCTCCCCGCCCGATGAGCGCGGCGAAGGCGTGTACCTTCAGAAAGTGCTGTATCCTTTGCGGACACCCCGCCTCGTACTCGGTCATGGCGAGGCAAAGTCTGTCAAGTCCGGTCATATCGACCCCTCCTTTACTCTATCTCGAACTCCGGGTGGTTGAGCATACTCGTTATGCAGTGCGCGATAGTCTCCGGCTCCTCACGGCAGCCGCCGTCGAGCCACAGCGAGATCACCGCGATGAACCCCTCCTTGAAAAATTCGAAGTAGTAGGCAGTCTCGATGTCGGTGACGCCGAGCCGTTTCATCATCGGTCGGACGAACTGCTCGAGCAGCTGCCCGAAGCCCCAGTCGATGTTCCTCCTCCCCACGCTCTGGCGCAGATATGCGTGGTAGAAGCTCCGGTTCTCCTTCAGGTGGCCGAGTATGGCAAGGAGGTATTCGGCGGAGAACATGGACTTGTCGTCGTCATACACCTCCGCGACCTTTTCGAAGATGTCCTTGCCTATCTCCTGCTCTATCTCGTCCATCAGCTCCGCCACGCTGTCATAGTGGCTGTAAAAGGTGGAGCGGTTGACCTCGGCCTCGTCGCAGAGGGCGCTCACGGTGACGTCGAGGATGTCGTCCCGCGCGAGCATGTCCAGCAGCGCAAGCTTGAGGCGCTCGCGTGTCTCCCGAGCGCGGCGGTTGTTCTTCGTGTTCATGCCTCACCTCCATTAATCATACACATATCGGATTTTTGTTGTGGCGCTTTTTCCCTGACTCAATTATACTATACTCAGAACGAAACAACAAGCGTCGCGATAATAAACGAGAGAAAAATCGGAACGGGCAGGACGCCCGTTCCGATTTTTGTCCTATTTCCCCAGCGCAAACGCCTCGAGCAGCTTGCAGAGTATGTCGTGCGCTATTGCAAACTGTTCGGGAGGCAGACGTTCAAGCCGCTCGGTTATATCCTGAACATTGTTTTTGGCCGTATCTGCAAACAGCAGCGTATTGCTCGATATAGACAGGGTGTTGCAAATCTTCAACAGCAGCGTAAGCGAAACGCCCACCGTTCCCCGTTCTATTGCGGACAGGCTTTTGGGGCCGATACCTATCATCTCGGAAAATCGTTCCTGCGTGTAACCGGCTCTCTCGCGCTCACGCTTGATGTTCGCGCCGACAAGCACATTTATGTCCTTCCGTTCTTTCACAGCGCCGTCACCTCCGAGCATTCGTTTATGCAGCAATGAAACCCTTCCGAACACATTGAAACATTATAATTATCATACCACCAAAGCGATTTTTGTCAACCTAAAACTCATTTGCGAAAGCCTTCGTAAAAAGTTCCCCGAGAGCAAAAAATCGGGAGCGGTCTTTTGACCGCTCCCGATTTTCATTAGTTGCTGTTTTGTGCGCTCTCCGCTCAGCCGACGGTCTTGATGGAGGTGATGTGGGTGTTGACGCCCTCGTACCAGTAAAGGAAGCCCTCGATGTCGACGGTGTCGCCGACGTTCAGGGTGCCGACGGTGGTGTAGACGTCGCTGTCGGGGCCGGTGAGGTAGACCTCGACGCAGAACTCATAGCTCGCGCCGTTGTAGCCGACGGTGACATAGATGTCGTCGCCCGGCTCGTCGTTCTTGTAGGAGATGTTCTCGATGGTGAGGCCCTTGAAGGCGACCTTCTCGTTCTGGTGCTTGATGAGGTCGTCGGTGCCGAGCAGGCTCGTCACGTCGGTTGGCGTGGCGGTCCAAGTGTCGCCGGAGACTATCTCGAAGGTAGCGCCCTCTGCGACCTCGACCTCGCCGGACCACTCGGTCTTGTAACCGGTGACGTTGATGCGGGTGCCGGGAGTGAGCTTCGCGGCGTCCTCCTCGGAGCAGGTCATGTTGTAGATGAAGTACGCGCCGTCCGGGCTCTGGGCGTAGACGGTGATCTTGCCGTCCCACCAGGACTGGGTGGCCTGGACGTAGGTGTCGAGCTTGACCTCGCTGTCAACGGCAGCGGCCTCGTACTCGGCGTGGGTCATGTAACCCTCGGCAGGAGCAAACGCCTCGGGGCTGGTGCCGCCCTCTCCGCTGTCACAGCCGGTGAAGGCCATCATCGCAAACACCATGACGGCAACGAGCAGAAGAGAAGTAAACTTGGATACTTTCTTCATATTTATCCTCCTAAATCGTTTTCCAAATTTGGACAACGCTATTATATACCATGCTCCCATAGAAATCAACGGTGATATTGTCTCTTTTTTGACACTGCGGTAAGCGCCAAATACAACAATATGACGACCCACACCGCCGCTATCGAAACAATGAGCGCCGTCGAAGCCGCCGGCAGCGGCCCCATATCCTCCCCCGGCGCGACGCCGCCGGCGCGTCCCGCTTCGTCGAGGTGGTAGAGCGTGGTCGTGTCGCCGTACAGCTTTTCGAGATATTCGGCGTCGACGGTCTGTTTGCGCCGCACCGACTTCGTGACCTCCTCGATAAGCGATCCCGCCGCGTCCCGGAGCGACGCCGAGCCGTTGAACACCGGCGTGACGAAGGTGTTATCCATATTGTCGATAAGCAGCTCCGCCGCCTGTATCTTTATCGGGTAGTGGAGGTCGTTGTCCTCCCCCGCCGCCGCGAGGTACGCCAGATAGTCCGGGTCGCTCTGCGCCTTGGAGGTCACGGGGACGTAGCCCTCGGTCTCGGAGTAGGCGATCTGCACGTCGTTTGTGAGAAGGTACTGCGCGAAGAGCCAGCTTGCAAGCACCTCCTGCGGGTCGCTCTTGTTGAATACGCACACTGACGGTCCCTGCGAGATCATGCAGGGGTTTTCCGGGTCGTACTGCGGTATAGGCTTTACGACCGTCTCGAAGTCGATAAGCTTGTCCTCGCTGATATCAATAAGCGGCGCGTCCGCGCCCATCCACGTCGCGCCGGCGGTGGAGTCGACAGCGAACACGCACTGTCCGGCGTTGAGGAAGTTTGCGGGGTAGCCGGATATCTTGAAGGTGGAGAAGGCTCCGCTCCCGGTGTGCGCTGCTATGCCGCGAAGGAAGCCGTCGGTGACGTCGTTGAAAATGCCGATGTTCCCCTCCTCGTCCGAGTAGCCCGCGCCGCGCTGACGGAGCATCTGTATCATCATGTTGTCGGTCGACTTGTATATGAACGGTATCATGACGTTGCCGCCGTTCAGGACAAACGTCCCGTCCGGATTCTTCGCCGTCGCGGCCTCCGCGACCTCCCACACGAAGTCCCAGGTCAGCGTCTCCGGGACGGTGTAGCCGAGCTTTTCGACGTAGGTCTTGTTGATGTAGCACGCCTCGGTCGAGCGCATGTACGGCAGGGCGTAGTAGTGGCCGTCTATCGCGCACTCGTCGAGGAATTTCGGGACTATCTCACTCTCCGCCGGCCCGTCGAAGCGGAGCTCGCTCCCGCCGAGGCCGTAGCGCGCGTCGCGGAACAGCTCGTCGAGCATGACGACGCTGTTCCGCCCCGTCATGTAGGTCGCGATGTGGTCGGGGTAGGTGATGCAGACGTTCGGCGTCGTGTCGGTCGCGATATTCGTTATGACGTCGTTGTATATCCGGCCGTAGTCGGTGTAGAGGCGCATATTGACCTTGATGTTCGGGTAGAGCGCCTCAAAGTCGGATATTGCCTTGTTGTAGATGTTCACCTGCGTGACGTTCGTGTCGTTCTTTGCCCAGAAGGTTATCTCGTAGCTGCGCGAGGCGTCAAAATCCTCCGGCATGACGAACTGATCCCGACCGCGCGAGCCGTGGCAGCCTCCGAGCGGAAGAATGAACATGACGGCGGCAAGCATCAGCGCCGCCGCTCTTTTCAAAGCCGCGTTCATCCCTTTGTGCCCCCTCTCGAGACGCCCTCCATTATCATCTTGCGGAATATCACAAAGAGGACGATGAGCGGGACGGATATAGCCACCACCGCCGCCATCATGGCGGGGATGTTCTCGCGGCCGAAGCCGCTCTCGCGTATCGCCTGTATGCCGTTACTGACGAGGTAGTAGTCCGCGTCGTCGGTGATGAGCCTCGGCCAGACGTAGCTGTTCCAGCATTCTATCACCTTCAGTATCGTTATCGTGACGATGGTGGGGCGGCATATCGGTATCATGACCTTGAACATGTACTTGAGGTCGGACGTGCCGTCCACCTTTGCCGCGTAGTAGAGCTGATCCGGCACCTGCTCGAAGTTTTCTTTGAGCAGGTAGATGTAGAACACCGACGTCACCGACGGAAGTATCAGTCCGGTGAAGGTGTTCCGCAAATCGAGATTCGTTATCGTGACGAAGTTCGTTATGACCACGAGCTCGCTCGGTATCATCATCAGCGACAGGAAGAGCAGGAACACGAGGTTCTTGCCCCGGAACTCGAGCCGCGCGAAGGCGTATGCTGCAAGCACCGTTACGACGAGCATTATAGCCGTCGTTCCCACGGTGAAGATTATCGTGTTGAGGAAGTACCTCCCGAGCGGCACCGAGGTAAACGCCTCGACGTAGTTCTCGAGGGTCGGAGCCACCGTGTAGAGCTGCGGGATGTACTCCGAGTTGTAAGCGCCGTAGCCCTTTATCGAGGTGAGCACCATCCAGTAGAACGGGAAGAGCACGACGAGCCCCCAGAACACCAGAAACAGGTATACAAGCGCCCGGAATATCTTCTTCCGTATCCGCGCGGCCTTTCCCGCGCCGGTAAAGTTTTTATCCACGTTTCAGACTCTCCTTCCCCGCGGCGTTACGAGTTGTAGTGGACGTGCTTCCGCGAGACGAGCAGGTTTATGACGGTTATCGTGAGGACTATCACAAACAGCACTATCGCCGCCGCCGAGGCGTAGGACGGATACCCTCCGCTCGAGCCATACAGCATGTCGTAGACGTAGCCCACGATGGTGTTCATTCCGGCGGCGTTGAGGTTCGTGCCGAAGAGCGCCACCGCGTCGCTGTAAGCCTTGAACGCGCCGATGAATCCGGTTATCACCAGATAGACTATCGACGGTGAGATCATCGGCAGCGTTATCTTGCGGAATACGCGGAAAGGCGGCGTGTTGTCTATCCTCGCGGCGTTGTAGTAGTCCTTGCTCACCGAGGCGAGCGCGCTCGTGAGTATCAGTATCTTGAACGGCAGGACTATCCAGACCGTGTAGAGACAGAGCACGAACATCTTCGCCGCGTAAGGTCCGTCGATAAAGTCCACCGGTCCCGCGCCGAACCAGCTAAGCATCAGGTTCACAAATCCGTCGGTGTACGGCGTCCTCTGAAAGAGTATCATGAAGACAAGGCCGACGGCGAGGGTGTTTGTCACATACGGCAGGAAGTACACCGTCTGAAAGAGCCGGCGCAGGCGCTCTATCGAGTTCAGCGCAAGCGAGATGACGAGCGCGAGCCCGGTCGATACCGGAACGGTGATTATTACGAGGATGAAAGTGTTCTTTATCGCCTGGAGGAAGTATGGGTCGCGCAGGATGTAGGAGTAGTTGAAGGTCCCGACGCCCGCGTAGGTCTGCGAGGCGAAGTTGTAGCTCTCCTCAAAGGAGTAGACGAACACGTCCACGAGCGGGTAGACAAGGAAAAAGCCGAGAAAGAGTATCGCGGGCAGGAGGTAGAGCCATCCCTTTGCGCTTCTTTTACCCATCGGCGCGCCTCCCGTCAAGCCGCAGCCCGGTGTCCGCCGCAAAGACGAACGCCTTTCCGGGCTTTATGTCAAAGCGGACGGTCCCGCCGCCGAGCATTGCGATATTCTCCGCGCTCACTATCGAGCGCACCGTCGCCGCCTCCGACGCGTCGTGCTCCGCGAGGACGCTTATGTCGCGCCCCATGACCTCCACGCCGCGCAGACGGCACCCGAGCGCGCCGTCCGGCGCGGGGATAAGTCCCTCGGGGCGGACTCCGACTATGACCTCGCCGTCCGGTATGCCGTCCGCCGGGAGGATGCAGTCCCCGCCGACGTACACCTCTCCGCCGCGCACCGCGCCCCGGAAGGTGTTTATCTGCGGGTTGCCGAGGAACTTCGCGACAAAGAGGTTAGCGGGAGAGTCATAGACCTCCTGCGGCTTTCCTATCTGGTTGACGACGCCGCTCTGCATGACGATTATCCTGTCGGAAATGCTCATCGCCTCATCCTGGTCGTGGGTGACGAACACCGTCGTTATGCCGGTCTCGCGCTGGATGCGGCGTATCTCCTCGCGGGTCTGGAGGCGCAGCCGCGCGTCGAGGTTAGAGAGCGGCTCGTCCATGAGAAGGATGCGCGGCATCTTCACGAGCGCCCGCGCTATCGCGACGCGCTGCTGCTGACCGCCGGACAGCTCCGCCGGCTTGCGGTCCATGAGACCGTCTATCTGCACGAGGCGCGCCGCCTCGTCGGTGCGCTTCTTTATCTCCTCGCGGCTGAGCTTCCTGTCCCCCTTGAAGTTCTGGAGCGGGAACATGATGTTCTGCATGACCGTGAGGTGCGGATAGAGCGCGTAGTTCTGGAAAACCATCCCCACGCCGCGCTGCTCAGCCGGGAGGTCGGTGACGTCCTCCTCGCCGAAGAATATCCTTCCCTCCGTGGGCTGAAGCAGTCCGCAGAGCAGGTTGAGTATCGTGCTCTTGCCGCAGCCGGAGGGGCCGAGCAGGCCGATAAGCTCGCCGTCCTCTATCTCGAAGCTCACGTGCCCCGCCGCAACGACGTCCTCGCCCTTCTTCCTGCCCCTCGCTGGAAAGATCTTTGTCAAGTCCCTGACGGAAACCTTCATATAATTCCTCCTGCGTCCCGCGCGGAAGTCCGCGCGGGCGATGCGCTCTCCCAATAATTATAACCTCATGCCGCCGCATTTGCAAGCGGTTTCATATTCTTTAGGGCGCGCCCCGAGGCGGTGTTGCAATTTTCCCGCGCTTTGCTATAATATTGACAGAAACACGTCCGAGGCCTCAAGCGAGACCGTGCGGCCACGCTTTGGCACGTCGGACGCGAGCTTTTCGCCGTGAAGCCCCGCTTCACGGCGGGATATACCCGGAGGACTTCATGCAGAGCACAGGCAACGATTTTTCACAGGGTTCGGTAAAGAAGCGGATAATCGCGCAGGGGATACCGCTCACCGTCGCGCAGATAGTCCAGCTCCTTTACAACGTGGTCGACAGGATATACATCGGTCACCTCGAGGATATAGGCGACATCGCGCTCACGGGACTCGGGATAACCTTTCCCGTGATAGTCCTCGTCGCGGCGTTCACAAACCTCTTTGCGAGCGGCGGCGTGACGCTCTTCTCGATAGCGCGCGGTCAGCGCGACGAGGATGAGGCTAAGAACATCCTCGGCAACGTCGCGTCGCTGCTCGGCATATCGTCGGTGGTGCTCTTCCTTGTCTGCTTCTTCCTGCGGCGGCCGATACTCTACCTCTTCGGCGCGAGCGACCTCTCGGTGAAGTACGCGGACGAGTACCTCGGCATCTACGTCTTCGGCACGGCGTTCTCGATGTTCGCGACCGGGCTCAACGGCTACATAAACGCGCAGGGCTTCCCGAGGATAGGAATGCTCACGACGGTCATCGGCGCCGCGCTCAACATCGTGCTCGACCCGCTGTTCATATTTGTGTTCCACATGGACGTGCGCGGCGCGGCGCTCGCGACGGTGATAAGTCAGGGCGTCTCCGCCGTGTGGGTGCTCCGCTTCCTCACGGGAAAGAAGGCGCTTCTCAGGATAGAGCGGAAGCGCATCCGCATAGAAGCCGCGCGCACGCGGAGGATAGTCACGCTCGGCATCCCCGGCTTTGTCATGCAAGGCACGAACAGCCTCGTGCAGATAGTCTGCAACAACCAGCTCCAGACCTTCGGCGGCGACCTCTACGTCGGCATACTCACCGTTCTCAACTCGGTGCGCGAGATACTGTCGCTGCCAATCTCCGGCATAAACAGCGGTGCGCAGCCGGTGCTCGGCTTCAACTACGGCGCGGGGAAGAACGGGCGCGTCAAGGAGGGCATCCGCTTCACCGCGCTCATCGGCACGGTGTACACCTGCCTCGCGTGGATAGTCGTTCTGCTCCTGCCGAAGCAGATGATAAGCATTTTCACCGACAAGGCGGAGACCATCTCCGTCGGCGCGGAGATGCTTGACATCTACTTCTTCGGCTTCGTGTTCATGGCGTTCCAGTTCGTCGGACAGACGACCTTCCAGGCGCTCGGCAAGGCGAAGCAGGCGGTGTTCTTCTCGCTTCTGCGGAAGGCCATGATAGTCGTTCCGCTGACGCTCGCGCTGCCGTACATGGGCTTCGGCGTGGAGGGAGTGTTCCTTGCGGAGCCTATCTCGAACGTCATCGGAGGGCTCGCGTGCTTTATCACGATGTGGGTGACCATTTACCGAAAGCTCTGAATTTTGCGGAAGCGTACGGGAAAATCCCGTACGCTTCCGTTTCCTTTCATCTTTTAACGGCTATTTTCGGAATTATGCTTACAGATTTGACATAAACCATTGACAAAACATACAGTGGTATTATAATTAAATGCGAGAAAGGTTCATGGTCGTATGACGCGCGGAAGGCTTCCGCGCGCCGCGCCGACAGGCGCCCCCTGTCCTGCGTTATTTTTGGGAGAAGGTGGGTCCGATGGGCTGATTATTCGCATTGAAACTGCTGCTAAAAACAAACAAAAAGATGTAAAAGGAGTTTCTATAGTTAGTTATGAAAAAGGTTCGTATATACAGAAGCGTTATATGCTTCGCCGTGCTGTGTTGCTTCCTTCTGCCTATCGGCTGCACCTCTACCGGTACGAATGACAAACAGGATGTTTCGTCCGCTCCGGGCGTGACGACGGTGGCGTTTGTCAGCGGTATGGGCTGCGACGACCCGACCTGCACCGACCCCGAGCACCATCACGACTGCCCGGAGGACTGCGAGGACTACAGCCATCATCACCACTGCGGTCTCGACTGCACCGAGGAGAGCCATCATCACGAGGGCGAGCACCACGACGAGCATCACAACGGCGATTTGTAAGCCGCGAAAAGGTTTTGCGGGAGCGAAGGCTGTGCAGCGGGGGCAAGCCCCGCACCCGTATAGCGGGGAAGCCCTGCGGGCATCCGCGGTGCGAGACCCCGCGTCCCTGAGTGAGGCAGAGCCTCACGGGCATTTTGCAGGGGTTGCGCCCCCCGTGCCTCTAGCGGGGAAGCCCCGCAGGAATCTGCGGGGCTTCCCCGCGGCCCTAGTAGAGCGGAGCTCTACCGACACCATGCGGGGATTGCATCCCCGCACCCTGCGTTACTTTTTGCTTGTGCAAAAAGTAACCAAAAAGCACACAAAGGGGAGAAAACAAAGTTTTCTCCCCTTTGTACTCCTTTTTCCTTTGACCGGAAGGTCTCTGCTACGCGGGACGTCCGTCCGTAGCTTAGTACAAGCTCCCCGCTTATATTCTCGCCTAGAACCGAAAGCTTTGTTTTCTCGGGGACGCTCTGCATTACGCTTATAGTGTGAGCGTAGGACCGGATTTTTATATCTACTACGCAGGAACTGTTCGATGTCGTCGAATACAGTGGGAAAGTTTGAGCTTCCGGGGCGGCGGCACCGCAGCAGATTTTTCTCTCAGGCAAGTTTGAGGTTGAGCGTCAGGACGTATTCCTCGCCGGAGCCGTCCTCGTTCTCGGCAAAGCGTATGGTCATACGGTAATCGGCTTCCGTGTCGGGGAAGTACCCGTCGGCTCTTACGAGCACTATACGCTCGTCATCCTCCTCGGGGTACGAGCGCAGGGTACCTACGGAGGATTCCCGTCCTTCCACCGCCGGCATTTCTTCCCACTCTCCGTCCTTCAGCCACTCCAGCTTTGAGCTCTCGGCAAACAGAGTCTTTTCCCCGTTTCTGCGGAGCGTCAGCATGAGCGTCACTTTTTTGTCTGTATCGGAATATGTGTGTTCGAACCCACGTTTGAGGCCGGGGTTATACCCACGGCTGTCAAGCGACAGCAGGTCAAACGGGCGGTCGGTGATTTCCGGCACGACTACGGTGTGCGACAGCTCGTATTCCTCATCTCCGAGGTTCTGCTTCACGGGCAAATTCTCGTCCATCACATTCCTGAAATAATACGTCACCCTGTACGTCCCGGGCTCCGAGAAAAACGGAAAGTCCGTCGCTATCACGTGCGTGGAATCCGGATACAGCACCACAATATCGAAGGGCGATACATTTCGTGATGCTCCCGCACCGCAGGCGGTCACGGTCCCGTCCTCATTCAGCCGCTCAATATCACAGAAATCCCACGAATCAACTTCTCCGCGGCTGTCCGTCTGCGCGAGGCACCTGTCGTTTTTCATCACTACGCGGATAGAACAAGGCCGCTCAGCACGGAACAACCCGTAGTCAAACCCCACGGTCTCAATGGTCGCGATGTCCGTATCCCCGGACAGTCCCTCCACCGTGTTCTCGCTGCCATACGTGCCGACGGTTATAACCTCGTCCGCGTATCCGAAGTCGGCGTTCCTCTCCTCCTCACAGCCGACGGCGCCCGCGAGCATCAACGCGGCGACGGTAAGCGCGGCAACGCGTTCGATAAATCCGAGTTTCATGACAGGCTCACCTCCCCAGTACGGTTCAAATGTTTTTTAAGAATATCATTCGTCAAAGCGCAATAAATGCGGCTCTTTACGCAATTTTATTATAGCATCTGCCCGGCAAAATTTCAAGTGATTTCCCCGCGAAAAGCACCGGAGGGTCTCCCCTCCGGTGCTTTTTTGCTCATTATCAATACAAAGCCGTTTCAACGAATGTTCAGTCGCGCCAAATCTCCCCCGCCGCCTCGTCCGGCGAGACGAACGGCCCCGGAAGCGCGTCCGTGCCGCGATGCTCGCCGAGGAAGTCGCGGTCAAACACTATCTCGGTGCCGTCCGGGTTCTCGAACCTCTGCTCCGGCTCGAAGGCGTACCCGAGGACGTCGCTTGTGACTATGCCGCAGCGGAAGCCGCCGAGGAAGTCGTAAAGATTCGTGTCTATCGAATACGCGCCGTCCTTCTCCGCGAGCGTCACCTTCACGCCGTCCCCGCAGACGAGGTTGTGCTTCTCGTGCTCATACGGCTGCGCGCCGCCGAGATAGGCGTTGCCCTCCGCCCAGACGGGCAGGTGCGAGAAGTGCCACTTCGCAAGCTCCATCATGTTTGCGGGCTCGTCGAGCTTGAAGTTTGCTATCCACTCGTCGTAGGTCGGATACCCGTTGAACACGGACGTGCCGACCGTCTGGTTTTCCACCATGTGAAATCCCATGTCCACCTTCTCCTCGGCCTTCTCCGCCGGCCAGTTCTGGACGAAGATGTTGTTGTAGAAGCGGTCGTCGCCGTGGAGTATCGTCATAAAGCCCGCGACCTCGGTGCGGTGGCGGATGTGGTAAGGCGTATAGCGGTCGTCCGTGCCGCCGCCGACGGAGGTGAACGCGCCGAGTATCAGGTTGTGGACGAGCGCCACGCCCTCGGTTGCGATACGCACCGACGCCTTCGAGAGCATGATGTTGTTGTCAATGAGCGTCGGGCCGTGGCCGACCTCGACAAACACGTCCTGACTCATCATGCCGCCCGCGGCGCGCGCCGCGCTCTCCGGCGGATAGTTGTCGTGCAGAAGGTTGGCGGTGATGCGCGTGCCCTGCGCCTGCCAGTCGCACCATATTCCCATGGTGCAGTTGTGGATGTGGTTGCGGCGCATGGTGACGTCAATCGCGGCGTGCAGCTTGATGCCGGATATCTCCGCGCCGCCGAGCTGCTGCATGTTGTTGATGTGGTGGATGTGGTTGTCCTCTATCGTGCTGAAGACGCAGCCCATCCGTCCGACGATACCGGTCTGCTCGCAGTGGTGGATGTTGCAGCGGCGGACGATGTGGCTGCCGACCTTCTCCTTGAGCCAGCCGTGGTATTGCCCACGGCAGACCGCGTCCCGCTCCATCTGCGTCGGGCTCTTGACGTGCTTACGCGTGAAGTAGTGGTCGTTTTCCGGGTCGTAGTACTTGCCGAGCGAGATACCGCAGCATTTGCTGTTCGAGATGTCGCAGTCCTCGATTATCCAGCCCTTCGACCAGTGCGGGCCCACCATTCCGTCCTGGAAGGCGGCGGGCGGAGCCCACGTCGTCGCGGCCTTCTCGACCTTGAAGCCGGAGAAGGTTATGTATCCTACGCCGGTCTTTGAGGGCATGAAGCAGCGCCTGCGGACGTTTATCTCGACGTCCTCCTCGTTCGGGTCCTTCCCCTGGAAGTTCGCGTATATCACCGTCTCGCCGCCGTCCTGCTCGGTATACCACTTGTACACCGACCACTCCGGCTCCCACGAGGGCTCGTATACCTTCCCCTCAAGGCATTCCTCGAGCGTCTCGGTCTCGTAGAGCTGGCGGCTATTGAGATAGACCGCGCCGGTGTGGCGCTTCGCGGGGGCGAAGTACCAGTCGCCGCCGACTATCGTGGTGTAGGGGTTGTATGCGCCGAAGACGCCGTTATTCACCCTCATGACCCACGTGTTCCCCTCGTAGTGCTTCCACGACTTTGCCGGCTCCGCGCCGGTTATCACCGCGCCGAGCGGAACTTCGCTGCGGTAAACTATCCGCGCGTCCTCCGTACCGCCGTTCTGCGGGTCGACGCTCTCGCGGTACACGCCGGGCGCGACGACTACCTCGTCGCCCGGGCGCGCGATGAGCGCCGCGTCCGAGATGCGCTTGAAAGGACGCTCCTTTGAGCCGTTTCCCTCGCGCGGGGCGGCCACGTTGACATAGATTACCATACGGATTCCTCCTTTGTATTTTTGCAGGTCACTGTACCATAAGTATAAACCCTCGCCGCGCGGAAGTCAACGTGGATAAGGCCTCGCTTTATCCGTTCTCATGCAGAGCGGTTTTTTGCAAAAAACGATTGACAGCGGCGCTCCGCGAACTTATTATTTATCTGTAAAAGTATGCCGCGCCGCGCGCGGCAGTTTGAAACGGAAGTGATACGCATGATAACCGAACGGCTGACAGGAAGTTGGACTTTAACTAACGTCCGCACGGGTGCGTCCGTCCCCGGGACGGTGCCGGGGAGCGTGTACTACGACCTCCTCGCGGGCGGGCTCATGGAGGACCCGTACTGGCGCGACAACGAGCTGAAAGCGCTGAAGGTGATGGACGACGACTTCGAGTACCGCACTACATTCGACGCGCCGGAGGCTCTGCTTTCCGAGGAGCACATAGTCCTTCATTTTGACGGCATCGACACCGTCGCGGACATCTCCCTCAACGGCACTCCGCTCGGCCACGTCGAGAACATGCACAGGATATGGGAGTTCGAGGTGAAGGGCGTCCTCCGCGCGGAGTCAAACGAGCTCTCGGTCATACTCCGCTCGCCGACGAAATTTGTCGCGGACGCCTACGAGCGTGACCCTATCGGCGGTCAGGAGGACGCGATGCGCGGCTTCCCGCACCTCCGCAAGGCGCACTGCATGTTCGGCTGGGACTGGGGTCCGCGCCTGCCGGACGCGGGCATCTGGCGCGACGTGTCGCTTGTCGGATGGACGAGGGCGCGCTTCGAGAACGTCTACGTCACGCAAAAGCACGAGAACGGCAACGTCTCTCTCCGCCTCGAGACGGAGGCGGAGCTTTCCGATCACACCGTCACCGACCTCTCGCCGGAGAGCGGGCTTTCACTCCGCGTCACGGTCACCGACCCGGACGGCAAAACGTCGGTCGCGGCCGAGGGTGCGGCGGCGCTCGGGGATATCTCCATTCCCTCCCCGCGCCTCTGGTGGCCGAACGGCTTCGGCAGTCAGCCGCTCTACACCGTCCGCGCGGAGCTTATTTGCGGCGGCGCCACGCTCGACACATGGGAGCGGCGGATAGGTCTACGCACAATGACGGTGCGCCGAGAGAAGGACGAGTGGGGCGAGAGCTTCTGCCACGAGGTCAACGGCGTCCGCATATTCGCGATGGGCGCGGACTACATACCCGAGGACAACATCCTCCCCCGCGTAACGCCGGAGCGCACCCGCCGTCTGCTCGAGGACGCGGCGGCGGCGCACCACAACTGCATCCGCGTCTGGGGCGGCGGCCACTACCCCTCCGACACTTTCTACGACATCTGCGACGAGCTCGGTCTTGTCGTCTGGCAGGACTTCATGTTCGCCTGCGCCGTCTACCGCCTCACCGATGAATTTGAGGCGAACATCACGGCGGAGTTTGTCGACAACGTGAAGCGCCTGCGCCACCACGCGTCGCTCGGACTGTGGTGCGGCAACAACGAGATGGAGATGTTCGTGAAGTCCGGCAGCTGGGTGAACAGCCCGAAGGAGCTCTCCGACTACATCAAGATGTACGAGTACATCATCCCGAAGGTGCTGAAGCAGTACGACCCGAACACCTTCTACTGGCCGGCAAGCCCGTCCTCCGGCGGCGGCTTCGACGAACCGAACGACGAGAATCGCGGCGACGTCCACTACTGGGACGTCTGGCACGGGAGCAAACCGTTCACCGAGTACCGGAAGTTCTTCTTCCGCTATGTCTCGGAGTTCGGGTTCCAGTCCTTCCCGTCGCTTGCGACGTGCGAGACCTTCACCCTGCCGGAGGACCGCAACATCTTCTCCTACGTCATGGAGAAGCATCAGCGGAACGCCGCCGCGAACGGCAAGATAATGAACTACATGGAGCAGACCTACCTCTACCCAACGGGCTTCGACACCGCCATCTACGCCTCGCAGCTCATGCAGGCAGACGCGATACGCTACGGCGTCGAACACTTCCGCCGCAACAGGGGGCGCTGCATGGGCGCGGTCGTCTGGCAGCTCAATGACTGCTGGCCGGTGGCAAGCTGGTCCTCGATAGATTACTTCGGGCGCTGGAAGGCGCTTCACTACAGCGAGAAGCGGTTCTTCGCGCCGGTGCTGCTCTCCTGCGAGGAGGAGAGCGTCCTCACACAGGACGTAAACCCCAACGCGCAGCCCTACGAGGTAAAGAAGTCGATACGCCTGAACGTCGCAAACGAGACGATGTCTCCCGCCCGCGTCGAGGTGCGCTGGGCACTCCGCGACGCCGGAGGGAACGTTCTCCGCGAGGGACGCAGGGAGGTCGAGGCGGCTCCGCTCTCCTCGGTGTGGCTCGAACGCGAGGACATGCAGGACGCCGACCTCTACACAAACTACGTCAGCTACGACTGCTATTCGGACGGAAAGCTCATCTCCGGCGGGACGGTGCTGTTCGTGCCGCCGAAGCAGTTCCGCTTCGAGGACCCGCACCTCACGGTCTCGCTCGAGGGGGACGAGATAGTCGTCCGCGCCGACGCCTACGCCCGCGCCGTCGAGATAAGGAACGAAACGGACGATCTCGTCCTCGAGGACAACTACTTCGACATGAACGCGGGCGAGCGGCGCGTGAAGATTCTCCGCGGCGAGCCCACGGGTCTCCGCGTCCGCAGCGTTTACGACATCAGATAACAGGGAGGAATATCAATGAAGCGTTCGGAAATAAACGCGGCTCTCCGCGAGATGGAGGCCATGATAAAGGAGCACCGCTTCGAACTGCCGCCCTTCTGCCACTTCACCCCGGAGGAGTGGCAGTCGAAGGGTCACGAGTACGACGAGATACGCGACAACATGCTCGGCTGGGACATCACCGACTACGGTCTCGGGAACTTCGACAAGGTCGGTTTCTCGCTCATCACGCTCCGCAACGGCAACGTCAAGCTGCCTAAGTACACAAAGACCTACGCGGAAAAGCTGCTCTACATCAAGGAGGGGCAGTCCGCGCCGATGCACTTCCACTGGTCGAAGATGGAGGACATCATCAACCGCGGCGGCGGGAACGTCCTGATTCGCGTGTACAACTCCACGCCGGAGGGCGGCTTTGCCGATACGGACGTCACCGTCCACTGCGACGGCGTTGAGCGCACCGTCCCCGCCGGAACGCAGGTGCGCCTCCGCCCCGGCGAGTCGATAACGATATACCGCTATATGTACCACGACTTCGAGCTTGAGCCGGGCACCGGTCCCGTCCTGCTCGGCGAGGTCTCGATGACTAACGACGACAACACCGACAACCGCTTCTACGAGCCGATAGGCCGCTTCCCGGAGATCGAGGAGGACGAGCCGCCCTACCGTCTGCTCTGCAACGAGTACCCCGAGGCGAAGTGATGAAGATAGACGGCTTTTCCTACCACCTCGGCGCGGCGGACTGTTTCTGCGAGATGGTCCGCGCCGGCGTGAAGCGGATAGCGCTCTCGCATCCCTGCGCGTCGAAGGAGGAGCGGGACACGTTCCTTCCCGAGTTTCGTCGGCTCGCGGAGAAGTACGGCGTGAAGTTCTACGTCGAGGACGACCCGCTTCTCACCGACCTCTTCCCCGTCTCGATGAACAAGGGGAAGTTCAACGTGATATTCTACGCGGACGACAGCGCTCTCGGCGAATATCTCGCCCTCAAGGAGGAGAAACGCGGCGCGGTCGCGCGAGGCGTCTACGCCTCCGTCCGGCGCGACGTCGCCATACGGTACGGATATCTCCTCTCCTACACCGATGAGGGCATCGGCCGCCTTCTCGCGGCAAACGACGAAAAGGAATAGCAGATCGCGGTACATTGCGCCCGCCGTCAATCGACGGCGGGCGCTTTTTTTGCTTGCCGATGTCTCGCAGAGTTTCGCGTCTTCGGCGCGAAATAAATTCAAATCCGTAAATTTCTGCGGCGTGTACAATGCGCCCTCAAACCTATGCCGCAACCGACTGTCTACGCCGCCAAAGGCGGCGTCCGCGCCTGTTCGCGCGGTTGAAGTTGGCGGCTTTGCCGCCAACTTCGCGGAGCCCCGATTCATTCGGGGCGAGCATTTAAATCGGAAGGGTTCCCAAGCGCTCCAAAGGAGCGTTTGGGAATTGCGAAAGGGTGCGCCGGGCAATTCATTGCCCGAGCACATTTCGCGCCGAAGCGAAGCATATATTTCAAGCGAACAATACGCGGAAGAGGTGGCGGCGGTGAAGAAGGACTTAGAGACGAGGGCGGAGACGCTTGCGCGCTACATAATAGCCAACCGTGCAACCGTGCGCGACGCGGCAAAGAGATACGGAATAAGCAAGTCTACTGTACACAAGGACATCTCGGAACGCCTTCCGGCGTTCAACAGGACGCTCTACGGCGAGGTAAGCGAGGTGCTCGCCCTCAACAAGGCGGAGCGGCACATCCGCGGCGGCGAGGCGACGCGGCGAAAATACGGCGCAAAGTAAAAGGCGGCATATCCGAAGAAACGGCTTCTTCGGATATGCCGCTTTTTTCCGCGCCCGCGTCCTTTCGACGGCATTTTCCCGCCCGCCGTGCTATCCTGTTTTTGTGACAGAAAATATTGCACAGCCCGTATGATTTGTCGATTTTCGGGGAAAAACAGAGGAGGAAGAAAAAATGGATGTGAAAATAGAGCGCCTGCGCGAGTCGCTGAAAATAAGCCTCAAGGGCGAGCTCGACCAGCACGAGGCGCGCGGGGTGCTGATGCGGTTCGGGGAACTCGAGTCGCAGGCGCTGCCGGCGCGGTGCGTCCTCGACCTCTCGGCGCTCGGATTTACCGACAGCTCCGGCATAGCCGTACTGCTCGGCCTCGAGCGGAGGGTGCGCGACGCGGGCGGCGAGCTCACAGTAGTAAACATACCGCCGCAGGCGCGGCGCGTCTTTGACGCTGCCGGGCTCTCCCGCGTGATGCGCTTTGAGTAACATCCGCCTCGGAAAACAATAAAAAGCAGGAGGTTCTACATAAGATGCGACCGATAAACGAAATGACCCTGACCTTTCCCGCGCGCTCGGTAAACGAGGGATTTGCGCGCCTCGCCGCCGCCGCGTTCGCGGCGCAGCTCGACCCGACCATGGACGAGCTCGGCGACATCAAGACCGTCATAAGCGAGGCGGTGACGAACTGCATCGTCCACGCCTACCCGGACACGCTCGGCTCCGTCCGCATGCGCTGCCGCATATACCCGGATGGCAGGTTTGAGGCGGCGGTGGCGGACAGCGGCGTCGGCATAGCCGACATCGAGAAGGCGCGCGAGCCGATGTTCTCCACCGGCGGCGCGGAGCGGAGCGGGATGGGCTTCACGATAATGGAGAGCTTTGCGGACAGCTTCACCGTCCGCAGCCGCCCCGGAAGGGGCACGACCGTCCGCTTCACGAAGCGCATCTCGCCGCGCGCGAAGAAATGAGCGCCATCGATGAAAAGTACGGCGGCGACGAGCTGCTTCTTCTCGCGCACGACGGCGACCGCGCCGCGCGCGAGCGCCTTGTCGTCGAGAACAGCGGCCTCGTGTGGTCGGTGGCGCGGCGCTTCTTCGGGCGCGGAGTGGAGGCGGAGGATCTCTACCAGCTAGGGTGCCTCGGCTTTCTCAAGGCGATAGACGGCTACGACCCGGCGCGCGGGACGCAGTTCTCCACCTACGCCGTGCCGAAGATAGCGGGCGAGATACGCCGCTTTCTCCGCGACGACGGACCGATAAAGGTCTCGCGCGGCATGAAGGAGCGCGCGGCGGCGATCCGCCGTGCGCGCGACCGCCTCGCAAAGCAGCTAGGCCGCGAGCCGCGCGTGGGTGAGCTCAGCGACGCCGTAGGTCTCTCCCCCGAGGAGATAGCGGCGGCGGAGCTCTCTGCGGAAGCGCCCGACTCCCTCCAGCGCGAGACGGCGGACGGTCTTCCGCTCGAAGGTCTTGTGAGCTCGGGGGACATGGAGGAACGCGTGGTGGAGTCGGTGGCGCTCCGGGACGCGCTGTCAAAGCTCTCCGCACGCGAACGGCTCCTCATCGAGCTGCGCTTTTTCCGCAGCCTCACCCAGCAGCAGACGGCGAAGGTGCTCGGGGTGTCTCAGGTGCAGGTCTCCCGTCTCGAAAAGAAGGCGCTCGAGGAGCTTCGCCGCCTCATAGCCTGAAACGGCGCAAAAAAGTACCCCTCTGCATAACATGGTGTGACCCGTAACATCAACATCACACACGCAGGGGGTAAAAACATGAACGGCAGGACATACTGCTTTTTCCTCGGGGCAAACTCCCCGAGCGGATTTTTCTCATACTATGACGACCTCATAGACCTCGGCCGCGCGTCGGCGGTATATGTGATAAAGGGCGGCCCGGGCACCGGAAAGAGCGGATTTATGCGCCGCGTCGCGCGGTTTCTCACGGAGCGCGGCCTAGAGTGCGAGTATATACTCTGCTCCTCCGACCCGGACTCGCTCGACGGCGCGATATTTCCGGAGATAGGCGTCGCGTTCGTGGACGGAACCTCCCCGCACGTCGTAGAGCCGCAATACGCATACGCCGTCGAGCGCTACCTTCACACCGGGGCGTTCGTCGATACCGAAGCGCTCGAGCCTCTGCGGGGCGACATCGTCGCCGCGACCGACGCCTACCGCTCCTTCTACGCCGGGGCCTATCGCTGCATCCGCGCGGCGGGCGAGATAGAGCGGAGCATCGACCGCGCGGTCGTTACCACCGACGCGTCCGCGCGCTCCGTCCGCCGCGCGCAGGGCATAGCCCGCCGCGAGTTCGGCACGAAAGCCGCGTCCGCGCAGGGGAGAGAGAAGCGGCGCTTCCTCACGGCAAACAGTCCTAATGGCGTCATGACGCTCGAGGCGACCGTCCCCGCGCTCGCGTCGAAGGTCTACGAGATACAGCCCGCCTACGGGCTCGCCTCCGAGATGCTTCACACTCTGCGCGCGTCGGCGCTCCGTGCCGGATTCGACGTGATAAGCTGCTTTGCGCCCCTCGACCCGGACGGTACGCTCGCGCACCTCTTTGTCCCCGAGCTGGGTCTGGCGTTCACGACCTGCGCGGGCGCAGTCGCCGACCCCTACCGCCGGATACACCCGGAGGGGTATCTTGACCGCGACCTGCTTGCGGCAAACAAGCAGAAGCTGAAGTTCCTCCGCCGCACGCGGGACGCGCTGATGGAGGACGCCGTCTCCGACCTTGCGGAGGCGAAGCGCCGCCACGACGGTCTTGAAGCGCTGTACCATGACGCGGTGGACTTCGAAGGTCTCACGCAGTTTGCCGACGAACTTGCCGAGAGCATCATAAGAAAACATCTGTGAAAATCAACATCAAAAAACACCCAGCGCGAAACAGCCCTCGATCATAAAACAGTATCAAAAAGGCCGTTGACTTTTTACCGGGAAACCGGTGTATCAACGGCCTTTTTTCAGTATTCAATTTTCAGACTTGCTGAACAGGTAAAAATGCAAGCGGGTTTATCTATTCGGCAAGTACACTGGGAATAGCCGCTTTAGCGGTGCAAGGGGATGTAGGTCTCGCCTGCCGGCTCGGTCGGTGCTTCTGCCTTCGGCAGAGGTGTCCACCGGACACCCGCACCCCTTGACGGAGCGAAGCGACGAAACCACTCGGAGGTTGGCTTTTTGCTGTCAGAGATGAAGCCTCGCAGAGCGCACGGCACATGTTCGCCAGACTATGTGTATAGAAGTGCGCCCTTTCGTTCCTAAAGGGTTTTGCAACGTCTCGACAAATGATAAGTTGTCATGCTATCAAAACCAGCCGATTTTTCTTCCTTGAATTGTGGGATATCGCCGTTTTGATAAGGATCGTAGTTGTTCAGATTGCAGCCGAATTCCTTTAGACATCTAATTTTGTTGTCAGAAGTCCATTCAACCAGTGATATTCCGTCAAATTCCCCAATGTTTCCCTTGTCCATCTCATTCTTGAAATACCACTCTACAATAGTTTGATTATCCTTGTGGAAAAATTGTTTTATGTCCCATACAATGACTTTCCCACGAGTATTCCATTCCGTAAACCAGTGTTTTACAGTAGCGCGATTCTCGTATTTTGGGCCCCAACTTTCAATATAGATAACATCATCTGTAAAAACTTCATCTATACCCAAGTCTTTCTGTTGCAACCACATATCAAACCACAGACGCACGATTTTCTCTCTTTCCTGCATGAACTATTTCCTCCATCAATCCCGATTTGTCGAACAGTTGTCCACTCAACAATTACCACTATATCACACAAATGTGAAGAAGTCAACTGTACGTTAAGACAGTTGATCGAATTATTACGAAGTTTCTGCCTACCTCGAACAGAAAACGCTCCGGCGATTTGTACTCGCCCGGAGCGTTTCTTTCCGTTGCTAAAGCCCGTCTTAAAGACAAGCTCAAACAGCACACTGCTTTATGACAGCCTGTAAACCGCGTCAGGCGATTTTATCCGGCTGTGACCTTTTAGGCTCAGTCTATCGCCTTCGTCGCTATCTTCTCGTTGATAATGGCAAGGAAATCCTCGAACGGCATGGCTCCCATGTCCTCGCCCGCGCGGGTGCGGACGGAGACGGTGCCGTTCTCCGCCTCGCGGTCGCCGACGACGAGCATGTAGGGTATCTTCTGCATCTGCGCCTCGCGGATCTTGTAGCCTATCTTCTCGTTGCGGAGGTCGGCCTCGGCGGAGATCTTCTCACCCTCGAGCTTCTCACGGAGCGTGGAGGCGTAGTCGTTTGCGCGGTCGGTTATCGGCAGCACCTTCACCTGCACCGGCGCAAGCCACGTCGGGAACGCTCCCGCGAAGTGCTCGGTTATCACTCCGATGAACCGCTCTATCGAGCCGAACACGACGCGGTGTATCATCACGGGGCGGTGCTTCTGCCCGTCCGCGCCGGTGTACTCGAGCTCGAAGCGCTCCGGCAGCTGGCTGTCGAGCTGGATCGTGCCGCACTGCCAGGTCCTGCCGAGGCAGTCCTTGATGTGGAAGTCGAGCTTCGGGCCGTAGAACGCGCCGTCGCCCTCGTTTACGACGTAGGTCTTGCCCATGTCGGTGATGGCCTGACGGAGGATGTTCTGGTTCTCCTCCCACTCCTCGACGGTGCCGATGTGGTCCTCCGGCATGGTCGAAAGCTCTATCTCGTAGGGCAGCCGGAAGAGCGAATACACCTCGTCAAAGAGGCGAACGACGTTCTTTATCTCGTCGCTCATCTGCTCGCGGGTCATGAATATGTGCGCGTCGTCCTGCGTGAAACAGCGGACGCGGAAGAGACCGTGGAGCGTTCCGGAGAGCTCGTGGCGGTGGACAAGCCCCAGCTCGCCGCAGCGGAGCGGCAGGTCGCGGTAGGAGTGCGGCTCGGAGGCGTAGACGAGCATACCGCCCGGGCAGTTCATCGGCTTGATGCCGAAGTTCACGTCGTCAATGACGGTCGTGTACATGTTGTTCTTGTAGTGCTCCCAGTGGCCGGAGCGCTCCCAGAGGCCACGGTTGAGCATCATCGGCGTGCTTATCTCGACGTAGCCGTAGCGCTTGTGTATCTCGCGCCAATAGTCAATGAGGCGGTTCTTCAGCATCATACCCTTCGGCAGGAAGAACGGGAAGCCGGGGCCTTCGTCAAAGAACGCGAACAGTCCGAGCTCGCGGCCGAGGCGGCGATGGTCGCGCTTCTTTGCCTCCTCGAGCATACGCAGATGCTCATCAAGCTCGTCCTTTGTCGCAAACGCGACGGCGTAGACGCGGCAAAGCATCTTGCGGTTCGAGTCGCCGCGCCAGTAGGCGCCGGTGGCGCTCGTCAGCTTGAACGCCTTGAGACGTCCCGTATCCGGGACGTGAGGGCCGGCGCAGAGGTCGGTGAAGTCGCCCTGCTTGTAGAAGCTTATGACGGCATCCTCCGGCAGGTCGTCAATGAGCTCTACCTTGTACGGCTCACCGCGCTCCTCCATGAACTTCCGCGCCTCGGCGCGCGGGAGCTCGAAGCGTTCGAGCGGTATCTTCTGCTTGATTATCTTCTTCATCTCGGCCTCTATCTTCTCGAGGTCCTCCGGCGAGAACGGGGTCTCGACGTCGAAGTCGTAGTAGAAGCCGTCCGCGATGGCGGGGCCTATCGCAAGCTTCGCCTCGGGATAGAGGTGCTTGACCGCCTGCGCCATGATGTGCGAGGCGGTGTGGCGGAGGGTATGCAGTCCCTCCGGGTCGTTTGCCGTGAGGAGGTTAAGTTTATCCCCCTCGTGAAGTTCCGTTCGGATGTCGCAGACCTCGCCGTTTATCTCGGCGGCGCAGACCGCGCGGGCAAGTCCCTCGCTGAGAGTCTTCGCCGCGTCGAAGGCGCTCGCGCCGTCCGCGACGGTGAGCGGACTGCCGTCCTTCAGAATGATGTTCATAAAACGTCCTCCTTCTTCCGAAGTATTTCCCGAGAAATGAAAACCCACCCTCGGGACGAAAATATCGTCTCAAGGGTGGGGATGATCCTCACGGTTCCACCTTGATTGCGCCGCAGATGCGGCGCCGCTCGTTTCCGCTGTAACGTGCGGACGCGTCCCGCTCTACTCGCGCGCGGCGCTTTCGGCGGGCGGCTCGCGGGCGGTATGCGCGCGCGCCCCACACGGAGGTTTCAGCCATGCCCCCGCTCTCTTTGGAGGGGTAGAACCCGCGCCGTTGTCCCGGTCAAAGCCTTTAACGGTACAAATATATCACGGGGTCATGGGTTTGTCAAGGGGTTTTGCGCCATTCTTCGCCGCCGTACAGCTCCGAGAAGGTCATGAAGCCGGCGTCTGCTGTCAGGGCTGCTTCGTCCCCCGAACATACGCCTGCATGGCGCAGCCGACCTCGCCCTTGGGTATTCTGTGAAAGCCCAGTCCTTCGTAGAAGCTCTCGCGGCCGCTTGCGGCGACGAGCGTCACTGTCGCCCACGTGCCGGAGGGCAGCATCTCGGATATGAGGTCGACGGCGCGGTTGACGAGCGCCGAGCCTATCCCCTCGCCCCGCCTATCCGGGCGGACGAGCAGGTCGGCTATGACGAACACATACGCGCCGTCTCCCGCGACGCGAACCATCCCGACGGTCTCGCCGCCGTCCTCTGCGCTCAGGCGGACGAGTGACGCCGCAAGCGCCTTCTTCAGCCGTCCGCTCTCAAGCGGCTCAAAGCCGCTCGCAAGGCGAAGCTTCTGAAACTCCACCATATTCAGCCGGTTCTCGTAAACTCTGAATGACAAGCTCTCCCTCTCCCCGCGTTATCCGTATATATCCCTGCTCCATTATACTCCCGCACGCTTCCCGTGCGGCATAAACTCACCGTAAAATCATACCATATACCGTGCGCCCGCGCAAGCGCCGGACGAAATATTGCTTTTTTCACCAACCGCTCTTGCTTTTCTTTCGCAGATAGGTTAAAATAAATTTTGTATAGTGTCAACTTCTGTTTCGGAGGTGGCTTGATGAAGATCTCTCTTGACAGGGGCACCCTTGAGATAACGAACGATGTGCTCACCGAGATAATAACCGGAATAGTGAGCGGATGCTTCGGCGTAAAGGGCATGGCCGGGAAGAGTCAGGGCGGCATCGTCCGCCTGATAAAGCGCGAGAGCGCCCCGCGCGGCGTCACCGTCACGGAAAAGTCGGACGGGACCGTCTCCGCCGGACTGCATGTCGTTATCCGCCACGGCGTCAACATCAGCGCCGTCTGCCGCTCGATGATAGAGGCGATACGCTACAACGTCGAGGCGCAGACAGGCGTCCACGTCTCGAGCGTGGACATCTGCGTTGACAGCGTGATATAAGGCGGTCCCCGGACTTTTACTCGAAAGTACGCCGTTTTTTACGGCTCGGAGGTGTAGAAGGAAATGAATAAGATAGGCGGTTCCATGCTCGCGGCGATGATACTTGGCGGCGCCGCGGCGGTGGACAATCAGAAACAGGCGATAAACGAACTCAACGTCTTCCCCGTTCCGGACGGGGATACCGGCACGAATATGTCGCTGACGCTGCTAGCGGCGGCGGGAGAGCTTGAGCGTACCGCTCCCCGCACCGCCGCCGAGGCGGCGGACATCGCCGCCAAGGCGATGGTACGCGGCGCGCGCGGCAACTCGGGCGTCATACTCTCGCTGCTGTTCCGGGGCTTCGGAAAGTCGCTTGCGGGCAAGACCGAGATAGACGGAGACGAGTTTGCCGAGGCGATGACCGAGGGCGTCCGCTCCGCGTACAAGGCCGTCATGAAGCCCGCCGAGGGCACGATACTTACCGTCAGCCGCGTCGCAAGCGACTCCGCCAAGAGCTTCTCCATAGAGAACCACGACCCCGAGGCGGTGCTGGAGGCGATGCTCGCCGCCGGATGCGCGGCGCTTGAGGAGACCGTCCACCAGAACCCGGTGCTTGAGAAGGCCGGAGTTATAGACGCCGGCGGCAAGGGCTTCTGCGTGCTTATCGAAGCGATGCTCCGCACCCTTCGCGGCGAGGTGATAAAGCGCGAGGGCGCGGAGGAGGGCACGAAGCAGGCCGCCGACTTCTCCGACTTCGCCACCGAGGACATCACCTACGGCTACTGCACCGAGTACATCGTCAACCTCTCCCGCGAGGAGCAGGGCAAGAGCCACGAGGCTCTGCGCGCGTATCTCGGCAGCCTCGGAGACAGCCTCGTCTTCGTCGAGGACGAGGACATCATAAAGATACACGTCCACACGAACGACCCCGGCCTCGCCATTCAGGCGGGTCTCAAGCTCGGCTCACTCACGAAGATGAAGATAGACAACATGCGCGAGCAGCACACCGAGAAGGTCATCATCACCGGCAAGACCCAGCCCACGGCGAACGCGCGCGTCATAGCCGCGCCGGAGAAGCCCTACGGCTTCGTCGCGGTATGCGCCGGAGCAGGGCTCCGCGCGGTGTTTGAGGACATCGGAGTTGACAGCGTCGTCGAGGGCGGCCAGACCATGAACCCCTCCACCGAGGACATCCTCCGCGCGGTGGACGCCACCCCCGCAGAGACGGTCTTCGTACTTCCTAACAACAAGAATATCATCATGGCCGCCGAGCAGTGCGTGTCGATGAGCGACAAGAACGTCATAGTCCTCGGGACAAAGACGGTGCCGCAGGGCGTGAGCGCGATGCTCGCCTTCGACCCGGACGCCGAGACTGCGGCAAACCGCGAGGCGATGCTCGCCGCCGCCGCGCGCGTCCGCACGGGACAGGTCACCTACGCCGCCCGCGACAGCCTCTTTGACGACAAGAAGATAAAGCAGGGCGACTACCTCGCCATTCAGGACGGACAGCTCATAGCAAACAACAAGTCGCTCGTGAGCACGCTCCGCCGCCTCGCAAAAGAACTTGGCCGCAAGCCTGCGGAGTTCGTGACCATCTTCTACGGAGCGGACGTCACCGAGGAGGAGGCCGCCGAGACCGAGAAGCTGTTCGGCGCGGAGTTCAAGGGCGCGGAAGTGAGCGTCGTTCCGGGCGGGCAGCCGGTCTACTACTACCTCATCTCCGCGGAGTAAGGAAAAATGATACCACTCGACACCGAAGTTAAATACGTCAAGGGCGTCGGAGAGAAAAAAGCCGGGTTTTTAGCAAAACTCGGCATTTTTTCTTTACGCGACCTTCTTCGACACTTTCCGCGTGAATACGAGGACCGCCGCACGGTAAAGCGCCTCATCGACATACTGCCGGGCGAGAGTGCCTGCGTCGAGGGCGCGGTCGTCTCCGCTCCGCAGCTCAGCCGCATCCGGCGCGAGCTCGACATAGTTCGCTGCCGGATAAGCGACGGCTCCGCGACGTGCGAGGTCTCCTTCTTCAACCAGAGCTGGCAGCGGAGCCGCCTCGTGCCCGGCGAGGAGTACGTCTTTTACGGGAAGTTCGGCGGCGACCTTCTCCGCCGCGAGCTCACAAATCCGGTCTTCGAGCCGGTGGGCGAGGCGCGGCAGACCGGGAAGATAGTCCCGGTCTATCCGATGACGGCGGGGCTCCGCCGCTCTGATATCACAAAGCTCATCGAGACGGCGCTTGCCGCCGCCGAAGGGCAGTTTCCCGAACCGCTTCCGGCGTCCGTCCGAGAGCGCTTCGGGCTTGTGGACGCAGAAAGCGCCTACCGCTCGATACACTTCCCCGAGAGCGACGAAGCCCTCGCGGACGCGCGGCGGCGTTTCGTCTTTGAGGAGCTGTTCCTGCTCTCGCTCGGCCTCCGCCGCGCAAGAGAGGGCTACTCGGGCACGCCGCCGCACGTCGAACCGAGAGACACGGCGGAGTTCACGCGCGTCCTCCCCTTCCCGCTCACGCACGCGCAGGAGCGCGCAATATCCGAGATAAAGCACGACCTCTGCTTCGGCACGAGGCCGATGAACCGCCTCGTGCAGGGGGACGTCGGCTCGGGAAAGACCGTCGTCGCGGCGGCGGCGGCGTGGCTCGCGTGCAAGTCCGGCCACCAGACGGCGTTCATGGCGCCGACCGAGCTGCTCGCGGCGCAGCATTTCCGCTCGCTTGCGCCATTGCTTTCGCGCTTCGGCATCGCGACCGAACTTCTCACCGGCTCGCTCACCGTAGCGCAGAAACGCGCGGCGCAGTCGAGGATAGCCTCCGGCGAGGTACAGCTCGTGATAGGCACCCACGCGCTCATATCCGGCGGGGTGGAGTTTCATGACCTCGGACTCGTTATCACCGACGAACAACACCGCTTCGGCGTCCGCCAGCGCGCCGCGCTCGCCGCGAAGGGCTCCGAAGCGCACATCCTCGTCATGAGCGCGACGCCGATACCCCGCACGCTGTCGCTGATAATTTACGGCGACCTCGACCTGTCCGTCATAGACGAGCTTCCTCCGGGACGCACGCCGATAAAGACGTCGGTGATAAGCGCGAACCGCCGCGAGGAGCTGTACGCCTCCATACGCCGTCTCATCGGCGAGGGGCGACAGGCGTACATCGTCTGCTCCCGCGTCGAGGACAGCGACGAGCCGGATGACGGGCGGAAGGCGGTCGAGGAGTACGCAAAGACGCTCCGCGAGGAGGTCTTTCCCGACCTGCGCGTCGAGTATGTCCACGGACGGATGAAGCAGAAGCAGAAGGACGAGGTGATGGAGCGCTTCGCCTCGGGCGAGGTGGACATACTCGTCGCGACGACCGTCATAGAGGTCGGCATAGACGTACCGAACGCCGCGCTGATGGTCGTTGAGAACGCTGAGAACTTCGGGCTTTCGCAGCTCCACC
Organism: uncultured Clostridia bacterium; assembly: GCA_947631015.1. Lineage (GTDB taxonomy): Bacteria > Bacillota > Clostridia > Oscillospirales > JAAYOS01 > CANRIN01. The sequence goes on from CANRJS010000011.1 coordinate 30,503, forward strand.
AGCTCCGGGGGCGCGTAGGGCGCGGCCGGTACGAGAGCTACTGCGTGCTCGTGCGCGGCGGCGGAGGCGAGGCGGCAAAGGAGCGCCTCGGCGTCATGCGCGACACGAACGACGGCTTCAGGATAGCCGAAAGCGACCTCAAACTGCGCGGGCCGGGCGACTTCTTCGGCTCACGGCAGCACGGTCTTCCCGCCCTCCGCGTCGCCGACCTCGACGCGGACGCCGAGACTATGACGCTTGCAAGCGAGGCGGCGGCAGAGCTCTTCCAAAAGGATCCCGCGCTCGCGTCGCCGGAATGCGCCGAAACGCTCGCCGCCGTGCGCGCGCTCTTCCGCGAGCAGGCGATGAACTGAAAATTTTGCGGGCGGAGCCTGCAACCGCTTCATGTGGCGTGCCGCCCCGCACCCCTCCAGCGGGGAAGCCCCGCGAGCAATCGCGGGGCGAGACCCCGCGTCCCTAAGTGAGGCAGAGCCTCACCGGCAGATGTGGGGCATGCCCCACTCCCATCTAGCGGGGAAGCCCCGCGAGCAATCGCGGGGCGAGACCCCGCGTCCCTAAGTGAGGCAGAGCCTCACCGACACTTCGCGGGGCTGTGCCGCCCCGCACCCCTGCGCTACTTTTTGCTCGCGCAAAAAGTAGCCAAAAAGCGCGCTTAAGGGAGAGGGCTCCGCCCTCTCCCTTAATAATCCCTCTCCTGAATACGACACACAACCGCAACCCGCATAACAGGACACACTCAGTATCAAACAAATCTGTCATCCAGCCGGGTGAGTTTCTGGGGAATATCTAGCTTTCTACTGTATTCGACAACATCGAACAGTTCCTGCGTAGTAGAAATAAAAGTCCGGTCCTACGCTCACACTATAAGCGTAATGCAGAAGCTTCCCCGAGGAGACGGAACTTTCAGTTCTAGGGCAAAGCATGAGCGAGGAAGCTTGTACTAAGCTACGGACGGACGTCCCGCGTCGTAGAGACTTTCCGGTCAAAGGAAAGAGGGGTACATAGGGGAGAAAACCGTGGTTTTCTCCCCTATGTGTGCTTTTTGGTTACTTTTTGCACAAGCAAAAAGTAACGCAGGGCGCGGGGATGCAATCTCCGCAAAGTGCTCGTGAGGCTCTGCCTCACTCAAGGACGCGGGGCGCGCCCCGCAGATTCCCGCGGGGCTTCCCCGCTATAACGGGTGCGGGCTCTGCCCGCTCGGTCGCAGGGGGTCTCGCCCCGCAAATGCTCGCGGGGCTTCCCCGCTAGATGGGTGTGGGCTTCGCCCGCTGATTGAACACGAGCCTCGTGTTATATTTTCCCTCCCTCCGGAATATCCTTCACTAGCAAAATGTTGACGGAGGCCGGAATGAGGAAGTTGATAGCCTACGGCGGGGCGCACGTCCGCCGAAGAACCGGAAGACGCGGGAGAGTTCTCCTGCTTATCGTGCTGTTCGGGGCGGTCGCGGCGTGCGCCGTCGCCGGCGGGAGAGCGCTCGTAAACCTCTCGGAAAATCTCGACCCGGACTTCTTCGGCGCTGCGCTCGCGGCGGAGCTGGGTCCGTCCGGCTCGCCGCGCGAGGCGCTTCTCGACGCGGCGCTCTCCCCCGTCATGAGCCTTGTCCGCCGGCCGGCGCCGGAGGACGATGACGGCGCGGCCGCCATCCCTCCCTCCGCTGAGGTGTCCCCGGCGGCGGAGCCGTCCGCTCCACCGCCATCCGCGCCTCCGAGCGAGGCTCCCATGGCCGAGCCGGACGCGTCGCCCGCGCCCTCCCGCGAGCCGAACGCCGCCGACCTCGACCCGAACATCCGCACCGTCTCGATAATCCCGAGCGACACGGCGGGCTACGACTACGCGGACGGGGTGTTCATCAAAAACGGCACCTCCTTCGACATAGACGTCAGCTCCTACCTCGAGGCCGTGCCGGAGTTCGACGGCATGCCGCACATCCTCATAGTCCACACCCACGCGAGCGAGTCCTACTACCCCTCCGAGGAGTACGACTACGAGCCCACCGACGTGGAGCGCACCGAAGACACCGACTTCAACGTCGTCCGCGTGGGAGACGAGCTCGAGAGCGTGCTGCGCGGGCGCGGCCTCGAAGTAACGCACATCCGCGAGATTTTCGACTACCCCTCCTACTCCGGCTCCTACGCACGCACGCTCGAGGCAATAGAGGCGGCGCTTCGGGACGACGGTGAGATCTCCGTCGTCATCGACCTGCACCGCGACGCGGTCGAGGGCGCGGACGGCTCGACGTGGCGCGTCATAAGCGAGCAGGAGGACGGCTCCTACGCCGCGCAGTCGATGCTCGTGATTGGCACCGACGAGGGCGGGCTCAGTCACCCGAACTGGCGGCAGAACCTTCTCTTTGCCGTCCACCTCCAGAAGTACATCGTCGACCGGCACCCCACCCTCATGCGCCCGATAACCCTCTCCCCCTCCCGCTACAACCAGCACGCGACGCCCGCGTCTGTCATTCTGGAGATAGGCGCAAGCGGCAACACCCTTGATGAAGCGCTCCTCTCCGCGCGGATGATCGGCGGCGAGCTCGCAAATCTCCTAGATGAGCTTGTTTCGGAGTGAAAACGCTCGAAATGCGGCATACTACTCCCCGTTTTTTTGTGCCGCTTGCCGCCTTGAATTTCCCTTCCGACTTAGGTAAAATGTAACTGGGTTCATATCAGCCAAGAAAAGGGAACAGTTGGATCTTTAGGGGAGGTATATCGACAAATGGAGGTAACCAATCAGGGACCGATCGGACGGCTCGGTATAATCGGTCTTGCGGGAAGCGAAAAGTTCCTGCACAAGGTCGACGACTTCATCCGCGAATGGCGTAATGAGGAGGACAGCTTCATCATTGACGCGAAGTGCCCGCGCTTCCAGACCGGCGAGGCAAAGGGTATCATCAACGAGACGGTCCGGGGCTACGACCTGTTCATCTTCTGCGACCCGTTCAACCACGGCGTCACCTACAAGATGTACGGCATGGACGTTCCGATGAGCCCGGACGACTACTATCAGGACCTCAAGCGCATAATCAACGCGGCGGGCGGCAAGGAGCGCCGCACCACCGTCATCATGCCGATGCTCTACGAGGGCAGGCAGCACCGCCGCTCCGGACGCGAGAGCCTCGACTGCGCGTCGATGCTGCAGGAGCTCGTGGGTCTCGGCGTGAACAACATCATCACCTGCGACGCGCATGACGCGCGCGTCGCGAACGCCATCCCCGGCCACGGCTTCGACAACCTCAACCCCGCTTATCAGGTCCTCAAGGCCATCAAACGCGACTTCCCCGATTTCGACTTCGGCAACACCGCCATCATCGCCCCGGACGAGGGCGCGCTCAACCGCTCGATGTTCTACTCGTCTGTGCTCGGCGTTGACCTCGGAATGTTCTACAAGCGCCGCGACTACTCCCGCATCATCGACGGGCGCAACCCGATAATCGCCCACGAATTTCTCGGAAATGACCTCAAGGGCAAGAACGCCATAGTCATAGACGACATGATCTCCTCCGGCGACTCGATGATAGACATCACCGAGCAGCTAAAGGAGCGCGGTGTCGCCAAAATACTTATCTTTACCTCGTTCGGTCTCTTCTCGAACGGCCTTGACAGGTTCGACCGCGCGCACGCGCAGGGTCTCTTTGACAAGGTGTACACCACGAACCTGATATATCAGCGCCCCGAGCTGTTCACGCGCGAGTGGTACTCCTCGGTCGAGATGAGCAAGCTCATCGCCTACGTCATTGACACGTTGAACTGCGACCGCTCGATAAGCGGACTTCTCGACCCCACGGAGAAGATAAACGCGCTGATGAAAAGATGACGGCTCACAAGTTCTTTGCCTACATCAGTCGCATGAAGTTTGTCATGCGGTGGGGGCTCATGCGCAACTCGCTTTCGGACAACCTCGCCGAGCATTCGTATATGACGGCGGTGCTCGCGCACGCGCTCGGCGTGATACGTCGGGAGGTCTTCGGCGAGGATTGCGACGCGAACCTTCTCGCCGCCGCCGCGCTCTATCACGACTCGAGCGAGATCCTCACGGGCGACCTTCCCACGCCGATAAAGTACTCGGACAAGACTCTCACCGAGCGCTACAAGGCAATGGAGCGCTCGTCCGCCGAGCGGCTTGCGGAGTATCTTCCGCCCGAGATGGCGGGGGTCTACCGCCCGCTGCTCACGGAGGATCTTCCGCCGAGGGAGCTCGAGCTCCTGAAGGCGGCGGACAAGCTCGCGGCACACATCAAGTGCATCGAGGAGCTCCGCACCGGCAACAACGAGTTCCGCCGCGCGGAGACACAGACCCGCGCCGCGCTCGACGCGCTCGGGCTGAAGGAAGTCGAGTACTTCCGCGAAAACTTCCTCGGCTCGTTTGAGCTGTCGCTTCACGAGCTGGGGTAAACGCCGCCCGGCAGACCGCGCCCGGCTCACGGAATCCGACGTTCTCGCAAAACACCGCCCGCAGATCATCTGCGGGCGGTGTTTTGCGCTGTCCTGGCGGGACGGGCGGCGGCGCGCATCCGGTATGCTCTCGGCGGCGCTGTACGAGCGGCGTGATACCTGAACGGAGCCGTTCGATGCTGTACCGGAGCAGAATAATGTTGACAAATTCAGCAAAATGTGCTACTTTTATTATGTCAGTTACACAAAGTTCAGCCGAATTTGCTTTGCAGAACAGGAGGTTTTCCGTCCGACGCGGAGGTGATATCCTATGATGAAAAGACGTCTTGTCATCGGTCTTGCGGTAGTCGTCGTGATTTCGGGTCTGCTTCTTGCCGCCGTCATGCGCCGCGGCGAGGCGGAAACGAGCGGCTTCGGGCAGGTTCCCGAGGTGTGCTTCTTTGACGCCGAGCCGGAGTTTACAGCCGTATCTTCCGCGGAGGGCGACACCGACAGACTGCTTCCCCTGAGTTATGAAAGCCCTTCGGACGTCGGCATTTACGTCACGAATGTGCGCTTTCTCCTGGCCGACGGGAAAACATACCAAGCCGGGTCGCGCCGCTATCCCGGCAGCTTGCCCGCGCAGGAGAACGAGTTCGGATATATCGAGAAGCGCTCGGACGGCGGCGGGTGGGAGTATTACTCCGAGCTCTCCTACCTCACCTCCGACGTCGGAGGCAGCGCCGTTCCGGTCTTCCGTGAATCCATGCCCGTGTGTTTGCCGAGCCACGACCCGGGCGAGTATCGCGTGACCTACTACTTCCGCGAGATCCGGGGACAATCGACCCTGGGCGACGAGCTGTATTCCGTTTCGCACACCTACTCTGTCCCGGAGGCGAGCGGGTCTCCGTGCGACGTGCTTGGCGTAAAGGCGACGCTCGGCGGCTTCGTTCCCTCCGATTGGAGGGACGGACGCGTGACGCTGACGCTTCGCGGCAACGGCGGCGACGCGCCGTGGCTCGACACCGGCAACATTGGATGGGAAATAAAGAGCGCTTCCGGGCGCTGGGAGGATGTTCCGAACGAAGACGGCGCTTCGGTCGAAGCCGAGACGTCCGCCGCCTATGTCCGCCTGGCATCGGAGGACAGCACATACGGCTACATCTACAATGACGTCTTCGGCTGCGGCGACGCCATAGCGAGCTACCCCGCGCTTGACGTTCACATCCCCGAAAACGACGCCGAGTACCGCCTCACCCTCCGCTTCACCGAGAACGGAGACGGTTCGGGAGAGGAATACACTCTTTCGCTCGTTTTTGGCTTTGCCGAGTAAAGCAACCGTTTCAGCGGAGGTTCAACGCAAACCGAAAGTGTACCGGACAGCAGGTTCTATTTCACTCCTATGACTGTTATTGTCAGTAACGGGCTTGAACCGTATATGGGGTAACCGAAAATGAATCATCACAACAAAAAAGCAATTTGCTTAGTAATCGCCGTTATCGCTGTATGTATCATTGCGGTGACGGTTATGATCTTTATCTTTGCGCGCACGAGTTCAGCGGCGCAGCTCCGGATGTACACGACAACTGAGGACGGCGCTTACACCTTTCCCAAACCGCAAAAGTTTGAGCCGATAGGCGCTGACGCGGATAAATTTGACATATACTGCGTAGGCGTCATGTCTTCCTACAACAGTTTTGACAATTGGGTTCTGCTCTCTGTGCGCTCACTGGACGGGAAATACTACACTATCGGCGACGAGGATGGTTATGGTTACGTGGAGCGTTACGGCAGGGACGGTTGGGAAACGGTTACAGAGGATATCTGGTCGGAGGAATATTTTGTGAGTACCGACGAATACGGCGGCATCAACTCGCTTATCCTGCCCGACGGCGAAAAAGATCTGAACCACACGACCGCCAAATTGGTCGGCCTGCCGCTTTTAGAACCGGGACACTACCGTGTTATGTTCCACGCAAGCGGATTCGTATCGGATTTTGAGAAAAGAAAGCCGAGGCAGGAGACATACGGCGGGCTGGAATTCGGCTTTGAGTATGAGATCCCGGAGCGCAGGTTCCCCGAGGACGGAGAAATGGAACTGCTCTCCCTTTACATGACCTCGCCCGAATACACATCCTCTGTCAGGATCGATCCTATCTTTATCACCGGCGGCACGGTGCGGTATATCCGTCCGGAAAGCATAAAGCTGGAACGGCTCGACCCGACGTCGGGGCAGTATCTTCCGCTTGAGGGCTCGATAGGCTTTTTGTCCGAGTCCAGCGATCCGCTCACAAGATACATTAATATGCTGACCTACCACGGAGACGACAGTTTAAGCGCCGTATTGGTTCCGGTCACCGGTGTACAAATTTTGGACTGGGGCAGCTTTAACCTCGATGACGAGTATCGCTTGTCCATGACCTTTACCGAGAACGAGGACGGCTCGGGCGCGGAGTACACCGCCAATTTGAGGCTGCGTTTCAAAGATTGAAAGCAGAGAGGTATAACATAATCAAAATTGCCCGGGACGCACGTCCCGGGCAATTTTTGTCTCGTTAAAAATCCAAAAAGAGGCAATAGTTCTCTTATATCACTTCTGCCCGTAGTAGGCGTTCGGGCCGTGCTTGCGCATGAAGTGCTTGTCCGCGACGTGCTGCGGCGCGGGCGCGGCGGCGGGGTCAATGAGCGTCGTATACAGCGCCATCCGCGCGACCTCCTCAAGAACGGCGGCGTGGTACACCGCCTCCTCCGCGCTCCCGCCCCAGGTGAACGGGCCGTGGCACGCGCAGAGGACGCCCGGGACGTAGCGTGGGTCTATACCGCGCCGCTCGAAGGTCTCCGCTATGACCTTTCCCGTGTTCAGCTCGTAGCCCGACTCGACCTCCTCCGGCGTGAGCTCGCGCGCACAGGGTACGGAGCCATAGAAGTAGTCCGCGTGAGTCGTGCCGAAGCACGGGATGTCCCGCCGCGCCTGCGCCCACGCGACGGCGTAGGCGCTGTGCGTGTGCGTGACGCCGCCGATATCCGGGAAGCGGCGGTAGAGCTCAAGGTGCGTCGGCGTATCGCTCGAGGGACGCAGTTCGCCCTCGACGACGTTTCCCTCGAGGTCGAGCAGGACGAGCTTCTCCGGCGTGAGTTCTTCGTACTCCACGCCGGAGGGCTTTATCGCGACGAGGCCGCGTTCGCGGTCGATGCCGGAAACGTTTCCCCACGTGTAGAGCACGAGGCCGCGCCGCGTGAGCTCCATGTTCGCCTTGTATACCTCTTTTCTTAGGGCTTCGAGCATCACTTTCCCGCCTCGCTTTCGATGAGAGTCCTTTCCGCCGCGAGGAGCGTCTTGAAGCCCTCGAGCCACTTCGCGTAGCCCGCGGCTCCGGACTCGGTCGGCTCGTACCGCTTCGCGTCGGACGCGGCAAAGACTTTCCGCGCGAGGTAGCTTTCAAGCGTCTCGCCTTCCTCGCGGCGGAGCATGTACGCCGCGAGGAGCGCCATTCCCCACGGGCCGCCCTCGCCGGCGGTGCTCATCGTCGTCACCGGCGCGCGGAGCGCGTCCGCGAGTATCTGCGCGCCTACGCCTTCTGCCTTGAAGAAGCCTCCGTGGCCGGTTATCCTGTCAATTTTAACGCCCTCGCCGTCGAGTATCCTCATGCCCGTCGCGAGCGTAGCGACGGCGGAGTACGCCTGCGCGCGTATGAAGTTCGCAAGCGTCAGGCGAGAGTCGGGGCTTCTCGCCGCGAGCGGACGTCCCTCCGCAAAGCCGGTGACCGGCTCGCCCGAGAGGTAGCCGAGCGTGAGGACGCCGCCGCAGTCCGGCTCGCCCTCAAGCGCCGCCGAATAGAGCGCGTCGAAGAGCTCGCCGCGCGAGGGCTCCGCACCGAAGAGGTGCGCCGCCTCGCCGAACAGTCCCGCCCACGCGTCGAGGTCGGAGGTGCAGTTGTTGCAGTGGACCATCGCCACCGGCGCGCCGGTGGGCGTAGTCACCATATCTATCTCCTCGTGGACCTCCCGAAGCGGCCGCTCGAGCACCACCATCGAGAATATCGAGGTCCCGGCGGAGACGTTGCCCGTCCTCTCAGCGACGGCGCAGGTCGCGGCCATGCCGGTCCCCGCGTCTCCCTCCGGCGGCGCGAGCGGAGTGCCCGGTTCGAGCGCGCCCGTCGGGTCAAGGAGCCTCGCGCCCTCGGCGCTGAGCCTACCGGCGTACTCTCCCGCATGAACAGGCTTTGGCAGTATGTCGAGTATCTTCCACGGCAGGCCGAGGTGCGCGTGGCGCTCGTCAAAGAGGCGCGCCATCCGCGCGTCGTAGCCCGAGCCGTCCGCCGCTATCGGGAACATCCCGGACGCCTCGCCCACGCCGACGACGTTCTCGCCGCCGAGGAGCGTGTGTATGTATCCCGCTAGCGTCTTTACCTGCGCGATGCTGCGGACGTGCGGCTCGCCCTCGATTATGGCGCGGTCGATATGCGCGACGCTCCACCGCTGCGGGATGTTGAACCCAAAGAGCTCCGTCAGCTCCCTTGCGCTCCTTCCCGTTATCGTGTTCCGCCAGGTGCGGAACTCGCAGAGCTGCCGCCCGTCCCTGTCAAACGGCAGGTAGCCGTGCATCATCGCGCTGACGCCGAGCGCCGCGAGGCGCCTTATCTCCGCGCCGTACTTGTCGCGGACGTCCCGCTGCAGCGCGGCATAGCACTCGCGGACGCCGCGCACCGCGTCCTCAAGGGAGTAGGTCCACACGCCGTCTCGGAAGTCGTTCTCCCACTCGAAGGAGCCGCCCGCTATCTGGCGGTGCGCCTCGTCTATTAGGACGGCTTTGATACGGGTGGAGCCGAGCTCCAACCCGAGCACGGCTCTCCCCTCCTCGATACATTTTTTGATATTTTCGTTCACCTTTTCACCTCTTGAACGGGTTCTCGTCCGGGTACGGCAGGTTTTTGGGCTGATTGTATCCGATGTCCGCGACGCCGAGGTACTTGAACACCTCGTATATCGACGCGCCGTGGCTGCCGAACGCGACCGCCGCGTGGTGCGGGAAGCGCTTCGCTATAAGGACGTGGCGATAGAAGCGGTCCATCTCGGGTATGCCGAACGCGCCGATGCCGCCGAAGCTCTCGCAGTCCATGTCGATGACCTCGCCCTCGGCGACGTAGGCTTTGAGCTGCGCGTCCGCCGTGGACTGGAGGCGGTATACGGATACCTTGCCGGGCTTGATGTTGCCCTCTATCGTGCCGCGCGTGATGTCCGGCTCGGGAAGGTCCGGCTCGAGGTCGCGCTTCATGATAAGCTGATAGCCCATATGCGGATTCTTCAGGAGCGCGGAGCAGGTGTTGCCGCAGTGGAAGCCCATGAAGGTCTCGCTGAGCTTGTAGGGGTACTTACCCGCGATGTTCTTCTCGTAGAGCGAGGCGGGAACGGTGTTGTTGATGTCAAGCAGCGTCGTCGCGGAGCCGCTGACGCATGCTCCGATGTACTCGCTGAGTGCGCCGTAGACGTCCACCTCGCAGGAGACGGGTATTCCGCGCCCGGTGAGGCGGCTGTTGACGTAGCACGGCACGAATCCGAACTCGGTCTGGAACGCCGGCCAGCATTTTGCGGCTATCGCGACATACTCGCGCGCGCCTTTGTGCTGCTCTATCCAGTCCTCGAGCGTTATCTCGTACTGCGCGAGGCGCGGGAGCACTCCGGCGTAGGGGTTGTCCGAGCCGAGCTCCGCCGCCATCTCAGCGGCCTTCGCGGGGATGCGCGGATCGTCCTTATGCTTGTTGTAGGCGACGAGCAGGTCGAGCTCGCTGTTCTCCTCGACCGCGACGCCGAGGTCGTAGAGCGGCTTTATCGGCGCGTTGCACGCGAGGAAGTCGTCCGGGCGCGGGCCGAAGGTTATGACCTTCAGCTTCGAGAGGCCGACTATGGCGCGCGCCACCGGCTCAAACTCGCGGATCATCTCCGCGACCTCGGCGGCGGTGCCGACCGGGTACTCGGGTATGTAGGCGTGTATGCCGCGCAGACCGAGGTTGTAGGAGCAGTTGAGCATGCCGCAGTACGCGTCTCCGCGTCCGTCGTGCAGGTCGCCGTCTCCCTCGGCCGCCGCCGCGAACATTACCGGCGCGCCGAACCACTCGGCTATAAGCGTCTCCGGCGTCTCGGGGCCGAAGTTACCGAGGTAGACGACGAGCGCGTTCACGCCGTGCGCCTTCACGTCCTCGACGGCCTTCTTCGCGTCAAGCTCGTTCTCGACGGTGACGGGACACTCGTAAAGTCCCTCGCCGTAGGCACGCACGACCGCCGCGCGGCGGCGCTCGCTCAGCGCCATCGGGAAGCAGCTTCTCGACACCGCTATTATGCCGAGCCTCACTTCTGGTATGTTTTTCATTGTTCTGACCTCCGTTTATGTAATAAAATATCTCGACCCTGTCGGGAATGAACACGTTTTGTCCGCGCCGCGCGGCTTCAGACCTTCTCCGCAAGGTGGCGCGTGTAGTGGAATATGTACTGCTGCGCAAGCCCCGCGTCCTCACCGAAGGCGCCCACCGGGTCAAAGTCCGGGGGATAGTGCTCCGCAAGGGCGCGCTTCATCCAGACGTCCACCGGGAACGCGTCCCGCTTGCCCGCGCCGAAGAGCAGTACGCAGCTCGCGACCTTCCGCCCGACGCCCTCGAGGCTGCACAGACGCTTTATCGCCTGCTCGGTCGTCATCGGCAGAAGCTCCGCCGCCGTTATACGCCCCTCCGCGACGTCCCGCGCGGCGGATATCATGTACGGCGCGCGGTAGCCCGAGCGGAGCGGTGCGAGGTCGTCCGGCTCGAGGGACGCTATCCTTTCCGCGGACGGGAACGCGTGCCGTCCGCCCGGCAGCTCGTCTCCGAAAAGTCCGCAGAGCCGCTCGACGATGCCGCGTATCCGCGTTATGTTGTTGCATTGGGAGATGATAAAGGAGCAAAGCGCCTCCCAGAAGTCCTGACCGAGTATCCGTATCCCCGCGCCGAAGGCCGCCGCCTCGCGCGTGAAGTCGTCCCGGGAGATGCGCTCCCGCGCCGCCGCGTAGTCGCGCTCGAGGTCGAAGTAGCGCCGCCAGACGCTCTCGAAGGTCTCCTCATCCGTCCGAAGCGAGACCTCGTCCCCGCGCCGCTCGACCGAAAGCTCGCGCCCGAACGCCACGCCGCTCCACACGCCCCGTTCGTCCGGGGTGAAGCGGAAGCACTGTCCGCAGTCGAAGATGAGGGCGGGGTCGAAGTCCCGCGCAGGAAGGACTACGCTGTCTCCCCGCACAAAATACTCGTTCAAATCGCTTCCCCCTCTTGTTTTTCCCTCGCGGAACAGTTATAATAAGCATAACTTCACAATTCTTATTATAAAGCAAAAGGTGAGAAGGTGCAATATGGCTGAAAAAAATTATACCATACCCATCAACGAAGAATTTGACAAATATGACGGCTGTCCCCTCTGCCGTCTGCACCAGCGCTTCGAGCGGCACAGCCTCGAGTACATCATGGGCGCGGCTATGATGGAGCCGGACGTCCGCCAGATGACGAACCTCACCGGCTTCTGCCGCGACCACTACGAGAAGATGCTCGCCATGGGCAACCGCCTCAGCCTCTCGCTCATGCTCCAGAGCTACCTCGCGGAGCTCGAGGGCAAGCTGAAGGGGCCCGGCTCTGCCGGTAAGAAGGGCTACGCGAACTCGCTCGCCTACGTCACCCGCGCAAACGACGGGTGCTTTGTGTGCGAGCGCGCCGCGCAGACGCTGACGGCGCTCGCCCGCAACGTCGCCTACCTGTGGCAGACCGACGCCGCCTTCCGTGAGAAGTTTGCAAAGCAGGAGTTCTTCTGCCTCCGCCATGCTACGCTCATGCTCCGCATAGCCGAGCAGGAGCTCGGGAAGAATGCCTCCGGCTTCGCCTCCGCCGTCGCGGAGGTCGCGATAAAGGGTCTCCAGCCCGCGCGGGACAAGATAGACCGCTTCTGCCGCAGCTTCGACTACCGCTACGCCTCCGACCCGCTCGGGGATGCGTCTCAGGCCGCCGAGGACGCGATACACTGGATACTCGGCGAGAAGATATGACGCCTTACCGCTCTCTTGAACGGCTCGACGCGCGCAGGCTCCCGGACGGCGGGAGCCTGCGCTTTACCGTAATAGACTTCGAGACGAACGGCGCGTTCGGCAGTGAGACCGAGGTGATAGAGTTTGCCGCCGTGAAGGTCGCCTTCGGCGAGCTTCGGAGCGAGGTGTCGAGCCTCTGCGGCGCGTCCGCGCCGCTCCCGCTTTCCATCACGCGGCTCACCGGCATCACCGACGGTATGCTCGCGGGCAAGCCGAGGTTTGAGGAGTTTCTTGAATTTTTGCTCGGGTACATAGCGGACGACATCCTCGTCGCGCACAACGCTCCGTTCGACGTTCCGATACTTCTCTCCTACTGCGCCCGCGCGGGGCTCGACTACCGCCCGAGGGTGCTGTGTACGCTCGCAAACTCGCGGCGCGTCTACCCCGGTCTCCCGAGTTACAGCCTCGGCGCGCTCGGAGAGCGCTTCGGGCTCTTTGACGGCAGGGCGCACCGCGCTCTTGCGGACAGCCGCGCCGCCGCACGCCTGCTTCTGAGGATGCTGGGAGATGTGGATACGCTTTAGCCGCATTTAGTGAAATATCCAAAAGTTTGGGCGGGAGACCTTTCGCCTCCCGCCCTATGTCTGTCAAAAGCCCCGCAGAGAATGCGCCCCCCGACCGACTGCGCCGTCACTTTCTACCGGGCGCATCAGAATCCCGCGCGGTCGCCGACCGCGTGGGAGCAACTGTATATAATTTCCAAAATGAAAGCCAGCAAAAGCGGAAAAGATACCTCCACGAACACAAAAAGGCAGGTATCGCTATGACAACAAAACGTGTCGGGGCGCGGACAGTCCGCTTCTCCGAGCCGCCGTCGGTGCTGGGGTACGCGTCGATAGTGGGCAAGAAGGAGGGCGAGGGGCCGCTTTCCGAGTATTTCGATTTCATATACGAGGACTCGTACCTCGGTGAAAAGACGTGGGAGCGAGCCGAGAGCCGGATGCAAAAGGAGGCGTTCGAGCGCGCGGCGGAGAAGTCCGGCGGCTCGACTGCGGACGTGCAGCTCATCTTTTCCGGCGACCTTCTCAACCAGTGCATCGCCACGAGCTTCGGCCTCCGCTCGACCGGCGTCCCGCTCTGCGGGCTGTACGGCGCGTGCTCGACCTTTGCGGAGGGAATGATGCTCGCCGCGATGACTATAGACGGCGGATTTGCCGAACGCGCAGCGGCTATTGCGTCGAGCCACTTCTGCACCTCCGAGCGGCAGTACCGCACGCCGCTCGACTACGGCGCTCAGCGCACCCCCACCGCACAGTGGACCGTCACCGGCGCGGGCGCGTGCGTCCTCGGTCCGGAGGGCGAGGGGCCGTTTGTCACCCACGCGACGGCGGGACGGATAGTCGACCTAGGCGTCACCGACCAGAACAACATGGGCGCGGCGATGGCTCCCGCCGCGAAGGACACCCTCTCCGCGCTCTTTGAGGACACCGGCACCTCACCCGCGGACTACGACCTGATACTCACCGGCGACCTCGGCGCGGTCGGGCTCGAGCTGCTGTTCGAGCTGTTCAAAAAGGACGGCGTCGCCTTCAACCAAAATCTCGGCGACTGCGGCCTGCTTATCTTCGACCGCGACCGGCAGGACGTCCACTCCGGCGGTTCGGGCTGCGGATGCTCCGCTTCGGTCTTCTGCTCGTATATTCTCGGGCGGATGCGCGAGGGCGCGATACGGAAGCTCGTCCTCGCCGGCACCGGCGCGATGCTCAGCCCCACCTCAACCATGCAGGGCGAGAGCGTACCGGGGATCTGTCACGCCGTCGTGCTCAGCACATCGAAGGAGGGGTAACAATGGAGATGCTGTGGGACTACGTTAAGGCTTTCCTCGTCGGCGGCGCGATATGCGCCATAAGTCAGATCCTGATAGACAAGACGAAGCTCACGCCCGCGCGCATCCTTACCATGTACGTCGTCGCGGGCTTCCTGCTCACCGTCGCTGGACTGTACGGCCCGCTCGTGGACTGGGCGGGCGCCGGCGCGGCGACGCCGATAAGCGGCTTCGGCTACGTCATAGCCAAGGGCACCGAGAAAGCGGTGAGCGAGCAGGGTCTGCTCGGCGCGATAACGGGCGGCTTCACCGCCGCCGCCGGAGGCGTCGGCGCGGCGGTCGTGTTCTCGTTTATCGCGAGCCTCATCTCCCGCCCGAAGGAAAAATAAACGCTGCGGGGATAAAGTATCCCCGCAGCTCGATGTTGCGGAAAAGCCTCGCAGAGTTCGCCGCAAAAGCCTCGCAGAGTTTCGCCGCTTTGCGGCGAAATAAAGCCAAATCATTTTTCCAGACGACATGTGCGTCGGGAAAAATACTTCTCGCGCAGCGTGCGTCGAACGGGCGAAGCCCGTTCCCGCGCTTGTTCGCGCGGTTAAAGTTGCTTGCCATAGGCAAGCAACTTTGCGGAGCCCCGATTCATTCGGGGCGAGCATTTTAATTGAAAAGGCTCCCAAACGGTCGATAGACCGTTTGGGAATTGCGAAAGGGTGCGCAGCGTAAGCGAGCACATTTCGCGCCGACTCACGGCTCTATGTCCCCCGCATTTGCAGATACGACGGTAAAGGGCTCGCCGTCCACAAGTATCTCTATCTCGGACGTGCCGTAGCCGTTCGCCGCAAGCGTGTGCGCGAGGGCGGCGAGCATCAGCCGTCCCGAATCTCCCGCGCTGTTTATGCTGTCGTCAAATCCGTCGGCAAAGTTTATTATGCAGCGCGTCGAGTTGCTCCGTATCCTCTCGACGCGGGTCTCGGTCGGCAGCGCAGAGTCAAAGCCCGCGCCGTCCAGCCCGCCTGTCAGGTACTCGACAAGCAGGCGGTCGAGGCCGTATGCTCCGCTCACGTCGAGCATGGCGCGCACCGGCTCAACGTACATCCCATCGTTTGACGGCAGATAGACGGTAAACTCCGCGTATCCGGAGTCGCCGTACTCCCCCCGGCACTCCCCGAGCGCGGCCCCGCCGTACAGCGGCGCGCCGTCCTTGGCAAACAGCACCGTCTTCACCGACGAGCTTGCCGCAAGCGAGTTTGCTATCGCCGCGAGCGCAAACATCTCGTCCGAACGGCTGCCCTCGGTTATCTCGTCAAAGCTGTCGGAGAAGTCGAGCAGGCAGACGCTGTCGCCGCTGTCCACCTCAAGGAGCTCGAGCGTGTCCGGAAGTACCGGCTGAAGTCCGCCCTGCGTCGGTCCCTTTATCAGCTCCTCAATTACATACCTCTCGACCGACTCGCCCTCAGGCATGACGATGCCACGCGTCTCCGCCGAGAGCCTTCCCGTGGAGTCCGAGCGGAAGTAGAGCGTGAGTTCGCGTTCAAACGAACCCTCTCCGGGGTTCTCGTAGGTCACATCCGAGGCGGACAGAACGTCCTGCGCGCCCTCGGGGTGCGGACTTTCTCCCACGAGTATCCGCACGCTGCTCACGCGCGGGATCTCTAGCATTGTGAGCACGGCGCAGCCCTCCGCCTCGGAAAGCTCATAGCCGCTCATCCCAAGATATTCTTCGCTGAGGCGCACTATCGCGGTGCCGCCGGCGTACTCCACGCCCACGCATTTCACGCCCTCCGCAAACGGGCTCTCAAGCCCGCCCGCCGCGGCGGAGTCCGGCGGGTCGATGAGCGCGTGCATGGCGGCGAGCCCCGCGTCCTCACCCTCCGGGACGGGCGCTTCGACAGACCTCACGCCACTGCCGGAGCCCTCCGGCGCGAGCAGCCACACCGTCACGGTTTCGCCGGTCCGGCATCCGGCGGCAAAGCCAATGAGCAGCGCCGCCGCGAGCAGTAAGCAGACAGTCCTTCTCATTGCTCCGCGCCCTCCCGCTTCTTCAGCGACGGGAAAACGACCGTGAACCTCGTCCCGACGTCCTGCTCGCTCTCTACCGTTATGTTTCCGCCGTAGCGGCGCACCGCATCGTAGACTATGGAGAGTCCGAGGCCGCTTCCTCCTTCGGCGCGGGAACGCGCCTTGTCCACGCGGTAGAAGCGCTCGAACACCCTTGACACGTCTTCGGCGGGTATGCCTATCCCGGTGTCCTGTATTATCAGTGTGACCTCGCCGTCCTTGTCGTAGAGGTACACGCGCACCTCGCCCTCCGGACGGTTGTACTTTATCGCGTTCTCGATGAGGTTGAAGACCACGCGGTAGGCGTAGTCCTCGCTTGCAAATATGTCGCAGCCGTCCTCGAGTTCGAGTTCTATCCTTATGCGCTGCTGCGCGGCGAGCGGCTCGAGCATCCGTCCCGCGCGCTCGACCGCCGCCGTGAGGTCGACCGTCTCCGCCGGGTCGGCGACGCCCGCGTCTATCCTTGTTATGTCAAGCATACGCTCCGCGAGGCGGTCGAGCCGCTCGGTCTCCTCGGCTATGTCCATGGCAAACTCGCGCATGGTGTCTGCCGGAACGTCGTCGCTCTGCACCATACTGTCGGCAAGCAGCTTTATCGAGGCAAGCGGCGTCTTGAGCTCGTGCGAGGCGTCGCTTACGAACCTGCGGCGCATGTTCTCCACCGCCTCGAAGTGGCCGGAGAGTGCGTTCAGCTCCTTTGCGAGGTATGTAAATTCGTCGTCCCCGCGCTCCTCGGCGCGGCAGGCGTAGTCGCCGTCCCGGACCGTCCGCATCGTCTCGAGCAGCTCGGATATCTTGCGCCCGAATATCCGCGAGATTATGACGCAGATGCCGACGCCTATGACGAGCACCACTACCGACACGCCGCGGAAATTCCGCCTCAGGTCCGCTATGAGCGCCGCGCGGGACATATCTGTATCGTAGACGCACACGGCGCCCGCCGGAACGCCGCCTATCATAACGGGACAGCTCGCGACGCTCGTTATCGCGTCCCCGCCGTTCTCGGCGTAGAAGTAGTCGTTCCCTTCGAGCGCCGCGCGCGTCTCGCCGAGCAGGGCAAGCGAGCCGACGAGGCTCTGCCCCTGCGTGCTGTCGTAGAGCACCCTCATGCGGTGGTCGGTGACGAGGACGCGGGTCTCATCCGCGTCAAGCAGGCTCATGACGTGCGCGGCGGTCTCCGGCGTGAGCTCGTCGACGCCGGACATGGTCGAGGAGTACAGCTCCGCGCGCGCGGACAGCGCGTCCTGCTTGCTCTGGAACACGAACTCCTCGCTGACGGAGACGGGGTAGTAGTTCAGAGCCGCGAGCACGCCGATAACGATGGCGATGTAAACCATCGCCATCTTGAGCTGCATACCGAAGCGCGGACGTCTCCGTTCGCGCTTCTCGTCCCCCTCGCTACGGCTTGAAATAGTATCCGACCCCCCACTTGCGGAGTATGTGTTCGGGATTTGCCGGGTCGCGCTCGAGCTTCATTCGGAGCCGCCGTATGTGCACGTCGACGGTGCGGATGTCGCCGGGATACTCGTATCCCCACACGACGTTCAGCAGATTCTCGCGGCTGTACACCCTGCCGGGATTTTTCACCATAAGCTCTATGAGGTCGTATTCCTTTGCGGTAAGCTGGACCTCCTCGTCCTCGAGGAACGCGTTGCGGGTATTCGGGTCGAGCGCTATGCGGCCCTGCACCACGCGTCCTCCGTCCTCCTCCTGCTCGGGCGGCGCGCTCTCCCGCGTCTGCGGCGCGGACGCGCCGGACGAAGCGGCGCGGCGAAGTATCGCACGGACGCGCACCTTGACCTCCATGACGTTGAACGGCTTTGTTATATAGTCGTCCGCGCCGTACTCGAAGCCGATTATCTTGTCGGTGTCCTCGCCGCGCGCGGTGAGCATGATTATCGGCACCTTGGATATCTCTCTTATCTTCGCGCAGGCCTCGAGCCCGTCCATGACGGGCATCATCAGGTCGAGCAGGACGAGGTCTATCCCTCCTGCCCGCACGGCTTCGACCGCGGCCGCGCCGTCGTAGGCGCACTCGACCTCGTAGCCGTCGTTTTCGAGGTTGAACTTCAGCCCCTTGACGATGGTCCTCTCGTCGTCCACTACAAGTATTTTCACGGTTTTCCTCCCAATATCTATGTGTATATGCGTTTCCTGTCTGCCGAAGCCGGGGCTCTGCCCGCGGCTCAACCGTCCGTAGTTATGTATTCGCGTATGAAGGCATACTTCCCTTCGCCTATGCCCTTGACGCGCATTATGTCCTCCGGCGACCCGAACGGCCCCTCGGTCTCGCGGCTCTCGATTATCGCCTCCGCGAGCGACTCGCCTATTCCGCTGAGCCGCGAAAGCTCCGCCTTCGACGCGGTGTTTATGTTCACCTTCATGTCCTCCGGCACCGGCGTGGAACTCGCGGCGGCTCCGCCGCGCTCGCCCGCGACCTCGTAGCTCCCGTCCGGGACGAGCCGTGTTATGAATATCGCGGTCACGGCTATGCAGAACGCCGCCGTCGCCGCGGCTATCGCCGCGAGCGTCCGTTTGCCGCCCATATCGAACCAACCCCTCCGAAAACCCGAAATATTAAGCGAAAATAAATTTTGCGGGTTTTTCGTTTTTGATGGTGCTTTTTTTCGCGCGCTATGGTATACTTTAATGGACGAGTTATGCTCTGCCGGCGGCAATTATCTCCCCGAGCGGGAAAAATATCCGAAGGCGCCGGCCGCATTTTTTCACGCGCTCTTTCAATTCGCGCCGGCTTATCCGCCGTCTCTATAAAGATTATACACTATTTCGGGAGTATAGACAATGACAAAGATGAAATTCTTCGCCTCTTTTCTGCTGTTCTGCCTTATACTGACGTTCGCCGCGCCGCTCGCCTCGGCCATTGACGAGGTGCCGGAGATCTCCGCGAAGTCGGTCATAATCGCCGAGCCGGAGAGCGGCGAGGTGGTCTACGAAAAGAATGCGGACGACCGTTCGGACATCGCGTCGCTCACGAAGATGATGACCGCCCTCATCGTGCTCGAGGAGGCGGACATGGACTCGGTGGCGACGGTCAGCTACTCCGCGCTCGACGCGCTCGACCCGGACAGCTCTATAGCGGATCTCCGTCCCGCCGAGGAGATGCGCGTCGAGGACCTGCTGAAGTGCGTGCTCATTCAGTCCGCAAACGACGCGTGCAACGTCCTCGCGGAGCATCTGTACGGCAGCATCGAGGCGTTCGTCGCGAGAATGAACGAGCGCGCTGCGGAGCTCGGCTGCACGAACACTCACTTCATGAATACCCACGGTCTCACCGAGGATGGGCACTACTCCTCCGCCCGCGACCTCTACAAAATTGCGCTCGAAGCCTTGAAGCACCCGGAATTTCTCGAAATATGCAACACCGCGCGGGTCGAGATACCCGCGACGAACCTCCATGACGCGCGGGTATTCCTCTCCACAAACTATCTCATCTCCACCCAGAAAGTCCCGGACTACGTCTACTACTACGCCAAGGGCATCAAGACCGGCCATACCTCAGCGGCGGGCTACTGCCTCACCTCCACGGCGGAGAAGGACGATATTCTCTATATCTGCGTCGTCCTCGGCTCGGAGCGCGACCCGGAAACGAACCGCATTGGCTCCTTTGACGACACACGCGCCCTCTACGAGTGGGCGTTCGACAATTTCAGCTATCAGCAGATGGTGACTAAGAGCACCGTCGTCGCGGAGATACCGGTGTCGCTCTCGAGCGAGGTGGACTACGTCACCCTCGTCCCGAACGGCTCGATAGAAGCGCTGCTCCCGAACGACTTTGACCCCGACGAGGTGAAGCTCGACCTTCACCTCGACTATGAGGACGGCATCGAAGCGCCGGTCGAGAAGGGACAGAAGCTCGGCACCGCGTCGGTGACGTGGAACGGCAGGAGCTACGGCGAGATAGACCTTGTCGCCCTCGGCAGCGCGAGCCTCGACAAGACTCTGCTCCTCATCCAGAACGTGAAGGACTTCTTCGCGCGGCCGTGGGTGCTGTGGATAGTCATAGCGGCAGCCGCGCTGATAGTCTTCTACATAATCTTCCTTGTTGTGATAAACTCCAAGCGCCGCCGTCGCCGCCGCTCCGCCTCCAACTACCGGGGTTCGAGCAGAAGGAGAAGAAGGTACTAACGCTTTCGCGGCGAATCGCAGGAGCGGGCTAAAGTCCGCTCCTTTACCAATTCGCCGCGAGAACACTCCGCTTCGCTCCTCGCGCCTGCGGCGCTTCGACGCACGCTCCGTGCAAAGAGTTTTTTTGCCACGTACACGCCGCGGCAAAAAAAAAAAAACGGATTTGACTCTATTCGCCGCCTGCGGCGGCGAACTCTGCGAGGCAAGCCCCCGCGAAACGGAAGTTTCGCGGGGGCTTTTTGCACGGCAATGCAGAAAACTCTTGCAAGCGTTTTCTTTTTGTGGTATACTGCCTCTTAGCCAAATCTTGGAGGATACGTCATGAAAAGCACCAAAAGCTCCCCCGCCCTCGACCTCACGCAAGGCGACCCGCTCCGTCAGCTCGTCTTTTTCGCTCTACCGATGCTCGTGGGCGCGGTGTTCCAGCTCATGTACAACATGGTGGACACCGTCACGCTCGGCAAGTTCGTCAGCACGTCGGCGCTCGCGTCGGTCGGCGCGACGAGCTCCACATACAGCCTCTTTACGATGGTCGCGAACGCCGTCACGAACGCTGTGTCGATACTCGTCTCGCAGTCGTGGGGCGCGCGGAACATCGCGAAAATAAAGAAGACCGTCGCGCACTCCATTTACCTCGCGCTCGCGCTGAGCGCCGTGCTCGGACTGCTCGCGTTCTTCGCGGCGCGGCCGCTCATGGAGCTGCTCGACACTCCGGCGGACATCATCGACGGGTCGGTCACCTACATCCGGATAACCTGCGGGCTCTGCGTGTCGGTGATGCTCTACAACGTCTCCTCCTCCATCCTCCGCTCCATCGGAGACAGCCGCACGCCGCTCTTCTTTCTCATACTTTGCAGTCTGCTGAATATCGCGCTTGACCTGCTGTTCGTGCTCGCGCTCGACGCCGGCGTCGCGGGCGTCGCGTGGGCGACGGTAATATCGCAGGCGGTGTCGAGCGTGCTCTGCCTCGGCTATATGTGGCTCCGCTACCCAGACCTCCGCGTCTCCCGCGCCGACTTCCGGCCGGACGGAAAACTCCTCGGCTCCTTTGCGCGCATCTCCACGCCGATGCTTTTGCAGAGCCTCGCGCTGAGCGTCGGTATGCTCGTCATAACGCGCGTTATAAACTCGCTCGGCTCGGACACCGTCGCGTCCTTCACGATAGGCAGCAAGGTCGAACAGCTCGTCGTCGTGGCGTTCTCGCAGTTCGCGTTTTCGTTTTCGGTATTCTCCGGGCAGAACTACGGCGCAAAGAAGTACGACCGCATCGGCTACGGCCTGAAACGCGCGGCGCTGCTGATACTCTGCCTCGTCGCGGTCGCGATGACGATAATGCTCGTGTTTGCTCCGCCGCTCGCGAACATCTTCGTCGACGCGGACGAGAGTCCGCTCGCGGTGAGCGGCGCCGTCGATATGGTCCGCACCGAGGCCTGCTTTCTCCCGGCGCTCGGGCTCATCTGGCTCTCGTCCTCCTGCCTGCGCGGGATGGGCAAGGTCGCGCCGACGGTCGTCTCGAGCATGGTCGAGCTGATAAGCAAGATAGCGCTCTCGATAGTCCTCGCGCATTTCTTCGGGGCGCGAGGCGTGTGGTTCGCTGCGCCGATAGGCTGGGTGCTCGGCATCGTCCCGAACGCGCTGTACTATTTCTTCAGCGGCTGGAAGAAGAAGGCGCTCGAGGCTGACGCGCGCGAAGCGGCGGCACAGCCGGCAACGTGATTTTTTGAGAGACTGGGAGGCAAAGCATGGTATCATTGAGACACTTCAGCGATTCGGACGCCGCCGTCCTGTCGAAGCTCACGGGCATCGGCATACCCGAGGCAGCGGAGATTATCCGCGAATGGAACAGTCTCGAGTCCGGCGGCGGGCATTTTGAAATGTTCGCCATAACAAGCGGCGGCATTGTCGGCACCGTCTCTCTGTATCGGCTTTCGGACAGCGTCGTTTCGATAGGTCCCGAAGTCTTCCCGGAATTTCGGAGGCGGGGATTTGCAAAGAAAGCCATGCTTCTTGCCATGGAGGCCGCCAAACGCAAAGGATATAAAATCGTGTCGCAGCAGATAAAGAGCGACAACGCCGCAAGCATCGCTCTCCACAAAAGTCTGGGCTTCGAGACGGACGGCTACGGCTACACCAACAAAAAGGGCAGGGAGGTTTTCATCTTCCTGAAGTCCCTGCTGTGACACGCCTCGCCGTATGACCCCGTACCCCAATACCATCAAAACAACGGAAGGACGATACGGCGGAGCCGTATCGTCCTTCTCTTTTGGGTTTCGCGCCGATAGGCGGCTTCCGCGCCTGTTCGCGCGGTTAAATTCGGCGCACAGCGCCGAATTTGCGCAGGCGGAATTCATTTCCGCCGAGCATTTCAATCGGAAGGGCTCCCAAACGGCGCTCTGCGCCGTTTGGGATTCCCCCGCGAAACGGAAGTTTCGCGGGGGCTTTTTGCCATATAAAATTGAGACTCAGGAGCAAAAAATATACTGTATCATAACATTATCAATCTTACTCCCAAGGAAGTCTCTATGAAAATGACAACTTTGATTCTTACAGACGAGACCATCGACGCGTTCGCTCGCGAGCTCGAGGCGAAGCACCGCAGCGTCTGCACGCGCGAAAAGTATCTGCACGACGCGCGTGAGTTCGCGCGGTTCCTCGCGGGGCGTCCCGTCTCGCCGGAGCTGACGCTTGAGTATCGGGACGCGCTCATTTCCTCCGGCTACTCGCCGTCGAGCGTGAACACGATGTTGGCGTCACTGAACGCTCTGTTCCGCTTTGTCGGGCGGGAGGACTGCCGCGCCGAGCGGACGCGCGTCCAGCGCGAGGCGTTCCGTCCCGAGGAACGCGAGCTCACCCGCGACGAATACCTCCGTCTGCTCGGCGCGGCGTCGTCCCGCGAGCGTCTCATCCTCGAGGCGATCTGCTCCACCGGCATCCGCATCTCCGAGCTCCGCTACTTCACCGTCGAGGGTGTGCAGCGCGGCGCGCTGTCCGTCACCTGCAAGGGAAAAACGCGCTCAATTCTTCTCACGCACAAGCTGAGAACTCTGTTGCTTGAGTATGCGGAGCTCAACGGGATAACTTCCGGCGCGATCTTTCTTGACAGGAGCGGAAAGCCCGTCGGGCGCGGAACGGTCTGGGCGATGATGAAGCGCTTGGCTCGGAAAGCGGGCGTCCCGGAGGCGAAGGTGTTCCCGCACAACCTGCGGAAGCTGTTCGCGAGAATGTTCTACGAGCGGAGCCACGACATCGCGAAGCTCGCGGACGTACTCGGTCACAGCAGCGTCAACACGACGCGGATCTATATCATGACGACGGGCGCAGAACACCGTGCGATGCTGGAGGAACTCGACCTCATCCCGGACACGGAGTACCGACCGTCGGACAGGCGGCGAACGGCATAAAAAAGAATCGACATTATTGGTATAATGTCGATTCAAGAAGGCCGGACGGTATGCCGCG
>CANRJS010000012.1 GCA_947631015.1 uncultured Clostridia bacterium
GTACAAAGGGGAGAAAACTTTGTTTTCTCCCCTTTGTGTGCTTTTTGGTTACTTTTTGCACAAGCAAAAAGTAACGCGGGGTGCGGGGGCGCAGCCCCCGCAAAGTAGTGGTGAGGCTCAGCCTCACTTAGGGACGCGGGGTCGCCCCGCAGATTCCTGCGGGGTCTGCCCCGCTATACGGGTGTGGGCTCTGTCCACTCGGACGTGGGGCTTGCTCCTGCGATTTCCCGCGAAAATTTTAGACTATTCCGCTGATGCGGACGATCTCGATGCCCTTCTTCTCCCACGCGTCGAGGATCTGGTTGAAGCCGAGCGAGTCGCTCGCCATGTGTCCCGCGACGATGAAGTTGCACTTGTTGAGCTTGCGGAGCCCCTCGAGAACGTCGGGGGTGGCGTGCATCGTGACAAACGTCCCGACGCCGGCGTTGGTCTCGGCTATGTACTCGTCAAGCGACGGAGCACCGACGCCGTACATCTCGACGTATATCTTACCTGCGGGGCTGTCCTTCGTGCCGACCCAGACCTCGGGCTGCTGACCCTCGAGAGCTTCCTTGTACTCACGGATGGTCATCAGCTCGTCTATAACGTCGCCGACGGTGCAATCCGGCTTGCGCTCCATGAGCGCGTCCATACGCTTCTGGGTATACCACTCGGCGAGCATGTCCGCCGGGGTGTGGAACGCCACGTCATTGATGTCGAGGAGCTTCGCCGCGTCGTGCATCATCGTGCGGTTGCGGGAATGCATTCCCTGCGAGCGCTTGACGTCGTTCGCGTGGGCGAGCTTGTACGCCTCGTTTGCCGGAACGCCGCACTCCATCAGCTTCTTCATGTGGTCGCGCGCGAACAGGTCGCCGACGTGGCTGTTCAGGATGCCGGCCGGATGGTGCTGCGCCACGCAGTCGAAGCCGAGCTGCTTTGCTATCATCAGCATGGACTCGTTCATGTCGATGCCCGCGAGGATCTTCTTTACCTCTTTGCCGTTGTCGTAGACTATGCCGGAATCCTCCGGCATGGAGTCAAGACCGATCATGTCGAGTACCATCTGATACATTTCTTTGACTGTCATGCCCATAGTTTTCATCTCCGTTAAAAATTTTGCAAACGTACTGCAAATTTATTATATATCACCTCGGCGGAGATAGCAACCGAGAAGCGAAAATTTTTCAAAAAATCCGCAAAAGCTCCGTATATCCGGCGGTTCGCGCGATACCGGGAGCGCGCGGGCATACGGCAAGAGTGGAAAAACATACACAAAGCTCCGCAGGACCGGCGGCGCAGCGAAGAATTTCTCCGCAGCCGCGCTCTGCGCGCGAATTTGCTTTGACATTGAGCGGAAACTGTGATATGATATGGATAATGGGAGGACTGGGAGGTATGCCGATGGATTTGCGCGAGACCGGACGTATACTCGAGCGTCACGGCATACATCTCAAAAAGTCGCTCGGACAGAACTTCCTCGTTGACCCATCGGTTCCCCGGCGCACCGCCGAGGCCGCCGCACCCGAACCGGGCTTCGGCGTGCTCGAGATAGGTCCCGGAGCCGGCGCGCTCACCGCGTCGCTTGCGGAGCGGGCGGAGAAGGTCGTCGCAGTTGAGCTCGACCCGAGGATGCTCCCGGTACTCTCCGAGGCGCTTGCGGACTTCCGCAACGTCGAGATAGTCGAGGGCGACGCGCTGAAGCTGGACATCGCCGAGACAGTCCGCTCACGGCTCGGAGGACTGCGCCTCGCCGCCGCCGCGAATCTCCCGTACTACGTCACGACGCCGCTCGTGGAGCGTCTGCTCGAGACACGGCTCTTTGAGCGGGTGTGCGTGATGGTACAGCGCGAGGTCGCACGGCGAATGGTCGCCGAAGCCGGCAGCGACGACTACGGAGCGTTTTCGGTATACTGCCGGTATTACGCGGAGCCGAAAATACTTTTCGGCGTTAGCGCGGGATGCTTTCTCCCACCTCCGAAGGTCGAGAGCGCGGTGGTGCTTTTCGAATGCCGGAGCGCCCCGCCGGATGGGATAGAGAGCGCCGTGGAGGAGCGGGACTTCTTCCGCCTCACCCGCGCGGCGTTTTCGGAGCGGAGAAAGAAGCTCTCGGGGCTTGCCGCAAGGGAGTTCGGAGTATCGAAGGAGACCGTCGAGCGCGAGCTCGAGGAGATGGGCCTTCGGCCGGACGTCCGGGGAGAACGCCTCTCGCTTTGGGAGTTCATTTCTCTTGAAAAGCGCCTCACGGGACGTTGAGACGCGCAAAACGGATGAAAACGCGAGCTTCGCGTTTCATATAGTTCTTGTTGGAAAGTTAAAATTTTTTAACTTTGGAAAGGAGTAATTCAGTATGTCCGCACTTACCACAAACAAGGCCATACTCAGCTGGCTCGACGAGCAGGTAAAGCTGCTCAAGCCGGATGAGGTCGTATGGATCGACGGCAGCGAGGAGCAGTACGCCGCCCTTCGCAAGGAGGCCGTCGAGACCGGCGAGATGACTCTCCTCAACCAGGAGAAGCTCCCGGGCTGCCTGCTCCACCGCACGGCGGAGAACGACGTCGCGCGCGTCGAGAACCGCACCTTTATCTGCACTCCCACCCGCAAGGAAGCCGGCCCGACCAACAACTGGGTCGAGCCCGGCGAGATGTACGCCAAGCTGAACGCCCTCTATGACGGCGCGATGAAGGGCCGCACCATGTATGTCATCCCCTACTCGATGAGCGTCGTCGGCAGCCCGTTCGCGAAGGTCGGCATCGAGGTCACCGACTCCATCTATGTTGTCCTCAACATGGCCATCATGACCCGCGTGGGCAAGGAAGTCCTCGACGTGTTCGGTGACGATCCGAACTTCATCAAGGGTACCCACGCTAAGAAGGACGTCAACCCCGAGGAGCGCTACATCGTCCAGTTCCCGCAGGACAACACCATCTGCTCCGTCAACTCCGCTTACGGCGGAAACGTCCTGCTCGGCAAGAAGTGCTTCGCGCTCCGCATAGCGAGCTACCTCGGCCGCAACGAGGGCTGGATGGCCGAGCACATGCTCATCCTCGGCATTGAGAACCCGAACGGCGAGATCCGTTACCTCACCGCGGCCTTCCCGTCCGCGTGCGGCAAGACCAACCTCGCCATGCTCATCCCGCCCGAGGGATACAAGAAGGCCGGCTACAAGGTCTGGTGCGTCGGCGACGACATCGCGTGGCTCCGCATCGGTCCGGACGGCAGGCTCTGGGCGGTCAACCCGGAGAACGGCTTCTTCGGTGTCGCGCCCGGAACCAACGAGAAGTCCAACCCGAACGCTCTTGCCTCCACCAAGAAGAACGCCATCTTCACCAACGTCGCGCTCAACCTCGACGACAACACCGTGTGGTGGGAGGGTCTCGACAAGAATCCGCCCGAGCACGCCATCGACTGGAAGGGCAACCCGTGGAACGGCAAGGAATCCACTGAGAAGGGCGCTCATCCGAACAGCCGCTTCACCGCGCCGGCCATCAACTGCCCGTGCATCTCGCCCGAGTTCAACAACCCGCAGGGCGTGCCGATCAGCGCTATCGTGTTCGGCGGCCGCCGCGCCAAGACCGCTCCGCTGGTTTACCAGAGCTTTGACTGGAACCACGGCGTGTTCGTCGGCTCGATAATGGCCTCCGAGACCACCGCCGCCGCTGCCGGCGCCGTAGGCGTTGTCCGCCGCGATCCGATGGCCATGCTGCCGTTCTGCGGCTACAACATGGGCGACTACTTCGGCCACTGGATAGAGATGGGCAAGAAGATCCCGAACAAGCCGAAGATATTCAACGTCAACTGGTTCCGCACCGACGAGAACGGCCACTTCATCTGGCCGGGCTTCGGCGACAACCTCCGCGTCCTCGAATGGATAATGAAGCGCGCCTTTGACGAGGTCGACGCTGTCGAGACCGAGATCGGCTACATGCCGAAGCCGGAGGACATCAACATCGAGGGCCTCAGCGACGTCACGCTCGACACCATGAAGAGCCTGCTGTCGGTCGACAAGGAGCTCTGGAAGGAAGACGTCAAGAACATCAAGGAGTTCTACGCCAAGTTCGACGAGTTCGACACTCTGCCGCAGGAGCTCAAGGACGAGCTCGCAGCGCTCGAGAAGCGCCTCGGCTAAAAAATCGCAAAGCGAAGGGAGAGGGCAAAGCCCTCTCCCTTTTTTGCGGGCTTCGCCCGCAAATCATATCATCGCTTTGTCCGCCGCCCGTCCGAGTCCCCAGACGCCTGCGGCGCTTCCCGCGGCTGCCGTGAGCACCGCCGCGAGGACGCCCGGGAGCATTCCCCAGAACACCGCCGCAAGCGCGCCGGCGCCTCCCACGAGCACCCCGATGAGCAGATTGAGAAGCATCCCGAAAAATCCGTTCGCGTTCTGCTTCACGGCCTCCGCCTCGTTCTGCCAGACGAGCTTCGGGCGGACGGCGTCGACAAGCATTCCGAGCGCCGCCGTACCTATACCGGCGACCGAAGCGGCAAACGCCGCCGCGAGCATCGTCACCCAGTACGCGGGAAGCAGCACCGTAAGCACCGCCGCCGTCAGCAGAACGGTCACCGCGTTTGCCGCCGCCGAGACAATGAGCTTGCCATAGCAAAGCGTGCTCATCCTGAGCGGCATCGCCTTCAGCCGCTCCAGTCCCTCTCCCTCGCGGCTTATCGCGGTCGAGGCCGCGATGTTTGCAAACGTCGCAAAGAGCATTATCCCGAGCGCGCCCGCAAAGACGTACCGCGCCGGAACATCGCCCAGCATCACCGCAAAGAGCCGCATCGCCCCGACGCCCGCAAGTTCCGGCCCGAGATTCTCCCCCGCGCTCGCCTTTGTCATGAACGGTATAAGCAGTATCATGAGCGGGAATATCACGGCGCCGAGCAGACAGTTCATCGCGTATGTGGGAGAGCGGAACAGACCGTACCTCTCGCGCCGCATACAGGCGAGCACCGGGTTCTTCGCCGTCATGCTGTTCGCGCTCAGGCGGGCCTTCCTGCCGCCGCGCTTTGCGGTCTCGCGCGAGGCGAAAACGCTCCTCGAGTAGGTTCTCGAGCCTACAATACCGGTGAGCGCGAGCGCCGCCGTGCAAATCGCGAGGTAGAGCAGACCGTGCAGAAGCGCGCTCGCCGTGCCGCCGTCCGCCGCTATCGCCTCCGCCGCCCACGCGGCGGGCGGGAAGACCCGGCTCGCGCCCGCAAGGACGTCCCCCGCGCCGCTCATGACCGACGTAATCCCGTCGAGCCCCATGCGCCCCGTCATCTGACCGATAATGTTTCCGCCGAGAGACAGCGTAATACCCAGCAGGAAGCCCATGACGGTCATGAATGTCTCGCGGTGGCGCATGAACACCGCCGAGCGCATGAGAAGAAGCGCGAGCACCGTCGCGACGGCGAGCGGCAGCGCCGGCAGGAGCAGCAGCACCGCCACGCCGGCGAGCACCGAAAGCACCCCTCCTCCCGCGATCAGCATATAGCACACGAACGCGGGAAGCGCGATAAAGAGCGATACGGCGAGCTCGCCGAAATACACAAACATGAACCGCGCGAAGAACACCGCGCCGCTGCGGAGCGGCAGCGCCGCGAGCAGTTCCGCGTCGTTTGCGCTGAAGAGCGTGCCAATGACCGACGCTATGCTGAAAAACAGCGTCATCACCATCGACGCGAGGAACACACCGAACAGTCCGAGCGCAGCCCGCCCGGCGGTGTCAAGGCCGCGGAGCATTTCGAAGCATGCGGTGCTCCACATCGCTTCGAGCACCGCAAACGAGAATATCATAAGGACCGTTACCGCAATACGTCCCCCGCCGCTTTTCGCCTTGGCCCCGAACATCGTGCGGAGGCGCTGGCGCAGCAGCACCGAGAAAACTATCCTAAAGTCACGCATAGTCGTCCTCCGTGAGCTCGAGGAACAGACTCTCGAGGCTCTCGTCCTTGCCGCCGCGCAGCTCCTCGAGCGTCCCCACCGCGACGAGCGATCCGTTCCTTATTATGCCTATCCTGTCGCAGAGCTTCTCTGCGACCTCGAGGACGTGCGTCGAGAAGAACACGGTGTTCCCCGCGGCGGTGTGCGCCCGCATCTCGTCCTTCAAAAGCGCGGAGGATTTGGGGTCGAGGCCGGTCATCGGCTCGTCGAGAACCCACAGCGGCGGCGCGGGCAGCAGAGCCGCCGCTATGAGAAGCTTCTGTTTCATGCCGTGCGAATAGGTGTTTATCCTCTCCCCCGCCGCGTCCGCTATCTCGAACATCTCGAGATACTTCGCGGCGCGCTCGCGCCGCTCCTTTGTCGGAACGCCGTAGACGTCCGCCACGAAATCCATGTACTCCTGCCCCGTGAGGCGGTCGTAGGTGTCATGCACGTCCGGGACGTAGCAGAAGTTCCG
This sequence comes from uncultured Clostridia bacterium, assembly GCA_947631015.1. Lineage (GTDB taxonomy): Bacteria > Bacillota > Clostridia > Oscillospirales > JAAYOS01 > CANRIN01. Next base: position 6,351 of record CANRJS010000012.1, read on the forward strand.
CTTTGCGGCGATGGGGTCCTTTGCCATGTCCGCGCCGCCTATCTCTATCCGCCCCTCGTCCGGGCGGAGTATCCCGCAGAGCATCTTTATCGTCGTCGTCTTGCCCGCGCCGTTCGGCCCGATGAAGCCGAATATCTCTCCCCTGCGGACGTGCAGGTCAAGAGACTTCACCGCCGGCACGGCGCTCTTTGCGTAGGTTTTTGTTATCCCTTCCAACCGAAGCATCTTGTTTTCCTCCCCGGCAAAAATGTCGCGCCTCTTCGGCGCAACTATATATTACCCCTGTTGTGAGTAAATGTCAATCCCCTTTTTGAAAAATTTTATCGCTCTCTCGGACGAATGCTCGCCTCGCCCGCGCGGAGGCGCTCGGTGCGTCCGTCCTCATACTCCACCTCGAGCGAGTAGTCCCGCGCGAGGCGCAGCGCGCGGGCGGGTACGCCCGCGTCCTGCGGCAGGCGCTTCACGAGTATGTCCTTTCCCGGCGTGACGCAGCACCTTTTGTACTCCGAAAACACCGTATTTTCGTCTGAAACGAGCGTTTCCAGCTCGCAGAGGAACATTTCCGCCGTCTCCTCGGGAGAGGCGGCGCGGCCGCCCTCAAGCGTGACGCTCGTGCAGACGTCCCGCAGCTCCGCCGGGAAGTCCTCCTCCCGCTGGCAGAGGTCTATGCCGATGCCGAGTATGGCGCGCCTATCGCGCAGCTCGACAAGTATCCCGCAGAGCTTACGCCATCCGTCCGGCCGCTCCGCGATAATATCATTTACCCACTTTATTCCGCATTCCGCGCCGAGCGCGGCGACGACGCGCCGCGCGGCGACCGCCGCCGCCGGCGTGAGCCACGCGAGGCTCCCGTCCGCCGGCAGAACGACCGAGAGGTACATACCGAGCCCCTCCGGCGACTCGAAGCTTCGCCCTAGACGCCCCTTGCCCGCCGTCTGGCGGCGCGCGAGCACCGCGCTCCACTCGGGCAGCGGCGTGCGCTTGAGGTATTCGTTGGTGGAGTCCACCTCGTCAAGAATGTATATGGAATGTCTCATCGTCCCAGTCCTCCCCATGCTGCTTGCGGTATATCCTCTCCCGCTCGAGGTCGCGGTACTCGACCTCGAACGGCTCCGAGCCGTCGTCCGTCTGTATGAGCAGCCGCTCCGAGCCGCCGCGCCGGAGCTCCGCTGCATCCTCCGGCGAGACCGGAAGCTGCCCCGTCGCACGCAGCCACGCATCGCGCGGCGCGGGCGGGTCGAGCGGCGGGTAGCCGGACGTCTCGCTCCCGGCGGAGGACGCCTCTGTGCCGCGCTCGAACTCGAGCTCCCACGCGCCAAGCTCGCGGAGTATCGCCTCCGGCTCGTCCTCCGTGCCGGCGGGCACTTTCATGTATATCTTCCCGGACGGGAAGCACAGAACGCCGACGCGGCGTCCCGTCGCGCGCAGAACGGCGTCCGCGAACGCCCCCAGCGTCATGCCCGCCTTCGGCGCGGCGAGGCCGTATGGCATCCTGCCGCCTATGACGTCAAAGCCCATGTCCCGGAAGCTCGTCTCGAATCGGACGCGCCACCGGAGCGCCGCCCGGCGGCGGAAATCGAAGCCTTCCGTGTCGCCGAGCTCCGCCGCCGCCACCGCATACTCCCGCGCGGACGGCAGTTCCACGCCGAGCGTCCTCCGCGCCGCCTCTATTCGCTCCGCATACTCCCGCGAGCATATAACGAACGCCATGTCGAACCCGCAGAGCGAGTAGGCAAAGCGCAGGCTGCGCAGAGAGATAAGATTTTTGTGCTTTTCCATGAGCGGCACGGCGCTGAGCTCGGTGAAGTCGGCAAACGCCTCGTCTATAAGGAACGGCTCGTCCCACCGGGTCTCGGCAAGCTCGTCTGTCTCCCTTACCGTCAGCTCCTGCCCGAAATCGTTCGGCGAGCTTACGATAAGCGGCAGAGCCGCGAGGTCGGCCGCCGCCGCACAGTCGGCGGCGGCGCCGTGTCTGCCGCGCGGAGCCGGCTCGACCGGTCGAGCGCCGTACTTCTCCGCAAGCCGGCGGAATATGCCGCGCGACGGCGCGGGCAGGACAAATTCCCTGTCCCCGAACAGCGCACGGAACAGGCACTCCGCCGCGTCCTCCGCGTCCCGGAAGGCCGCGACGGACAGATCGTCCGGGACACCGCGCGTCTCGCGGAACAGCCGAACGGCGAGCGTCGCCGCGTCCTCCGTGCGGGGGAGATCCTCCTCCCGCGCGAAGGCCGCTTCGAGCGCCCTAACATTCGGGCAATATGCCGCCCTGCCGATATCCGTCCGCAGGTCTCTCTCGGAAAACGTCATTGTTCCTCCTTGCCGCCGGCCGGCGCGCCGCTTCGGAAAAGTCCGGTTTACCGTACACGCGCCGGCGCCGCCGCAGACGGCGGCCCTCCGCATATCCGCGCACGGTTTTTCTGCTCTGCGCCAATATCCGTATCTGACTGCATTGTATCACGGAACTTTTTCCTTGACAAGCAGGCAGGTCGGGCGTATTATTGTTTCGTATGAATTATTACCTCACCTTTGAGCGCAAAAGGAGCTGTTTATATGCCAAAGGATCATCTTCTCTGCGGTAAAACGGAAATAATCGCAACTCAGCTTATGGGCAACCAGTGGCGGCAGGTCTCCGCCCGCGCCGACAGGATAAAAAGCATTCGCTTCGACTATGTTGACACCAGAAAGCTGCTGCTTTTTAAGGGGCGCGACGAGCGCATCACGGTCGAGGTGAGCGGCGGTATGCCGGTGACCTTCCTCCGCTCCGCCGAAAAGGGCTATTTTGACGAATACAAGGAGCGCCTCCGCGAGTTTGCATACAATAATAAGATAACTTTCCATGACGACGTAGTTTCCCAAACGGTCTAAAGACCGTTTGGGAGCCCTTTCAATTGAAATGCTCGGGGCAAATGAATTGCCCCTGCGCGAAGTTAGCGGCTTCGCCGCTAACTTCAACCGCGCGAACTGGCGCGGAAAACGGTCTGAAAGACCGTTTGGGAGCCCTTTCGATTGAAATGCTCGGGGCAAATGAATTGCCCCTGCGCGAAGTTAGCGGCTTCGCCGCTAACTTCAACCGCGCGAACAGGCGCGGAAAACGGTCTGAAAGACCGTTTGGGAGCTCTTCCAATTTAAATGCTCGGGGCAAATGAATTGCCCCTGCGCGAAGTTAGCGGCTTCGTCGCTAACTTCAACCGCGCGAACAGGCGCGGAAAACGGTCTGAAAGACCGTTTGGGAGCTCTTCCAATTTAAATGCTCGGGGCAAATGAATTGCCCCTGCGCGAAGTTAGCGGCTTCGCCGCTAACTTCAACCGCGCGAACTGCGCGGAAAACGAATTGTATTTATCATCCCGCCGTATATGCGATTTCTCTCGCCTTCCCCGCGCACGGACGCGGGGAAGGCTTTTTTGCGTTCCGCGCCGAAAGCGGGTGACATTGCCTCTTCTTTGGTGTATAATATGTAGACGCGGGCGGCACTTATCCGCGCCGCCCGCGTCTAAAAGAGTATAATTCGCCGAGAAGAGGTTTTTATATGATACACCCCGCGTTCGTCCTTGCCATTCTCACTGTGGCGGGCGTCTGCTATATGCTGTACAGGTACCACGCCGCGCTCACGGGCGGCGCGCTCCCACCCGTCCCCGAGGATACGGATCGTGGCTCCGCGCCGCAGGACGGAGACGCGGAGGACGCGTCGTGCGAGCCGGCGGAGCCGGACGAGAGTCGTGCTCTTTTCACATCGCCTGAATTAAAGGTCGAGGACGCGGACTGTGACGCCGCAGCGCCGCAAGGCTCCGGATCCGATGAAGACGGCGCACTCCCGCAGGTTCGCCCGGCGGACAGTCCCGCACGGGACACAGATGCGCCCGCGCGGAAACGCAGACATTGCCGCACGCCGCTCCGCTTTCCCGCGATACACCGCATGACGCGGCGGGATGCGCTTCTCGCGCTGCTCATCACCGCCGTCTACGCGCTTGTCGCGTTCTCTAACCTCGGCGACACCGTCGCCCCGCAGAGCTTCTACCGGTTCACGAAGGACGAGCCGTCGCTAGTGATAGACCTCGGCGCGGAGTATCCCGTGAGCCGTATCTTCTACTACACCGGGTCGTTTCACGACCCCTCCGCCTCGAGCGGCGGATTTCAGGGCTACTACATGTCCCTCTCCCGCGACGGCGAGGAGTGGGCGGACTGCGGCGTGCTCAAGCAGGTACACTCCAACACCTTCCACTGGGTCGACGAGGCGGTGACTCCGAGCGAGGAAAATCCCGGCTTCGACCTCTCCGCCGTCCGGTATATCCGCCTACGGGTCCAATACACGCCGATGGAGCTCGGCGAGGTCTGCGTGCTCGACGCGGAGGGGAACGTCATCCCCCCGGACGGCTTTTCCACCGTGCCCTCCGCTCCCGCGCTCTTTGACGAGCAGGAGCTGAAGCCGGACGCGCCGGACTACATGAACTCCATGTACTTCGACGAGATATATCACGCGCGGACGGCGCGCGAATTTCTGCTCGAGGATCCGGTCTACGAGAACACCCATCCTCCGCTCGGGAAATCCATTCTCTCGCTCGGCATACTGCTCTTCGGCATGACGCCGTTCGGGTGGCGCTTTATGGGAACGCTCTTCGGCGTGCTCATGGTTCCGTTTGTGTACGTCCTTCTCAGGAATCTGTTCGGCAAGACGTGGCTCGCGGTCTGCGGAACGCTCATGGCGAGCTTCGAGTTCATGCATTTCGTCCAGACGCGTATCGCCACGATAGATACCTACGGCCTGTTCTTCACGATACTGATGTACTTCTTCATGTACCGCTTCCTCGCGGCGGGGTACGACGCGCCCGCGCGAAGCCGCCTCGTGCCGCTCGCGCTCTGCGGACTCAGCTTCGGGCTGAGTATCGCGAGCAAGTGGACGGCGTTCTACGCGGCGGCGGGGCTTGTCGTGCTGTACGTCATCGGCGCCGTCACCGAGGGGATACGCCTCTCGCGCGAGGGGCGCGCGAAGGAGTATCTGAAGAAGCTCGCGGCGGTGCTTGCGGTGAGCGTGCTGTTCTTCGTTCTCGCGGCGGGCGCGATATACTATTTCAGCTACATCCCCTTTGCCGCCGGAAACGGCAGGGAGATGAGCTTTGCCACCGTCTGGAACAACCAGGTCTCTATGTGGAACTACCACTCCGGCCTTGAGGCGACGCACACCTACCAGTCGAGCTGGTGGCAGTGGATGCTCGACGGACGCCCGATACTCTACTACCGCTCAAGCGAGTACGCCGCGGACGGTTCCATATCCGCCGTGCGGAGCTTTGCCTCCTTCAACACGCCCCTCATAAGCTGGGCGGGTCTCGCGGCGCTCATTTCGCTTGTCGCGGCGCTCTATCGCGGCGCGGACCGCCGTATTCGCTTCGCGGGTATGCTCTGCGCGGTGCTCGCGGCGGCGGGCTTCGCGGGGCAGATCGTCGCCTTTATCGCGAGCGGCTTCGAGCAGTTTACCGACCGTCTCTGCTCCTTCATCTTTGCGGGAGCCGCCGTCGCGGCGGTCGCGCTGCCATTCCTCAGCCGGACGCGCGCGGAGACCCGTCCGCGCGACCTCTTTATCGTCGTCGGGACGCTCGCGCAGTTGCTTCCGTGGATACCGGTGACGCGCTGCACCTTCGCCTACCACTACTTCCCGACGAGCTTCTTCCTAATTCTCGCGCTCTGCGCGGTCTTTGACCGCTGGGACGAGGCTTCCGCCCACGCGGCGGACACGCCGCCCGGCGGAGTGACAGTCGTTTCCGGCGTTCGAGGGAAGTGGCTCGCCCTGAGCGAGGGACGCCGCGCCGCCGCTGTCTTCACCGCCGCCGTACTGCTGCTCTTTGCGCTGTTCTACCCCTACCTCTCGGGAGCCACCGCGCCGATGTGGTACTACAAGGCGTTCATCGGATGGTTCCCGAGCTGGCCGATATGACGACGGGATTTACTGGGCTTTAAGGAAAGGGCTTTCGTATGCGTTTTGTCGACACTCACACCCACACATTCCCGTTCTCCCCGGACGCCGGAGCGTCGCTCGAGGAGCACGCGGCCGCCGCCGAGCGGCTGGGTCTCGTCGGATTCATCCTCACCGACCACTGCGACATGGTCCCGTGGCAGGACGTAGGCTGCGCGCCGTACTGGGCGGACTTCGACCGCGACCGGAGCTTCGACATACTCTGCGAAGTCCGCGAGCGGCACCCCGGGCTGTACATCGGCTTCGGCGCGGAGCTCGGCGAGTGGTACGCGGACGTCAAGCCGGACGAGGCAGTTCCGCCTAAGTACGGGGCGGACGGACGTCTGCTCCCGCCGCACGCGCCGGTGCGCTCGGACGCGATAGCGTCCGACCCTCGCCTTGACTTCCTGCTCGGCAGTATGCACACCGTCCGGCGCGAGGACTTCTACCGCATGACCTTCACGAGCGAGGAGCAGTGTGCGGAGCTGCTTCGCCTGTACGCGGAGCGGCTCGTTTCGCACTGCGAAAGCAGCCCCATGGACGCGCTCGCACACCTCACGTATCCGCTCCGCTACATGCGGCGTGCGGGCTTCCGCGCGGAGCTCACACGGGAGCGGGACACCGTCGCGGAGGCGCTCCGCGCCCTCGTGCGGCGCGGGAAGGCGCTCGAGGTGAACACGAGCGGTCTGCGTCAGGGTCACGGCGAGACGCTTCCCGGGAAATACTGGCTCGAGCTCTGGCGCGACCTCGGCGGCGAGCTCGTGACTCTCGGCTCGGATGCGCACTATTCGCGCGACCTCGCGGCGGACTTCGGCGCGGCGGCGGAGCTGCTGCGCGCGTGCGGGTTCCGCTACGCCTTCTACTACCGCGAGCGCCGCCCTGTCGCCGTCCCGCTCGGCTGACAGGCTCAAAACCCGCCTGCCGCGGGCAAAATCCGCGCGGCGGCGCTTGACCGCAGTCGGAATAAGTGGTAAACTGTCAGTGGAAACCGGCGCGCCCGCCCCGTCGCGGCGCGCGGAGGCTGTCCGACAGCCTTGGAAATACGGAGGGGTCATATAATGAAGATCGCCATCGCCTGTGACCACGGAGCGCTCGAGCTCAAGGAATATCTCAAGACCCTGCTCACGGAGCTCGGCCACGAGGTAAAGGACTTCGGCACGCACACCCTCGAGCGCTGCAACTATCCCGAGATAATAACGCCCGCCGTGCGAGCGGTTGCCGCCGGCGAGTACGAGCGCGGAATAGTCATGTGTACGACCGGCATCGGCGTCAGCATCGCAGCGAACAAGATACGCGGCATACGCTGCGCGCTCTGCACCGGCGTCTGGCAGGCGGAGATGACCCGCCGCCACAACGACTCAAACGTCCTCGCCCTCGGCGCGGGCATTACCGGGCCGAACCTCGCGGCCGAGATAGTGAAGACGTGGCTCTCAACCGGCTTTGACGGCGGACGTCACGCCACGCGCGTCGGTATGCTCACCGAGCTCGACGAGGAGCGTTAGCTAGCTCCCGGCGCGGACAATGCGCGCTCCGCAGTTTTGATTTGCCGGGAGGGCAGGAACCTTGTTCCCGCCCTCTCTTTGCCGCTCACAACAATGGATCCCGCCCGTCTTGTGACAGGCGGGGTTTTGGTTTGTGAAGAGTTTGTCCCAAACGCTCCAAAGGAGCGTTTGGCGCCCTTCCGAGTAAAATGCTTCTCCAAACGGCGCTTCGCGCCGTTTGGGGACATCCCTGATCGAATGCCCGTGCGGAACACGAGGGCGCCGGCATATTCCGCATCGGAACACACTCAGCCCTCGTGAGCTTTACCCGCTTCACGGGCAAAGCCGAACATTGATATGTGAAATCCACGGTTTTGCCGCAGGCTTCAGCCGCACAGACAGGCGGGGCCGGACAAGCAAAAAGGATGCTGCCGGCAAGCGGCAGCATCCTTTTTTACATATTAATACTGTATCGGGTATCTCTCCGCTATCAGTCGAAGTAGACGGCCTTGCCGGTGCGGTTCGACTCATAGATGGCGTCGAGGATGCGGGTGACGGTGTACGCCTGCTCGGCGGTGACGAACAGGTCGTTCTCGCCCTTCAGAGCGCCGACCCAGATCTGCGCCTCGCGGCTCGGCTCCGGGGAGCCCGCGCCGAATCCCGGGATGAACGGCGGAATCTTCTGGCCGACCTTGGTGATGGCCTGCTGGCCGGCGACGACATGGTTAAGCGTGACGCCGTCATAGGTGTCAAGACCGCCCTTGGTGCCGCACAGAAGAACCATGCCCGGCTGCTGAGCCATGTTGAGCGCCCACGAGCACTTGAGGTAGATGGTCGCGCCGTTCTTCATCTTGATGAAGCCCATGGCGCTGTCCTCGACCTCGTAGGTCTTGTTGTCCCACGGATCGGGCTTGCCGCGATAGTTGGTCTGCCCCTGATGCTCCGGGTCGAGCAGGGTGCCGAGCTTCTCGAACGCCGTGCCGACGACGACGGCCGGCTCGTAGTTGTTCATCATCCAGAGGGTGAGGTCGAGCGCGTGAGTGGCGATGTCGATAAGCGGACCGCCGCCCTGCTTCGACTTGTCGGTGAACACGCCCCACGTAGGAACGCCGCGGCGGCGGATAAGCGAAGCCTCGGCATAGTAGATGTCGCCGAGCCAGCCCTCGTCGACGACCCTCTTCGCGACGGCGTTCTCATGGAAGTGACGGTACTGATAGCCTATCGTCAGCATCTTGCCGGTCTTGTCGCGGGTGTCGAGCATACGCTTGGCGTCTTCCTTGGTGGCGGCCATCGGCTTCTCGCACAGGACGTGCTTGCCGGCCTCCATCGCGGCGCAGCTTATCTCGCAGTGGGAGACGTTCGGGGTAAGTACGTGTACGGCGTCGATAGTCGGGTCGGCAAGCAGCTCGCGATAGTCGGTGTAGACCTTCGCGCCGGGATCGCCGTACTCGGCGGCGGCCTTCTGCGCGCGCTCCTCGATAAGGTCGCAGAACGCGACGAGCTGTGCGCCGTTGACCTTCTCCTGCGCCATGCCGGGCAGGTGCTTCTGGTTGGCTATGCCGCCGCAGCCGATGAAGCCGATACGGACAGTGGACTTGCTCATAATTATTCCTCCGTTTCTTATTCTGCTTTCGGAAAATGTCACAAGACAGACTCCGAGTAAGCGATTTCAGTTTAGCAATAATATAATAATACATAATCCTGTTTTTGTAAAGGGGGAAATTGCAGATTTTTCTCGCGGCGGGAATTTTCGGCGGCCGCGGCGTTCCGCGCAAATTCCTCTTGCATAATTTATCCTGTTTGTGCTACAATATGTATAACAGTCAGGTTTTTCCGGCGCGGAGCACGCCGCCGGACTTACGATGTGATCCACGCGGGAGTCCGCGTACTATATACCATACAGGCGCGCGGGAGCGCGGCGCACGGCACCGAGGTGCCGGTATTTTTGGTGCCCCGCCGGACAGCGCGCGGCGGCGGACGAGACACGTCCGCTTCCGTCCTGCCGAAATATGCGCGCCGGCAAAAAAGGAGTTTTTATTACTTTATGAGCGAAAACAATCGCATACCCAAGAGGCGCGGACGTCCGCCCAAGTCGGAAAGCCGCCGCCTCCCGGCGGAGGAGTTCGGCGTCGCCCGCACTGACGGGGCGGAGAGCGCCGCAAAGCAGACCGCGCCCTCCCCGCAGACAGCGCCCGCATCGCAGACGGCGGCCTCCGGTCAGAACCGCACGGCCCGTCCCGCCGAGGGCGCGCAGAGCGCCCAGAACACTCAGCCCGCGCCCAAGAGACGCGGACGTCCCCCGAAGAACAGGGACGCGCAGACGCAGCAGAAGACGCCGACGGACGGCGCGTCCGCCGCAAAGCAGCAGTCCGCAGAGAGCGCGCAGAACGGACAGAATCCGCAGCCCGCGCCGAAGCGTCGCGGCCGTCCCCCGAAGAACCGCAATATCCCGGCGCAGCAGCCCGCCGAAGCGGCGGAGAAGCAGCAGCCGGAGCGGAAGACCATCCGCGCCGACGCCTACCACGCCGGCGGCACGCGCAGGACGGCGCGCGGGGCTTCGCCCGCGCCCGACCGCGCCGCCCCCGAGCCGACGCCGGTTCCTCAGCCCGCTAAGCCCCGCTCGATAAGCGGCGGCAAGCTGAGGATAATCCCGCTCGGCGGCCTCAACGAGATAGGAAAGAACGTCACCCTCTACGAGTACGGGGACGACATCATCGTCGTCGACTGCGGAATGAGCTTCCCCGAGGAGGATATGCTCGGTGTCGACATCGTCATGCCCGACCTCAGCTATCTCTTTGCAAACAAGCACCGCGTGCGCGGCGTGTTCATTACCCACGGGCACGAGGACCACATCGGCGCGGTGGCGTATATGTGCCGCGAGATGAATCCTCCGATTTACGCGACGCCGTTCGCGCGCGGACTGATAGAAGGCAAGCTCGAGGAAGCGTCGCTCCTGCGCGGCGCGAACCTTGTCACCATCCACCCCGGCGAGCGCGTCCGCGCGGGCGCGTTCGAGGTGGAGGCGATAAACGTCAACCACTCCACGCCGGACGCCGTGTCCTACGCCATAACGACGCCGGCGGGCGTCGTCATACAGACCGGCGACTTCAAAATAGACTCCACCCCCATCGCGGGCGACATGATCGACCTCGCGCGCTTCGGCGAGTACGGGCGGCGCGGCGTCCTCGCGCTTCTCTCGGACAGCACCAACGTCGAGCGCCCCGGCTTCACGATGAGCGAACGCGCCGTCGGCGAGACGCTCGCTGGGCTCTTCCGGGGCTGCCACCAGAGAATAATCATAACGACGTTTGCCTCGAACGTCCACCGTATACAGCAGATAATCGACGCGGCCGTCGCAAACGGGCGCAAGGTCGCCATCACCGGCCGCTCGATGGAGAAGGTCATGGCGCTCGCCGTCAAGCTCGGCTACGTCAACCCGCCCGCCGGAACGCTCATCGACATCGATGCGATAAAGAGCGTGACGCCGTCCAAGCTCGTCATCGTCACGACCGGCAGCCAGGGCGAGACGCTCTCCGCGCTCAGCCGCATGGCGTTCGGCACGCACAGGCAGGTGTCGGTCGGCGCGGGCGACCGCGTGATAATTTCCGCCTCCTCCATCCCCGGCAACGAGAACTCCATATCCCGCGTCATAAACGAGCTCATGCGGCGCGGCGCGGACGTCGTGTACCGCCAGCTCGGCGCTCTGCACGTCTCCGGCCACGCCTGCCAGGAGGAGCTGAAGGTCATGCTCGGGCTCGTGAAGCCCACCTACTTCATGCCGGTGCACGGCGAATACAAGATGCTCCGCACCCACGCCGACCTCGCGCGTCAGATGGGCGTCTCCCCAAAGAACATAATCATCGGCGAGAACGGGCGGGTCGTGGAATTCGGCCCGAAGGGCGCGCGCCTCGCTGGCAGCGTCCCGGCGGGACAGGTATTGCTCGACGGAACTCTCGGCAACGACATCGGCGACAGCATCCTTCGCGACCGACGGATACTCTCGGAGGACGGCGTCGTCGTCGCCGCCGTGACGGTGGACACGCGCGCGGGACAGCTTCTCGCCGCGCCGGAGGTGATAGCGCGCGGGTTCGTCGCCCCGGAGGGGCGGAACCTCATGCGCGAGCTTGAGGACATCGTCGCCGCCACCGCCGAGGACAATCTATACTCCAACGACCTCGGAGGTCTGCGGAGCGCCATAAGAAGCAAGGTCTCCGACCATATATGGCGCACAACGCGGCGCCAGCCGCTCGTCATAACGCTGGTCTCGGAGGCATAGCACCGCCGCCCGCGCGCGGGCGGAACAACGTAAATGCAAGGAGCTAACGGAAATGAAACTCGGAATCGTCGGACTTCCGAACGTCGGCAAGTCCACCCTTTTCAACGCTATCACCAACGCCGGCGTGGACGCGGCAAACTACCCCTTCTGCACGATAGAGCCGAACAAGGGCGTCGTCGAGGTGCCGGACAGCCGCCTCGACCGCCTCGCCGAGCTCTACCACCCCAAGAAGGTCACCCACGCGACGGTGGAGTTTGTCGACATCGCGGGTCTCGTGCGCGGGGCGAGCAGGGGCGAGGGTCTCGGCAACAAGTTCCTCTCCCACATCCGCGCCACCGACGCGATAGTTCACGTCGTCCGCTGCTTTGACGACCCTGACATCACCCACGTCGAGGGCTCGATAGACCCGCTGCGGGACATCTCTACCATCGACCTCGAGCTCGGCCTTTCCGACCTCGAGGCGGTCGACCGCGCGATAGAGCGCACCGCGAAGGCGGCAAAGGCCAACCCGAAGAAGCTCGAGCCGGAGCTTGCGTGGCTGCGCGGTCTCCGCGAGCATCTCAACGACGGCAAGCCCGCCCGCTCCTTTGCGGAGCCGAAGCCGGAGGACTCCGATGCTCTGCGCGACCTGAGCCTCCTCACCGCCATGCCGGTGATATACGTCGCAAATATGGACGAGGACGGCTTCGTCTCGCGCGACACGAACGACTACTACCTCGCGGTGAAGCGCCACGCCGACGAGGAGGGCTCCGGCGTCATACCGATATGCGCCGCCATGGAGCAGGAGATCACCGCCCTCGACGACCCGGAGGAGCGCCGCGAGTTTCTTGAGACGCTGGGGCTCGAGGAGAGCGGCCTTGACCGCCTGATACGCGCGGGGTACAGCCTGCTGGGGCTTATCAGCTTCCTCACGGCGGGCGAGCCGGAGGTCCGCGCGTGGACGATAACGAAGGGTACCACCGCTCCGCAGGCGGCGGGGAAGATACACTCCGACATCGAGCGCGGCTTCATCCGCGCCGAGACGATAGACTACGAGAAGCTCCTCGAGTGCGGCAGCCTCGCGGCGGCGCGCGAGAAGGGTCTCGTGAGGAGCGAGGGACGCGACTACATTATGCAGGACGGAGACGTTGTGCTCTTCCGCTTCAACGTCTAGCGACATACCGCAGATTTGCGCATATCCCCGCGCCCGTGTGCCGTGCGCACGGGCGCGGGTCTTTAAGGAGCACACCATGGACAAGTCCAAGCGTATCGACCTCATAGACGCGGCGCGCGGCCTCGCCATACTACTTATGGTAATACACCACGCCCTGTATGACGCGGTGTATTTTCTCGGCGCGCCGAGCTGGTTCTTTTCGAACCCCGTCTTTACCCCGCTCAGCCGGTTCTTCGAGGTAGTGTTCATACTTCTGAGCGGCGCGAGCTGCCGCTTCTCGCACTCGAACATACGGCGCGGGCTGATTTTCCTCGCGGGAGCGGCGGCGGTGAGTGTTGTCACGTATTTCATAGGAAACCCCGTGCGGTTCGGGATACTGCATCTTCTCGGCTCTGCGGCGGTGGGCTTCGGGCTTTGGCAGAAAATAAGGGCGCGGATGCGCCTGCCGCAGGTCTCACGCCGGACGGCGGACATCCTCCGCGCGGCGCTCATAGTCTGCTGCGCCGCGGCGTTCGCGCTGCTCTGGAATCCTGTATACCACCACGTCTACGACTTCAGGTGGTTCGGATGGCTCGGATTTACCTACGAGGGCTATTTCTCGAGCGACTGGTTCCCCGTCCTGCCGTGGATATTCGTCTACATCGCGGGGAACGCCGTCGGGCTGTGGATAGTCGAGGGGCGCTTCCCCGAGAAATTCTATACGACGAAGGTGCCGTTCCTCGCGGCGGCGGGACGGCACACACTCTGGATATACCTTCTGCACCAGCCGGTGCTGTACGGGATAACAATATTAATCGCGGCAAATAGGTAGGGCGCGGATTTTATCCGCGCCCTACCTATTTGCCGCGAGAAGTTCACTTGGAATTGCGCAAGCGCAATTCCAAGTGAAGCTGTCGGATAGGGCGAAGCCCTACCGACAGCATGCGCTCCGCTTCGCGCCGAGTTTTCCGCCTTCGGCGGAAAATCGACGCACGCTCCGCGAGAGGAGTAAATTTCGCCGTACATGCCGCCGAAATTTACTGATTGGAATTCTTTCGCGGCACAGCCGCGAAACTCTGCGAGGCGCGCGGAAATGGGCGCAGCCAAATTCTGTACTATGTTCGGCTTTGCCGCTTACGGCAAAGTTCACGAGGGCTGAATATGTTCCGATGAGGAACGTGTGGGCGCCCTTGTGTTCGGGAGCGAGCATTTCAATTGGAGGGGTCACCAAATGGCGCTCTGCGCCGTTCCGCCCAACAATGCGCTCAAAGTCGGGCAATATTTGCAAAGCAAATATTGCAAGCGAGGGCTGTACAATGTCGGATGAAGAATTGGTTCGCGCCCTCGCGGTTCGCAGCGGTTGAAGTTAGCGGCTTTGCCGCTAACTTCGCGCAGGGAAGTCATATCAATGTCCGGCTTTGCCCGCGAAGCGGGTAAAGCTCACGAGGGCTGAATATGTACCGATGAAGAATTAGTGGGCGCCCTCGTGTTTGCCCCGAGCATTTTAATTTAAGGGGTCCCCAAGCGGCGTGAAACGCCGCTTGGGTATTCCGATAATGCCGTCCCATTGTGAAAACCGCCTAACTTGCTGAGTTTCCCGACGTTTTTTTGTACATAAAAATTATCCCTTCCCTATTGCTTTTTCGGGGTGCTGTGGTAAAATAAGCGAAGTCGTAAACGCTTTCACCCTTTAGCAGCGCCTTTGAGGAGGGATTTTTCTGTTAATCAAATGGGCATACGGCTGGATGGGCAAAAACAAGTGGCGGCTCATCCTTTCGATCGTTTTCAACATTGCGGGCGTCATAGCGATGACGGCGGAACCCTACGTCATCAAGGACATCGTCAACGAGGTGCTCATGCCGCTCAGGTTCGAAAAGCTCATCCCGATGCTCTCTCTCGGCTTCGGGGTCGGCTTTATCTTCATCGCCTGCCGCTACTTCCAGGCAATACTCGGCGAGCAGGCGGCACAGGCGGCGGTGTACAACGTCCGCAGCGCGCTATTCGAGCGGCTGCTCAAGCAGTCGCCCGGGTTCTACGCCACCAACCGCTCCGGCGACATCATCAACAAGTGCACCGGCGACGTCGACTGGATAAACCACTTCATCTGCTACGTCACGCCTAAGTGGGTCGAGATGGTGCTGATGCTCATCGCGGCGCTCGTCGTCTTCTTCTCGATAAACTGGCTGTACACCCTCATTCTCTTTGCGGTGACGCCGTTCAGCGCGATAGTCGCCATGAAGCTGGCGCGCTCGGTCCGTCCCGCCTTTGCGGACGCCCGCGAACAGCTTTCCAAGCTCAACACCGTCGTGCAGGAGAACATCTCCGGCAACCGCGTGGTCAAGGCGTTCGTCCGCGAGGACTACGAGATGGACAAGTTCCAGAAGGAAAACCAGGAGTACAAGCGCCTCAACATCAAGGCGAACATGATCTGGCTGAAGTACGGCCCGGTGATAGACTCCATCGCCTCCATCATGACCGTGCTGAACCTCACCGTCGGCGGCACGCTTGTTGCCCTCGGCATGATAGACATGGGCTCGCTCTCGCTCTTCCTCAGCCTCGCGTGGGCATTAAACGAGCCGATGATCCTCGTCGGAACGCTCGTAAACGACACTCAGCGTTTCCTCGCCTCCTGCGAGAAGGTCATGGGTCTCTACTACACGAAGCCGGACATCGAGAACCCCTCCGTCGATCACTCCCCGGAGGAGGCGCACGGCGAGGTAGAGTTCCGCGGCGTCTCGCTCAGCTACGGCTCGCTCAAGGTGCTTGACCATGTGAACCTGCATGTAAACGCGGGCGAGACGGTCGGCATAATGGGCCCCACCGGCTCGGGCAAGACGAGCCTCGTCAACCTCATCCCGCGCTTTGTGGACGTCACCGAGGGCGAAGTCCTGCTTGACGGCGTAGACGTCAGGGACTACGACCTTCAGGAGCTCCGGCGGCGCGTCGGCCTCACGATGCAGGACGTGTTCCTGTTCTCGGACACCGTCGAGTCAAACATCGTCTACGGCGTGCCGGACCTCGAAATGGACAAGGTCATAAAGGCGGCGAAGGTCGCCGATGCGGACGGCTTCATCCGCGAGATGCCGGACGGCTACGACACGATAGTCGGCGAGCGCGGCACCGGTCTCTCCGGCGGTCAGAAGCAGCGCATAAGCCTCGCCCGCGCCATCGCGAAGGACGCGCCGGTGCTTATACTCGACGACACGACCTCCGCCGTCGACATGGAGACCGAGCAGGCGATACAGAAGGAGCTCGCCTCGCTCGAGCGCCGGGCGACGACCTTCATCATCGCCCAGCGCGTGAGCTCTGTAATGCACGCGGACAAGATAATCATTCTTGACAACGGAAAGATAGTCGAGCAGGGCACGCACAGCGAGCTGATGCGGAACAAGGGCTACTACTACAACACCTGCATCCTCCAGCACGGCGTCATGGAAGAGGAGGTGAGCGCATAATGGCACGCAACAAGTTCAATATCGACGAGGAGCTGGAAGCGCCGTTTAACTGGCAGCAGTTCAAGCGCTCGTTCGTGTACATCAAGCGGTACAAGAAGCAGGTCGCGCTCGCGTTCCTCGCGAGCGGCATAGCGATACTGCTTGGACTTCTCAGCCCGAAGATACAGCAGTGGGTCATAGACGACTTCATACCCAATAAGCAGATAGCGCTCATCGTCAGCTTCGGCGTCGGATACCTGCTTTTGCAGATAGTCATAATCATCTTCAACAGGATACGCTCCAAAATTTCGATAAACATCGGTCAGTCGATGATAACCGACATCCGCACCGACGTCTACGAGCACCTGCAGAAGCTTGGCTTTGACTACTACGACAGCCGCCCGCACGGAAAGATCCTCACCCGCGTTATAAACTACGTCAACTCGGTGGCGGACTTCCTCACAAACGGCCTCATCAACGCGATACTCGAGTTCATGAACATGTTCTTCATACTGTTCTTCATGCTTGCGACTTCGCCGAAGATGACCCTCGTCGTGCTCGCGGGACTGCCCGTCTTCCTCATCTACATAGTTATCACCAAGCCGAAGCAGCGCCGCTTCCGTCAGGTCCGCGCGAACAAGCAGTCGAACACCACCGCATACCTCGCCGAGAACATCAACGGCGCGCGCGTCACTCAGGCGTTCGCGCGCGAGAAGATGAACGACGGCATCTACAACGGCCTCCTCGGCGAGACCCGCCACTACTATCTGCGCGCCGTCTACCTCGGTCACGGCATGTGGCCGATGAGCGCGATAATCATGCGCCTCGTGCAGAACGCCCTGTATATCTGCGGCGCGTTCCTGTTCCTTGACGACTTCGTCGTGGGCGGCACCTTCCAGTTCGGTATGCTCACCGCCATGGTGCAGTACTCCAACCGCTTCTGGGGACCGATACAGCGCCTCGGCAACCTCTACAACCAGCTCCTCGACACGATGGCCTACCTCGAGCGTATCTTCCAGCTCCTCGACGAGCCCATCTCGGTCGACGACGAGCCGGGTGCGGAGGAGATTCCTCCCATTGAGGGCGGCGTGAAGTTTGACAAGGTGCTCTTCGAGTACGAGAAGGGCGTGCCGGTGCTCAAGCACGTCAGCTTCGACGTCGCTCCGGGCGAGTCTATCGCTCTCGTCGGGCCGACCGGTGCGGGCAAGAGCACGATAATCAACCTGCTTTCGCGGTTCTACAACGTCACCGAGGGCGCTGTCACCATTGACGGGCACGACCTCCAGCATGTCACGCTGAAGAGCCTCCGCCGGCAGATGGGCGTCATGCTCCAGGACAGCTTCATCTTCTCGGGAACGATAATGGACAACATCCGCTACGGCCGTCTCGACGCCACCGACGAGGAGTGCATCGCCGCGGCGAAGGCCGTCCACGCGGACGAGTTCATCCGCCAGATGGAAAACGGCTACTACACCGAGACGCGCGAGCGCGGCGACGGGCTCTCCGCCGGTCAGAAGCAGCTGATAAACTTCGCGCGCACGCTTCTTTCCGACCCGCGCATACTCATCCTCGACGAGGCGACGAGCTCGATAGACACCAACACCGAGCAGCTCGTCCAGGAGGGCATCGCGGCTCTGCTGAAGGGACGCACGAGCTTTATAGTGGCGCACCGCCTCTCGACGATAAAGAACTGCGACCGCATCATGTACATCGAGGCGGGCGAGATAGCCGAGCAGGGCTCGCACGCGGAGCTGATGGCGTCTAAGGGTCTCTACTACAAGCTCTATATGTCCCAGCTCGAGCAGCTTCGCGGCATAAGCGAGGCGCAGGCCGCTTCGTAAGCCTCTTCTCCCGCAAAAAACAAAAAAGAGGGTCG
This sequence comes from uncultured Clostridia bacterium, assembly GCA_947631015.1. Lineage (GTDB taxonomy): Bacteria > Bacillota > Clostridia > Oscillospirales > JAAYOS01 > CANRIN01. The sequence goes on from CANRJS010000012.1 coordinate 24,495, forward strand.
GATATATCCATCCGACCCTCTTTTTGCACCGTCCGCCGGCATTTACGTCTTGACCCGGCTCGGAAAATACTCTATAATATCTCTGTATACAACCGCTTCGCCGTGCGAAGCGTCCGAATATTGCCGCCGTGCGCGGCCCGATACTTTTATCGTTCTTATGAACGGAGGATATAAATATAATGACTGAGATCGTTGGAATACGTTTCCGCGGCATGGGCAAGACCTACTTCTTCGACCCGTGCGGCGAGAAATTCCGCGAGGGCGACCGCGTGGTCGTAGAGACGGCGTCCGGCACCGAGCTCGGCGAGGTGACCGCCGCGAACCAGTTCGTCGATGACGAGAAGATAGTCCCCCCCTTCCGCAAAGTCCTTCGCCCCGCGGGTGAGGACGACCTCGCGGAGGCGGAGGCGCGCCGCTGCGAGGAGCAGGCGGCAAAGCTCTACTGTCAGGAGCGCGCGGACGCGCGCGGGCTGGATATGCGTGTCATAAGCGCGGAGAGGTCGCTTGACGGAACAAAGATGGTGTTTAACTTCGTCAGTGAGAACCGCGTCGACTTCCGGGAGCTCGTGCGCGACCTCGTCGGCCAGTACCACACAAGGATAGAGCTGCGGCAGGTCGGCGTCCGCGACAAGGCGAAGATGCTCGGCGGCATCGGCGTCTGCGGCAGGCCGTTCTGTTGCTCGCAGTTCCTCAAGGATTTTCACCCCGTTTCGATAAAGATGGCAAAGGATCAGAACCTCTCCCTCAGCCCCACCAAGATAAGCGGCTCTTGCGGCAGGCTCATGTGCTGCCTGAAGTACGAGCAGGAGGCGTACAGCGAGCTCCTGAAGACCACGCCTAAGCTCGGCAGTCTCGTCCGCACGGCGGACGGAGACGGCACCATCACCGCGATAAGCCTGCTCCGCCGTCAGGTTCGGGTCCTACTCGAAAAGGACACCGAGTTCTCGGCGAAGTATTACCCCATTGACGACATTGAGATACTGCGCTCCGGCAAGGCTCACTCCAAGCCCGCCGTCCGCGAGGATGACGATGCGTACTCCGGCGCGGAGGATGCGCCCGCACCCCGGCGCCCATCCCGCCCCGAGCGGACGGAGCGTCCCGCCCGCTCGGCGGAGCCTGCGGGATCCGTCCCGCAGGACGGGGACATGGGGGACGACATTCCCGCCCCCACCGACACGGAGGCTCCCGCCGAGCGCCGCCGCCAGCACCGCAGAGGCGGTCGTGGCGGACGCACCCATCGCAGCGGCGGAAGCAGACCTCAGCCGTCCGACGGCGCGCCGGAGGCGTAACGCCGCTTTGCGGCAGCCACGCCTGCTTTGCCGCTGTCGCTGAATGAAGCCTATAAGTGGAAAAAGTCCGGGCGGACTTTTTCCACTGTCTTTTGAGGAGGCAAGTTCCCCATGCATCCTGTTTACAACTCACGTTCTCCGCTCTGCCGCGCCCCGGTGGGCGCGGTCCCGAGCGGCACCGTCGTGCGCTTTCGGGCATACCCCGAAAGCTACCGCTTTCCCGTGCGCGGATATATCGTTCTCTGGACGGACGGCCGCACTCCCCGCTCCGTGCGGATGACGCACCACGGCCGCTTCGAGGACCGCGAGGTCTTTGAGGTCGACATTCCGACCGAGGACTACGCCGGCATCGTCTTTTACTTCTTCCGCTTTGAGAACGAGGGCGGCTCCTTCTGCTACGGCGCGCGCATCGGCCGCACCGGCGGTGAGGCGGAGTTTGCGGCTTCCTTCTCCCCGAACCCCTATCAGCTCACGGTCTACTCCCCCGCCTCGGCGGCCGCCGCGCCGGAGTGGTTCGGCGACGGGGTGACATACCAGATATTCCCCGACCGCTTTGCCCGCGCCGGCGCGCCCCTCTCGCAGGACGACGTCCTCGCGGACGGCACCTCCATGCGCGCCCGTCAGCGCATAGCGCGCGCGTGGGGCGATGACCCCGACCCCTCCCCCGAGCTGTTTGACGGGAGGATGCAGGTAACAAACCGGGACTTTTTCGGCGGTAATCTCGCCGGGATCACGGAAAAACTGGACTATCTCGCCTCTCTCGGCGTGACTACGATATACATGAACCCCATCTTCGAGGCGTTCTCGAACCACCGCTACGACACGGCGGACTATGAGCATGTCGACCCGCTCCTCGGCACGGAGGAGACGCTCGGGACGCTCTGCCGCGAGGCGCACGCGCGCGGTATGCGCGTCCTGCTCGATGGCGTCTTCAACCACACCGGCTCGGACAGCCGCTACTTCAACCGCCTCGGACGGTACGGGGACGGTGGCGCATTCCGCTCCAAGGAGTCGCCCTACTACAATTGGTACCACTTCACCAAGTGGCCGCGCTCCTACGAAAGCTGGTGGGGCATGGACAGCCTTCCCGCCGTAAACGAGAGCGACCCCGTCTACCGCGAGTACATAGCGGGAGAGAACGGCATCATCCGCCGCTGGCTTCGCGCCGGGGCGGACGGCTGGCGGCTCGACGTTGCGGACGAGCTACCCGACTCCTTCATCGCGGAGATAAAGCGCGCGGCTCTTGCCGAGAAGCCGGACGCCTTCGTCCTCGGCGAGGTCTGGGAAGACGCGTCGAGCAAGATAAGCTACTCGGTCCGCAGAAAGTACATCCTCGGCGTGGACGGCTCCCCCGCGCTCGACGCGGTGATGGGCTACGTCTTCCGCACCGCCGCCCTCCGCTACCTCAGGGGCGGCAGCGCCGCAGACTTCCGCGACGAGATGGAGGACCTGCGGGAGAACTATCCCCCCTACGCCACCCACAACTCGATGAACATACTCGGAACGCATGACACCCCGCGCATCCTCACCCTGCTCGGCACGCCGGACGAGGTGTGGGAGGGTCCCAAGGAGACCCGCGCGAAGCTCGTCTGCGCGCCGGAGGATCGTCCCCGCGCCGTCAGACTGCTAAAGGTCGCGGCGGCACTCCAGTTCTGCTATCCCGGCAGTCCCACCGTCTACTACGGCGACGAGGCGGGTCTCGAGGGCTCGGAGGATCCGTACTCCCGCCGCACCTTCCCGTGGGGAAAGGAGGACGGCGACATACTCGCGCACTACCGTCTGCTCGGCGAGGCGCGCCGCCGCTATGAAGCCCTGCGGCGCGGCTCGATAGAGTACCTCGCGGCAGACGGCGGCCTTCTGGCCTTCCGCCGGGAGGTGAAGGACGACCCCGCCGTGCCGCCGGTCATATTCGCATCAAACGTCTCGGACGCGATGCTTCCGCTGAACCTCGAAGCCGGAAGTGTCTGGCGCGACCTCCTCACCGGCGCGATCTTCTCGGAGGCGTTCGTCATACCTCCCCGCACCGCGCGGATACTCGTCCCGGAGGCAAAGCTGTGACGCCCCGCTACGAGGCGGGACGCTTCGACGTCGCGGTGATAGGCGCGGGTCACGCGGGAATAGAGGCGGCGCTCGCGTCGGCGCGCCTCGGCGCAAAGACCGTCGTCTTCTCGATAAGCCTCGACGCCGTCGGCAACATGCCCTGCAACCCTTCGATAGGCGGCATCGCGAAGGGCTGCCTCGTCCGCGAGATAGATGCCCTCGGCGGCGAGATGGCGCGCGCCGCCGACGCCACGTGCATACAGTTCCGTCTGCTCGGCCGGGGCAGGGGCCCCGCCGTCCGCTCCCCGCGGGCACAGGCGGACAGGACCGCCTACCGCTCTTACATGAAGCGCGCCCTTGAGCGCGAACCCAACCTCTCGGTAAAGCAGGCCGAGGTCGTCTCCATTGAGACGGAGGACGGCCGCGTCTCGGCGGTCGTGACGGCGCTCGGTGCGGTCTATCGCGTGAAGTGCGTCGTCTGCGCCACCGGCACATTTCTCGGCGGGAAGATATTCGTCGGCGAATACTCCCGCGAGAGCGGCCCGGACGGGATGTTTCCCGCCTCCGAGCTGACAAAAAGCCTCGTCTCGCTCGGTCTCGGGCTCCGGCGCTTCAAGACGGGCACGCCGCCGCGTGTCCTCGCCTCGAGCGTGGACGTCGGTCGGATGGAGGTGCAGGAGGGCGAACGCGACCTTTCGCCGTTCAGCTTCTCCACGCCCGCCCTCCCCGAGAACCGGGCGATCTGTTACCTCACATATACAAACGAGCGGACGCACGACGTCATACGCTCTCATCTCGACCGCTCGCCGCTCTACGGCGGTGATATAGTCGGCGTGGGACCGAGATACTGCCCGTCCATTGAGGACAAAGTCGTGCGCTTCGCTTCAAAGACGCGGCACCCCGTATTCGTCGAGCCCACCGAGCTCGGCGGTGGGGAGCTCTACCTTCAGGGTCTCAGCTCCTCCCTCCCCGAAGAAGTGCAGCTTGAGTTCGTTCACACCATTCCCGGCCTTGAGCGCGCGGAGTTCACCCGCCCCGCCTACGCGATAGAGTACGATTGCGCCGACCCGCTCGAGTTTGACAGCTCGCTTGCCCACCGGAAGATAGGCGGTCTGTACGGCGCGGGGCAGTTCCTCGGCACCTCCGGGTACGAGGAGGCGGCGGCACTGGGACTTATCTCCGGGGCAAACGCCGCGCGGCGCGCCCTCGGCCTCGAGCCGGTGACGGTCGACCGCACACAGGGCTACGTCGGTGTGATGATCGACGACCTTGTGACGAAGGGCGCGGCGGAGCCCTATCGGATGATGACCTCCCGCTCGGAGCACCGCCTTGTGCTCCGTCAGGACAACGCCGACCTGCGGCTCACCGTCGTCGGGCACAGGCTCGGGCTTGTGCCGGAGGAGCGGGTGCGCGCGGTCGAGGAGAAGTACGCGCTCGTCGGCCGCGAGCTCCGGCGGCTGGAGAGGATAACCGTCGTGCCTTCGCACGCGGCGAATGTTCCACGTGGAACCTCCACCGCCGCCGAGTATATAGAGGAGCTGTCCGGGGATCCCTTCGAGCATCCCTCCAAGCTCATAGATCTGCTCCGCCGTCCCGGCGTCTCCTACGACGTGCTCGCGCCCTGCGATCCGGAGCGCCCGCCGCTCCCCGCCGATGTCTGCGAGCAGGTCGAGATAGCCGCCAAGTACGAGGGCTACATCGCCCGCGCCGACGCGGAGCGCGCGGCGGCGCAGCGCGCGGAGGACGTTCTGCTCCCCGAGGACATAGACTATCTCTCCCTCGAGGGGCTGCGTATCGAGGCGCGGCAGAAGCTCGCCGCCCGCCGCCCAAGGACGCTCGGCCAGGCGGGGCGGCTCGAGGGCGTCAACCCTGCCGACACGGCGGCGCTGATGCTCTATCTTGAACAGCGGAGGAGGTACGGCCATGACGACGGCGGAGATTCGTGACGCGCTCGCCCCCGCAGGGCTGGACCTCCCGGATGAGACGTGCGGGCGTCTTGCCGCGTACTGCGAGCTTCTCCTCGAAGGAAACCGCGAAATGAACCTTATCGGCCCCGCAACCGAGAGCGACATGGCAACGCGGCACATTCTCGACAGTCTCGCGCCCCTGCGCGCGGGGCTGCGTGCGCCGCGCCGCCTCATCGACGTCGGCAGCGGCGCGGGGCTTCCCGGGATACCGCTCGCCATCGTCCTGCCGGACACGGAGGTCGTGCTTTTAGACTCGCTCGGCAAGCGCTGCGCCTTCCTGCGCAGGACGGCTGAAGCGCTCTCCCTTTCAAACGTGACCGTAGTTGAGGCGCGCGCCGAGGAAGCGGCGCACACGCCGCTCCGTGAGAGCTTCGACGCCGTGACGGCGCGCGCCGTCACGAAAATGAGCGCCCTCGCGGAGCTCTGCCTGCCGTTTCTTAGGACAGGCGGAGTCTTCTGCGCCTACAAGACCGCGCGCGCAGAAGAGGAGACCGCGGCCGCCGCACGCGTAGTCCGCATACTCGGCGGCGAGCCGATGCCGCCGTTTGATTACGAGCTGAGCGGCGCTGCGATGCGGCTCGTCCTGCTCGGCAAAAAGTCGCCCACTCCCATGAAATACCCCCGACCCTGGGGCAGTATTAAAAAGTCCGAGCTGTAACATTTTTTGTGTAAAGAAAGGAGTGTTCGTATGAGTATCAGCAAATTCGGTCATCTCGCGTACACATGTCAGGACCTTGACGCCTCGGTGAAGTTCTACCGCGACGTCCTGGGGCTCCGGCAGAAGTTTGTCATCTACTACGGCGACTGGCTCGACCACATGAAGCGCACCGCCGAAGCAGAGGGCCGCGCGCTCGCCCCGGCTTTCGAGGCAAGTCTCGAAGCCAAGCGAAACACCGCCTGGATAGCCTACTTCGAGATAGGCGAGGGCGCGTTTATCGAGCTCTTCGACCGCGGCGGAGCTACCGAGACCTTTGTCCCGGACGGGCGCTACTTCAACTTCCAGCACATGTCGCTCGTCACCGACGACATACACGCACTCGAGCGGCAGCTTCGCGAGAAGGGCGCGCCGATAGACAGCGCTCCGGCGCTCGGCCTCGAGCACACGTGGCAGATGTGGTCGCACGACCCGGACGGCAACAAGATAGAGTTTATGGAGTACACGCCCGAGTCCTGGCAGGTCGCGGGGCGGGAATAACCACTCACGGAAAACAGGTCACGGGCCTTGCCCGCGACCTGTTTTCCGTGAGACCGCCGGACAGAGCGAAGCTCTGCCAGCAGAAGGCGCTTACGCTACGCAATTCCCACGCGGTCGTCGACCGCGTGGGAGCCCTTCCGATTAAACGTGCTCGGGCGAATGAATCGCCCAGCGCGATGTTGCCTGCGGCAACATCAACCTCGCGAACAGGCGCGGAGCCGCTGACGCGGCGAAACTCTGCGAGGCTTATGGATGCGTTGCAGAGTTTGCCGGTCAAGCAGAAAGGCGGTTCCCGCGAAGGGAACCGCCTTTTGTCGTTCGACGCTAAGTCGCGCCGTTTATACGCTTTCAAGGAACCGCCGCACCTCGCGGCGGTTTTTCAACACCGTCACCTCGGCCACCGTGCCTTCCAGCGCCGCAAGGAGCTTACTGCGCTGTGAGCCATTGAAGCCCCAGACGTAGCGCATGAACTCCGCGTCGAAGCGCTCGGGGCAGCCGTTTCCCATGTCCGGGCGGCTCCTACCGTGGTTTATGATGACCCGCTTCAGCACCCCGAACGTACAGCGCAGCCTGCCGAAGTCGAGGAATATCACCGTATCACAGTATTTCAGACGCAGCGGGAGGGTGCGGGAATAGTTCCCGTCGATTATCCAGCGCGGTTTTTCGAGCTCCGCTGAGAGCAGAGCGTCAAACTCCTCCTGCGGAGCCTCGGTCCAGCCCGGCCGCCAGTGCAGCCGGTCAAGATTCACGAGCGGGAGCCCGAGCTTCTTCGAGAGCTCCGCCGAGAGCGTCGTCTTCCCCGCGCCGGGACAGCCTATCACAAGCACACGTTCCATCCGGAACACCTCTTTTCGCGAAAAGTAAAACCCAGTATAACACATTCCCGCGAAAAGAGCAAGGCTTTCATGTCAATATCAAAGCGTCGGACAGCGTCTGTCAATTCGGGATGCGGCTTGTACCGTTCTTCCGGCAATACGGTTCTTTTGGCCTGAAATTATTCGGGAAATGTTACTTGTCTTTGTTTATTCTATCCATATAGCCGGCTGTAATGATACCGGCAGGCAAAGCTACAATTGCGATGCCAACAAACGATGATATCATCGTAACCATTCTTCCGACCGTCGTTACAGGGTAAATGTCGCCATATCCCATTGTGGTAAGGCTCACTGTCGCCCAATATACAGCTTCGAAAAAATTGTCAAAGGTTTCGGGTTCTACATTGAAGATGACCAGCGCAGAAATCAGTACATATCCTATGGCCATTGAGCAGACTGCCAACAGCGGTGTTCGCTGATTATGTATTACATCTCTGATTATCCGAACGCTGCGGGCATAACGCAGCATCTTAAAAGAGCGGAATACCCGAAAGGTTCGAAACAGCCTTAACAGTTTCACAAGCCTGATGCCCGGAAGAAGAGACGTAAACGACGGCAGAATAGCAAGGAGGTCTATCAGCGCCATAGGAGTAAGCGGGTACAGTAAAAAAGAAGCGGCGCCTTTTTTCAGTTGATAGTCGGCGGTGAAAAGCCGCAACGCATAGTCAATGATAAAAACAGTAACGGTGACATAGTCTATGATATTCAGAAAAGAGTTGGTCTGTTTGAAGGCCAAAGGAACTAGGCTTGCCAGAATGACCGCCATCATTAATGAATCATATACGGCGCTCGCTTTGTCGCCTTCCTTTGCGATTTCAATAAGTTCATAAATTTTGTGTCTCATCATTTGCCTCCGCAATAATACTCGGCGCTTTGTGCGTGAAGTCACTGTACCCGGATGGATAGACACATTGTATCGCAATATCTGGGCGAACGCAAGATATTACAAACCTTATGAAACGAAACTTCTGTACAGCGCAGCCGCCGCATCTTTCTTGATCGCCTGATCCGCAGAGACGCTGTGCGGGAAAGCAGACGCATATAAGTCCGCCTTCCTTGTCCTTTCGTGTTAATGTATATCCCAAAAGCAACTTTCCGTTGGCAGGATACGGCGTGAGAAAACACTAAAAATAACCGCCTCTTTCGGTATCAAGAGGCGGTTTTCTTTGCAGAAACGGAGGTTCCTTACGAAATATCCGTACTAATCTTTCGTGTGAGGCTTTTCGGCGGCCGGCTTCTTCGGCGGCAGCCACATATCGAGATAGACGTGATTTCCGAACAGAAAGACCGCAATGCCGGCAACGATAAGAAGCCCCCAGAGCGCTTTTGTAATACGCTGTATGTAGTATATCCCTATCAAATCACCGATGCCGCTGATTATAAATGCCGCGCTGCCCAGAAATAGATCGACCCGACGTGTTGTGAGATAGCCGCGGGGGTTTCTCAGACGCGCTTTGATAAGCCCCGCGACATGATCCGGCATAAGAAGGCGCTGCGGCCGAAAAAACGAAATTATCATTTCTCCGATGGAGAGGGCACCCACCGTAATTTCCAATATGCCGCAGATGATACCCAAAATATCCGGCATTCCGTGCGCCTCCTCTCTGACGGCCGCTGGCCTTATGTCCGCGGTGCGGTTCTCCCGATATGTGTTATTGTATCATTTAATAATAAATTTGTCAAGCTGCTCCGAGACAGGCTCCTGTTTTCCGCTCCGACCGCTGCCGTACAGCCCGAAAATCGGCAGAAATATATGGAATCAATGCTTTTCCGCTCTGCACGGGCAAAGGAACGGGCGGCACGTTCACAGCGCCGCCCGCTCCTTTCTCACCGCGTGCGGTATGCGGACAGTGACGGTCAGTCCGTCCTCGCTCTCCTGCTCCTCGGCGGACACGTCCACTCCTGCCGACTTCATCAGCTTCACCGCCTCGCGGAGAGTGTTGAGGAATATCCGAACGTCTCTCAGCACCAGCTTTCTCCGCCCCTTCGGCGTCGGCGCGGGTCGCTCCTCCCTCATCTCCGCGACGAGCGCTTCGGTCTCCGCGACCGTCAGTCCCTCCTCTATGACCGTCCGCGCCGCCTCGCTCCGCGCCTCGGCGTCTCCCAAGGCCAACAAGGCGCGGGCGTGACGCTCGGTGCAGCCCGCACGGCGGAGCGCGTCAAGGATCTCCGGCTCAAGCCGCAGTATCCGAAGCTTGTTTGCCACGGCAGACTGTGACAGCCCCAAGCCCTGCGCCGCCTCCTCCTGCGAGAGGTTGTACTCCGCTATGAGCCGACGTATGCCCTCCGCCTGCTCTACAAAGTCCAGGTCCTTTCGCTGAAGGTTTTCCACGAGCGCAAGGAGCGACGAGCGCTCGGCGTCCGCCTCCACCTCGACGCAGGGCACCTTTTGCAGCCCCGCGAGCTTTGCCGCACGCAGACGGCGCTCCCCCGCTATCAGCTCCCATTCCCCGCCGTACCGGCGCACGGCGAGCGGCTGGAGCACGCCGTTTTCCCGTATGCTTGCGGCGAGGCTCCGCAGCGCCTCGTCCCCGAACTGCGTTCTCGGCTGGTTGGGGTTCGGGCGTATAAGCTCCACCGGTATGTATTTCAGTCTGTTCCCAAGCGGTCTGTCCGCAAGGCGCATCCTTCTCTCCTCCTTTGAGCGGGCTTGTCCCTTTGATTTGTATATTATCAGACTTTTTGGAAATGTAAAGCGGGAAATATCGCACGAAAACTCACAATTTGAGAATTATCGACACGATTTCCTTTGTTTCAACTCATTCTCTGCCGAAAGCTGCGGCAGGCTGTCGAACGATTTCTTTTCCCCTTGCGTTACGGGGAATTTGTGTTATAATAAGGTGTACATAAAACAGTACGGCGACGTTCCACGTGGAACGTCGCCGGTAAGCGGCAACGCTCGGAGGATATCTTCTATGTCAAGGGTGATCGCGGTCGCAAACCAGAAGGGTGGCGTCGGAAAGACGACCACCTGCGTCAACCTCACGGCCGCGCTGCATCAGCTCGGCTTTAAGGTGTTGCTCTGCGACCTCGACCCGCAGGGGCAATCCACCTCCGGCACCGGCGCGGACAAGAACGACGGCAGCACCATTTACGACGTTATCTGCGGAAATGCGGAGGTGCAGAGCGTCGTCCGCCGCACCGACTGCGGCGACGTTATCGCATCCAACAAGACGCTCGCGGGCGCGGAAATAGAGCTCGTCGGCGTCGAGGCACGCGAGAAGGTCGTCTCGACCGCGCTCGAGCCGTTGAGAAGCGGCTACGACTTTATCATCCTTGACTGTCCCCCGTCGCTCGGGCTGATAACGCTGAACGCTCTATGCGCGGCGGACGGCGTGCTCATCCCGGTGCAGTGCGAATATCTGGCCCTCGAAGGACTTGCCGACATCATGTACACGCTTCGGCTCGTCCGCTCGAAGCTCAATCCCTCCCTCGAGCTTGACGGCATCCTTCTCACGATGTACGACTCGCGCACGAACCTCTCCGCGCAGGTCGCGGAGGAGGTCAAGCGCCACTTCCCCGGCAAGCTCTGCTCTGCGGTCATACCGAGAAACGTCCGTCTGAGCGAGGCGCCGAGCTTCGGGCGCTCCATATTCGACTACGACCGCTCGAGCCGTGGTGCGGAGGCGTACCTTCGCCTCGCGGGCGAGCTTGCGCGCAAATTTTCCGGACAGGAGGTATAACCTATGTCGCCAAAAAAAGGACTCGGACGCGGGCTTGGCAGTCTTTTCGGAGACTCCGTGCCGCCGGACGCGGAACCCTCTTCCGCCGGAGACGGTGGCGGGACGCTTCTCCGCGTTGTCGACGTGTTCCCCGACCCCGATCAGCCGCGAAAGTCCTTTGACCGGGACGCGCTCGAGGCACTCGCGGACAGTATCCGCCGCTACGGGGTGCTTCAGCCGATAACCGTGAGACGGCGATCGCCGGAGGACGGCTATCTGATAATCGCGGGAGAGCGCCGCTGGCGCGCCGCGCGGATGGCGGGTCTCGAGGAGATCCCGGCGCACGTCATTGAGGCGGACGACCGCCTAGCGGCAGAGCTCGCGCTTATCGAGAATCTTCAGCGCGAGGATCTCAATCCCATCGAGGAGGCCGAGGGCTACCGCTCACTCATAGAAGGCTTCGGCTTTACACAGGACGAGGTCGCGGACACCGTCGGCAAGGCCCGCACGACCGTCACGAATTCGCTCCGCCTACTCACTCTCGGCAACGAGGTGAAGGAGATGGTCCGCGAGGGACGCATCTCCGCCGGACACGCCAAGGGACTTCTCACGCTCCGCCCGGAGCAGCAAAGGTCGGTCGCGATGGACACTATCGCGCGCGGGCTGAGCGTGCGCGAGGTCGAAGCGGCAGCGAAGAAGATTCGCCTCGCCGAGGAGCGGGCAAAGAAGGGCCAGCCTGCAAAGCCTGCGGGCTCGCGCGAAAAGAAGGCCGCCCCCGCCGGAAGCGTAGAGAGCTACCTTAACTCGATATCCGACGATTTGAGCCGCCTCTACGAACGGAAGGTGCGCGTCACCGGCGCGGGCAAGCAGGGCAAGGTCGAATTCGAGTATTATGACATGAAGGATCTCAAACGAATACTCGAGGTATTTTTGGGTCTCGCCGGAGGTAATGAGTGATGCCGGGAGAAAATGGGAACAATAACAAAAAAAAGACCAGCTTTCTTGTGATATATGCGGTCAGTCTTCTTACGATAGCGCTCGTGCTGCTCCTGCTGAGCTACTTCCAGCAGCAGCGCGCAAACGAGCAGATAGGCAGCCTCGAGAAGAAGCACGACATCTTCTCAACCTCGGCGCTTCAGTCGATAGACGAGATGCGCGAAGAGCTTTCCGAGCTTGAGACCAAAAATCAGGAGCTCGAAGCGTCGCTCGCAAGCGCACAGTCGGAAAACCGGAGCCTAGAAGAAAAGAACGGCGAGCTCGAGAAGAAGGTCTCTACTCTCGAGGACGATTCGCGCGACCTGCAGAACCGCATATCCGAGCTGGAAAAGACCGCCGAGGACAACAAGGCGCTCTCCGCCGATCTTTGGCGAGTTGTCTCGCTCGTCGGCGGCAAAAAGTACGCGGAGGCCGCCGATATCGCCGCGCAGCGGCACACTGAAATTGCGGCGGCGTTCTCCGGGAGCGCGGAGGGCTCGGCGGAGGCGGAGTTCTACGTGGCCTATCTCGCAGCGCTTGACCGGCTGGAGGCTCGGGGCTCTGTAGAGCTTGAACGAGACGAAAACGACGCAGTCATAAACGTAAGTATCCCGGAAAAGGGGTAATATAGGAGGAACATCAAGATGCTTGACATTCGATACATCAAAGAGAACCCGGAGGAGGTCATCGCCCGCGCGGCAAAGAAGCTGAAGGACGTCCGCGAGGACGTCTACCGCCTCATCGAGCTGGATGCGTCCCGCCGGGCGCTCATAGCCAAGGGCGACGAGCTGAAGGCAGAGCAGAACCGCGCCTCGAAGCTCATACCTCAGATGAAGAAAAACGGCGAGGACACGACAGAGATCCTCGCGAAAATGAAGGAGATAAGCGCGGCCGCCGCGGCGGCGGACGCCGAGCTCCGCGAGGTCGAAGCGGAGTACAGCGTCACCCTTCTCGGCCTGCCTAACCTGCCGGACGACGACCTTGTCGCCGGCGGCAAGGAGGCAAACGAGCCTATACGCTACTACGGAGAGCCCCACAGGTTCGACTTCGAGCCGAAGGATCACGTCGAGCTCTGCGAATCTCTCGGCCTCATCGACTACTCCCGCAGCGCAAAGCTCGCCGGCAACGGCTTCTGGATATACAAGGGCATGGGCGCGCGGCTCGAGTGGGCGCTTCTCAACTACTTTATCGACATACACGTTGCGGACGGCTATGAGATGATCCTTCCGCCCCACATGCTCCTCGAGGAGTGCGGCGTGACGGCGGGTCAGTTCCCGAAGTACAAGGATGAGGTCTACCACATCGCAAATCCGACCGACGACCGCTTCCGCTTCATGCTCCCGACCGCAGAGACCGCCCTAGTGAGCCTGCACCGCGATGAGATACTGAGCGAGAAGGATCTTCCGAAAAAGTATTTCGCCTACACCCCCTGCTTCCGCCGCGAGGCCGGAAGCTACCGCTCCGACGAGCGCGGTATGGTGCGCGGCCACCAGTTCAACAAGGTCGAGATGGTGCAGTACACCCTGCCCGAGAAGTCGGACGAGGCGTTTGAGGAGATGGTCGGAAAGGCGGAGGCGCTCGTGAAGGGTCTCGGCTTCCACTTCCGCACGGTGAAGCTCGCCGCCGGAGACTGCTCCGACCTTATGGCCCGCACCTACGACATCGAGATACACATTCCCTCGATGAACGGCTACAAGGAGGTCTCCAGCGTTTCCAATGCCCGCGACTTCCAGGCGCGCCGCGGCCGCATGCGCTTCAAGCGCGATGGCACGGACAAGACCGAGTTCCTGCACACGCTGAACGGCTCCGGTCTCGCCACGAGCCGCATCTTCCCCGCCCTCGTCGAACAAAACCAGCGGAAGGACGGCTCGGTCGTGGTGCCGGAGGTCCTCCGCAAGTACCTCGGCGGCATAGAGCTTCTTACAAAGTAACCATGGATACGATATTCGCCCTCTCCACCGCGCCCGCCCGCAGCGGCGTGGCGGTGATAAGAATATCCGGAAAAGACGCGCACGAGCTCCTCGGGCGCGTCTTTCGCACGCGCTCGGCAATGGCTCCGAGGGTGATGACGCTCGGCGTCCTACGCGACCGGGACGGCGAGACGGTAGACCGCTGCCTCGCGGTCATTTTCAGTGGCAGGGCAAGCTATACCGGCGAGGACTCGGCGGAGCTCCACCTCCACGGCTCGCCCGCCGTCATATCCGCCGCGCTTGAAGCCCTTGCCGAGGTCGGAGGCCGCCCCGCCGAGGCCGGAGAGTTCACAAAGCGCGCCTTTCTCAACGGCAAGCTCGACCTCAGCGAGGCGGAGGCCGTCGGCGAGCTTATCGCGGCGGAGACCTCGGATTCCGCGAGGAACGCCGCCGCGATGCTCGGCGGCGCGCTCGCCGACCGTCTTCGCTCGGTATACGATAAACTTACCGATATTCTTTCGCACCTCGCGGCGGAGGTAGACTACCCGGAGGATGACATCGACCCCCTCACCCGCCGGGACGCGATAGAGGAAATGTTTCACGTGGAACATTCCCTTGAGGAGATCCTTTCCCGTTCCGAGCGGGCCCGCGCCTTCACCCACGGCGTCGAGTGCGTCATACTCGGTGCGCCGAACGCCGGAAAATCCACTTTGTTTAATGCCATACTCGGCGAGGAGCGCGCTATTGTCACCTCTGCTCCCGGCACGACGCGCGACCTTCTTCGCGAGCACACATCGTTCGGCGGCGTACCGCTCCGCCTTACCGACACCGCCGGCCTCCGCGACGCCTGCGACGAGGCAGAGAGGATCGGCGTCTCCCGTGCCGAGACGGAGGCCGCCTCGTCCGCACTTGCCCTTCTCTGCATCGACCGCTCCGCCCCGCCCTCCACGGAGGAGACGCGGCGCGCTGTTCGTGCGGCAAGGAGCGCCGACCGCGCGATAGTCGTTGCTACAAAGTGCGACCTCCCGCCGGACGGCCGCGCCTTACAGACAATATCCGCCGCGGCGGAGGAGCTCCGCTGCGGCACGGTCGAGCTGTCCCTTTTGAGTACGGACGGCAAATCAGATCCGCTTTCCCCGCTCGAAAACGAATTGAGACGCCTCTACGACCGGGGCTCGCTCCGCTTTGACGGAACGCTTCTTAGTTCCGCGCGGCAGTTTGCAGCAGCCCGCGCCGCCTTGGAAGCGGCAAGAGCGGCAAGGACGGCGCTTGAGCGCGGTGTCGAGACCGACGTCGCCCTCACCGATGCGGAACGGGCCGCTTCCCGGCTCGGAGAGCTCTTCGGACGAGCCGCGCCGCAGGACATAATAGACAAGGTATTTGCCAACTTCTGCGTCGGAAAATAGTATTCTTACTCGGTTTTGCTTTTCAGAAATTCCATAGTTGCCCATCCGGCGACGCCGTCCGCATAGAGCCCGTTTTCCGATTGGCAGCGCCTCAGCGCCGCCTCGGTGGCGGGCCCGAATTTTCCGTTCGGCTCGGCGTCGAGATATCCGAGGTCGTGAAGCATCGTCTGAAGCTCGAGCACATCCGAGCCGGTCATACCGCTTTTCATACCTCGGAAAGACACGGAATCGTACTTTATATAGATAGGCGTTCCGTAGCTCACAAGCCCCTTCAACTCAGCGACGTCCTTATTCAGCATCCTTATACATCCGTGCGACGCGTTGACCTTCCCTATCGTCCAGGGCTCCACCGTACCGTGTATACCGAACTTTCCCCACGGACAGCTTATCGCTATCCAGCTTCCGCCGAAGCCCTCGCCCCAGTCCCCTTCGCCTAGGGTCCGCCACTCCCCCAACGGAGACGGCGTGCTTTTCTTTCCGCCGGAGCAGGGCCAGGTCTTTTCGACCTCGCCGTCCTTATACAACGTGAGCGTAAGCGCGTCCAGATCCACGAGTATGCTTCTCCCGTGCTCCGCAGGAGAAAACGCCGGCATCTGATAGAGCGGGTAGTACGGAAGTTCCTCTATTTCCGGAAAATATTTATGTATTAGCCACGCGTCGAGAAATCCAAGAGTCAGCGTCGCAAGGGCGATCGCCGCCATAAGTCCTATCAAAGCCGCGGCTTCAAGGACGGCTTTTTTTCTTATAACAAGCATAATTTTCTCCTCCGGAGAATAAACATATATTTTACACAGACTTATTCTTTCCTGTTGAGGAAAAATGTCGAAAACCTTTCCACAGCGGAAATCAGGAAATATATCAATAAAGTATGTGGATACACGGCCCCGTATTCATCAACCTTTTTAACACCCTCCTGATACCTCAAACTCTTGCCGCAGAGACGTTTCGCATCTTTCCCCACAATCCGCAATCCCTAAAGACTACTCCCGCTCCTAAAAAATATGATATACTTCTTTCTTTTATGAGTGAAATTTTTGTTTTCTTTATTTTTTGAGAAAACCTGTGCAAAACAAAAAATGACGCGGAGACCTCTCCGCGTCACTCTTTCGGGAAATATCGTTTTTTGCGTCAGTCCCTAGTCTCTATACCTCATTCTATCCTCCAGTCGGGAACTCCGCCGCGCTGCATCGCCGTCAGTATCCGTTCCTTCAATTCCGGAAATCTCTCTCGCAGCTCGCGGATGAGCTCCTTTGTCTCTTCGCGTTTCGTGTTCCCGTCTGCGGGACACACCTTTTCCGCCACCGGAAGACCGAGCTCCCGCGCGAGCTTCGAGCATCTCCACTCGTCGCAGTATATAAGCGGCCTTATGACCGTTATCCCGCTCCTGTCGAGATGCGTAACGGGAGAGAAGCAGGATACCCGTCCCTCATAGAAAAGGCTCATCAGGAAGGTCTCGACCGCGTCGTCGAGGTGGTGCCCGTAGGCGACCTTGTTGCAGCCTAGACTTCTCGCAGCGTCGTTTATCGCGCCCCTTCTCAGCTTTGCGCAGAGCGAGCAGGGATGTTTTTCCTTCCTTATATCGAAAACTATCTCCTTTATATCCGTCTTTACCACTGTATACTTCACGCCGAGGACGGCGCAGTATTCGGATACAGCCGAATAGTCGAGCCCGAAGCCGGCGTCTATCGAAACGGCGTGCAGGCCGAAGCGCTTGGGATAGAACTTCGCAAGCGAAGCGAGCGCCGTAAGCGTCACGAGCGAGTCCTTCCCGCCCGATACCCCGACGGCCAAAACGTCTCCGTCGCTTATCATCTTATAGTTGTCCACTGCTTTGCGGACAAGTCCCAAAAGTCTCTGCACGGCGGCGCCTCCGATAAAAATTAAAAATTGAAAGTGAGCATGAGCAAGAACAAACGCGAATAGCGGAGAAAACAGGAGCACTCAAAAACATAATCCGAATTTCGCAAAAAAACTATTGACAGTCAAAAAATGTTGTGGTATAACTAATCCTGCACCGGTAAAGGGCGGTTTTGCGTCCGTTCGGACCCGTTACCCGCACGGATATTGTACCGCAATGCCGGCAAACCGTCAATATTTTTGAGAAGCGCTCATGCGCTCTCCCAAAGCAAACATTGCAGCGATCCCTAAACGGGATGATCGAACGGAGGAAGAAAAATGCCCACCTTTATGGCAAAAGCAGCGACTTATGAGCGCCATTGGTATATCATCGATGCCGCTGGAAAGCCGCTCGGACGTACCGCCGCCCTTGCCGCGTCGATTCTTCGCGGCAAGCATCGCCCCGACTTCACCCCTCATGTTGACTGCGGAGACTTTGTCATCATAGTCAACGCGAAGGATGCGGTCCTCACCGGCGGCAAGCTCGGCAAGAAGGTCTACTATCATCACAGCGGATGGGTCGGCGGTCTCAAGGAGACCCGCTATGACCGTCTGATGGCCACCCGTCCGGAGTTCGCGATGGAGCTCGCGGTCAAGGGTATGCTCCCGCACAACACTCTCGGCGCGAAGGCGTTCCAGCGCGTTCACATCTACGCCGGACCGGAGCATAAGCATGCGGCTCAGAAGCCGGTACCCTACGAAGGAGGAAATAACTGATGTATACTCCGAAGAAGCCTTACCACTACGGCACCGGCCGCCGCAAGAGCTCGGTCGCCCGCGTACACGTCTATGAGGGCGGCACCGGCAAGATAACCATCAACGACCGCGACATCGACAAGTACTTCGGTCTTGATACCATGAAGATAATCGTCCGCCAGCCGCTCGTCGCCACCGACCTTCTCGGCAAAGTCGACGTCGAGTGCAAGGTCCAGGGCGGCGGCTTCACCGGTCAGGCCGGCGCTATCCGCCACGGCATAGCCCGCGCCCTGCTCAAGATGAACGAGGAGTTCCGCCCCGTCCTCAAGCAGGCCGGCTACCTCACCCGCGATCCGCGTATGAAGGAGCGTAAGAAGTACGGCCTGAAAGCAGCCCGTAAGGCTCCGCAGTTTAGCAAGCGCTAACCTTTCAAAAACTTTAGACGCTACTACTGCTTGCAGTTGAATTTGCCCCCGGGAATTTCCCGGGGGCGCTTTTTATGCTTTGTCAGATTTCACGCAGACAAATATAACCGCAAAATCGGATTAAAACCTCCGAGCCGTTCTCATTTCGGCTGCAAAGAGAAAATTTTCCACATTTAACATATCTGCATCATTTTCGGCTTTGCGAGTTGATGTTCCCGATGATTGTAATACGGGAGCCGCATCGGTGATCAGAAGCTTTTGTCGATTCGGAAAAACAAAAATTAAATTATTTCCGCAAACAAATACGCATGATCCGGTTTTCCGATCGGTGCATTCTTGTCATAGTCAGAGTATTCCGGCTTTTTTGTAAAAGCCAGTCCTTCTCCTATTGCAATATGGTCTATCGCCACAAACCCTAAAGCACTATGCTCTTTATGTCCCGGGCGGAGATCCATCCCCATTGATATTTTTCTGCCCTCCAAATCCGCTTTTATCTTTTGGTAACTGAAATAATATTGACCCATGTCCTTTCCGTATTCCGAAAGAATACGGGCATGATTCCAATCGCCGGCGAGTATTATTCTTGATTTATCTTGCATGTTATCTATGTAGGCGATTACGGCATTCCATTGATTTAATCGGTTCTTAAAATCTTCTAAGCTGCTATTTGATACCAATATTCGGAAAACTATAATATCGTAACTTTCGTCGTCCTTAGATGCTCTGAAGTGCAGAAAATGCGGATCACTCATTCTTTTGATAACTTCTACAGTATAGTCGTTTTTGATATAGCAAAGAATTCCACGATTATTGTGCCCAAATAGTGCCGTAATTCTTTTATACCCTTTCCGAGAAAACTCATGCAAATATTCTTCGTCCAAACATTCCATATACTCCACATTACAATAGAGGTCTGCCGCATACTGCAGCTGCGCTTCGGCGACATTTGTCGAAAGGCTGTAATCCAAGTTAGTTCTGCCATTCTCAACACGCAAATTCAAGCTGCTCTCAAGTACCCTCATACTCCCGGTACCCTTTCTTTTTTATTTGAGAACTGTGCGGCAAAGACGTGTTTATTCCGCCGTGAAGGTCATGCCGTTGAACCGGCTCGCGGCGGACGGAACATCGGTCTTCAATACCATCTCCGCGGCGTCCGCCGCACCGGCGCACGCCGCGCGGACGGTCCTCAGCTCTCCGGGCGGAAAATGTCCCGTTACCCAGTTAATCAGCTCGTCGCCGCGAGCCTCCCTGCCGCCGACGCCTATGCGTATCCTCGGAAAATTCTGCCCGCCGAGCTGCGCGATTATCGACTTGAGGCCGTTGTGACCGCCTGCGCTGCCGTCCGCGCGGACGCGGATCTTCCCGAGAGGTATCGAGATGTCGTCGCAGAGCACGAGCACGCGGTCGTTTGGAACCTTGTAGTAGAACGCCGCCGCCATTATCGCGTCGCCGGACAGGTTCATAAATGTCTGCGGCTTCATCAGAAACAGCTTCTTGTCGCCGAGCTTCGCCTTGCCGCAGAGGGCGTTGAAACGCTTAGACGTGACCGAGGCTCCGAGCCTCTCCGCAAAGATGTCGAGCGCCATAAAGCCCGCGTTGTGGCGGGTGTTCTCATAGTTTGCGCCGGGATTTCCCAGTCCGGCGACGATGTAATCAAAGGGGGATGTCATTTCATTCTCCTGCTTATTGTGATAACTAAAAGTAATATAGTAATATCTAATATCCGAAGCGTATTATTTGCTCTCGTGCTTTGCCCTGTACCGCTTCACCCAGTTCTCTTTGTTTACCGTGTACGCGCGGCCTATCGCAAGCGCGTCCTCCGGCACCTCGTCGGTGACGGTCGTGCCGGCCGCCGTAAACGCTCCCTCGCGGACGGTCACCGGCGCGACGAGGTTCGTGTTGCAGCCGATGAACGCGCCGTCCTCTATAGTCGTGCGGTGCTTCTTGTACCCGTCGTAGTTACAGGTGACGGTGCCGCAGCCGAAGTTTACTCTGCTCCCGACGTCACTGTCGCCGACGAAGGTGAGATGGCTCGCTTTGGTGCCGTCCCCGATGTTTGAGTTCTTGAACTCGACGAACGCCCCGACGCGGCAGTGCTCGCCTATTACGCAGTGCGGGCGGACGTGCGCGAACGGCCCGACGGTCGTGCCCTCCCCTATCCTGCTGTCGTAGACCTGCGAGGCGTTCACCGTGACGCCGGAGGATATCTCCGAATTCTCGATTATCGAGTTCGGGCCGATGACCGCGCCGGAGCATATGACCGTCCTGCCGCGCAGTATACAGCCGGGAAGCACCGTCGCGCCCGGTTCGACCGTGACCGTCGGCGCAATGAAGACGGTCGCGGGCCCGGCTATACGCACGCCGGAAGCGAGGAGCCGCGCGACGACCTCACGGCGAAGCTCCTCCTCCGCCTCCGCGAGCTTTGTAAAATCGCGGTAAAGGACGGCGGCGGGCGAGAGCGTTCCGCTCTCGAGCGTCTCCTTCAGCGTCTCGGGGGTGAAGAACACCGGCTCGCCGAGTTCGAATACGTCGCCCACCCCGTCCGTGAGGGACGGCGCAAGCACGGAGTGCATCTCCTCGTCCGCCCCGCCATAGACGACCTTCGCGCCGATGCTCTCAAGGGAATGTGCGAGGTGTACGAAAAGCGGCGTAAAGAGGACTTGCGAGCGCCAGAGCGCTTCGGTTTCGGGACAGACGGTGAGCTTCAGGGTCAGCATGGGAATTACTCCTTATATAGATAGTGTGAAAACATCTTGATTTCGCGGCGGCTCGGACGACCCGCCGCGGCGCGGGACGCGCGCCATATACTACATATTATCACAGAAGCGGAAAAAAAGCTACATTCGGGACGTCTTTCCGGATAAATTTTCGGCGCGGCGAGCCCCGGCGCCGCGTATTGACAAAACCGGGCGGCGCGGATATAATATGTGTACACGCGCGGCGGAAGCCGCCGGAAAATACGGCAAACAGCGGCGGAAGCGCGCGAAAAACCTCGTAAACCTGTCCCTCGGGACTTTTTATATGCGGGTTCGCTCCCGCGAAAGGAGAAATTAAAGTGGCGGACAAGAAAAAGCTCGTTGAGGCGATAACCTCGCGCGACGTTGACTTCGCGCAGTGGTACACCGACGTCGTGACGAAGGCCGAGCTTATTGACTACTCCCCGATAAAGGGCTTCACGATAATGCGCCCGTACGCGTGGGCCATATGGGAAAACATCCAGAATCTCTTTGACGCGGAGTTCAAGCGCACCGGGCATGAGAACGTCTCGATGCCCCTGCTCATACCGGAGAGCCTGCTTCAGAAGGAGAAGGACCACGTCGAGGGCTTCGCGCCGGAGGTGGCGTGGGTCACTCACGGCGGCGAGGCGAAGCTCGAGGAGCGGCTCTGCATCCGTCCCACGAGCGAGACGCTGTTCTGCGACCACTTCTCCCGCGTCGTGCAGAGCTACCGCGACCTGCCCAAGAAGTACAACCAGTGGTGCTCGGTCGTGCGCTGGGAGAAGACGACGCGCCCGTTCCTGCGCGGCCGTGAGTTCCACTGGCAGGAGGGTCACACCCTCCACGAGACCCGCGAGGAGGGCGAGCAGGAGACCCTGATGATGCTCGACATCTATGCCGACATCGCGGAAAACGCGCTCGCCATGCCGGTCATAAAGGGACAGAAGACCGAGTCGGACAAGTTCGCCGGCGCGGAGGCGACCTACTGCATCGAGAGCATGATGCACGACGGCAAGAGCCTCCAGGCGGGCACGACCCACTTCTTCGGGGACGGCTTCTGCCGCGCCTACGACATACAGTACACCGGCCGAGACAACAAGCTCCATTATCCGTTCCAGACCTCGTGGGGCGTCTCGACACGCCTCATCGGCGGCATCATCATGACCCACGGGGACGATAACGGACTGCGCCTGCCGCCCGCCGTTGCGCCGATACAGATCGTCGTCGTGCCGGTGGCGACGCACAAGCCCGGCGTCATCGAGGCCGCTGAGGCACTCGTCGAAAAGCTCGCGGCCGCCGGCATCCGCGCGAAGGGCGACTTCTCGGATAACAGCCCCGGCTGGAAGTACGCCGAATATGAGATGAAGGGCGTGCCGCTCCGCCTCGAGATTGGTCCGCGCGACATCGAGAACGGCGTCTGCATGGCCTCGAAACGCACCGGCGGAGAGAAATTTGCGATACAGCTCGACACTGCGGCGGAGGGCGCAAAAGCCGCCCTTGACGATGTACAGCGCGAGCTCTACGAGCAAGCGCTTCAGAACCGCGCGAGCCGCATTTACACAGCAAAGACCCTCGAGGAAGCGGCGGAGAAGGTACAAAACCGCATGGGCTTTGTGAAGATGATGTGGTGCGGGGACGAGGCGTGCGAGGACGCCGTCCGCGAGAAGGTCGGCATCCAGAGCCGCTGCATCCCGTTCGAGCAGGAGCAGGTCGGCGACGTATGCCCGGTCTGCGGAAAGCCCGCAAAGCATATGGTGATCTGGGGGCAGTCGTATTGATTTCGCGGCGAATCGCGCTCGCTTCGCTCGCTTACCAATTCGCCGCGAAGCTGTCGGACAAGGCGCAGCCTTGCCGACAGCATGCGCTCCGCTACGCGCCGAGTTTTTTGCCTTCGGCAAAAAATCGACGCGCGCTCCGCGAGAGGTATTTTTCCCGACGTACACGCCGCCGGGAAAAATGATTTGACTCTATTTGCCGCCTTCGGCGGCGAACTCTGCGAGGCGGACGATTCTCGCGCGGAAGCGCGAGAATCGAAATACGGGTTCTCTGACTTTTCAGAAGCTGCGCAAGGTGATGGATTCTTCCCCCGCGCGGAAGGTTCCACATGGAACATCCTCCCGACGTGAACAGGCGCGGCGGCAGCCGCGCGAAACAACAGAATACCCCTATACGCCCGACGAAGTCGGGCGTATAGTCGTCTCTATTTATTACGTGGAGTATTATTAGATGCAGAAATTACTTGACGCAATCGGAAAACTGCCGGAGTACCGCGTCCTCGCGGAAGCGCTCGAGCGGGGCGAGAGCCCCGTCGCGGCGGGAGGACTGGGCGCGGTACACAAGGCGCTCGTCGCGGCGGCGCTCGCCCGGGATACCGGACGGCCGCTTTTCCTCGTCTGCCCGGACGACGAGGACGCGAAGAACGTCGCGGCGGACTGCGCCTCGCTTCTCGGTGAGGCGGTCGTCCTCCCGCCGAGGGAGTTCGACTTCGCGGGGGTGGAGGCGAGCTCGCGCGAGTGGTCGCACCGCCGCATAGCGGCGCTCGAGGCGATACGGAACGGTGCGTGCGCCGTCGCAAGCGTCGAGAGCGCGTCCGCGCGGACGCTCCCGCCCGACGCCTTCCGGCGTCTCCGCCTCGAGATAACGCAGGGGATGACCCTCGACCCGGATGCGCTCGTCGATTTGTTGGAGTCGTCCGGCTACGTGCAGTCCTACGCCGTCGAGGGCGTGGGGCAGTACTCCCGCCGTGGCGGGATAGTGGACTTCTACTCCCCCTCCGAGGAGCTTCCGATACGCATAGAGTTCTGGGGGGACGAGGTGGACACGCTCGCTCCGTTCGACCCGCAGACCCAGCGGCGCGGGGACGCGGCGGAGCGCTGTCTGCTCCTTCCCGCGTCCGAGACGGTCGTGAGCGCGGCGGAGGGCGGCGCGGACGGCGTAGCAAAAAAGCTCCGCGCCCTCGCCGCGCGCCAGAAGGAGGGCGCGCTGAAGACGACGCTCCTTGAGGACGCCGAGCGCTTCGAGAACCTCCGCTCCTTCCCCGCCGCCGACCGCTGGCTGGATTTGATATATGACGAGTTCGCGACGGCGATGGACTACCTTCCCCCGGACGCGCTCGTCGTCCTGTTCGAGCACCGCCGCTCCTCCGAGCGCGGAAGCGCGCTCGAGTGGCGGAACGGCGAGGACATAACAGACCTGCTGAAAAGCGGAAAGCTCCATCCCCGCCACGCGAAATTCTACGAGGACATAAACGAACTGTACAGACGCGCCGCCGATATACCGTTCGTATATCTGGACAGCTTCATCGGCTCGGGCTATCCCGTCCCGCCGAAGCGGCTCGAGACCTTCTCGATACGCCAGCTCCCGAGCTACGGCGGCAGTCTCGACACCGCCGCGAGCGAGGTGCGGCACTATCTCGACGAGGGCGAGGGCGTCGTCCTGCTCTCGGCGGACGAGCACCGCGCGCGGCGGCTGATGGAGCTGCTGTTCGAGCGCGGCATAAACGCCCAGCTCGACTACGAGCTGAAGGAGCTCCCGCAGCCGGGACGTTCCCGCATAGCGCTCGGACGGCTCACCGCCGGCTTCGAGCTGCCGGAAGCGGGGCTCGCCGTCATGACCGAGGGGCAGATCATCCGCGAGGGACGCTCCTCGAAGCGGAAGCCGGCAAAGAAGTCGGCGGCAAACCGCGTCAAGAGCTACGCCGACCTAACGGCGGGCGACTACGTCGTCCACGACGACTACGGCATAGCGCAGTTTGTCGGCATAGAGACCCTCGAGGTGGACGGCGCGAAGCGCGACTACGCGAAGCTCCGCTTCCTCGGCACCGACGTGCTCTACCTGCCCGCGACGCGGCTCGACGTCATATCGAAGTACATCGGCGCGGGAGAGGCGACGGAAGTCCGCCTCTCGAAGATGGGCGGCGCGGAGTGGAAGCGCTCGAAGTCCCGCGCGAAGGCGGCGGCAAAGGAGCTCGCGGGCGAGCTGATAAAGCTCTACGCCGCGCGGGCGCGGACGGAGGGCGTCGTCTGCGAGCCGGACGACGCGATGCAGCGCGAGTTCGAGGAGCGCTTCGAGTTTGACGAGACGCCGGACCAGCTCGCCGCCGTGAAGGAGATAAAGCGGGACATGGAGCGTCCGGTCCCGATGGACCGCCTGCTCTGCGGCGACGTCGGCTTCGGCAAGACCGAGGTCGCTCTCCGCGCGGCGATGAAATGCATACTCTCGGGCATGCAGGCCGCGATACTCGTCCCCACGACCGTCCTTGCGCAGCAGCACTACCTCACCGCGTCCCGCCGCTTTGCGGGCTTTGCCGCGAACATCGAGGTGATGAGCCGCTTCCGCACCCCGGCGGAGCTGAAGCGCGTCGCGGCGGCAACGGCGGCGGGTCAGGTCGACCTGCTCATTGGCACGCACAGGATACTCCAGAAGGACGTGAGCTTCAAGAAACTCGGTCTGCTCATAGTGGACGAGGAGCAGCGCTTCGGCGTCATGCACAAGGAGCGCCTCAAGGAGATGAGCCGGGGCGTGGACGTCCTCACCCTCTCCGCTACGCCGATACCCCGCACCCTCAACATGGCGCTCAGCGGCATCCGCGACATGTCGGTGCTCGAGGACCCGCCGCGCGACCGTCTGCCGGTGCAGACCTACGTTCTCGAGCAGGACCGCGCGATACTCACAGAGGCGATGCGCCGCGAGATAGGTCGCGGCGGGCAGGTGTACTACCTGCACAACCGCGTCGAGACGATAGACCGCACCGCCGCGCGTATCCGCGCGGACCTCGGCGGAGAGGAGAGCGGCATAGTCGTCGCCACGGCGCACGGTCAGATGAGCGAAAAGGAGCTCGGCGACGTGATGGACCGCGTCGAGCGCGGCGAGGTCCAGGTGCTCGTCTGCACGACGATAATCGAGACCGGCATAGACATCCCGAACGTGAACACCCTCATCGTCGAGGACGCGGACAGGTACGGCCTCGCGCAGCTCCACCAGATACGCGGGCGCGTCGGACGGAGCCGCCGCCGCGCCTACGCCTACCTCTGCTACAGGAAGGGCAAGGCGCTCTCCGACATAGCGGAAAAGCGCCTCACGGCGATACGCGAGTTTGCGGAGTTCGGCGCGGGCTTCAAGATAGCCATGCGCGACCTCGAGATACGCGGCGCGGGGAATCTCCTCGGCGCGGCGCAGTCCGGCCACCTCAACTCGGTGGGCTACGACATGTACCTCAAACTTCTCGAGGACGCCGTCCTCGAGGAGCGCGGCGAGAAGCCCAAGAGCTCCGGCGAGTGTACGGCCGACCTCGCAATCGAGGCGCGCATACCCGAGAGCTACATCGCAAACTCCGGCGAGCGAATGGACCTCTACCGCCGGATAGCGCTCGCGCGCACCGAGGACGAGGCGAGCGAGCTCATCGACGAGCTCTGCGACCGCTACGGCGACCTGCCGCGCGAGGTGTATGCGCTGCTCCGCGTGGCGCTGCTCCGCGCGAAGGCGGGCGCGGCGGGCATCCGCGAGATTGCTCAGAAGGGCGACACCGTCCGCTTCTACCTCGACGAGGAAGCGCTCCGCTCGGAGGAGGCGGGCGCGGTGTCGATAGAGGCGGTGAGCCGCGTCTGCACCGAACCGAAGTACCGCAGCGTCCTCCGCTTCGAGGCGGGACGCTCGCGGCAGAGCGGCGGCGCGTCGCCGGCGAACTCCCGCGCGCCCGGCGCGGGACGTCCCGCGCTCGCGCTGAAGCTCCCGCGCGGCGCGGACGTGCTCGACGCGGCCGAGAAGTTCGTGGACGAGCTGATAAAGTAAAAAACGAGGCCTGCCGCGAGATTTTGCTTCGCGGCAGGCCGTTTTTCAACCTGCGAAAAGATATTGCCTGTACACCACCAGCATATACGCGGCCTTGACACCCAGGTACGCGAACACTGCAAAGCACAGC
>CANRJS010000013.1 GCA_947631015.1 uncultured Clostridia bacterium
GAATTGCCCCTGCGCGAAGTTGGCGGCTTTGCCGCCAACTTCAACCGCGCGAACAGGCGCGGAGCCGCCTTCGGCGGAAAATCGACGCACGCTCCGCGCAGTACAATGGCGGGACCTCGGCGCGAAGCGCCGAGATCTGATGCGCCCGGTAGAGGGTCGGATGCGGTAAAGGTTCGCGGGCGCATTGTACACGCCGTCGGAAAAAAACGGATTTGACTCTATTCGACGCCTACGGCGGCGAACTCTGCGAGGCGTTTGTCACGCCGTAGACGTGAAACTCTGCGAGGCAACAAGATTAAGCCCGCCGGTGAAATCTAACGATTTCACCGGCGGGCTTGTAAATTGAACCACTTTACATCAAAACAGATATTGCAAGTAAGTGAAAAGTAAAACGCTTTACACGACGAGAGACGGAGAGGCGGCGCTTAGTCGAGGGGACGGCCGTCTTTGCCGAACAGCGGCAGCCGTTCGAGGTAGGTGATGTCCTTACGCTCCGCCGCCTCGCCCTCGGCGAGTATCGCCATCCGCGCGACTATGTTTCCGCCCGCCTGCGTCACAAGCTCCTCGAGGGCGCGGAGAGATTCGCCGGTCGAGATTACGTCGTCGACGATTATCACTCGTTTGCCATCCATGCGCGCCTTGTCGTTGCCGTCGAGGTAGAGGGTCTGGACGCCGGCAGTGGTTATCGACTTGACGTGAACCGAGAACGGGTCGCGCATATAGAGCTTCGCGGCCTTGCGCGCGATGATGTAGCCTTCGCCCGCCTGACGCGCCATCTCGTAGACGAGCGGTATGCCCTTTGACTCGGCGGTTATCAGTATGTCGTGCTCCGGTGCGCGCTTCAGCAGCTCGGAGGATGCGGCGACGGTCAGCTCGACGTCGCCGAAAATTATGAACGCGCCGATGTACAGCTCGTCCGAGATGGGGCAGAGCGGCAAACGGCGCTCCAGCCCCGCGATATTCATTTTATACTCCATACGTAAGCTCCCTTTCAGTCGGATTTTGCTTTGCCGATATGAATAGTAGCACAAAAACGGTGCGGCGGCAACATCCTGCGGCAAATATTTTTCAATCTCAGCCGATTTTTCCATATATTGACTTGCAATTTGTCGAAAAAACGTTTATTATAAATTTGTTGTTCGGTCGGAAGCTGTGACGAGGCAATATTTACCCCGCAGGGATTCCGGCCGGAAATACTTTTTGGAGGGGATTTGATGGACAAAGTCTTTCACCTGAAAGAGAACGGCACGAACGTAAGACGCGAGATCGTTGCCGGACTCACGACATTCATGACGATGGCATACATCATCGCACTGAACCCGAATTTCATAGTCGGTTTCGGTCAGGGAGCCGCCGGCGGCTTCGGCGCCGACGGCACCGCGGCGTGGAACGGCGTGTTCATGGCGACCTGCCTTGCATCCGCCGTGGCTATGTTCTGCATGGCTTTCCTTGCAAACAAGCCGTTCGCGCTTGCCCCGGGCATGGGCCTCAACAGCTACTTTGCGGTGGTCGTCGCCCAGATAGCCGGCGCCGCCGGATGCAGCTACCTTGCGGGTCTTCAGGCCGGTCTCTGCATCATACTCATTGAAGGCATAGTCTTCGTCGCGCTGTCGATATTCAACATCCGCCAGAAGATAGTCGAAGCGATACCGCTCGGCGTCCGTCTCGGCATCGGACCGGCTATCGGTCTTATGCTGATGAACATAGGCTTCGGCTCGAACGCCGGCGTAGGCGCGGCGAACGAACACTATGTCATGCGTGACTTCTTCGGCGCTCTCGCCGCCAGCTCCGCAAAGGAAACGCTCGGCGAGTACTGGCCGGCGATGGTCCTCACCGTTGTGACAATGTTTGTCGGTCTGTTCCTCATAATAATCCTCGCTCACTACAAGGTAAAGGGCGCGGTGCTTGTCGGAATGCTCGGCGCTTCGGTCCTCAACTGGGCGGGACAGGCCATATTCCTCGGCACGAACCCCTTTGCGTCGCTTCAGACTGCCAGCTGGCTGCCTCCTTTTGCCGACATGGCAAAGACCACGCTCTTTAAGTTTGACTTCCAGACGCTCTTCTCGATAGGCGTCTCGACGGTCGTCCTGCTTGTCATCACCTTCTGCATGATAGACATGTTCGACACCATCGGCACCGTCATCGCCACCGCCAACCGCGCCGGCATGGTAGACAAGAACGGCAATATGCCGAAGATGCGTGAGACCCTGCTCTCCGATGCAGTCGGAACCGTTGTCGGCGCCTGCACCGGCACCTCGACCGTGACGACCTTCGTGGAGTCCGCCTCCGGCGTGGAGGCCGGCGGCCGCACCGGTCTCACCGCGCTCACGACGGGACTTCTGTTCCTCGCGTGCATCTTCATTAGCCCGATAGCGGCGATAATCCCGGCCGCTGCGACCTCCGCCGCGCTCATCTACGTCGGCATTCTGATGCTCAGCGGACTGAAGAACATCGACTTCGGCGATATGGCTATCGCCGCCCCCGTGTTCATCATGCTGCTTGCGATGCCGATATCCGGCTCGATAGGTCACGGCATTGGTCTCGGACTTATCACCTACACCGTTATCCGCGTCTTTACCGGCAAGGCTAAGGAAGTCTCGATACTTACCTATGTCATATCCCTGCTCTTCCTTGTGAAGTTCTTCCTCGCGATATAAGCGTTACGGGAAAACGCAGCGAACCTCCGGCGGTATCCTTCCGCCGGAGGCTCTTTTTGCGCGGATATTGAAAATGCCGCGCCGGTATGGTACAATAGCCGTAGAGCGGCTATTGTACTTGATTTAGTGCCGTTTTGCTCCCGCCCTTCGGGCGGAACCGCAAAACATGACGCATTGTACCATATCGCTCCGCGATATGGTACAATAACCGCAACCGCATGCACCGTATGTAAATTCGGAGGGGAACATGAAGGCGGAGAGAGGCTACCCGAGATTTGTAATATCGCAGAAGGGCGTGCGCTGGGCGCAGACCGGGCACCCGTGGCTCTACGCCTCGGACGTAGTGATCGAGCCGGAGGAGTACGAAAACGGCTGCCTTGCGGACGCCGTGAGCGAGAAGGGGCGCTACATAGGCACCGGACTTGTCAGCCGCGAGAGCAAGATACGCCTGCGGCTCATATCCCGCAACGCAAACGACCGCTTTGACGAGGCGTTCTGGCAGCGCCGCGTCCGTTACGCGTGGGAGTACCGCAAGGCGGTCATGCCGGACGACCTCAGGTGCTGCCGCGTCATATTCGGCGAGTCGGACGGGTTCCCCGGCCTCACGGTGGACAGGTTCTCGGACATTCTCGTCGCAGAGACCGCGTCGGTCGGTATGGAGCGGCTTAAAAGCGTCGTTTTCCCGCTCATCGTGCGGACGCTCCGCGCGGACGGCGAGACCGTATCCGGCATATACGAGAGGAACGACCTTGCGGCGCGCTCGCTCGAAGGACTGCCGAGGTACAGGGGATGGTTCCCGCTCGAGGGCGAGACTCCGCCCGCGAGCGTCGTCACCGAGATATGCGAAAACGGCGTCTACTATAAGGTGGACGTCGAGAACGGGCAGAAGACGGGCTTCTTCCTCGACCAGAAGTACAACCGCTGCGCCGTCGCCGGACTTGCGAGAGGGCGGCGCGTGCTCGACTGCTTCACGCACACCGGGTCGTTTGCGCTGAATGCGGCGAAGGGCGGCGCAGAGCACGTGACGGCGGTCGACATCTCGGAAAGCGCTATAGCCATGGCGCGGGAGAACGCCGCGCGCAACGGACTTTCGGATAAGGTGGACTTCGTCTGCGCCGACGTGTTCGAGCTCCTCACCGAGATGGCGGAGCAGGGCGGACGCACCTACGACTTCATCATCCTCGATCCGCCGGCGTTCACAAAGTCCCGCGCGACGGCGGAGAGCGCGTTCCGCGGCTACCGCGAGATAAACCGCCGCGCCATGTCGCTGCTTCCGAGGGGAGGACTGCTCGCGACGGCTTCCTGCTCGCACTTCATGCCGTCTGCGGAGTTTGAGAGGATGCTTCGCGCCGCCGCGGGCGACTCCGACCGCGAGCTCAAGGAGATAGAAGTCCGCAAACAGGCGCCGGACCATCCGATACTCTGGAACGTCCCCGAGACCGGGTATCTGAAATTCTACATATTTCAGGTCATATGACGCGGCGCGCGGGAAACGCCGCCGTCCGTCAGAACTGTTGCGGGAGAAAACGCCGCCGGGCTCCGAAAACCCCGGCGCTTCACAGGGAGCTGTAAAAATGGGAATATTGGAGCTTTTCTTCATAGCGGTTGGTCTGTCGATGGACGCCTTTGCAGTGTCCGTCTGCAAGGGACTTTCGGTGGATCGCGCGCGGCCGAAATACCTCATCGTCACCGGACTGTACTTCGGCGGCTTTCAGGCGCTGATGCCGGTAATAGGCTTTCTGCTCGGAAGCTGGCTCAGCGGCGCGATAGAGCAGATCGACCATTGGATAGCGTTCGTACTGCTCACGATAATCGGAATAAACATGATCCGCGAGTCGCGCGGGGAGGCGGAGGAGCTTGACCGCTCCTTCTCGCCGAAGGCGATGCTGCCGCTCGCCGTCGCAACGAGCATAGACGCGCTCGCCGTCGGCGTGACGTTTGCGTTCCTGAAGGTGAGCATAGTCCCGGCGGCGGCGCTCATCGGCGTCACGACCTTCGCGTTCAGCGCGGCGGGCGTCAAGATAGGCAACATCTTCGGCGCGCGGTACAAGTCAAAGGCGGAGCTCGTCGGCGGCATAGTCCTCATTCTCATGGGCGTGAAGATACTGCTGGAGCATCTGGGTGTGCTCGGATAACGTACATATAACGAATCGGGAGGTGAAGGTTTTATGAAGATCGGTGAAGTGTGTTTGTGTACAAACGATGTGCTTAGACTTGCGGCATTTTATAAACAGCTGCTCGGAATCGAAAACGGCAGCGAGGATGAAATACATCAGTTTCTTATCACCGAGGAGACCGCGCTTACAATATATAACGACGGTTCGACAAAGAACGATCGTAACCGGAATATATGTCTGGCTTTTACCGTCGATGACGTTGAAAAGGAATATGAGAAGCTGCTGGATTTGGGCGCGAAAATCATCGAAAAACCCGTAAGACGACATTGGGGAGCGGTCAGCATGAGCTTTTACGACCCCGACAATAACGTAATTTTCTTCAGAAGCTTTCCGAAAAACAGCTAGGCTTTCGTTTGACGGCGAAGCTTTAATAAGGAACGGCTCAGATATCCTTCCCGAACAGCTCGTCCACATACGGAAAGCGCGCGCGGCAGAAGCGCGCGTATTCGCTCTCCGGGTCGACGGGCTTCGCCGGGTCGGTGAACCCCCTAAGGATCATCCGCTTTATCCCGGCGAGCTTTTTCTCTGAGAGAGTTTCGTATCGGTGCAGGTGCAGCAGACCTTTCACCTCCGCTTCGAGCAGCGCCGCGCGAAGGTCGGGGACGTATTCGCAGGACGAGACCTTCACCGGCTCCTCCGAGAGATACACCCACGTCATCCGGTCGAGGCGCGGAAGCTCCTCCGACACCTCGCAGGTGTATACATACCCGCTGCGGCCGGTGAATATATCGTCGAATGCTCCCGGATAATATTCATCGTAGTGCAGCTCGCCGTCCGGGGTGACATAGTAGGGAAAGTATCCGTCCGGAGGGGTGAGGGGGTTGTATGCGTAGATGAGCGCAAGCGTCTCTATGTCGGTGAGGTAGACGAGCGGCCGCCCGTGGCTCGAGACGCGGGGAAGAAGCGTCTCTATTCCCGGAACGGCGCTGCCGTGGTACAGCTTCATATAATGCCTCCTTATCATATGTTATGTCGGAAGCCGGCTCCATACCTGCTATTATACAGGTATCTGCCGGAAATTACAGTCTTGAAATCAGCATCTGTTTCTGCTATAATATAAACACGGAATTAATACGGAAAAGGAGAGCGGACCCGAAGCATTGCGCTTGCGGGCCCGCTTATTGCATATACATAAATATATATGCGGGAATATGTCCCAAACGGAATAGGAAGAAACGCCAAAAGGCTCCGCGCGCCGCGGAGCCTTTTTGTGGCATTGCTACAACTTTTGAAAGTTTATTGACTTTTCGTGAAAAAGCTGTTGACAAAGGCGGGTTCAGGTGCTAGTATATGTATGTTTATTAACGGCACATGAATAAACATTCTGAAAATGAATGTGTGCGCCGCAAAAAAAGAAAGGCGAAGGTGAGAACCAAATGGCAAAGACCCTGACACACTCCAAGAAGCTTGTGGCTCTGCTGCTTGCGGTCGCCCTCATGCTGTCGGTATGCGTCGTTCCGAATGCGTCCGCAGCCGCAGGGACTACCGCCACGGCGGCCGCGCCGGCATACACCGGCAGCTTCACCAATACATCCGACGACGGCAAGGACTGGATAAGCCTCACCGCCGAGAGGACATTCAAGGTCACCATCCCGGTCGACATGACCGAGGATGAGGCAAAGGCGATAGCGGACGACGTCGTCTGGACGCTCGACTATGACGAGGACGCCGGCTATCTCGACACCAAGCTCTATCCCAACCACACCGAGGGCGGCGAGATAAGCGGCTGGCTCAACGAGAACGACGAGCCGCTCTTCAAGAACATCGCCACCACGGTCGAAACCACTGAGGACGGCAAAGTGAACATCGTCCTCACGTTCTCGAACAGCATTTACTTCTGGGCGAGCAACTGGTACACCGGCGAGACCTACGAGGATGCGAGCGCTCCGCACGCCAACGGCGGCTACTACCTCGACATCTGCGGCTGGTACTACGTCACCGCTTCCGTAGACGGCAAGGATCTCGGCTCTGCGTACACCAAGATAAACCCGTATGACAACTTCCACACGATGAAGGAGATCTACTCGGATATCGACGCGATAGTCGATTACGCCAAGAAGAATACCAACATCTATGTTGAGAAGTTCTCGATGGGCAAGAGCGCCGGCAAGAACGGCCTCGAGTCGCTCGACATGCCGTATCTCATAATCGCGAAGAACAAGGCCGCCACCGAGAAGTGGCTCGATATCGCGGACAAGGCCGAGACCGATCCGCAGTCCCTCATCGACTCCATCAAGGACGGCTCGATAGGCGACTATCAGGTGCCCGTTCTCTACTCGAACGTCCACTCCAACGAGGTCGCCGCTTCCGACGGCGTGCTCGGATTCGCGTGGATGCTCGTCGAGAACGCCGCAGTCGATACCCCGATAGACTACAAGGAGCTCACCGGCTTCACCGCCGAGGGCGAAGCGGAGCTTGCAAAGCAGCTCGGCCCGAAGGGTGAAGAGGGAAGCATAGCCATCCCGGATCTCGTCGCGGACAAGGCTACATACCTCGGCTTCATCAAGAACGGCAGCATTTCCCAGAAGGTTGACCTCGAGAAGTATTACACAATCGAGGATAAGGACGTCAGCACCGAGGAGCTGCTTGAGGACGTGTTCTTCATCATCGTCCCCGAGGAGAACGTCGAGGGCCGTACCTATGTGACCCGTCACTCCTCCGGCGGTTATGACCTCAACCGCGACAACTCCTTCCAGACCCAGGCTGAGACCCAGAACATGACGAAGCTCATCGCGACATGGAACCCCGTCAGCTTTGCCGAGTTCCACGGACGTATCGAGCAGTTCCAGGTCGAGCCGTGCGATCCGCCTCATGAGCCGAACTTCGAGTATGACCTCCTTGCCGACCATCTTGTGACCGGCGGCGAGGCGCTCGGCATCGGCGCAGTCGCGAACAACGACGGGCACAACAGCTATGTCACCCCGCAGCGCGACTACCTCAGCTACACCGGCGAGACAAATGCCGACGGCACCTACAAGACCGAGTGGTATGACCCGTGGGACGATATGTCCACGAGCTACACCCCGCAGTACTCGATGCTGCACGGCACCGTCGCCTACACCGTCGAGGTCCCGGCCTATGACGACTATATGGCGACCGCCCTGCCTTACGGCATGCTCAACCAGTCCGTCTATATAGCGGGCGAGAAGGACAGCTACCTCACCGACCAGGCGACCATCTACCTGCGCGGCGTTACCAACGCCAACTCCGACAAGGAAGTCGGCCCGTGGTTCACCGACCGCTTTGACGTCGAGGGCGCTGAGGCGACGCTCTTCCGTCCCGAGTACACCGGCGAGGGCGAGAACGGCAACTTCTTCCCCGAGGCCTACATCATCCCCGTCGACGGCACCAACCAGAAGAACCTTCAGGACGCCGCCGAGATGATAGACTACCTCATCCACAACGACGTCAAGGTCATGAAGGCTTCCGAGAGCTTCACCTACGACGGAGTTACCTATCCTGCCGGCACAGCGGTCGTCTCGATGTATCAGGCCAAGCGTTCGGTCGCAAACGGCGTCCTCTACAACGGCACCGTCATCACCGAATGGCCGGTTCTTTACAGCGAAGGCATCACCGCGTTCAACCACACCCGCGGCTTCGATATGGCGACTGTCACCAAGCCTGCTGACTACACCGAGATAGCCAAGGTCTGCGCCGTCAGCACCGACTGGGACGTCAAGTCCTCCTTCATTGGCGACAAGGACGGCACCATCATCCTTCTCAACACCTCCGAGGACGCCGCCAAGGCAGTCAACACGCTTCTGAAGGCCGGCAAGACCGTCAAGCTCATCACCGACGGCAAGTATGACGGCAGCTTCATCGTCTCCTACGCCGACTATGAGTCCTTCTCCGAGGATCTCACGATCTCGGCTGTCAGCGTTGCTGAGGAGCCCGCTTCCAAGACGATAAACGCCGCGCCCGTTATCTACATCACCGGCAAGCCCGCAGACAACACCGAGGGCTTTGTCAAGACCTCGCTCATAAGCAGCGTCACCGGCTACAACTACGACCGTGAGGCCATGGATCTCCTCGGCTTCACCACCACCGACGATCCCGCCAAGGCCGACGTCATAATCGGTGCGTCCCGCCCGGACGCTGCGGCTGTCGAGGCCATCAAGAGCGGCGTGCCGTACATCGGCTACGGCTCGAGCGTCGCATCCACGGTTGCGAGCCTCTTTACAGAGGGTGCAGTCGTCAGGAACAGCGTCAGCAGGAGCGCCATGGACGCGCTTGCGCACGTCACCTATCCCGAGAAGAACAGCCCCGTCACCGCTACCTACATCGCCGAGGGCGACGACATTATGTACGGCTACGGCGCAGGCTACTTCGAGAGCATCCCGGCAGGCGCCAAGACCCTGGTCAAGCTGGACGGCTCGCAGAAGCTGCTCGAGGGCTTCCTCCCGTCGGACGGCGCGCACTATAATGACTTCCTCAACGACTCTGTCCAGGCCTTCTCCTACGAGGGCAAGGGCGCGGACGGCTCCGACCTTGACATCGCCGTCTTTGCCAACACCCTCACGAACAAGGTCCATCAGAGGGATGAGTTCACCTTCATCGTGAACTTCGCGTTCGACGCCATGACGAGCGACCCGACCGACAAGGTCACCCGCGGCGAGGCCGTCGAGGCCATCTGGGCAGCGAACGGCTCCGAGAAGGCCGCGACTTCCGCCGCGTTCACCGACGCCGCCACCTACGGCTGGGTCACCGACGCCATCAACTGGGCGGCAGCCGAGAACATAGTCCTCGGTTACCCGAACGGCGGCTTCTCCGCGAAGACCTTCGTCACCCGCGAGGAGTTCGTGACCATGCTCTGGCGTGCAAACGGCGGCAAGGAAGCCGACAAGGCCGCACTTGACGTCTTTACGGACGCTGCGGACATCAATGGCTACGCCAAGGACGCCATGGCCTGGGCCGTGAGCGAAGGCTACGTCAAGGGCACGACCGCGACGACCATCTCGCCTGACGCGGCTATCACGTTTGAGCAGGTGCAGACCATCATCGCGCGCATTGACGCAGAGTAAGCAATAAGTGTGCTATCCATCGCCCCCGGCGCGTTTGCGCCGGGGGCGAGCTTTATCCTGATATTTCCAATATCTGAAAGAGAATTGTCAAAAAATACATAAACTTGGCGAAGTATTCAATTTCTGTGAAATTTTCTTGCAATAATGCTTGACAAAAGCGATCGGCGCGGATATAATGATTGTGTACCGAGGCACGGCTGTAACTCACATTCCCTTGTAAGTCATTGCTGGTCCGCAACGCCTTACAAGGGAATGCGAGTTTTTTTAGTTAGTTCCATCCGTACAATATTTTTCTTGGAGGCAACATCATGACCGGAACAGTTAAGTGGTTCAACGAGAGCAAGGGCTACGGCTTCATCTCCAACGACGAGGGCGGCGACGACGTGTTCGTCCACTTCTCCGCTATTCTTGTCGACGGCTTCAAGACCCTCGCAGAGGGCCAGAAGGTCGAGTACGAGACCGAGCAGGATCCGAAGAACAGCGCAAAGCTTCGCGCCATCAACGTGCGTCCTCTCTGAGAGTACGAATCAAAAGGGGAGCGGTCAGACGACCGCTCCTTTTTTCTTATAGCTGACGAAACCCACCATGGGCTCGCTTCCCGGCAGCTACGAAAAATTTTTTGAAAATTTTGAAAAAGCTGTCCCGAAATCATCCTGTCCGGACATATACAGGCAGACGGAAAAACCGGAGCGGGATTATCCGTCTCCCAAAAACCGAAAGGGGTGTTTTCGATGATAAAGAAAAAGCTGTTCGCATTCACTGCCGCCGTCCTGCTCCTTGCGCTGATATCAGGGTGCACGACCTCCGGCGGGGAGAATCCGGACTTCGGGTACGCGGAGAATATCCATGCAGGACCCGTGCCGCTCGAGACGGAGGGGGAGAGCAGTTACTTTGCCGAGACGTCGCTTCTCAACATCGACGGGGAGTTTGAGGCGCTTTCGCTGAAGCTTTGGCCAAACGAGCCGTACTTCCTGCAGCTCGGCACCAGGGGGCAGATGTTCCTCGGCGACACTCTCGGGTATGTCGAACGGCTCACCGAGGACGGCGAATGGGAGTATATATGCGACAGCATCCGCGTCGGGAGCGAGACATACGAAGGCGGAAACAACAAAATAATGTCGCTCAGCTGGGACGGAAGCAGCAAATACGGAAAGAGGGGCAACAGCGTACTCTGCTGCGTACCGGTACTTGACCAGCCGGGAGAGTACCGCATAACGCTGAACTTCCGCGAGGTGAAGGAGAGGATCACCGAGCTCGGGAGGTGGTGGTACTCGGAGGACGAGGTGCACAGCATATCCTTCCGCTTCACCGTGCCGGAGAAGAGCGATAAGCTGTTCGACCTGCTGTTCTGCCGCATCACGGAGGGCTCGTACGGACGCCAAAGGCTGTGGATGACGATACGGATGAACGGTGAAGCTTCCGCGCCGTATCTTCAGAGCGGCGACGACATAATGCGTGTTGAGAAGGACGGACTCGCGCGTTACATTGTCTATGACGACGGGTCGTGGGGAGACGGTACGGCGGTGCTTCACTTCTCGGCAAACGAGGACGGCTCGGGAGAGCAGTACGTCCTCACGCTGCACCTCCCCGAGGCGGACGCCGCTTCGTCCGAGCCGGGCGCTTTGCCGGAGCCTGACGGCCGTTGAGAAACAGGAAGTTGAACCCACGTCCGTCCTGTGCGAAGGTCCTCTGTTTTGCGCCGCGCGCTTGACTTATGTTCCCCGTACTGGTATAATTATACCGTCTCTGCATTGAACTGACGTATAAGGGGAGAAGAATATGACCATTTACGAGGAACTGAAGGCTCGCGGCCTCATAGCGCAGGTCACGAACGAAAAAGAGATAAGCGAGATGATAAACGCCGGAAAGGCGACGTTCTATATCGGCTTTGACTGCACGGCGGACAGCCTCACCGCCGGTCACTTCATGGCGCTCACGCTGATGAAGCGCCTCCAGCAGGCGGGCAACCGCCCGATAGCGCTCATCGGCGGCGGTACGACGATGATAGGCGACCCCTCCGGCAGGAGCGACATGCGCAAGATGCTCACCAAGGAGGACATCGACCACAACGCCGAATGCTTCAAGCGTCAGATGGAGAAGTTCATCGAGTTCGGAGAGGGCAAGGCGCAGATGCTCAATAATGCCGACTGGCTGCTCGGCCTCAACTACGTCGAGCTGCTCCGCGAGGTCGGCGCGTGCTTCTCCGTAAACAACATGCTCCGCGCCGAATGCTACAAGCAGCGCATGGAGAAGGGACTTTCCTTCCTCGAGTTCAACTACATGATAATGCAGTCCTATGACTTCTACTATCTCTATCAGCACTACGGCTGCAACATGCAGTTCGGCGGCGACGATCAGTGGTCGAACATGCTCGGAGGCACCGAGCTGATACGCCGGAAGCTGGGCCGCGATGCCCACGCCATGACGATAACCCTCCTTACCGACTCGCAGGGCAACAAGATGGGCAAGACCGCCGGCAACGCCGTCTGGCTCGACCCGAACAAGACCTCGCCCTACGACTTCTATCAGTACTGGAGAAACGTCGGCGACGCGGACGTGCTGAGGTGCATCCGTATGCTCACCTTCCTGCCCCTCGAGCAGATAGACGAGATGGAGCACTGGGAGGGCGCGGAGCTCAACCGCGCAAAGGAGATCCTCGCCTACGAGCTCACGAGCCTCGTCCACGGCGAGGAGGAGGCGAACCGCGCCCGTGAGGCGGCGCGCGGCATTTTTGCCGGCGCCGGCTCGACCGAGAACATGCCCTCGACTGAGCTCTCGGAGGAGGATTTCACCGACGGCGCTATAGACATTCTCACGATACTCACAAAGACCGGCCTCACACCGTCGCGCGGGGAGGCGCGCCGCCTCGTGCAGCAGGGCGGCGTCAGCGCGAACGGAGAGAAGGTCGCGGACATCTCGGCAAAGTGGAGCATGGACGACTGCTCCTCCGAGGACGGAATAGTGATAAAGAAGGGCAAGAAGATATTCCACCGCGTGAAGCTCGCAAAATAGCCGCGGCAGAAGTAAACAAAATGAGGGCGGTACGTCGGTACCGCCCTCATTTTTTGTTGCGTTTTTTCAAACACCGTGTTATAATCATTATGAATTTTTGTGTATATCGGGGGGAAATGAAACATGAACACAAAGGCTCAGACAAGGTTGATAGCGATTTTTGTTGTAGTTGTGCTCGCATTCTCGGTGCTGGGGTCGATGTTCCTCGGCGCGCACGACAAGCCGCTCGAGCGCGTGAGCGAGCGCGGACGTCTTCAGGTCATAGGGACGCAGCTCTGCGGTGAGGACGGCAAGCCGATAGTCCTGCGCGGCATGAGCACGAGCGGCTTCATGTGGCACTCTTCGCTCTTTGAGCCGCTCGCGGTGCAGGAGCTCGCCGAGAGGACGGGGGCAAACCTCCTCCGCGTCGCCATGTACACAGGCGAGGGAGGCTACCTCCGCAACCCGTGGCAGGCGGACAAGATGTACGCCGCGATGGACGCCGCGATAGAAAACGACCTCTACGTCATCATCGACTGGCACATCCTCAGCGAGCGCGACCCGATGCCGCTCCTCGACCGCGCGAAGGAGTTCTTTACCGTGACGGCGGAGCGCTACGCCGATTCGCCGAACGTCCTCTACGAGATATGCAACGAGCCTAACGGCGACAATGTCACGTGGGCGGGCAACGTCAAGCCCTACGCCGAGCAGATAATCCCGGTCATCCGCGAGTATGACCCGGACGCCGTGATACTCGTCGGCAGTCCGCGCTGGAGCACCTGCGTTCGGGACGCGGCGGACGATCCGCTCGAGTTTGAGAACATCATGTATACATACCACTTCTACGCCGGCACCAACGGAGACGCCGACCGCGACAACATCGACTACGCGCTTGCGCATGGCGCGCCGGTATTTGTGAGCGAGTGGGGCACGACCGACTCCACCGGCGCGGGCGAGCTGTATCTTGACAGCGCGCAGGTCTGGGTCGACTTCATGGACGAGCGAAACCTGAGCTGGGCAAACTGGTCCTACTCCGCCTCCGGCGGCAGCGGCGCCCTCCTCAGCGTTTACAGCGACGGAAAGTGGAAAGAGACGAGTCTGAGCGAGAGCGGAAAGTTTGTGTTCGCGCAGTTCCACAGATAACGCGGCTCCGACCGTAAGAAATACGCATATAGGGGAGAGAAAGCCATGAAGTACGAATTTCTTGACAGGAACGGGACATTCCGGCTGAAGGACCCGCAGCGGACGAGCTATCTCTACTTTCCGCTCGCGGGCGAGCAGGGACTTCTCAGCTCGATAACTCCGACTCTCGGGGGAGACTCCAAGACGGGGCAGAACTCCTTCCTGCTTGCGCCGGTGTCCTCCGAGAACCTGCATAACGACCGTTCGGAGAGAAACTTCTGGATATTCTCCGAGCGCTTCGGCGCGTGGAGCGCGGCGGGAGCGTCCGCCGTTCAGCGCGCGGAGGGGAGCGACGAGGTGACGCTTGAGGCGGGCTTCCTTTGGCATAAGGTTACGCGGGAGAGCGCCGCGCGCGGCGTCCGCGCCGAAGCGGTGACCTTCATACCACCGGAGGGGGACACCGTCGAGCTCAC
Source organism: uncultured Clostridia bacterium (assembly GCA_947631015.1). GTDB lineage: Bacteria > Bacillota > Clostridia > Oscillospirales > JAAYOS01 > CANRIN01. Next base: position 14,442 of record CANRJS010000013.1, read on the forward strand.
GCGATTTGCCGTAACGAACACCGGTGCGGAGCCGCTTGAGTTCGTCCCGTACATGGCGTATCCCATCTACGGACGCTCGGCGGACAACTACCGCGACCACCGCAACGTCACGTCGCTCCTGCACAGGGCGGAGGTCACCGACCTCGGCGTCTTCACCCGTCCAACGCTCACCTTCGACGAGCGCGGCCACAAGCCTAACCGCATAGCCTACGGAGCCTTCGCCGCCCGTGAGGACGGCGCGAAGCCCGTCGCCTTCGAGGCGGCGGTCGAGGATTGGATAGGCGAGGGCGGTGACCTTGAGCGGCCGGAGAGCGTCGGCAAAAGGCTGCGTCTCCGTCCGGGGGACCGAGTGGACGGTTTGGAGGTCGTCGCGGCGGCGGAGTTCGCGCCCGAGACGCTTGCGCCGGGAGAGAGCGTGAGTTACACCGTGGCGCTCGCCGTGGGAGAGAATCTCGGCTTCGTTTCGGAATACCTTGCGCCGGGACGCTTCGACGCGGAGCTTGTGCGCTGCAAAGAGTATTGGGAGAGAAAGCTTGACCTCTCGTTTGATACCGCTTCCCCGGAGCGGGACGCGTGGATGCGCTGGGTCTCCTGTCAGCCGATACTCAGAAGGATGTTCGGCTGCTCCTTCCTGCCGCACCACGACTACGGACGCGGGGGACGCGGCTGGCGCGACCTCTGGCAGGACTGCCTCGCGCTCCTGTTCATGGAGCCGGAGGGAGTCCGCGATATGCTCATAGCGAACTTCGGCGGCGTCCGCTTCGACGGTACGAACGCCACGATAATCGGAAACGGACAGGGTGAGTTCATCGCCGACCGCAACAATATCACCCGCGTCTGGACAGACCACGGCGCGTGGCCGCTCGTGACGACCATGCTCTACATAAATCAGACGGCGGATACCTGCTTCCTGCTCGAAAAGCAGAGCTACTTCAAGGACCCGCAGGCGTACCGTGGGACGCGCACCGACGCGCTCTGGACGCCGGAGTACGGCGAGAGACTGAGAACGACGGCGGGCGCGGAGTACAGGGGAACGCTCTTTGAGCACCTGCTCCTGCAAAACCTCACGGCGTTCTACAACGTGGGCGAGCACGGCATACTCCGCCTGCTCGGCGCGGACTGGAACGACGGCCTCGACATGGCGGCGGAGCGCGGCGAGAGCGTCGCTTTCCACTGCCTGTACGCAAAGAACCTCCGCGACCTCGCGGAGCTTGCGGAGCGCCTCGGCGGAGAGCTCGAAATGGCCGGGGAGATGAAGATACTGCTCGAGGGAGAGAACGCGGAGTCGCCGGAGGAGAAGGCGGAGGTCCTCCGCCGCTTCTGCTCGACTTGCGAGCACGAGATCAGCGGCGACGTCGTCCGCATAGACGCAAAAGAGCTTGCGGCCCTGCTCCGCAGAATGAGCGAGAGGATGGCGGAGACCGTCCGCCGCAGGGAGACGGTCGAAGCGGAGGGCGAGCGCTGGATAAACAGCTATTACGACGGGTCGGGACGGCGCGTCGAGGGCGCGGCGGAGAACGGCGACGTTCGGATGATGCTTACGGGGCAGGTGTTCGCCGTCATGGGCGGCGTCGCGGACGACGCGCTCGCGCGCGACATAGTGTCGGCGGCGAAGCGCTTCCTCTTTGACGCGGACGTCGGCGGCTACAGGCTCAACACCGACTTCCGCGAGGTCAAGACCGACCTCGGGCGGCTCTTCGGGTTTGCCTACGGCCACAAGGAGAACGGCGCGGTGTTCTGCCACATGGCGGTGATGTTTGCTTACGCGCTCTACACGCGCGGCATGAGCGCTGAGGCGGAGGAGACGCTTGACGCGCTCTATCGCCTCGCGGTAAGCTTTGAAAAGAGCCGGATATATCCCGGCATACCCGAGTACTTCGACCCGCGCGGGCGCGGGATGTACCACTATCTCACCGGCTCCGCGAGCTGGCTTCTCATGACCGAGCTCACACAGCGCTTCGGAGTGCGCGGTGAGTACGGAGATCTTCGCCTTGCGCCGCAGCTTCCCGAGTACGCGTTCCGCGAGGGCGAGGCGTCCGTCACGGCGCCGTTTGCGGGGAAGACGCTGAAGGTCGTCTACCGCGCGCCGGACGTGAAGAAGCGCGGCGCGGTGAAGTCGGTCGAAATAGACGGAGTCCCGTTCGCGACGGACGGAGACGGCGCGCTGATACCGAGGAGCGCCATAACGGCGCTTTCGGAGGAAGAAACACACACGATAACCGTCACGCTCGGGTGACGGCACGAAAAAAACGGCGGGAAGCCGCCTCAAAGAGAAAGGATGGGTGCTGTGTTTGACAGGAACGGACGGTTCGTTATCGACAATTTCCACAAGGGGAGCGCGTTTGCGAGCTTCCTGCCCGGCGTTGCGGGCGAGAAGGGCATTCCCGTCTGGTGCTTCTATGTGAACAGGGGACAGGCGGTGTGCTCGTTCGGCTCGGGGGACAAGGAGCACCCGATAATGGAGTTCAGCCCCGCGCACGTCGCGTATCAGGAGGTGTCGAACAAGGGCTTCCGCACCTTTGTGAAGGCGAACGGCGAGTATCTCGAGCCGTTCCGCCCGACCGACGGCGAGAACGCCTCAATGCACATCGGCATGAACGAGCTCCTGCTCGAGGAGCCGTTCCCGGAGAGGGGACTGCGCTTCCGCGTCCGCTACTTCACACTGCCGGAGGAGCCGGTCGGAGCGCTGATGCGCGAGGTGATAATTGAGAACACCGGCTCGGGCGAGGTCTCGCTCGAAGTCCTCGACGGTATGCCGGCGTTCATTACCTACGGCACGAGCTCGAACATCATGAAGGTCATGACCCAGACGCACAAGGCGTGGATGCAGGTCGAGGACGTCGAGACGCGCCTGCCGTACTACCGCCTCCGCGCCTCGAGCGAGGACACGACCGAGATAGTCGAGATTAAGGAGGGGCACTTCGCCTTCGGCTTCACGCCGAAGGGGGAACTGCTGCCCGTAATAGCGGACCCGACGCTCGTATTCGGCTACAATCTCGCCTTGAGCGAGGCGACCGGCTTCCGCGAGAACGGCCTTGATAAGCTGCTCAAAAGCCCGCAGATGACCTCGAACAACGTACCGACGGCGTTCTTCGCCGCGTCGAAGACGCTTGCGCCGGGGGATTCCCTCGTCCTGCGGGAGGCGTTCGGCATGGCCGGCTCGAAGGAGATACTGCACGCGACGGCGGAGCGCCTCCGCGCGCCCGGAGTGTTTGATAAGAAGCACCGCCGCTCGGTGGAGCTCACCGACAGCCTCACCGACATGATAGCGACCCGCACCGCCGACCCGGTCTTTGACGCGTACTGCCGCCAGAGCTGCCTTGACAACATCCTTCGCGGAGGCTACCCGCTCCTGCTCGGCGGAAAGGTGTTCTACGTCTACTCGCGCAAGCACGGCGACATTGAGCGCGACTACAACTTCTTCCTGATGCTCGCGGAGTACTATTCGCAGGGCAACGCGAATTACCGCGACGTCAACCAGAACCGCCGCAGCGATCCGCTGTTCGCGCCCTACGTCGGCGACTACAACATAAAGCTCTTTATGGACCTCATACAGCTCGACGGCTTCAACCCTCTCGTGATAGAGCGCGCCACGTTCGCGATCCCGGAGGACGTGCACGACCGCGCCGTGCGGCTCGCGGGCGGCGGCGAGGACGCGCGAAAGCTGCTCTCCGGTCACTTCACGCCGGGAGCGCTCGCGGCGCTCCTCGAGCGGAACGGGAAAGCCGAGGCGTTTGAGGAGATACTTTCGCTTGCGGAGGGCGACATAAACGCCACCTTCGGCGAGGGCTACTGGATAGACCACTGGACCTACAACCTCGACCTCATAGAGAGCCTGCTTGCGGTGTTCCCGGAGCGCGAGGAGGAGCTTCTGTTTGACGACAACACTTACAGGTACTACGAGAGCCGCGCGGCGGTGAGTCCGCGCGCGAAGCGCTATACGCTCACGCCGAAGGGTGTCCGCCAGTACGGCGGCGTGGAGGAGCGAAAGACGGAGCGAGAGTGGGCAGGCGTCGTGCACGGCAAGGGTGCGGACTACCGCACGAACCTCATCTCGAAGCTCATAGTGCTCGCCATGAACAAGACGGCGGCGCTCGATCCGCTCGGCATGGGCGTCGAGATGGAGGCGGGCAAGCCCGGCTGGTACGACGCGCTGAACGGACTTCCGGGGCTCTTCGGCTCCTCCATGGCGGAGAGCTGCGAGCTCGTCCGGCTGATAGACTACGTCGAGTTGGCGCTCCGCCGCCACAATAGAGACGTCCGCATACCGCGTGAGTGCGCGGACTACATCGAGGGTCTCACGGCGGCGCAGGATGCGCTCGCCGGCGGCCGCCTGACGCGCTTCGACTACTGGATGAAGGTCGGCGACCTCAAGGAGGCGTACCGCGAGAGGATAAACGACGGCATAGACGGCGAGGAGGTCACTCTGAGCGCCGCCGCCGCGGCGGAACTGCTCGCGGGCTGGAAGAAGCTCGTCTCGGACGGCGTCGAGCGCGCCCGCTCGTACAGCGCGGACGGCGTGCCGCCCTGCTATTTCACCTATGAGGTTACAGACTACGATATCGTGGACGGACACATTGTCCCGAAGGCCGTCCGCGAGAGCGCGCTTCCGACCTTCCTCGAGGGCGCGGTGCGCTACATGAAGATGCCGGGGGCGGAGCTCACGCCCGCCGAGCTGCACGAGAAGGTTCGCGCGAGCGGACTTTACGACGAAGCGCTCGGGATGTACAAGGTCAACACCTCGCTCGCGTCGAGCTCCTACGAGCTCGGACGCTGCCGCGCGTTCACCCCGGGATGGCTCGAAAACGAGTCGATATGGCTCCACATGGAGTACAAGTATCTGCTCGGACTGCTCCGCGCGGGACTTTACCGGGAGTTCTTCTCGGAGTTCCACAAGGCGGGGATACCGTTCCTCCCGCCGGAGAAGTACGGACGCAGTCCGCTCGAAAACTCGAGCTTCATCGCGTCCTCCGCGAACCCCGACCCGTCGATACGCGGCAAGGGCTTTGTTGCGCGTCTCTCCGGCTCTACGGCGGAGTTCATGCAGATATGGCAGACGATGATGTTCGGCGAGCATCCGTTCACGCTCGAGGACGGCGTGCTTGCGTTCCGTCCTCTTCCCGCGATACCCGGATACCTCGCGGACGAAAAGGGCGTGGACTGCACGCTCCTCGGCGGCACGGAGGTACACTATGCCGCGTGCGGCGAGCTCATCCCCGGAGAGTACAGCGTTAGCTCCGTCCGCGTCGAGTGGAAGGACGGCGGAGCGGACACATTCGAGGGCGGAGAGGTCTGCGGCAAGCCCGCTGAGCGTATCCGCGCGGGTGAGGCGCGCCGCGTGGAGGTCTGCTTCGGATAAACGCGCTAAAACACTGTCGGAGGATACTATGCCCGAAAAGCTGTTAAGATACATATTGCCGGTATTTCTGGCGCTTGCGCTGCTCGCCGGCGGATGCGGCGGCTCGTCCGAGCCGTCCGCCACGCCGCCGCACCGGGTCGAGAGCATACGCCTCGACAATCCCACGCCGGTCCCTGCCGGCGGCGACGATGCGGCGGAGGTGTACGACACGCTTGACGACGCCGCGCGCCTTGCCGATTATTGCAGGTGGTACGTGGATCCGCTTCTCCCGATACACAGCGGATGGCGCGCGGCGGAGGACATCGGCGCGGAGGAATTCGGACAGTTCTATGTCCTGCTCGGGGACGAGCGGCGCGGCTACTTGATAGACCAGTACCTCAGCGAGAGCGAGGACGCTTACCGCGTACCCGGCGATATGTTCTGCGCCACGCTGCGGCAGTACTTCGATGTCGACGTCGACTACCTCAAGAGCTTCCCGCTGTACGACGGCGAGGAGGATACATTCGTCCTGCCGGCGGAGATGTACGTCGGCTTTGCGGCGGAGGTATACAGGGCGGAGGAGTCGGAAACCGAGCTTCGCCTGCGCTACATACTGTACGCGGCAAACCAGAGCGCCGCGTACTTCGAGAATACCGGCAGTCTCTATGAACTGCTCATAAAGAAGGACGAGACGGGCGCGCGCTGGGTCTCGTCCGTGCCCGTTACCGACGACGGGACGATACCCGCGCCGCAGAACGGCTCCCTCTACCTGAACACCGAGATAACGAGCTTTTACACTCGGCGGGGCATGACGGTGGACGACAGCCGCGACGCCGGGAACCTCCGCCTCGTAAGCTACTCCGGCGCGTGGAGCGGGCTTGAGCTCTTTGACCGCACGACCGGCGTGGCCACGCCCGTTGCATACACGTCGGTGGGGGAGAACGGAAGACCCGTACTCCTGTCGCCCCCGTTCGGAGACTTTGAGACGGCGCAGCTCGCCGCCTTTGAACTGCGCGAGGGCGGCGAGGTCTGGATGCAGGTGCGCGGCCTGACCGACGGGGACGGCGAAGTCCTGCCGCCGCAGATATATGTCTGGTCGAACGGGACGTACAGGTCGGAGGAGTACTGCGTCCCGCTGGGCGGTTCCACGAGCTTGGGAGGAAGCTCGCGCGGAACGCTATACGACCTCGTCACGGGCGAGAGCTCGGCGGCCTTCGTCTTTGACACGGGCGGGACTGCGCCGCAGATACGCTCGGTGAGCGGCAGCGGCAGCGTCACGCTCTACTTCTCGGGCGTCACTCTTTCGGAGGAGGAACCGGCGTTCCTCGGCGCTTCGGCCGGGCTCTATACGGTGACGTCGGTACGCCAGAGCGGAACGGAGACGAGCGTCACCTTCTCGATAGCGCCGGAGGTGAAGCGCTACCGCATTGTCGCGCATGAGCCGCTTGCGGGCCGTCTGCCTTATTACGAGCTGGACTTCATCACGTCCGAGCTGGACTATCCCGGCGGCTGGTGACGCCGGGACGTATAAATCAGAACAACATAAAACTGCCCCCGGCGGAATATCCGCCGGGGGCGCTGCTTGATAGGCACTATCTTGAGTTTTCGTTCCTTGTCTTTATCAGCTTCAGGCGCGAGAACTCCTCGCGCTCCTTCTCTTCAAGCTCCTCAGAGATGTACTTTATCTCGGAGGTGAGGTTGGGGATTATGATGTTTTTGAGGGCGTTTGCGCGCTTCTGCGTCCGCTTTATGGCGTAGGCGAGGCGGTAGATGGTGTTCTCGACCTCCGCAAGCTCCTTTGTGAGACGCTTGACTTCGTGGAAGCGGACGAACGCCTCGTCGAGCGCGGAGCCTGTTCCGCGCAGTCCGTAGCTCATGCGGACAGGCGCATCGCTGTCCCGAATGGAGGGTATCTCCACGCCCATGACAGAGCGGGTGCGTATCTCTATGGAGCGGTCTATCGGAACCGACTCCGCGAACGGGTCTATCCGTCCGAAGGCAATGTTTGCCGCCTGGAGAGCCTTGTACGCGGAGGAGAAGCAGCTGTCTATGCGCGACTGAAGCTCGCCCGCGCGGTCGATAAGCGACATTATCTCGCGTATCAGAATGTTCCGCTTCCTGTCCATGAGGTCAAACCCGGTGTTCGCGAGCTCGAGGGAGCGCTTCCGCGCAATGAGGTTGCCTTTGGTGGGGGCTGTCGGCATCAGTTGTCACCCTCCCCGGAAAGGAAGGAGGAGCTCGTCTGCGCGCGGGGGAGGTACTTATCGAGCATCGCGGTATCGATACGGTCAAGCTCGCTCCTTGGGAGCAGCGTGAGAAGCCGCCACCCGAGGTCAAGCGTCTGCTCGAGCGACCTGTCCTCGTCGTACTGCTGGGCGACGAACCGGCGCTCGAACTCGTTGCCGAATTCGATATACGCCTTGTCCGTGTCGCTCAGCTCGTCTTCGCCTATGACCGAGGCGAGGCTCCGCGCTTCCTGCGTCTTTGAATACGCGGCAAAAAGCTGGTTTGAAAGCGGGGAATGATCCTCCCGTGTGAAGCCCTCTCCGACGCCGTCCTTCATCAGTCGGGAAAGGGAGGGGAGAACGCTTATCGGGGGATATATTCCCTTGCCGTCAAGCTCGCGCGCGAGCACTATCTGTCCCTCGGTGATGTAGCCGGTGAGGTCGGGGATGGGGTGCGTGATGTCGTCATTCGGCATGGTGAGTATCGGCACCTGCGTCACGGAACCGGTGCTCTCGTGGATCATTCCCGCGCGCTCGTAGAGCGACGCGAGGTCGCTGTAAAGATAGCTCGGGAAGCCCTTGCGGCTCGGTATCTCGCCGCGCGAGCTTGAAAGCTCGCGCACCGCCTCGCAGTAGGAGGTCATGTCGGTCATGATGACAAGGACGTGGTAGCCGTGCTTGAACGCGAGGTACTCCGCCGCAGTTAAAGCGCAGCGCGGACAGAGTATGCGTTCGATTATCGGGTCGCTCGCGAGGTTTAGAAACATCGTCACGCGCATCAGCGCGCCGCTCTCCTCAAAGCTCTTGCGGAAGAAGTCGGCCGTGTCGTTCTTGACGCCCATCGCGCAGAAGACTATCGCGAACTGCCCGTCCTCGCCGGAAATCTTCGCCTGACGGACTATCTGCGCCGCAAGCTCGTTGTGCTTCATGCCCGAGCCGGAGAAGATGGGGAGCTTCTGACCGCGTATCAGCGTCGCCATTCCGTCTATTGCCGAGATGCCGGTAGTTATGCAGGAGCGCGGGTAGGCGCGGCTCACGGGATTTATCGCGGAGCCGTTGATGTCGCGGCTCTCATCGGGGTAGAGCGCGCCGAGACCGTCGGCAGGACGTCCCGCGCCGTCAAACACGCGCCCGAGCATTTCTGTGGAGAGCGGCAACGTCATCGGGCTGCCGAGGAAGCGCGTCCTCGGACCGGAGGACGCCATGCCCTTCGTGCCCTCAAAGACCTGGACGACCACGCGCTCACCGTCTATCATGGTGACTCTGCCGGTCCGGCGCTCCCCGGAGGGCAGAGTGAATTCGCACAGCTCGTCGTAAGCGACGCCCTTGACGCCGTCGAGCGCGACGAGCGGGCCGTTTATCGAGCTCAGCCCGATATATTCCATCTGCATTTCAAAAGCCCCCCTCAGTATTCGCTCGTTATGCTCCCGACGGCGCGGTCGATGAGCTCCCGGTAGTCGTCAAAAGCGGACAGGTCGTCATTCGGTACGTCGTACTTCATGCGTATGAGAGACTCGGAGACGTTCGTCTCGCGCAGGCGGGAGATGGGAATGCTCTTTGCCACGAGCTCGCCCGCGCGGTCGTAGAAGTAGAGTATTGTCTGCATCATCTTCAGCTGCTTTTCGAGCGGGACGTAGGTGTCTACCGCATGGAAGGAGTTCTGCTGGAGGAAGCCGGAGCGGACGATACGCGCCGTCTCTATGACGAGCTTCTGATCCTCCGGCAGGATGTCCGAGCCGATGAGCTTCACTATCTCCATAAGGCTCGCCTCCTCCTGCATGAGCGCCTGTATCCTGCGGCGGCACTTCACGAAGTCCGGGCCGACGTGCTCGTCGTACCAGCCGTCAAGCTCCTCGGCGTACTCGGAGTAGGAGGTCATCCAGTTAATGGCGGGGAAGTGGCGCGCATACGCGAGCTCGCGGTCGAGCGCCCAGAAGCAGCGCACGAAGCGCTTGGTGTTCTGCGTGACCGGCTCGGAGAAGTCGCCGCCCTGCGGGCTGACGGCTCCTATGACCGTGACCGAGCCCTCTCCGCCGCAGAGCGTGCGGACATACCCCGCGCGCTCGTAGAACTCCGCGAGGCGGGAGGGGAGGTATGCGGGGAAGCCCTCCTCGGCGGGTATCTCCTCGAGACGGCCGGAGATCTCACGCAGAGCCTCCGCCCAGCGGGAGGTGCTGTCCGCCATAATCGCGACGTGGTAGCCCATGTCGCGATAGTATTCGGCTATCGTCATGCCGGTGTAGATCGACGCCTCGCGCGCCGCGACCGGCATGTTGGATGTGTTCGCTATGAGGACGGTGCGGCTGAGTATCGGCTTGCCGCTCCTCGGGTCCTCAAGCTCGGAGAACTCCTCGAGCACCTGCGTCATCTCGTTGCCGCGCTCGCCGCAGCCGAGGTAGACGATTATGTCCGCATCCGACCACTTCGCGAGCTGGTGCTGGTTTACCGTCTTGCCGGCGCCGAACGGCCCCGGCAGAGCGGCGCAGCCGCCCTTAGCGAGCGGGAAGAGCGTGTCCATTATCCGCTGTCCGGTTATCAGGGGACGGTCTATCGGGAGCCTCTCGGTGAAGGGACGGCTCCTGCGTATCGGCCAGCGCTGCGCGAGCTTCAGCGGCACGACGCCGCGGCCGGTGTCAAGCTCGATGATGGTGTCCGTGACGGTGTAGCTGCCGTCCGGTACGACCCTTGTGACCGTGCCGGAGAGCTCCGGCGGCACCATGCAGCGGTGCTCTATCATCTCGGACTCGGTGAGCGTCGCGAATATCGAGCCTCCCTCGAGAACGTCGCCCACAGAGGCGGTGACGGTCACGTCCCACTTCTTCTCCTCGTCGAGCGAACCGACGTTTATCCCTCGCACGATGAAGCTGCCGGACGCCTTTTCCAATGCGCGCAGGGGACGCGCTATGCCGTCGAAGATATTTCCGATAAGTCCGGGGCCGAGGGTTATCGCCATCGCCCCGCCGGTGCTCTCGACCGGTTCGCCGGGGCGGAGGCCGGAGGTCTCCTCATAGACCTGTATAGTCGCCTCGTCGCCGGAAATGGACACTACCTCGCCTATGAGCTTCATGTTTCCGACGTAGACCATGTCCATTGCGCCGAGGTCTGTGCCGCCGCGCGCGCGCACGACGGGCCCGTTTATTGAGTAAACAGTGTACATACGGCACCCTCCTACATGACGCGGTCGTTTGCGACTATCGTTCCGAAGCTCTGTGCGGTGCGCGCGAGGGATTCGTCGTAGCTGAGGTCGAGGCGAAGATGGCGCTCGGGATTCTCGGCGATAAGCCCGCCGAGCGTGAAGCCTCCCTCCGTGACCTCCGCGCCGCTCGCCCCGGCGATCTGCTCCGCGAGCGGCATATCCTCCCGGCGGAGGAATATGCTGATCTTCCCGCCGCCGAGTTTCTTCGCGGCGTATTTCGCGAGACGCACGAGCCGCTCGCGGTACTCCGGCGTCTCGGCGTACTCCGCTATCCGCCTCTTTGCGTCCTCCGCGACGGACAGAGCGACCTCCGTGCGGTGGCGGTACAGCTCGCGTTTCTCCTCGAACATCTTCTGGGAGACGCGCCTGCCCGCGTCGGTGCGGATGCGGGAGGTGGCGGTGCGGATGTAGGCATACACCTCGTCAAGCAGTTCGTCCTCTGCCTCCGAGAGGAACGCTTCGCGCTTCGAGGCTATCTCCTCGTCGAGCGCTTCCTTCTCGCGCTGTGCGTCCTCGCGTATTGTTGAAATAAAGCTTTCAAGCTTTTCGTCTGCCATCTCGCGTCCTCCTCACAGCTTGACGCCGATAGATTCACGGATGTAGCGCGTGATAGAATCCGGCGCGCGACCGGTGCCGTGTCGGTTTGGTATCTCGACTATGAGCGGCGTGGTGAGCCGCAGCCGCAGATCGCTTATGAGCTCGGGGCAGAGCGCGGCGCACTTCTCGGTGATGAGGAGTATGCCGACGTCGCCGCTCCCGGTGGCGTCGGTCACGGCGGCGCGGACTTCGTCGCGCCCCTCGGCAAGGACTCCCTCTATGCCCGCAAGGCGCATGCCGACGAGCGTATCGCGGCTGTCGGAGATAAGAAAGTAACGCATCAGCCGACCTTAGCTATTATCTGGAAGCTGACGAGCATGCCGTAGAGCGCGACGCCCTCCGCCATGCCGACGAATATCAGGCTCTTGCCGAAGGTGGACTGGTCCTCGCTCATGGCGCCGATGGCCGCCGTCGCGCTCGACGCGACCGCGATGCCGCCGCCGATGCAGGAGAGACCGGTGGAGAGCGCGGCGCTGATGAGGCCGATGCCGTCGCCGATGGTGAGGCCGGCGGGCTGAGTGGCCTCGGCGGCGCTCGCGACGCCGCCGATGTTCGCCGCAGTGAAGCCTATCACGAGCACGAAGAAGCAGATGATGTTTGCAATCATGCCCTTCTTCACGTTCCTGCCCTTCTTATTGAGGTAGTAGATGACAAAGAGCGGGGAGAGAAGCAGCACTACGAGCACAAGAGATGTAAGGAATTCCATTTTATTAGCCTCCAAATCATTATTTACGGTCGGATAACCGTGTTGTTCCGTTTTGTAAGTCTTAGATGGTAGCCGTCAGTCGACGGTGGTGAAGTCGATGGCCGCAGGTATAAACTCGCGTCCGCCGCCGTCGTAGAACCGGCCGAACATCTCGTAGAAGTTGAGACGCAACACCTGTATGGCGACAAGCAGTCCCTCGAGCGCCATGACGATGAGGTTTCCGAACACCACGACCACCATGTTTGGCGACTCGTAGCCGCCGGCGAGCATGAACACTATGTTCATCATGGCCGCGTGGCTTATCACGTAGATGCCGACACGCATGAAGCTGACGGTGTTCGTGACGTAGGAGAGCAGGACTTCGATGAGCTCGAATACGTTCTGGAGAAGGAAGTTTCCGATACTCTCCGGCTTCCAGTCCGGGTCGCCCGCGCAGAGCTTTCCGAGAGGTTCGCGGAGCACGACGAGTATCAGCGGCACCGCGAGCATCAGCGCAAGCGCCCAGCCGGGGAGGCTCACGTCGAGATACCCGAACATCGGAAGTATCACGAACAGCACCCCATAGAAGAATACCACGCCCGCTATGCCGTTCTGACCGAAGACGGCCTTCGCGTAGTCCTTCTGCTTGAAGCCTTCGATAATGTTTATCAGCATCACGAGCGTTATGATGATGACGCCGATGTACACCGCGAACTGGAGCGCCGTATTGGTATTTGCCGGCGACTCGAGGACGTGGAAGCCGAAGGGCAGGATGTCCTCAAAGCCGAACACGCTTCCGTAGGCGAGACCCATCAGCGAACCCGCAATGCCGGTGTAGACAAGCACGCGTCCTATCCACATCTTCTTGAAGCGCCACATGAGGTATCCGCATATCGAGAGCAGGATGCCCTGTCCCACATCGCCGAACATTATCCCGTAGAGCAGGGTGTATATCACGGTCATGAGCGGGGTGGGGTCGAACTCGCCGTAGCTCGGCCGTCCGTACATCTCGATGAACGGCTCGAACGGCTTGAACGCCTTGTGGTTCTTCAGCTTTGTCGGCGGCGTGACCGACTCCATGACGTCCGGCTCGTAGGCCTGGCAGTAGGTGGAGGGGAAGTTCAGCACGTCCGCGCGGAAGCGGTCGGCTTCGGCGGCGGGCACCCATCCGTAGAGGAAGAAGCTTCCGTCCGCCGTGACGGCGTACCGGCGCATATCGTAGACCTCGCTGTGGTGGCGGAGAAGACTGTACCGGGCAAGGAAAGCTCCTTGCTCCTCACGGACAAAGCGCTTCCGCTCCTCCTCAAGCTCGGCGGCGCGGGCGTGCTCGGAGTTCAGCTTCCGTTCAAGCTCCGCCTCGGCCTCCTCCGGATTGCCGTGTACCTGGTCCGAAATGTATATCCTCTCGAACCGGAAGGACGCGAAGAGAACGTCCACCCGCTGCTCGTAGCGCCTCGGGACGAGGTACGCGCCGTAGACGTAGTCGCGCTCGACGGAGGTGGGGAAGAAGTAGAAGTCCCGCCCGTTGTCGAGGAAGTGCGAGAAGTGGTCGTAGACGCTGCGGGGCATCCGTCCGAACCGGAAGCGGGCGTATTCGAGGCGGAAGAAGTCGCTCACGTCCCGTATATCGCCCATGCCCTTGATGTAGCGGAGCTGGTCGAGGACGGTGCGGTCGTCCGTCGAGTCCTTCTCGAGCGCCTCCTGCTCCGTGCGGAGCTTCCCGACCGTTTCTTCAAAGCGGCGGAAATACTCCTTTGCCTCGTCCGCGTCGTCGCCGAGACCCGAGTAGGGCGCGTAGCCGAGGGTTATGCCGTTGGCGTCCGCAAGCGACGCGGCTCTGTGCAGAGTGTCGGTATACGGGTTGTGCATATCCATACGTTTGAGCGTGCTGACGTTCTGCATGACGTCAAGCGCATTCTCCGGCTGGAACTCGCGGCCGAGTATACATCCGGACACTATCTCGTCAAAGCGCTCGAGCGGGCCGCGTATACGCAGCAGCTTCATCTTTTCGACAGACATGCCTATCTCCTTTCTTCGGGTGCCGCGCCGGGCAGGATAACGCCGGCTTCCTCCGGCGTCATGCCGTAGTGTATGCACTCGATGATTTTTACCAGATTTTGGACCTCGGTCTGCTTCAGGTAGAGATACGCGAGCGGCGTATATACCGAAGGGACCGGCACGGTCATTATCTTTTTATTGAAGCGGTAGAGGTACATCTCCGCGTAGTCGTCTATCGTGCGAAGGACGCCGCCGCTGAAGAGAGCCTTGTACGGTGAAGCCTTCACGACGGCGAGCGCGGCGTCCGCATCGGGAGCCGCGACGAGCGCGTCAAGGAACCGCTCGCGCTCTCTGCCGCCGACGGGGAGCAGATAGCCGCGTATGTCTGCCTCCATGGTGGGGAAGTAGGTCTTTATACGCAGTACCGCGACGATGTTCAGCAGGTCGACCTCCGCGCCGTAGCCCTCCTTGAGCTTCAGCGCGACGTCGCCGGAGTAGCGCTTGTCGATAAGCATAAAAAGGTCGGTGTAGTACTTTGCGTCCATTACGGACTTTGCAAGCGGATACTCGGGACTTGCGCCCCGGTCGCGGGGGAGGTTTGCAAGCGGGAGGTAGTATTTGGAATGTTCGAGCTCGCTCCAGAACTGCTCGAAGTCGGTCGCCTGCTCGAGCTTCTTGAAGTCGATGGAGGAGTATTTGAGGAAGTCGTCCGGCATACGGCAGACGTACTCGTGGTCGAGCGCCGGGTCCCACGCGCGGAGGAAGGACAGTATCTCGTCAATTTCGGCGCGCTCGATGAGCCGTCCGAGCAGGGGATGATCCTCCTTGCTCATAAAGCGGTATATCCTGATGAACTCCTGATTGAGCGCGCCGCTGAGAACGTGTTCGAGATCGGCGCGCCCGAGCGCGGCGACGTCCACGCCGCGCAGTACGTCGGTATAACTCCGGAATCCGCGCAGGTATTCTGCCGCCTCACGGACGCTGTGCATGCCGAGCAGCGCGGAGTAGTCCTCGGGACGGAGCCGCCGTCCGTACATGGAGCGGACCTTCGCCGCCGCTCCGCCGTACTTCATGGTCTGCCGTATCATTTCGCGTCGTCCGGCAGGGCGGTGGCAGTGCGGAACAGATAGTCCGCCCAACGCTCGCGCTTCTGCTCTGCTTCGCGGTCGAAGTCCTCTATCTTCCTCCGGAGCTCCTGATCGATGCGCGTTATCTGCATATCGGCGTACTCGTTTTCGGTCTCACGAACCTTGTCGATACGCCGCTCCGCACGCGCGTAAAACGCCTTGCGCATGGCCTCGCGCTCAAGCTTCAGCTCCTCGTCGAGCCCTTCGAGCTTCTGCCGCGACGCCGACGGAGCCGTCTGAGCCTCCGTATCCGCCTCGACGATGCGGCGTATTATTTCGTCTCTGTCCACTGTGACAGCCTCCCGTTTTAGGGCATTGTAAAAAGCCGCTTCGGCCTTTCTCCGCCGGGGCTTTTCGACAAGCCGGGCAATTCTTGCAATACACTGTAATTCTAGCACCGGACGCCGGAAAATGCTACGCTAAAAATCACGGTTTTCCGGGGGAAAGCGGCGGCGCTTTTTGGTGATATATGAAACAAATATCTCCTAACAGCAAAAGAAGGCGGCCCCGCCGCCGGCCATACTGACCAGAAGAAGATATCTCTGCAACCAAAAGCGGGCGGTAAAACCGCCCGCAATCGCTCTGACGCTTATTTCTTTGCGCCGCCGAGACCGAACTTCTTGTTGAAGCGATCGACGCGTCCGCCGGTATCCACCAGCTTCTGCCTTCCGGTGAAGAAGGGGTGGCAGCTGGAGCAGACTTCAACGCGGATGTCCTTCTTGGTGGAGCAGGTCTCGATCACGTTGCCGCATGCGCAGGTGATCGTAGTCTTCTCATAGTTCGGATGTATACCCTGTTTCATCTCTTTCACCTCTTTCATCACGAAGTCACAAATGGTATTATAGCAGATCGGATGTAAATATGCAAGGGCTTTGAAGAAATTTTTTGCGAAAAACCGCGTGTGAGAACGCATTTTGCGGTGTGAACGCGGGCTCAGAGCGCGGGAACGTCCACCTCGCGCCCGAGAGAGAAGAACCAAATCACCCGCCGCAGGACGGGCAGTCCGAATATCCGCTCGAGCGCCCGCGCGTAGGCGTCAAGCTGCGGGGCGTAAGCCGCCGCACGCTCCGAGGCTTCACCGGCGCTTATGCGGTCGCTCTTGAAGTCAACGACCGTGATGCCGCCGTTCTCATCAAAGAACAGGTCGCACACGCCCTGAAGCAGGACCTTCTCGCCGTCGGGAGCCGTGGGGAAGTAGCGCATGGCGTCGTCGAGGACGGAAAACTTGAACTCGCGCCGCAGCGTCCCGCTCGAAAGCGCCCGCTGTCCGAGCGGACTTACAGCAAACGCGCAGAGGCGGAACGCCTCGCTCCGGACGGCCTTCGCCTGCTCGGGGGTGACGAACCTATCGTGCTCGAGGCGGTCTATCTCGCGGAGCGCGCCGTCGGTCGTCATGAGCTCCCCGAGCCGCGCGAACTGCATGACCGTGTGCAGAGCGGTGCCGCGTTCGGCGGGGGAAAGACCGGTGTCGCCGCTTATCAGGCGCGGCCGCGCGGAGCGGAAGGCGTACTTTGCCGCGCCGTCCTCCGCCACTTCTTCGGAGGCGTCGGACGCTGCCGGTCCCCCGTCATCCTCGTCGTCGCCGCGCAGTCCCTTTAGCTGCGTCGCGGTGAGCTTGGAGGGTATTTCGCGGAGGACTTCGCCGGGATAGCGATACCCGAGGCGGCGCAATATTTCTTCCACCAGAGCTTCGTCCGGCGCTTCGTCCTCCATGCGCGGCTCGGAGGCTCCGTAGACGCTGCCGTCCGCCCGGAGCATGTCCGTAAATCGCACGGTGAGGCGTCCCTCGGCGTCCGGATCCGTCTCGATCGAGCCGGACAGGGCACGAAGCTCGCCGCCGTCCGGATGCTCCGCCGCGAGCGGTATGAGCCAGTCGGCGGGGCACTGCGCCGTGACGAACGTGAGCTCGCCGAGGAAGCCCGAAGAGAGTAGCTTTGAGATACGCTTCTCCGGGTCCGCGTAGGCGCAGGTGAGGATGAGCTTCTCTTTTGCGCGGGTCATGGCGACGTAGAGTATGCGCAGCTCCTCCGCAAGCGTCTCGCGGCGCATCCGCTCGGATATGGCGGCGAAAGCGCCGGAGGGGTAGACGTAGCGCCTCTCGCGGTCGTATATTCGGAGGCCGACGCCGAGGTCCGGGTGACAGAGCAGGTCTCCGCGCGTGTCGGCAAAGTTGAACTTCGTTGAAAGCGCCGAGTAGAAGACTATCGGGAACTCCAAGCCCTTCGACTTGTGGACAGACATTATCCGCACGCCGTTCTCGTTCGAGCCGGCGGCGATCTCGCCGCGCTCTATCGCGCCCTCGAGGTAGATCACAAATCCGTGGAGCCCGCCGCTTGCCGAGGCGGCGTAGCCGCGCGCCTTCATGTAGACGAGGTTGAGACGTTCCCGCCGAGCCGAGCCGCCGGTGAGGGCGGAGTATATCCCGACGATGCCGGTCTCGGCGTAGAGGTAGAGCAGGAAGCGGTCGGGCGAGGTCTTGCCCGACTCGCGGCGGAAGGTCTCCAGCCGCGACAGGAACTCCTTTGCGCGGACGTTTCCGGCGTCCGCCGCGGCTTTGACCGACTCGTAGACGGGTATCTTTTTGCCGCTCGCCGCGCGGATGAACGCGACCTCGTCCGGCGTGAAGCCGAATACCGGCGAGAGCATCGCCCCGACGAGCGGGACGTCGAGATAAGGGTTGTCCACGGCGGTGAGTATCGAGAGGAGAGCGAGCAGCTCCGCGCTGACGTCGCTCTCACCCGCGGAGCCGCAGGGTATCCCGAGGTTTTCAAACGCCTGGCGGTACATCCAGCCCCGCCCTCCTGCGGCGCGGAGAAGCACCGCTATGTCCTCGGGACGCGGCGCGCGCGTCCCGTCGTGTCCGTCCGGGATGAGCAGGCCGCCGTCAAGCATCTCCTTTGCCCGCGAGGCGACGTATGCCGCCTCTGCGGACTGTGCGTCCGCGCCCGTTGCCGTTTCCTCGGCCACGCCGACGATGCACAGCTCGGTATCGTATGCGGCGTCCGGCGGGTCGGGGCGCGCGGGGGAGAGACGCTGAGCCTCGTCGTACAGTATCTCGGAGGCTCCGCCGTCCATCAGGCGGCGGAAGAAGTAGTTCGTCACGTCGAGGACTTCCGCGCGGGAGCGGAAGTTGCGGGTGAGGCTCTGCCGCGCCTCCGGCGCACCGGCGTCTATCGGGGGATAGTCGCGGTAGCGTGCAAGGAATATCTCCGGCCGCGCGAGCCGGAAGCGGTATATAGACTGCTTGACGTCGCCGACCATGAATAGGGTCTGACCCTCTCCGGCGGTGAGCAGGTCGCAGAGGAACGACTGTATCTCGTTCGTGTCCTGGAACTCGTCGACAAGCACCTCGCGGTAGCGCGCGCCGACGGCGCGCGCCGTCTCGCTCGGCTCGAAGCCGCCGCCCGGCAGGGGGGACGCAAGGAGGCGCACTGCCTCGTGCGAAAAGTCGTCAAACTCGGCGGAGCGGCGGAGACGCTTCGCCTCTCCGAACTCATCGCCGAATATCGACGCGGCCTTGAAGAGACCGCGCACGGCGGGGGACATGCGCCGAAGCTCCTCGGAGCACTCGTCAGCTCCGGCGAGAAGGCCGCCCGCGCGCTTTTTCATGCTCTTCCACACATCACGCATCGACTTTACCTTTCCTTTTGCGGGGTCGTCGCCGCGCACGCTTCCGAGCCGCGCGTCCGGCAGGGAGAGCCGGGAAGCGGCCTCGGCAAGGTCGTGCCTTTCGAGCGCGGAGAGCGCGGCGCGCGCGCAGGCGAGGTCGCTTTCGAGCGCGGGAACGTATGCCTTTTGCAGCTTTTCGTTCCCCGACGCCGCGCTGATGGCGCGGGAGAGTATGTCCGCGCCGCCGCGAAGCAGACGTTCCGCCGACTCGGAGAGCTCCGCGCCGAAGCCGGTCTCGGCGAAGTCCGCCTTTTCGTACTCGGCTGCTATCCGCTCCGCCCACTTCTCCGGGAACGGGTGGGCGCGCATACTGTCGTACAGTGAGGTCACCGCTTCCGAGATCTTGAGGTCGGCGCGGCCGTAGCCGAGCGCTTCGCACATGGCGGCGATGTCTCGGTCCTCGGAGGAATATATCGTCTCAAGCGTGGACGCGAGCGCGTCCGCACGCATCTGCTCAAGCTCGCCCTCCGACGCTATGCGGAAGCCCGCGAGGTCGGAGAGGTGCGGGTTTTCCCGGACTATCGCCTGACAGAGCGAATCTATCGTGGTGATGTTCTGCCTCGAGGCGGTGACCTGCCGCAGGAGGTGGCGGTCGCCGGTCTCGGCGGCGCGGGAGCCGAGCTCCGCGCCGAACCTGTCCCGCAGCTCTGCGGCGGCGGCGCGCGTGAAGGTTATGATAAGGAAGTCCTCGAGGTCGAGCCGTTCGCGCTCTATCCTGCCTATAACTCGCGAGACGAGCAGGCGGGTCTTGCCCGAGCCCGCCGCCGCGCTCACGAGAAGACTGCGCCGGTCAAAGCCGGCCGCGGCGAGCTGTTCGTCAGTCAGTCCGTTCATCCTGCTCCGCCTCCTTTTCCGCGTCGTTTTCAGCCGACCCCAGCGCCTCCCAGAACCTCTCCGCCGAGACCGAGGCGCGGACGTTTTCGCTGTCGTGTCCGCCGCTCGGGTCGAAGTGGCAGGCGATACGGTAGGGACAGCGATCGCACGCGGAGTAGCTTCCGCGCGCCGTCGGATGCGCCTCCATCTCGCCGTGAAGGATGCGCTCCGCCGTCTCCCTGAGGGCGGCGCTGACATATTTCTCAAGCAGGTCGAACTGCTTCTTTGTGAGCTTGTACTGCGCCTCCGTCGGAAGGAAGCGGCGGTTACTTCCGTCCTCGAGCGCTTCCTCCACGTCCGGGTCGCTGAGATAGACGCCGCTCCGGCGCTCCGCGCGCTCGAGCCCCGCGAGGATGTCGTCGCCGCTCTCGCCGCGTCCGCCGGAGTAGAACAGCTCTGCGGCGGAGGAGTAGAACGCGCCCGCCTCCTCCGCGTCCGCACCCTGTGCTTCGGCAAAGGAGCGGAGGGCGTGGAGGTAAATGGGAAGCTGAAGGGAAACGCCGTGAAATATATCGGTGTAGTCGAACTGCTTTTTGCCGCTCTTGTAGTCTATCACGCGGAAGTAGGGGACGCCGGTCTTCGGGTCGCGCCAGACATCCACGCGGTCGATGACGCCGGTGAGGTTCCCGCGTTCGCCCGCGCGAACGGCGGCGAGCGGCGCGTCCTCCGTCCCGAAGCCGACCTCGAAACCCGCCGGGCGGAAGCTGCTGTGCGCAAACTCGTCCATGATGCTGTCGACTACGCGCTCAAGCGAGCCCTCTATGCGCCGGAACAGATGCTGCGTCCGCGCGCCGGAAACCGCCGCCTTGCCGAGACGCGTGTCGACATAGCGGCGAAGCTCCTCATGCGCGATGGACTTCGCCGCGCGCTTCGCGTCCTCGCCTATATCGCCGTCGAGCAGACCCTCGGCGCTTGCGCGGCGGACGGTGTTCTCGAGCACCGCATGTATCAGCGTGCCGCTCGCGAGCGCGTCCAGCTCGGCCGTGCGCCGTTCGTTTGCTCTGAGACCGTAGTTCATAAAGTAGCCGAACGCGCACTCGCGGAAGAGGTCGCTGCGGGAGGCCGTGAGGCTCGCGCGTCCGCCGTACAGCGCGCGCGCCGCGTCCTCCGAGAGAGGGCCGCGCAGTCCCTCCGCCGCCGCGCGCGCGACGTCCGTCTCCCGCTCGTACCCGCCGCCGCGCCGAAAGCTCTCGAGCGCCGCGCGGGCGGTAGAATCTCCGAGACCTCCGGCGGAGCGCATGGCAAGCTCGAGCGCGGGGCGGACGGCGTTCAGCAGCCGCTCCTCGCCGGACGGGGGAAGTATTTCCGCGTTCAGCGCTTCGCAGAGACGCTTCACGAGCGGGCTCGGCGCCGCCGCTCCGCCCTCGCCGGGCGGCGCCCAGGATATGTGCAGCTCCTCGGACGGGAGGGTGAGGACGGCGAACGCCGCGTCGAGCGAGCGCCAGCCGAGCCGCCTTGCGGGCGGCTCTATCTCTATGCCGAGCGCCTCCAGCGCCTCGCGGTCGCGGTCGTCGAGGAGCTTCCCGCTCTCCTGCTCCGGCGGGAAGCTCCCGCCGGAGGCTCCGAGCAGCATGAGTACCTTCGGCCTGCGGTGGCGGAGGCGTCCCGGCTCACCGACGGCAACCTCGTCAAGCGACGGCGGTATCGTGCCTACCTGCACCCCCTCGAGAAGCATTTCAAACAGCCGGGAGAACTCGTCAAACTTCATCGGCTCGTCACCGGCAAGCTCGGAAAATTCGTCAATGAGGCCGCACACCTTTCCCCACAGCTGACCGTATTCGTTTGCGGTGCGGAGGTCGCCCGCCTTGGCATAGCTCTCGGCGGCGTCCGCGATGTGCTTCTCCGTGCCGAGCTCCTCGAGGAGGGAGTAGAACGCCTTCAGATGCTCGTCCGCGCTGTATGTCTCTCCCGGACGTATCTTCTCGTTGAAGCGGACAAACGGCTCCGCAACGGCGCGACGGGCGTCGTTGAGCCGTGAGAGCGCCGCCGCGTCCTCAGCGGCGGACGGGTCGGACGAGAAGCCGCGCGGACTGCCCGTCCACTCCTGAAGCCACCCGCCGCCGTGTATCCGCCAGACGTATATGTAGTTCTCTAGCTCGCAGCACTGCTCGAAGCCGACGGGGGAGAGACCGCTTTTCAGATAGCGCAGCACGTCATCGCGGGCAAAGCCGCCGCGAAGTATGTCGAGCGCCGCCGTCAGCGCCGAGAGTATGGGCGCGGAGAGCGCGCTTGTCTTGCGGTCGAGGAAAAACGGTATCCCCCACGCGCCGAAGACCGCCTCGACGGCGGCGCCGTATTCGTCGTCCTGAGGTATTGCGACGGCGTAGTCGCGGAAGCTCCGCCCGTTTTCGCGGACGCCGGTGAGTATCTCTGCCGCAGCGCGCTCGCATTCGTTCCAGACCGAGCTCTCGGAGGCAAAGGTGACGGCGGAGCCGTCGCCGCGGAACTCCTCCTCGCCGAAGCGCATGAATTCCCGTTCGACAAAGCGGAGCACGTCGGGACGCGCTCCGCCGTCCGCCGGGACGTCCGCCGCCGAGACGCGCACGCCCTCGCTCTCGGCGAGGCGGCGGATGCGCGCCTCTGTGCGGGCGTAGGTGTAGAGCGGGTCCAGCTCGCCGAGCTCGGGACTTATCCTGCGGCGGTCACAGCCGAGGGCCACCGTCAGCTCGCGGGAGCGGCAGAGCGCGCGCAGGACCTCCAGCTCCTCCGCGTTGAATTCGGTGTATCCGTAGAAAAGAAAGCGCTTGTCGTCGCCCCAGCCGGTGAGGTCCAGAAGCTCGTAAAGCGCTTCGGTTTTGGATGTGCGGGCGTCCCGGCGCATGAGCTCGGCTTCATAGGCCCCGCCGATAAGAGCGAGGTCGTGCAGACGGTCGCCGAGGCGCTGTCCGGTGCGCTCGGAGGCGGCGAGAAGAGCGTCAAACGACACGCGGCAGGTGCGGAACTCGTCAATGACCCGCATGACCTCCGCAAGAAAGCGCGGCTTCTTCAGCTCGCCGCCGTAGACCAGCATATTCGTCGCCGCGCGCTGGGCCGAGGCGTATGTAAGGAGCAGCTGTCCGGCGTCGTCGATAAAGCTTTCCGCACAGCCTCCGCATTCCGACGAGACACGCGAAAAGAGCCTGTCGAGCGACAGGACCTCGCAGTACCGCGAAGCTCCGTCCCCGAGCAGACTGCACAGCCGCCGCTCGCACTCGTGGGAGTAATGGCGGGGGACTACGACAAAGAGGCGTTCGTCCTCACGAACCGAGGCTTTGACGGCCGCGCCGAACAGGTCGGCGGACGGAGGCGCAAAGAACAGCTTTATCATTGGAGATCCTCCTTTGAGGATAATAAAAGCGCCCCGCACCGCAGGGGCGTAATCTGTAAAACTATTATAGCATATCGCAAAGCGATATGCTATAATGCGCCACGTTTTGCGGTTCCGCCCGAAGGGCGGGAGCAAAACGGCATTGAATCAAGTATATTATATCATAGGACACAGATGCTTTCAAGCCGAGCGGGAAAATCTCTTCGCCGCCTGCATCGACTCTTAGCGCGCTGTCCCAACAGCCTCGCAGAGTTTCGCCGCCTAAGGCGGCGAAATAAATTTCAATTGTTTTTTCGGTGGCGTGCACGTCGGAAAAAACACCTCTCGCGGAGCGTGCGTCGAAGACGGCGAAGCCGTCGAGGCGCGTATCGGAGCGCCGCCGCCGGCAGAGCTCCGCTCTGTCCGGCGGCTTCGCGGGAAATATGTCGCTGGCTGCGCCAGCGACATATTTCCCGCGAAAGAAAAAATACCCTGCGGCGAAGCCGCAGGGTATTTGAGGGTTTGAAGATCTTGTTGGTCTTGTTGTTTGCCTCACGCTCAGACAGGGGTGTCTGCGACGAGCTCCGAACGGTAGTCCTCGGAGATCTTGACGTCGGTATCCCTGTTGCGGTTGATGAAGCGCTGGAGAGCGATGCCGCCGGCGCAGAAGATCGGGCCGGTGAGGATGAAGCCGAGCTCGCCGAGGCCGAGGTAGGCAAAGGCGGAGCCACAGACGCCGGCAAAGACGCTGGTGCCGATTATCTGCATGATCTTCGGCTTGAACATCGTGAGAACGCCGCACGCAATGCCGAAGACAGCCGCGATTATCAGCGAAGGAGTCCACGCGCTGGAGTAGCTCTCAACGGTGAGCTGATCGATGCCGGCAAACGTCCCATGAGCGGCGAGCAGTTCGCCGTATTCGGTGAGCTGGGCGAGGTTGCTGGCGGGCATGTGGACCTTAACGGTCATCTTGTCTTCGCTGATGGTGGCCTTGACGTCATCCTTGTCCATGTTGGCGACCTCGGCGAAAGCAACCTTGATGTCGTTATTGCGGCCGGGAGCCTGGACATCCTGATAGGAGCCGGAGGACAGGGACTGGAAGCTGTAAGTAACGTCGGTGCCGGTGATGGCGTTGATGATAACAACGCAGGCAACTGCCACGGCAAGGAACACGCTTACGCCGCCGAGGAAGAAACGCTTGACGGGCAGGACCTTGATGGAGACGAGCAGCGAGATAAGGCCGATACAGGAACCGAGGTAAAGAGTACCGATGCCTTCATCCCACGCCGCCATGCTGACAAAGTATCCGATACCGAAGCCAAGCAGTAGCGAAACGACGACGACACAGGGCTTATCGAAGCGATAGCCTATGACGCCGACGGCCAGACAGAGTATAGCGACAACGGTAAAAACCGCAGGGCTAAAACTGCTGAACATATAGAGAATTTCTACCATACCTAATAACCCTCACTTTAAAATAATTTTGGACACGCCGTCCGGGCGGGTCTAAAGAACCGTCCCGCGCGGTTCGTCTGTTCGGAGGTGAAGGCTCCGAGCGTCGGAAAGACGCGCCTTAATATTTGTTTATATTTTAGCAGAAACCGCGAAAATTATCAAGTAGAAATGTGCAAAAAAAACGAAAAATTCTAAAGAAGCCTTTGACGTGACCGAAAAACGAAATTTTGACGCAATTAAGGGTCAATCGTGAAATAAATGTGCAAGCTTCTGAATCAGCTCCAGAATTCGGAAGCGTATTTGTATATCTTGACCGCTTCCGCGGACGAGCTCGAGGTCGGCATCGGTGAGTCCGGCGGAGGCGGCTTCCTCCTCAAACTCCTCGCTCGAGGCAAAGCAGAGCGGGGGAAAGAGCACGCACCACCAGTTCCTTCCTTCCGCCGCGCCTATCTCCACGCGGAGGGACAGGTACTCTCCGGCGGGGAGCGAAAAGGTATCGTATTCGCGCGTGCCGTATTCCTCGGGGCCGAGCTTCACCGTGACGGGGTACGCCTCGCCCGCCTCAAGCACGGCGCGCTCCGCCGCGAGGCGGAGGTGCGGGAGCGACGCGGGAAGCGAGTCCTCCGTGAGACCGGATGCCGCTTCGAGCACGGCGTCCCGCACCCGGAGCTTCAGCGCCTGATCCTCCTCCGAGGAGGAGTTTGCGATGACGTGCAGGCGGACGAGCTTTGAAGCGAGGGCGTGCTGCTCGGCGGAGACCGCCACAAGCGACAGCGTGCAGGCGATAAGTATTGCCGCTATGGAGCGGAGCAGGAAGTTCTTCATTATATGCACCTCCGAAAACGTGTATACAATGAATATTGACACGGTTTCGGGGAAACATACATGGTTTCGGAAAAATCAGAGGTCGAGGACAAAAATTTCCCGGTCCCGTCCGGCAAGGGCGTCCGCCGCGGACTGCGCCGCTTCGTGCGTACCGAAGAGCGCCGCCACCGAGGAACCGCTGCCGCTCATGCACGCGCCGAGCGCTCCGAGGCGGAGCAGGGAGGTCTTTATCTCGGCTATCTCGCCCGCGAGCGAGGCGGCGGCGGGCTCCATGGAGTTATACATTCTCTTTGCGAGCCCGTCGAGGTCGCCCGCCTCGAGCGCCGTAAGAAAGCCCCGGGTGTCGGGACGCTCGCGGCGGCGCGGCCAGCGGTCGATGCGCCGGAACATCTCCCGCGTGGAGAGGCTCGCCTGCGGCTTTGCGACAACAGCGGAGCAGTGCGGGAGCCGCTTCAGCGGGGTCATCTTCTCGCCGATGCCTTCGCAGAGGGCGCACCCGCCCGCGATGCAGAACGGTACGTCCGCGCCGAGCTCCGCACCGAGGCTCATAAGCTCGTCCTCGCGGAGCGGGCTGCCGTGGTGCGCGTTGAGGAAGCGGAGAACTGCGGCGGCGTCCGAACTGCCGCCGCCGAGCCCCGCGCCGACCGGGATGCGCTTCTTTATGCGGATGGAGAGCCCCTCGCTGATGCCGGTGCGCTCGTAGAAGGCGTTCGCGGCGCGGAGCGCGAGGTTCGTGCCGCTCCTGATATACGGCAGATTAGTCGTACAGCGGACGCCCTCGCCCTCAAACGAGAGGGTGACGGTGTCCGCCAGCGGTATCTCGTGCATAACGGTGGAGAGCTCGTGGTAGCCGTCGGGACGCAGCCCGACAATGTCTAGTGTGAGATTTATCTTGGCGTTTGCTTCAAGACTAATCATGCGGCCGGCCCCGTTTCAGCTCTATTGCCCGCGCGGGGCACATCTCATGGCAGCAGTAGCAGCGGATGCAATCGTCGTAACGCACCTTTGCGCGGCCGTCCGACACGGATATTGCGCCGCGCGGGCATATCTCGGCGCAGCGTCCGCAGCCGACGCAGTTCTGTTGTATGACGGGGTAGGGGCTCCGACGGTCGCGTATCGCCTCGCGCAGTCCGCGCGGGAGGACGAAGGACGCGAAGAAGCCCATGCTGCCGCGCGACCGGTGCGAGACGGTCGCCGGTTTAAACTCGGTGCGGTAGGCGTCCGGCGCTTCGCCGATGTACTCGAGCTCCCGCTCGTCCGCGGGTGCGAGCCCGCGCGCCGCCGCCTCTCCGAGCACCGGGACGAGGCTTGCGGGGAGCATCGCCACGCCGCACATCGCGAGGTCGAGCGCGTAGGGGTTCGTGGCGCCGCCTATCACGCCCGCGAACTTAGGCGTTCCGCCGGAGGGACCCGGTCCCTCCATGCCGATGACTCCGTCGACAAGCGAGAAGCCCGGCTTTACAACTTCGCAGAGGTCGACGAGCACGCGGTTGAATACCCGCTTATCCGAGTAGGCGGCGTGCATGGCCGCCTTGTCGAGACCGGGTATGCAGCCATAGAGGTTCTTCACCGCGCCGGTGTAGTAGGCAAGCCCGTGTGTTTTGAGCTTTGCCGCCGAGACGACGAGGTCCGCGTCGAGTACGGCATTGAGCAGCTCGAAGGAGCGGCAGTATTCGCCGCCGCCATCCACCCTGCGGTGGGAGGTGTCAAAGTTCAGTTTTGCGCCGGACTTCCGCGCCGCCTCCTCCATGCCGGTCGTGCGGTAGCAGCGGCGGAGAAGCGTTTCGTTGAACGGCCCGCCGGGACTGTCCGCCACGGTCACCTCCGCGCCTGCCGCGATAAATTCGCGGCAGAGCGCCTCTATGACGAGCGGGTGAGTGGTGACGGCCTCCTCCGGTCTGTGCGCGGAGAGAAGGTTGGCCTTGATGAGAACCTTCTTCCCCGCGACGCCGAAGGCTTCCGCGCCGCCGAAGCCCTCGAGCACGCGGTGGACGGCGGGGAAGACCTGCTCCTCGGTATACTCGCCGCATCCGGCGAGAAAAACGCGTTTATCCATCGTCATCGGCCTTTCTCAAGAGTTGCAAGGAAGCGGCCTATCCTGTCAAGCGCCTCGTCGATATTCTTTATGCTCGCGGCGTAGCAGCAGCGTATGAAGCCCTCGCCGCTCGTGCCAAATGCGTTACCCGGGACGACCGCGACGTGCTCCGCCATGAGCAGTTTTTCGGCAAATTCCTCGCTCGAAAGGCCGGTGGAGCGTATGCAGGGGAAGACGTAGAACGCGCCCTCCGCCTCGAAGCAGTCAAGCCCGAGGTCGCGGAACCGCTTGAGTATGTAACGGCGGCGGTAGCCGTAGTCCTCGCGCATTGCCTCGATGTCCTCGTCGCCCGCGCGCATGGCCTCTATCGCGGCGTACTGGCTCGTCGTCGGGGCGCACATGATGGCGTACTGATGGATCTTTGTCATCACCTTTATCAGGGGTGCGGGACCCACGGCGTAGCCGAGCCGCCACCCGGTCATGGAGTACGCCTTCGAGAAGCCGCCTATCACGACGGTGCGCTCGCGCATACCCTCGAGCGAGGCTATCGAAACGTGACGCTTGCCGTAGGTGAGCTCGGCGTATATCTCGTCGGAGATGACGAAGATGCCGGTGCCGCGCAGGACCTCGGCTATCGCCTCGAGGTCGCCGCGCTCCATTATCGCTCCGGTCGGATTGTTCGGGAAGGGGAGGACGAGCGCCTTGGTGCGCGGCGTTATCGCCGCGCGAAGCTCGTCCGCCGTAAGCTTGAAGCGGTTTTCCGCCTTTGTCGCGACGGTGACGGGAACGCCGCCCGCGAGGCGGGCAATAGGCGAGTAGCAGACAAAGCTCGGCTCGGGGACTATCACCTCGTCGCCGGGGTTTATGAGGGCGCGGAGCGCGAGGTCAATAGCCTCGCTGCCGCCGACGGTGACAATCGTCTCGCTCTTCCAGTCGTAGCCGTCGAGTGAGAAGCGCCGCGCGAGGTAGCGGCAGATCTCGCGGCGCAGCTCGGTGAGACCGGCGTTGCCGGTATACTTCGTAAATCCCTTTGTCAGCGAGTAGATGCCCGCCTCGCGGATGTGCCACGGGGTCTGGTAGTCCGGCTCGCCGACGCCGAGGGAGATGGCGTCCGGCATAGTCTCGAGATAGTCGAAGAATTTGCGTATGCCGGAGGGAGGAATGTCCGACGCCGTCCGGCTGAGAAGCTTTTCGTAGTCCATACTCTCTCCTTACAGCAGGTAGCCGCGCTCCTGCTCCTCCGGCTCGGTCTCAAAGAAGACGCCGCTCTCCTTATATTTCTTCAGTATGAAGTGCGTGGCGGTGCTCGCCACACCCTCGACCGGCGCGAGCTTCGTCGCGACAAACAGCGCGACCTCGCGCATGGTGCGTCCCACAATGAACACGGCGAGGTCGAAGCCGCCGCTCATGAGGTAGAGGCTCTCGACTTCTTCAAACTGATATATCCGCTCCGCGACCTTCTCGAAGCCCTCGCCGCGCTGCGGGGTGACGCGCACCTCGATGATGGCGGTGACGACCTCCTTGTCGGTCTTTTCCCAGTCTATGACGGTCTTGTAGCCGAGTATGACGTGGTCGTTTTCGAGGCGCTTTATCTCGCGTGCGACCTTCTCCTCGTCGGTGCCGAGCATGGCGGCAAGCTGTGAGTTTGTCAGGCGCGCGTCGCGCTCGAGCAGCTTGAGAATGTTTTCCATAGCGGTATCTCTCCTTTTTCCGGTTTCGGGACGATGGTTTTTCTTATTTTATCACGGATGCGCTCCGATGTCTATACGGCGGCCTCGCCGTCGAGGACTCGGCGGACGAGCGCGGGGTCGAGCGCAGAGAAGGGAATTATTTCGGCGGGCTCGGCGGGTATGGGCGTGAGCAGTTTTTCGTACCACGCGACGTCGTGCCACTCCCCGAACTTATAGCCCATCGAGGGATATAGCGCCGCACGGCGGAAGCCGAAGCGCTCGTGCAGTGCGACGCTCGGAGCGTTCGGAATGGTTATCACTCCGAAGACTCGTATGAAGCCCTGGAACCGCAGAAGCTCCATAAGCGCGCGGTAGAGCGCGCTTCCGATGCCGTGCCGTTCACGGCCGCGTTTCAGATACACCGAGAGCTCCGCGTTCCAGCGGTACGCCGCGCGCTCGTGCTGAAAGTGCGCGTAGGCGTAGCCGACGGTCTCTCCGTCCTCCTCCGCTATGAGGTAGGGGAAGAAGCGGAGTATCCCGCGCATCCTCAGAAGAAATTCCTCCGGGGACGGGACCTCGGTCTCGAAGGTGACGGGGGTGTCGGTTATGTACGGCGCGTAGATGTCGAGAATGTCGCGGCAGTCGCTCTCATTTGCGGGGCGAAGTAAAATCATAGGGGTCTCTCCGGGTAGTATTTATGCTCGGAACACGGTTCCGACAGGTTAAGGATACATCAACTAAAGGGAGTTTGCAAGGAGTATCTGGCGCCCGCAAAAATTTTTTGCGAAAAGCCCTTGATTTTTGTTCTGCCCTTTGGTATAATTCCTATCGTTGATGTCGAGGCGTGGCTCAGTTTGGTAGAGCGCTGCGTTCGGGACGCAGAGGCCGCAGGTTCGAATCCTGTCGCCTCGACCAAAATAAAAGCTGCGACGGAGTCGCGGCTTTTATTTTGTCGCGGCGAATCGCAGGAGCGGGCTTCGCCCGCGACTGCGATTCGCCGCGAGACCGTCGGACAGGGCTTTGCCCTGCCGACGGCAAGCGCTCCGCTCTGCTCCTCGCGCCTGCGGCGCTTCGAAGCTCGCTCCGCGAGAGGTGTTTTTCCCGACGTACACGCCGTCGGGAAAAACAGATTTGACTCTATTTCGCGCCAAAGGCGCGAAACTCTGCGAGGCTTTTGTTTTGGCAATGTTCCGGGCGGTGCGGACGTCGTTTCGGGATTTCTTTGGTGAAAAGAGCGGGAATATATGGAGATAAGAAAACTGGCAGGATCCGATTATGAACAGGTCCTTGAACAATATGCGGCTGTGGATGAGCTTCATGCGCAGGCGCGGCCGGACTTTTTTGTACACCGGGAAAAGGAGGAATCCTATCCAAGGGAGGCTTTTCTTGAGAACTTGGCCAACCCCGCCGTGCTGCAGCTGGGCGCCTTTGATGATGATCGGCTCATAGGCATTGTCAGGGCAACGCTTTGGGAAGAAAGCGGTATGGTCAAGGGCCTGAGGACCGTTTGCCTGGATGACATCTATGTTTTACCCGCCTATCGCCGCAGAGGGATCGCGTCAAAGCTCTCCGGCGAGGTGGAGACATGGGCAAAGGAGCAGGGGGCCGTTCGTCTGGAACTGCACACATGGGATTTCAACAAGGAGGCTGTCGCCATGTACCGGGCCATGGGAATGACGCCCCAGCGCTATGTGTTTGAAAAGAAGCTGTAATTCGTACATATAGCCTTAAAATCATATATCGTCCGGTGGGAGCAACGGCGTTCTTCGTTCCTCGCGGGCTATGCCCGCTTGAAACGCGAAGGGCGACAGGTGTAAATTTCGACGCTCTCCGGTGCGTATAAAGTCGGAACGTCGGCGCGAAGCGCTGTGAGGCTTTGGCTTATCCTTATACAATGCGAAAATTGCGCTTAGAGGTATAGATAATTTTAGGAGGACTGTATGCTGAAAGACAAGTTTGCGGTTTTATCCGTTGTTTCGCTTTTGCTTTACGCGATCGTAAGATTTTGTGAAGAAGCTGTTGAAACGGCCTGCCGTGTACGGCTTATAGCGGCACAGGCAGATTACGCGGGCAGCGATTGGCAGGTAAACGGCGAACCGGTGCAGCATCTATTGCTGATTTTAGCCGCCGTGTGTCTGATAATCGCGATAATCAATACCGTCACAGACGCCGTACAGCGTCGCAGAAATCAGAAGTAAATTCAACAAAGCTCGCTCAATTAACAATTTATATCGTCTATTGGGAGCAACGGCGTTCTCGGTTCGAGAGCGCCGCTCGTTATATTTAAGCTGTATTTATTCAGTCAAGGGGTGGTTTGATGCACGGAAGGCCGCTTATCGGCGTCGTACCGCTGTACGACAGGGAGAAGGACTCATACTGGATGCTGCCGGGATATTTCGACGGCATAGAGGAAGCGGGAGGGATACCGCTGATGCTTCCCATGACCGCCGACGGGGACACGCTCGAACGGCTAGTGCTCTCGGTGGACGGCGTGCTCCTCACGGGCGGGCAGGATGTGTCCCCCGAGCTCTACGGAGAGTCCGCAAAGGAGACCTGCGGCGAGGTCTGCCCCGCGCGCGACGCGATGGAGCCCCGCCTGGTGGAGACTGCGCTCCGGCTCGGCCGCCCGATACTCGGGATATGCCGCGGGATACAGATGCTCAACGTCTGCCTCGGAGGAATGCTCTATCAGGACCTGCCGACAGAGCTTGATGGCGGAGTGTCGCATCACATGGAGCCGCCCTATGACCGCGCGGAGCACACGGTTAAAATCGCTGAGAGGTCGCCGCTCGCGGAAGTCCTCGGAGAGACGGAGATAGGCGTGAACAGCTGCCACCATCAGGGCGTGAAGCGCCTCGCGCCCGCGCTTAAGGCGATGGCGCGGTCGGATGACGGACTTGTCGAGGCGGCGTATATGCCCTCGGAGAAATTCGTTTGGGCGGTGCAGTGGCACCCGGAGTTCTCACATAAGAGCGACGAGCACAGCAGGATGATATTCCGTGCGTTTGTAGAGACTGCCGCCCGCACGGCGGACAGGTAACAAGATGCGCAAATTCGTAAGCTGTGAGCCGGTGGAGAAGGGCTGGTCGGGGGACAGAAAGTACCGCGTGACCGACGCGGAGGGACGCGTGTTCCTTCTGCGCGTCATGCCGTCCGAGAAAGCGGCGGGCCGTCCGGAGCTCACCCGGTTCGAGAGGGAGGCGGCGGCGCTCGGCGTTCCGATAAGCGAGCCGGTCGAGCGGGAGGAACGTCCTGACGGCGCGTACATCCTCTACCGCTGGGTGGACGGCGCAGACGCGGAGGAGGCCGTCCCGGCGCTTCCCGAGGCGGAGCAGTATGTGCTCGGCCTCGACGCGGGGCGGTACGCCCGCCTGATACACTCAATCCCCGTGCCGGAGGGTGTGGAGGACTGGGAGACGCGCTTCAACCGTAAAATGGACCGAAAGATTGAAGCCTACAACGCCTGTCACGTAAAGGTCGAGGGCGGGGAGAATTTCCTGCGGTACATTGAGGGGAACCGCGGTCTGCTCGCGAGACGTCCGCAGACCTTCCAGCACGGAGACTATCACATAGGGAATATGATGCTCGAGGACGGCCGCCTCGTCGTCATTGACTTCGACAAGTACGACTTCGGCGACCCGTGGGAGGAGTTCAACCGCATAGTCTGGAGCGCGCAGGCCGCGCCCGCGTTCGCGCGCGGGACGCTTGACGGATACTTCCCGGAGGGCGTGCCGGAGGACTTCTGGCGGCTGCTCGCGCTCTACATCTCGTCGAACACTCTGAGCACGATACCGTGGGCCGTGGCGTACAGCGAGAAGGAGAAGGATACAGCACTCCGTCAGGCAGCGGACGTCCTCGACTGGTATGACGACATGGAGCGTATCGTCCCGCGCTGGTACAGCGATAAGTACACGGTGCAGACTGTGGACGGCGTGCGCTTCCGGATGAAGGAGCGCTTCGACTTTTCGTTTCTCGGGAAGTACGGCAGGGTCTTCCGCGTATTTGACGATCAGGACTCGGGGAATATCTGCTTCGGCGTAGAGCGGGACGGAGAACGGTTCTTTGTCAAGTTCGCGGGTGCGGAGACCTATCGGTACGACGGCACGGCGGCGGACGCGATAGAGCGTCTGAAGCGGGCGGTCCCGCTATATAAAGCGCTGAGGCAGGACAGCCTCACCGAGCTCGTCTCGTCAGAAGAGATAGGCGGGGGATACGCCGCCGTATTCCGCTGGACAGAGGGCGAGGGGATAGGACTTATGTACCCGTCCACGCACAGGCGGTTCAATGAGCTGTCTGTGTACGAGCGGGCGGCGGTATTTGAGAGAGCGCTTGAATTTCTGCGGAAGACGGCGGAGCGGGGATACCTCGCCGTGGACTTCTACGACGGGAGCCTCATATACGACTTCGACAGGCGCCGCCTCACCGTCTGCGACATAGACTTCTTCCGACCGCTTCCCGCGCAAAACGACATGGGCCGGATGTGGGGAAGCTCCCGCTTTATGAGTCCGGAGGAGTACATGCTCGGCGCAGAACTGGACGAAGTCACAAACGTCTACACGGCGGGAGCCGTGGCGTTCGCGCTTCTCGCGGACGGCGACCGCTCGCCGGAGGCTTGGCCGCTCGGGCGGGAGACATACGCCGCAGCGGCGCGAGCCGTGAGCGGTGTCCGCGAGGAGCGGCAGCAGTCCCTCGCGGAGCTCACAAAGGAATGGAATGCGGCAAAGCTGCGTGAAAAAGGAGGAAAAGGCAAGTGAGAGCACCGTTTCAGGTCCTGATAATACCGTACAGAAAAACGGCGGACGGACTGCAGTTCTGCGTCTTTCACCGCTCGGACAGGGACATATGGCAGTTTGTGAGCGGCGGCGGGGAGGACGACGAGACGCCGCCGGAGGCGGCGCGCCGCGAGCTCTTTGAGGAGACCGGCATCCGCGCGGAGACGCTTCTGCCGCTGAAGTCGCTTGCGTACATACGCACGAACGTATACTCCGCCGTCGCCCGCGCGCATTGGCCGGAAGACCTGTACGTTCTGCCGGAGCACAGCTTCGCCTTTGAGTGTTGGGAGGAGTCGGTAATATCCGACGAGCACACCGGATTCGCGTGGCTTACTTACGACGAGGCGCGCCGCCGCCTCGAGTACGACTCGAACCGCACCGCGATGTACGAGACGATGTGCATCGTCGAGCACCGGAACGCACGGGAGGACTGATGCGCGTCCGCACAAGTGCAGTAAAGGGAAACGTTTTACTGAATGGAAAGTATGTAAAGCAAAAGAATTGACAGCAGGCGGAAATCCGCCTGCTGTCTGCGTTTCAGGTCGTTATGCTTCCGCGCCGGAAGAAAAATCGCCGTGCGCGGCGCGTTCGATCTTCCGCTTCGTTCTGAGGCGTACCGACTTTTCCGGGAAGCGTCGGAGCATTGCTTCGTACTCCGCACGACCGCCGCGCTCGAAGTCCCGGGTCCATTTGAACATCATACGCAACATTTCAAGCGACGGCCTGTATCCCGCCTTCTCGATGCCGAAACGCTGACGAAGCCAGCGCGTGACTATCCTCCGGAGGCGGGTACGCTTTGGCGTGTCGAGAAAGATTATTCTGTCCGCGCGCTCGAAGAACACGCTCTGTGTGTCCCGCAGAACTCCCTCGAAGACCCATCCGTCCCCGGAGGAGAAGCGTTCGGAGCGTTCGCGCTGCTCGGCTTCCGAGCGCTTGAAGCGCTCCTCCGTGGGGAAGCCGTAGGTTATCTCGTCGCCGCCGATGACGGGGAGGCACAGACGTTCGCCGAGCTCGCGCGCGAGCGTGCTCTTGCCGCTCGCGACTATGCCGTATATAGCTATCTTCATTCCGATGCCCTCCGAAAACGTGGTAAGCGAAGTATAGCATGAAAAGAAAGCTCCTTCAAGCCTTGACTTGAAGCTGTCGGTGATTTACAATTATTTTACCTATAAACCGAAACAGGGAGGGATATTTTATGACTTACGACGAGATAGAGCGAAAGGCGGAGGAGCTTGTAGACGCCATGACCGTCGAAGAGGCGGCAAGCCAGCTCCTGCACTCCTCGCCCGCCATTGAGCGGCTCGGCATACCCGAGTACAACTGGTGGAGCGAGGCGCTGCACGGCGCGGCGCGAGCCGGTACGGCTACGGTCTTCCCCGAGCCTATCGGCATGGCCGCCATGTTTGACGACGAGTGGGTGGAGCGCGTCTTTGATGTGGTTAGCACCGAGGCGCGCGCGAAGTACAACGCCGCCGTGAAGCACGGCGACCGCGACATCTACAAGGGTCTCACGCACTGGACGCCGAACATCAACATCTTCCGCGACCCGCGCTGGGGACGCGGTCAGGAGACCTACGGTGAGGATCCGTTCCTCACCGAGCGGATGGGCGTCGCCGTGGTGAAGGGTCTTCAGGGCAAGGGAAAATACCTCAAGATAGCCGCCTGCGCGAAGCACTTCGCCGCACACTCCGGCCCGGAGGCCGAGCGGCACAGGATGGACGTCCGCGCAAGCGAAAAGGACCTCGAGGAGACCTACCTTCCCGCGTTCGAGGCGGCGGTGAAGGAGGGTCACGTCGAGGCGATAATGGGCGCGTACACCCGTCTCAACGGCGAGCCGTGCTGCGCTTCGCACCTCCTGCCGGAGAAGGTTCGCGGCGAGTGGGGCTTCGACGGGCATATCGTGAGCGACTGCTGGGCCGTCCGCGACTTCCACGAGAACCACAAGTACACGCCGGACGGCGCGCACTCCGCGTCGCTCGCGGTGCGGATGGGCTGCGACGTCAACTGCGGATGCACATACCGCCGCCTGCTCGAAGGTCTACGTCAGGGACTTGTCACCGAGCAGGAGATACGCACGAGCGCGAAGCGCGCCATGCGCACCCGCATCCGCCTCGGTATGTTCAGCGACGACTGCGAGTATGACGCGATACCGTACTCCGCCGTGGACACCCCCGAGAACCGTGACCTCGCGCGCCGCACGGCGGAGCGCTCCGCCGTCCTGCTGCATAACGACGGCGTGCTGCCGATAGACCTCTCGAAGATAAAGACTATCGGCGTTATAGGCCCCAACGCGTACTCTGCGGACGCGCTTTTCGGCAACTATAACGGCGATTCGAGCGAATATGTTACATATCTTGACGGCATACGCCGCGCGGCGGAGGCTAAGGGCGTCCGCGTGATGTACAGTAAGGGCTGCGACCGATCGCGCGAGGCGGACGAGGCTCTCGCAAAGCCGAACCGCTTTATCAGCGAGGCTCTGAGCGTTGCGGAGGAGTCGGACGTCGTTGTGCTCTGCCTCGGCCTCAACTACGCGATAGAGGGCGAGGAGGGGGACACCTCCAACGGTATGCCGGGCGGCGACCGCGCCGATCTCCTGCTTCCGAAGCCCCAGTCGCTCCTTGCCGAGAAGGTGCTTGCCACGGGAAAGCCGACGGTCCTTGTGCTCTCGAGCGGAAGCTGCATCGACACGCACATGCACCCCGCAAACGCCCTGCTCCAGATGTGGTACAGCGGCGAGCGCGGCGGTGAGGCGCTTGCAAACATCATCTTCGGCGAGGTTTCGCCCGCGGGCAAGCTGCCGGTCACGTTCTACTACGACAACCAGCCTATGCCCGACTTCTCGAACTACTCCATGCAGAACCGCACCTACCGCTATCTCCGCACTGCGCCGCTCTATCCGTTCGGCTACGGCCTCAGCTACTCGGATTTTGAGGTGAGCGGCCTCGAGCTTACGGC
>CANRJS010000014.1 GCA_947631015.1 uncultured Clostridia bacterium
AAAAACGCCCGCGTCGCCTGTGAGAGCATAGTTACCACCGGCATGGCGCTCGTCATGGGCGAGATAAGCACCGAGTGCTATGCGGACATTCCCGCGATAGTCCGCCGCACGATAGGCGAGATAGGCTACAACGACCCCTCGATAGGCTTCGACGCGAGCACCTGCGCGGTGCTCACGACGATAGACGAGCAGAGCCCGGACATAGCACTCGGCGTGGACAGGTCGCTCGAGTACAAGGCGTCCGGCGCGGATAAATACGACCTCATCGGCGCGGGCGACCAGGGAATGATGTTCGGCTGCGCCACGCGCGAGACGCCCGAGCTGATGCCCGCCCCGATAGCCTATGCGCACAAGCTGTCCCGCCGCCTCACCGAGGCGCGCAAGACCGGCGTGCTCGACTTCCTCCGTCCGGACGGAAAGACGCAGGTGACGGTCGAGTACGGCGAGGGACGCACCGTAAAGAGGATAGAGGCGATAGTCGTCTCGAGCCAGCACTCGGCGGATGTGTCACTGGAGACGCTTCGCGATGGGATAGAGGCTGAGGTGATACGCAGGGTCATACCGGCGGAGCTCATCGACGCGAACACCAAAATATACATCAACCCCACCGGACGGTTTGTCGTCGGCGGCCCGCACGGCGACTCCGGCCTCACCGGCAGGAAGCTCATAGCGGACACCTACGGCGGTTACGGACGCCACGGCGGCGGCTCGTTCAGCGGCAAGGATCCGACGAAGGTGGACCGCAGCGCGTCCTACATGGCGCGCTATGTCGCAAAGAACATCGTCGCGGCGGGGCTTGCCGGCCGTTGCGAGCTCGAGATAGCCTACGCGATAGGCGTCGCGCACCCGCTTTCGGTGAGCGTCGAGACCTTCGGCACCGGCGCGCTGCCGGACGACCGCCTCGCGGCGCTCGTCCGCGAGAAGTTCGACCTCCGCCCGGCGGCGATAATAGACACGCTCGACCTCCGCAGGCCGATATATTCCGCCACCGCCGCCTACGGTCACTTCGGCCGCACCGACGTCGACCTCCCGTGGGAGCACACCGACATGGCGGAGGCGCTGAAGGACGCGGCGGGCGTGCGCTGAACCGGCGCCGGTACAGTCTGTGACGAAGAGCAGAGCCGTTTCGGCTCTGTTCTTCGTTTATTTTGCCGTTTGACTGTACGGCTCGGAAGTGATACAATGTTTTCAAACTGGGAAATTGGGGGTAAACGGTATGTGGACCGCGCCGGACTGGACAGACTACGAGCTGCTTGACTGCGGCGCGGGGGAGCGCCTCGAGCGATGGGGTGACGTGTACCTCGTCCGCCCCGACCCCCAGGCGATATGGCGGCCGGCGGGGCGCGACCCCCATTGGAAGCACCCGGACGGCCGGTACATCCGCTCGAGCTCTGGCGGAGGACGTTGGGAGCGGAACGGCGTTCCCGAGCGCTGGCAGATAAGGTGGCGCTCGCTCGTGTTCAACATCAAGCCGATGAACTTCAAGCACACCGGCGTATTCCCCGAGCAGGCGGCCAACTGGGACTTCTGCGCGAAGAAGATACGTTCGGCGGGGCGCGAGGTGAGCGTCCTCAACCTGTTCGGCTACACCGGGGCGGCGACGCTCGCGTGCGCCGAGGCCGGCGCGCGCGTCTGCCACGTGGACGCGGCGAAGGGCATGGTCTCCTGGGGACGCGAGAACGCCGAGGCGAGCGGACTTTCCTCAAGACCGATACGCTGGATAGTGGACGACTGTATGAAGTTCGTGCTCCGCGAACAGCGGCGCGGGAACCGCTACGACGCTGTTCTTATGGACCCGCCATCCTACGGGCGCGGACCGGGCGGAGAGGTCTGGCACATCGAGGACACTCTGTGCGAGCTCATCGACGAGTGCGTGAAGATACTTTCGGAAAAACCGCTCTTTTTCATCATCAACTCATACACCACAGGGCTTGCGCCCGGGGTGCTCAGCTACATCCTTTCGGATAAGCTTGTGCCGCGCTTCGGCGGCAGGGTGGAGTGCGAGGAGCTGGGACTTCCCTCAACCTCGACCGGGCTGCCGCTCCCGTGCGGAGCGGCGGGACGCTGGCAGAGCGAGTGACGGGAAGCGCAGACGGTACGGATAATTTTAAGATTGGAGACACTATGGACGACGCAGTTCTCCGTGCGGAGAAGCTGACATTTGAATACGATACGGACGACGGGGAGCTGGAGGTGTTCCGCGACCTCGACATCACGGTGAAGCGCGGCGAAGTCGTCGCCGTCCTCGGCCACAACGGATGCGGAAAGTCGACGCTTGCAAAGCATTTCAACGCCATACTGCTTCCCACCGGCGGCAAGGTGTACGTCATGGGCATGGACACCGCGTCCGACGACCTGCTGCTCGACATACGGCGCACGGTCGGGATGGTTTTTCAGAACCCGGATAACCAGATAGTCGCCGCCGTCGTGGAGGAGGACGTCGCGTTCGCGCCGGAAAACCTCGGCGTGCCGCAGGCGGAGATAGTCGAGCGGGTCGACTCGGCGCTCGAGACGGTCGGTATGACCGAGTACCGCAATCACGCGCCGCACCGCCTCTCCGGCGGGCAGAAGCAGAGGATAGCCATAGCGGGAGTGCTCGCGATGCGCCCGGAGTGTATAGTCCTCGACGAGCCGACGGCGATGCTAGACCCGGTGGGGCGCGCGGAGGTCATGAAGACGATACTCGAGCTCAACCGGCGGGACGGAACGACGATAGTGCTGATAACACACCACATGGACGAGGCGGCGCAGTGCAGCCGCGTCGTCGTAATGGAGGACGGGAGCTTCATCGCGGACGGTACGCCGGAGGAGGTTTTCACGCAGGTGGAACTCCTGCGCGGCGTGGGCCTTGAGGTGCCGCAGACGGTGGAGCTGCTCTACGAGCTAAGAAAGCGCGGCTTCAACCTGCCGCTAGACGCGCTCGGGTGCGACGAGTGCGCGGCGGCGATAGCGGCCGTGATGCGCTGAATTTTTTGATTGCAGGGGACCCGGAGAGGTCACGGAGGAACATGGCGGTAATTCGAGCGGAAAATCTTACATACGTATACGGCGCGGGCACTCCGTTCGAGCGGAAGGCGCTCGACGGCGTAAGCTTCGAGATAGAGCGCGGCGAGTTCGTCGGGCTCATAGGTCACACCGGCTCGGGCAAGAGCACGCTCATCCAGCACCTGAACGGTCTTCTCAGGCCGACAGAGGGGCGGGTGTTCGTTGACGACCGGGACATCTGGGAGGACGAGAAGAGCATCCGCGAGGTGCGCTTCAAGGTCGGCCTCGTGTTTCAGTACCCCGAGTACCAGTTGTTTGAGGAGACCGTCGAGAAGGACATAGCCTTTGGCCCGAAGAACATGGGTCTCTCCGACGAAGAGATCGCGGAGCGGGTGCGCGAGGCGGCGCGGTTTGTCGGAATAGACGAGGAGTCGCTTTCAAAGTCGCCGTTCGAGCTCTCGGGCGGACAGAAGCGCCGCGTCGCGATAGCGGGCGTAATAGCCATGCGCCCGGAGGTGCTTATCCTCGACGAGCCGACGGCGGGTCTTGACCCGCGCGGCCGCCGCGAGATACTCGGAAGGATAGACGACTATCACCGCGAGAGCGGCGCCGCCGTCATAATAGTCACCCACAGCATGGAGGAGGCGGCGCGCTACGCGTCGCGGATAATAGTCCTAGACGATAACGGCATAAACTGCACAGGCACGCCCGCCGAGGTGTTCGCGCGGGCGGACGAGCTCGAGCGTATCGGGCTCGACGTGCCGATGGTGACAAAGGTGTTCCGGGAGCTGAAGCGCCTCGGCGTCGCGGTAGACCCGGCGGTCTACACCGTCGAGGACGGCGTGCGGGAGCTCCTGCGAGCGAAGGGAGGGAACGTCCGTGGCAATGCTTAAGGATATAACCCTCGGACAGTATTTCCCGGGGAACACTCCCCTGCACCGGATGGACCCCCGGATGAAGATACTTCTCACGATAGCGTACATCGTCGTGCTGTTCGTCGCGGACGGGCTCGTGAGCTATCTCGCGATAATCGCGTTCCTCTGCACAGCGATAGCCATATCGCACATAACGCCGAAGATGATACTCCGGGGGATGAAGACGCTCATCTTCATCATTGCCCTCACCGGAATACTGAATATATTCTACACCAAGGGGGAGGGAAAGCCCCTCCTGAGCTTCTGGAACGTCGCGATATACAAGGAGGGCATCGTGACGGCGGTATTTATGATAGTCCGGATAATCCTGCTCATCTCCGGAACGTTCATGCTGACCTACACCACGTCGCCGCTTCAGCTCACCGACGGTATCGAGAGCCTGCTGAAGCCGCTCGAGAAGATACACGTCCCGGCGCACGAGCTCGCGATGATGATGTCGATAGCCCTCCGCTTTATACCCACGCTCATAGAGGAGGCGGACAAGATAATGTCCGCGCAGAAGGCGCGCGGGGCGGACTTTGAGAGCGGCGGACTTCTCCGCCGCGCGAAGGCGCTCATCCCGCTGCTCGTGCCGCTCTTCATAAGCGCGTTCCGGCGGGCAGACGAGCTCGCCGTCGCGATGGAATGCCGCTGTTACCACGGCGGCGAGGGACGGACGCGGATGCGCTCGCTGAAGTTCGGCACGGTGGACCTGTGGGCGCTCCTTATAGTCGCGGCGCTCGCGGCGGCCGTCATACTGCTGAAGATCTTCCCGGTGGAGGTGTTCGGGATATGACGCCGCTCGGCACGGAACACGGAAGGCGAAACATCGCCATGCGGCTTGCCTACGACGGTACGGCCTATCACGGCTGGCAGGCGCAGAAGAAGGACGTCACCGTTTCCGAGACGCTTGAGAGGGCGCTCGAGGGAGCGGTGGGTCACCCTGTCCGCGTCACCGGGTGCGGACGGACGGACGCGGGCGTACACGCCCGCACCTACGTCGCAAACTTCCGCACGGAGAGCGGGATACCGGCGGAGCGGCTGCCCTATGCGGTGAACACACGTCTTCCGCGCGACATCGCCGTCTACTCCGCCTCGGATGTCGGGGAGGACTTTCACGCGACCTTCTCGGCGACGGCAAAGGAGTACACCTACGTCATAAGCCCCTCGCGCATACACGACCCGTTCCTTGCCGACCGCGCGTACTTCTACCCGAGAACGCCGGACGTCGCGCGGATGCGCGCGGCGGCGGAGATGCTCGTGGGCGAGCACGACTTCGCGGCGCTCCGCTCGGTGGGGTCGAACGTAAAGACGACGGTGAGGACGATGCACGAGCTCGAGGTCCGCGAGGAGGGCGGCGCGGTGCTGATACGCATGAAAGCGAACGGCTTCCTATACAATATGGCGCGCGCCATATCCGGCACGCTGCTGTACGTGTCGGAGGGTAAGCTCTCGCCGGAGGACATACCGGCGCTGCTCGAAGCGGGCGAGCGCACGGCCGCGGGGCCGACGCTTCCGGCCTGCGGCCTCTATATGACCGGCGTGTGGTACAGGGAAAACGTCTGAATCTTAGATCGGTGAGGAATGAAGATGGCAAAGGACAGAAAAAATCCGGCGGCGGAGGAGAAGTCTAAGCGGAAAATCGACCCGCTGGGGCTTATACTGCGGTGCCTGCTAGTGATAGCGGCGGGTCTTTTTGTCACGCTCGCCGTGGTCAGCTGGCCGAGCATCCGCGAAAACGGCTTCTACGCCACCTTCTTCGGTACGGAGGAGGAGCAGGGGACGCTTGAGCGCGCGGAGGAGATAGAGTTCGTCGCGAACACCCGCAACGTGTTCTGCGCCTATCGCGAGGGCGCGGCGATACTCGG
The DNA here is from genome assembly GCA_947631015.1 of uncultured Clostridia bacterium. Taxonomy (GTDB): domain Bacteria; phylum Bacillota; class Clostridia; order Oscillospirales; family JAAYOS01; genus CANRIN01. The sequence continues at coordinate 5,768 of CANRJS010000014.1, forward strand.
ACCGAGCGGGCTGCAGGTCGTCCGGCCGGACGGCTCTACCGAAATAGACGAGGCAAAGAGCTTCACAAACCCCGTTCTCCGCTGTGACGGCGGCTGGCTCCTCGCATACGACTCTGGCGGGACGGGCATGATCCTCGTCGAGGACGGCAAGGTGAAGGCAAACGACTCCGCTCCCGGCGACCTCATATTCGCGGAGGTCAACGGCAGCGGCTGGCGGCTGATGATACGGCAGAGCGACAACTGGCGAGCCGTCGCCACCGTCATTGACGAGGACGGCAGGACGGTGTACGAGCTCTCGAGCGCGGAGCGCTATCTGATAGGGGGAGACGTCTCGCCGGACGGCACGCGAACCGCGCTCGCGGGCGTGCGCCAGCTCGACGCGCAGATACTCTCCTCGGTCTACATATTTGAGCACTCCAGCGCTGAGGCGGATCCGATGGCATTCTGGGAGGATCCGAACGGCATGGTGCTCTCCGCCGAGTTCCTTGACGATGAAACGATACTCGTCCTCACGGACGAAGCGGCGGTTTTCGTGGACGGAGACACCGGCGCGGAGAACGCGCGCTATGAGTTCGGCTCGTACAACCTTACGTCTTACGGCGTGGGAGACGGGTTCGTGTCGCTCGCGCTCACGGGCGCTTCGGGGCTCAGCTGCCGCGTGGTGACGCTCGATTTCCATGGCACGGAGCTCGCCTCACGGGTGACGGGAGGCGTTGAGGACATGGACGCCGAGGGCGCCGATTTCGGAATTTTGACAAACGACGGGTTTGTGGTGTATAATAATAATTTAGAGAGCGTGGCGCAGGGCCCGTGTCCCGCCGGGAGCAGGAAGCTGCTTGTGGCGCGGGGCGGCACGGTCTACGTCATAACCTCGGGCGCGGCCTCCGTCTATCAGTATTGACGCGGGCGGCCGGAGGACCTTCAAGGAGACACGGAGAAACGGATGAACGCTTTTCAGAACATAATTCTTGACCTTGTGATAGCCGCGGTGCTTGTATTCGCGACGGTGCGCGGAGCAAAGCGCGGATTTGTGCTGATGCTCGCGTCGTTCCTGAAGGTCATAATAGCGCTCGTGGGTTCTGTCATCATCACCCACATGCTTGCCCCAGTGGTGGCGAATGCGGTGCAGCCTGCGATCGAGGAGAGAATACTTCCGCCGCTCATGGAGATAGCGGACGAGACCGGCAGGATCGCGGACGCTTCGCTCGAAGCCGTGTCCGAAATAAACGTGTTCGGCTTCCGGCTCGGCGACTATCTCGACCGTGGCGCGGAAGGAACCGTCGGACAGGCGGGCGGCGAGCTTGCGGCGTCCGCCGCAGGCAAGCTGAGCGCGGAGATAGCGGACACGTTTGCGCGGTTCATAGTGAGCGCGGCGTCCTTCTTCCTGGTGCTCATAGCGGTGGCGATCGCCGCGCACGCGCTTGACCTCGCGTTCCGTCTGCCGCTGCTCGGCGGGATAAACCACGCTTTGGGGCTCCTGCTCGGAGCCGTGAGCGGACTTCTCATCGTACTGCTGTTCGTGACCGTGGCGGAGCTGTTCGTCTCGCCGGAGGTCGCGGACAATACGGTGCTCTTCTCGTTCTTCCGCGACATAGATCCGTTCTCGCTCCGCTGACGGAGCGTGCGATTTTCTGGAGCCCTGCGGTTTCGGCAAGGGCTCATGATTTCCGGCGGACGCCGCAGGCGTCTTCCGATTTAAGGAGGATACTCTATGAATGTTCCGAATGCGTTATCGCTGCTCAGAATAGCCATGGTCCCCGCGTTTGCGGGAGTATTCTTCTCCGGTCTGCCGAATGCGCACAGGTGGGCGGGACTTATCTTCCTGCTCGCCTCGCTCACGGACATGCTCGACGGACGGATAGCCCGCAAGTACAACAAAATAACGCGCCTCGGCAGAGTGCTCGACCCGCTCGCGGATAAGCTGATGACTGCGGCGGCGCTCGTCTGCATAATAATATCGAAGATGATCCCGCTCTGGATATTCATAGTGTTTGCGATAAAGGAGATACTGATGGGACTCGGTTCGGTGATCCTTTATAAATATATCGACGATGTGCCGCCCTCAAACATACTCGGAAAGGCGTCCACGGTGGTGTTCTTCACGTCCTGCCTTGTGATGATGCTATTTGAGATACCGGTAAAGGCGGCGACGATAGTCATGACCTGCGCGCTCGCGCTGACGCTCATAGCCTTCGTCGGATACGCGCTCAACATGTTCCGGCTGCTTGCCGAAAAGAAGGCCGCGCACTGAAAATTTTTGACTTCTGAGCTGAAAGGAAATTACGGCAAAATGCAAAACAACCCCATGATTTGCAGCAGATGCAAGAAAAATATAGCCACGATATTCGTCACGCGAGTCGAGAACGGCGAGCAGAAGAACGAGGGCCTCTGCCTGAAATGCGCAAAGGAGCTCGGTATACGCCTGCCGGACGACGCGCTGAAGCAGATAGACCAGATGATAGAGCAACTCGGTATCACTCCGGAGGAATTTGAACAGGCGCAGAACGAGATGATGGGTATGCTCTCCGAGCAGCAGCAGCACGACCATGACGGCGACGGTGACGGCGGCGACGGGGATAAGGACGAGGGGAGGACGGCGACCTTCCCGTTCCTTGACCGCCTATTCGGCGCGAACGGCGGGGAGCCGCCCGCGCCGCAGCCCTTCCCCGGCGGAGACGGGAGCTCCGCGCGGAGCGAGAAGCGCTCAAAGCAGGACAGGAACCGCAAGTTCCTCGATTCATACTGCATATCCCTCACCGGCAAGGCCGCCGAGGGAAAGCTTGACCGCGTAGTCGGCAGAGAGACCGAGATAGAGCGCGTCACGCAGATACTCAACCGCCGTCAGAAGAACAACCCCTGTCTCATCGGCGAGCCGGGCGTCGGCAAGACCGCCATAGCGGAGGGCCTCGCGCAGCGCATCGTCGACGGTGACGTGCCGGACAAGCTGAAAAGCAAGGAGGTATACCTTCTTGACCTCACGGCGCTCGTCGCGGGAACGCAGTTCCGCGGACAGTTCGAGAGCCGCATGAAGGGTCTCATAGACGAGATAAAGCGTCTCGGGAACATCATCCTGATGATAGACGAGGTACACAGCATCGTCGGCGCGGGGGACGCGGAGGGTTCGATGAACGCCGCGAACATCCTCAAACCCGCCCTCTCGCGCGGCGAGATACAGGTGATAGGCGCGACGACGTTTGCCGAGTACCGCAAGCACATCGAGAAGGACACCGCGCTCGAACGGCGCTTCCAGCCGGTCACGGTGAGCGAGCCGTCCGTGGACGAGACGGTGGAGATAATCAAGGGCATCGCCCACTATTACAGCGACTTCCACGGCGTGAAGATAAGCGACTACGTCGCGCGGGAGGCCGCCGTCCTCAGCGAGCGGTACATCACCGACCGCTACCTGCCTGACAAGGCGATAGATCTCATCGACGAGGCGTGCAGTGAAGTGAACCTCAAGAGCCCCGTCATAAACGAGCGCGACAGGCTCCGCCGCGAGCTTGACTCGATAGTCGATGAGCGCCTGAAGCTCGACGCCGCCGCCGCGAGCGGCAAGACCCCGGCGGACGCGCAGGAGAGCTACCAGCGCCTTGCCATGCTTCGCAGCCGCGAGCTCCAGATAAACGCGCGGATAGCCGACCTTGAGCAGAACCTGCCCTCGCTCGGCGTGGAGGACCTCGCGCGGGTGATAGAGCTGTGGACGAAGATACCAGCGTCCTCGATTCAGGAGGCCGAGTTTGAGAAGCTGAAGGATCTCGACAAGCGCCTCCGTTCGAGGATAGTCGGTCAGGACGAGGCGATAGACGCCGTCGCGCGCGCCATACGGCGCGGACGCGTCGGCATCTCCGCCAAGCGCAAGCCGGTGAGCTTCATATTCGTCGGACCCACCGGCGTCGGCAAGACCGAGCTTGTGAAATGCCTCGCGCGCGACCTCTTTGACTCGCCGGAGAGCCTTATCCGCCTCGACATGAGCGAGTTTATGGAAAAGCATTCCGTCAGCCGCATAGTCGGCGCGCCTCCGGGATACGTCGGCTACGACGAGGCGGGCCAGCTCACCGAGAAGATACGCCGCAAGCCCTACTCCGTCGTGCTGTTTGACGAGATAGAAAAGGCCCATCCCGACGTGATGAACATCCTCCTGCAGATACTCGACGACGGACGGATAACCGACGCGCACGGCAAGGAAGTCAACTTCGAGAACACCGTCATCATCATGACCTCGAACGCCGGAAGCGACCGCAAGGGGAGCGGCTCGGTCGGATTTGACCGCAGCTTCAACGAGCAGTCCCGCGAGCGCGCGATGAAGGCGCTCGGCGAGATAATGCGCCCCGAGTTCATCAACCGCGTTGACGAGGTCGTGGTATTCAACCAGCTCTCCGAGGAGGACTTCTCGCACATAGTCCGCATAATGCTCGGCGACCTCAGAGATTCGATGAAGGAGCGCGAAATGACGCTCGAGTGGAGCGCGGATGTGGAGCGGTGGCTCGTCGCGAAGAGCTACTCTCTCACCTACGGCGCGCGCAACCTCCGCCGCCTCATACAGAAGGAGGTCGAGGACGCGCTCGCAACGGCGCTCATCGACAACTACGACCGCAATGTCCGCGGCTTTAAGCTCGACGTCGCGGAGGACAAAATAACCGTCGAAATACAGTAAATAAGGAAACGTGCCCCTGCGGGCACGTTTCTCATAAGCATCCGCCTTGCGGCGGAATAAGGGGGTTTAGCGATGAAGAAGATAGTTTCCGACACGTTTGCCGAGTTCCGCTACCCGAGCATGCCCGGTTTCTCACCGGACGGCAAGATGCTCGCGTATGTGGAGAGCGGCGTTTCCAGGGAGGAGAACAAGTACTTCGGCGACATTCACGTCGTCAACGTCTTAAGCGGCGAGGAGCGCCGCCTCACCGGCTCGGGGGACGCGCGCAGTTACGTCTGGACGAAAGCGGGAAAGCTGCTTTTTTCCGCGATGAGGGATGAGAAGCTGAAGAAGCGCGCCGAGGCGGGCGAACCGCTCACGGCGTTCTACGAGATAGACCCGTTGGGCGGCGAAGCGACGCTCGCGTTTACGCTGCCGCTCTCGGGCGCGAGTCTCCGTCCGATAGACGGGGACAGGTACCTCGTCTCGGCGACGTATGACAACACGCTCCCCGACCTCTCCGGCATGAGCGTGGAGGAGAAGGAAAAGACGCTTCGCGAGCGGCGCGAGTCGCCCTGCGACGTACTCACGGAGTATCCCTTCTGGGAGAACGGCGGCGGGTTCACGTCGGGACACCGGAGCCGCCTCTACATATTCAACCGCGCTTCCGGGGAGCTGAAGCCGATAACGGGGGAGTGGTTCGACCTCGCGGGCTATGCTCTCTCGCCGGACGGAAAGTCCGTCGTCTTCGGCGGCGGAGAGTGGCGCGACTACACAAGCTACACCGAGAAGACCGGGCTTTTCCTCTGCGATCTCAAGACGTTGAAGACCCGCGAGCTGCTCGGCGCGGGACGCTTCTATCTGTCCGGCTTCGACTTCCTTGACGCAGGCACGCTCATCATGTGCGCCGGGGACGGCGCCGCGCTCGAGACCGGCGATTTCTACACTCTCTCGCTGGACTCCGGCGAGTGCCGCAAAATAGCCGACAACGACCACAGCGTCGGCTACGGCTCTGTCGGAAGCGACGCGCGCGTCGGCGGCGGACGCGGCGCGAAGGTCGTCGACGGAAGCTGGTACTTCATCTCCGCGCGCGGAGACGGCAGCGAGCTCTGCGTCATACGTCCGGACGGACGCCTCGCGGACGGCCTCACGCCGGAGGGCGCGTGCGACTGCTTCGACATAGCGGACGGACACCTCGCCTTCTGCGGTCTCTACGGCGACAAGCTCTCCGAGCTCTACCTTGACGGCAGGGCGGTGACCGATTACAGCGCGGCGCTCTCGGAGTACGACGTCCGCACGCCGGAAAAGCACGTCTTTACCGCGTCGGACGGGTACGAGATACACGGCTGGGCGATGACGCCCGCGGGCTACACGCCGGGAAAGAAATATCCCGCGATACTGCACATCCACGGTGGACCGCGCACCACATTTGACGGGGTGTTCCACCACGAGATGCAGGTATGGGCAAACGCCGGGTACTTCGTGTTCTTCTGCAACCCGCGCGGCTCGGACGGCCGCGGGGACGACTTCGCGGATATATGGGGCAAGTACGGCTCGGTGGACTACGCGAACATAATGGAGTTTGCCGATTTGATGCTTGAGAAGTATCCGGATGCCGACGCGGAGCGCTTCGGCGTCACCGGCGGCAGCTACGGCGGCTTCATGACGAACTGGATAATCGGCCACACGAACCGCTTCGCGTGCGCCTGCTCGCAGCGCTCCATAGCGAACTGGACTAGCTTCGAGCACACGACGGACATAGGCATACCGTTCACCGAGACGAATCATCTCACGGCGACGAGGGAGAACGTCTCGGCGCTGTGGGACTTCTCGCCGCTGAAGTATGCGCCGAACTGCGTCACGCCGACGCTCTTTATCCATTCCGACTCGGACTACCGCTGCTGGATGGTCGAGGGACTTTCGATGTACACCGCCCTCAAGCGGAACGGGTGCGACGCGAAGCTCTGCCTGTTCAAGGGCGAGAATCACGACCTCAGCCGCACTGGACGCCCGAAGAGCCGCATCCGCCGGATGGACGAGATACTCGCGTGGTTCGATAAGTATCTGAAATAGGTTCGCGGGAAATCGTGGGCGCGGATTTTATCCGCGCCCTTACCAATTTTCCGCGAAGCCGCCGGACAAGGCTCAGCCTTGCTGACGGCATGCGCTCCGCTTACGCGCCGAGTTTTCCGCCTACGGCGGAAAATCGACGTATTCCCACGCGGTCGGCGACCGCGTGGGAGCCCTTCCAATTGAAATGCTCGGCGGAATGAATTCCGCCTGCGCGAAGTTGGCGGCTTTGCCGCCAACTTCAACCGCGCGAACCGGCGCGGAAACGGCTTCGCCGTCTTCGACGCGCGCTCCGCGAGAAGTGTTTTTTCCGCCGCGCATGTCGCCGGAAAAAACGGATTTGACTCTATTTCGCCGCTTACGCGGCGAAACTCTGCGAGGCTGATGATAGGTTGTGGCAACACAAAAGGAGCGGGGCTTGATGCCCCGCTCCTTTCGTTGATGGCTCTGTCCTTGTGGGTCGTACCGCAGCAGCCGGAAAAGCTCACTTCACCGGACGGTCGAACGACGGGTTGAACGCGTAGAAGTTGCGGCTGTTCAGCCTGTCGGTCGTGTTGCGGAGAGCCTCGCCGAAGCGCTGGAAGTGAACTATTTCGCGCTCGCGCAGGAAGCGTATCGGGTCGATGACGTCCGGGTCGTCCACCATGCGGAGGATGTTGTCGTAAGTTACCCGCGCTTTCTGCTCGGCCGCGAGGTCCTCCGTGAGGTCGGCTATCGTGTCGCCCTTGACGCCGATGAACGCAGCCGTGAACGGAGTGCCGCTCGCCGCCTGCGGGTAGACGCCCGCGGTGTGGTCGACGAAATAGGTGTCAAAGCCCGCCTTCTTTATCTCCTCGTCCGACATGCAGCGGGTGAGCTGGTGGACTATCGCGCCTATCATCTCCATGTGCGCGAGCTCCTCGGTGCCGATGTCGGTGAGCAGTCCCTTCAGGTCGGCGTAGGGCATGGAGAAGCGCTGGCTCAGATAGCGCATGCTCGCCGCGAACTCGCCGTCGGGACCGCCGTACTGACTGATGATGAATTTTGCGAGCGCCGGGTTCGGATTTTTTATCTTTACCGGGTACTGGAGCGTCTTTTCGTATTCAAACATTATATGTCCCTCCTGCCAAGTTCCCACGGCCACGGGTCGTCAATCCAGTCGTAGCTGTCCGAGCAGACGACGTCCTGCTTGGAGAGCGGACCGAACCGCTTCACATACTCCTCACGCTTCTCACGGTACGCCTTCTGATAGGCGCGCAGGAGCGCGAGAGCTTCGCGGTCGGAGCAGTGAGTGTCGAGATAGAGGCTGAGCTCGGTGATACTGAAGTGGAGCGCCTGAAGCTCCCCGAGGGGAGTCATTCTCACCGGTCGGACGTTGTAGTTGTTCCCGAGAGGCAGCTCGAGACCGGGGTAGAGCGTGCCGCGCGAGAGCGCCGCGCCCGGCTCGAACTTCGCGGAGCCTTGCCGCTGCATCGGGGTGTAGGTCATGGCTATGACCGCCTCCTGCGGAAGGTCGCCGATATCCGCGCCCGAACGCGGCCGGCGCTCGGGCATCTGCATTAGCAGCTTGTCGTAATCCATTGTATACCGCCGTTTCTCCGCACCTTTCCTCTGCTCCCGCGCCGGTGCGGCTGTCGCGGGAGCGCCCGTATCTGGTTCCGCTGTATAAATACGAGGGAAGCGGGCGAACTGTTACGGGGCGTGGAGCGGCGGAGACGCCGCCGGGAGCCCGGGACGCGGCAAACCGTCCCTTGCACGACGAATTTTCCGCAAAATTCACAGTTTGTACTTTTCTTCGCGGCGGGTTTGTGGTATGATTACAATAAAGACAGTTTTTTGCGGAGGTACAGCTATGCCTGACAACACAAATCTTCCGGAAAAGAACGACTGGGCCGACCGAAACGAGAAGCCGACGCAGTGGGGCGCGCGTATTGACGACGCGTCCCGCGCCGAGGCGCGCCGCACGCGCAGGGGGCCGCAGATATTCAACATCATCGGCGCGCACATCATCGGCGCGTTCCTGACGTTCCTTGTGATGAACGTTCTCGGACTCGTGATAAGCGAGACTGTGGCGACGGTCATCGGCTACGCCGTCGGTATATTCAGCTTCACCGCCGTCACCTACATCGAGGGGTGGCACGCGGGCGAGCGAGACGTCAACATGATGAACTACGGTCACATACCGCGCGACAAATTCCGGGGGCTCAAGTGTGCCATGATAGCCGAGAGCGTCGGAATGCTGTTCGCGGTGCTGATGATGGCGCACGGCTTTGTCGTGCTCTCTCAGCGCGCGCAGGGGCTCGACCCGCTCATGCAGACCGGCATAAGCACCGTCATCCCGATAGTCTACCACACGTTCTACATGCCGTTCCTGTTTGTACTGCAGAAGCTCGAGGATGTGTCGCCGCTGTTCTGCCTGCTCCCCGTAGTGATAGCGCCGGCGATATATCACGTCGCCTACACCTTCGGGATGAAGCATTTTTCGATACTTGCAAGGCTCGTCTACAAGAAGCCGGAGCAGGAAAAGAAGTAGAGCGGCGGCATGCTCCGCACATAAAAAGCAAATTGCGGCGATTTTCTGACCGCCTCCCACATATTCTGTACGGGAGGCGGTTGGTGATGAAAAGACTTATTTCGGCTGTTGTATCGGCATTTGCGCTCGCGGCGGCGCTCGTGCGTCCCGCCGCGGCGTACACGCCCGTCATAGACGCGGGTCACGGCGGATTCGACGGCGGCGCGGTGAGCTCGAGCGGAGTGATAGAGAGCGGGCTGAACCTCGCCATTTCGCTCAAGACGGCGGCACTGTTTCGGCTGTTCGGCAAGGACCCCGTGCTCATTCGCGAGACCGACACGGCGGTGGGGGACAGCGCAAAGTCGGGCAGGAGCGCCAAGGCTGCCGACCTGCGGCGGCGCGTCGAGATAGTGGAAGCGACGGAGGACGCGTTCCTTATCAGCATACATCAGAACATGTTCGGGGACAGCCGGTACGGCGGAGCGCACATCTTCTACAAGGGCGACGAGGCAAAGCCGCTCGCGGAGGCGCTCCAGAGGAACGTCCGCAGCCAGCTCGACCCGGAAAACACTCGCGAAGCGAAGCCCGTCGCGGGCGACGTGTACCTGTTCCGAAAGATAACCTGCCCCGGGATACTCGCGGAGTGCGGATTCCTCTCCAACTCCCGCGACCTCGCGGAGCTCCAGGACGACGGGCACCAGAAAAAGCTCGCCTGCCTGCTCGTGAGCGGACTGCTCACGCTCGAGAGCGGCGGGATGTGACGCCGGCGCTCCGCGCCGTGACGTGAAAGAAAAACAGAAGTCAAAGCGCGAAAGGAAGATGTAACTTGCCCGCATCGAAGGAAAAAACGCTGTTCTTCTGCTCGGAGTGCGGATACGAGACCTACAAGTGGTCGGGACGCTGTCCGAGCTGCGGAAAGTGGAACACGCTCGTCGAGAGCACGGTCGTCACCGGCCCCGCACCGAAGCACGCGGTCACAGCGCCCGCCGGGCGTGAGAACAACGTCATGCGCCTCTCGGAGGTGTCGGAGGAGAGCGAGCCGCGCTTCTCGACGGGGCTCGGGGAGCTCGACCGCGTGCTCGGCGGAGGTGCGGTGCAGGGAAGCCTCGTGCTCGTGGGCGGCGAGCCGGGCGTCGGCAAGTCGACACTGCTGCTCCAGATATGCGCCTCGCTCTGCCTTGAGCGGAGGGTGCTCTACGTCTCGGGCGAGGAGAGCATCCGCCAGATAGGCATGCGGGCGCGCCGCCTCGGCGTCGCGGGGGACAACCTCTCCGCGCTCTCCGAAACAGACCTTGACAGAATAATCGACCTCGTCCGTGAGAACAGTCCGGACATACTTATCGTAGATTCCATTCAGACGATGTTCCGCCGCTCGAACGCCTCCGCGCCGGGAAGCGTCAGCCAGATAAAGGACTGTACGCTCGCGCTTATGCAGCTTGCAAAGACCGACGGGGTGACGGTGTTCGTCGTTGGTCACGTCAACAAGGAGGGCTCGCTTGCGGGACCGAAGGTGCTCGAGCACACCGTCGACTGCGTGCTGAGCTTCGAGGGGGACAGGAACCTCATCCACAGGATACTCCGCGCCGAGAAGAACCGCTTCGGCTCGACAAACGAGATAGGCGTGTTCGAGATGACGGGGGAGGGCCTGCGCGAGATACCAAACCCGTCCGAGATGCTTCTCTCCGGCCGGCCGTCAAACGTCGCGGGCTCCTGCGTCGCATGCGTGATGGAGGGCTCGCGGCCGGTGCTCGCGGAGGTTCAGGCGCTCGTGACGCCCACCGCCTACGGCAATCCGAGGCGGATGAGCTCGGGACTTGCCTACGACCGCGCCGTCCTGATGCTCGCGGTGCTCGAGCGCCGCGCGGGGCTGATAACCTCCAACCGGGACGCATACATAAACATCGTCGGCGGACTGAAGGTGGACGAGCCCGCCATAGACCTCGCGACGGTGCTCGCGCTCGCGGGCGCGTTGCTCGACCGTCCCACCGGGGACGACCTCGCCGCGTTCGGCGAGGTAGGACTTGCGGGCGAGCTGAGAGGCGTCACCGCCGCAGAGCAGCGCCTCGCAGAGGTGCGCCGCCTCGGCTTCAAGCGGTGTGCGATGCCCGCGCGCGGCGCGAGGGACGTCCGCGTGCCGGACGGCCTCGAGGTGATACGCGTGAGGACCGTGAGCGAGGCAATCAAGGAGCTTCTGTGACAGATATTTTTTCTCTCGGAGGACGGAAATGAGCAGTATATCCGTAAAATGCACGGCGATGGCGTGTGCGGCGGCGATGATACTCGGCGGGTGCTCGCTGCTGCCGGAGGAGGCGGAGGCGCCGTCGCCCCCGCTGATATACGCCTACGAAAAGACAAACTACACCTTCACGAATGTGGAGCGGGGGGACATCCTCGAGACGAAGAGGGTGACCTTCCGCTATATGCCGTCCGTGAAGCAGTCGCTCGCGTTCGACGTGAACGGAGCGGCGCTCGACGCGGTATATGTCTCGGTCGGGGACGACGTGAAGGAGGGCGAGCTGCTCTGCGAGCTCGAGGACGGCGGCCTCTCCGACGAGATAGACGCCGCGCGCGAGACGATAGCGGGCTACGAGCGGACGCTCGAGGAGGAGGCCGAAAGCTCGAAGCTCGAGCTTGAGAGGTACGACCTCCGCATCGCGGCGGACCCGACAAGCGAGAGCCTGAAGAACGAACGGAAGGCGGCGGAGGAGAACTACGAAGCAAACCGCCGCACGACCGAGCTTCGCCTTGCCGCAGAGAAGGCAAGGCTTGACGAGCTGCTTTCGGACGAGGAAAAGCACCGCCTCTGCGCCCCGTTCGCGGGGACTGTGACCTACGTCAAGAGCTTCGGCGGAGACGGCTTCACCTCGACCGCCGGAGAGACCTTCATAACGATAAGCGACAAGACCTCCATGGTCTTCTCCTGTGACGAGACCGACGCGAAGGGCCTCTTTGCCGTCGGGGACGCCGTCACGGTCAACATCGGCGGCGAGGAGTACGAGGCGGAGGTCGTCTCGACAGAGGGAAGCGTCGCGAGCATCGTGCCGCGCGACTACACGGAGCCGGCGGCGGAGGGCACCTATGGAGTGGTAAGCATTACGACCGACGCCGTGTACGACGTTCTGCGCGTCCCGTCCGGAGCGGTGAAGAGCGCGAACGGCCGGTCGATAGTCTATATGCTCGAGGACGGCGTCCGTGTGATGAGAAACGTCGAAACGGGCTTCTCGGCGGACGGTATGACCGAGATAGTTTCCGGCCTTGAGGAGGGAGAGCAGGTGATAGTGTCATGAAGCCGAGACTGCTCGCGGCGGCGGTTGCCGCCGCACTGCTGATGACGTCCTGCGGAGGCGGCGGAGAGACGTCAGCGCCGCCGCTCGCTGACTCCGTGCATGTTGTGTACGACACGGCGAAGGCGGAGCGCGGGGACGTCGAAGCGGTGCTTGTGTACTCCGCATACGTTCTGCCGGTGCAGACCGACGTGTCCTTTGAGGACTCGTCCGGCGTGGTGGACAGGGTGTTTGTAAAGACTGGGGACAGTGTCTCCGAGGGGGACGCGCTCCTGCGGCTCGACACCGAAGGACTTCGGGAGAGGCTTGACGACGCGAAGGAGCGGCTCGCTTCGCTTGAGGAGAGCGGGGCGCGCGAGCGCCGCATGGTCGAGATAGATTTGGAGCTTGCAAAGCTCGACCTCGAGGAGGCTGAGGAGACCGACCCTGACGGGCTGGACGCCTCGCTGCTCCGGCTCGAGGTCGAGAGCCGCCAGTCCGACCTTGACAGATACGACGGACAGCTTGAGAGGTCGCTTGACGCCGCTAAAAAGGACATAGCGGAGCTTGAAAAGGAGATAGAGAGCGCCACGCTGCGCGCGCCGGTGAGCGGCGAGGTCATATCGGTCTACACATCGGAGGGCGCGCGCGCCGCGTCCTCGACGACGCTTGTCACTCTTTCCGACGGCGACAGGCGCTACATAAGCTGTGCGGCGGGGGAAAAGGTGCCGAGTACGGCGCAGCTGAGTTACATCAAAGACGGGACGGAGCACCCGCTCGAGCGCTGGGAGTATACCGACCGCGAGATCGCGGTGTTCGAGGCGACGGGGAAGGACGCTCCGCAGAGGTTCGTGCGCTCGGACGGCGGCGAGCTTCCCGGGACGGGCGAGTTCGTGCAGCTCCGCGCCGTCCGCGAGAGCGCGAAGGACACCGTGCGGATACCTTCCGGCGCGCTCTACCGCGACTCGGGCGTCACCTACGTCTATATCGAGGACGGCGGCGAGCTCGTGTACACCGAGGTGAAGGCCGGCGTCACGAACGACGCGTATGTTGAGATTTTGGACGGAGTAGAGGAGGGGGATGAGGTCTATGTCGGCGGCTAAGAGACTTTGCGCGCTGCTGCTCGTGGCGACGGCGGCATTCTCCCTCGTCTCCTGCTCGGAGAGCGAGAGCGCGGGCGAGGCGCTGATAAAGCCGGTGGAGAGGAGCGGAGAAAGCTCATCCGGCTCGACGCGCACGGCGGAGGTCACAGTGGGCGGCATATTGCGCAGTATGTCGGCCGACGCATCCGTCACCTTTGCGACAAAGGACATATACTGTGAATTTAACGGCGCTCGCTTTGCCGAATACTACGTCTCCGCAGGCGACACGGTGGAGGAAGGCGCGCCGATAGCGCGCTTTACGATAGAGACGAGCGCGGCGGAGCGGCAGCGCCTCGAGGCGGAGCTTGAGATAGCGAAGAGCGAAACGGAGCGCGCATTGAAGACCGCGCGGGACTCCGCCGCGTCGGCGCGCGAAGCGCTCGCGGCGGCGGACAGGTCGGACACGCGCGCGTACCGCCGCGCGGGGCTCGCGCTTGAGCGCGCGGAGCTTCAGCTTGAAGCTGCCGAGTCTGGCGCCGCAGACCGCGTCGCGGCGGCGCAGGATGCGCTCCGCGCGTTTGACGAGCGCGCGGTGGAGGATACCGTCTACGCTCCCGCGCGCGGGTGCGTCTACTCGCTCGAGAGCTTAGGGGCGGGGCTCCCGGTGGAATACGGCCGCCGGGTGTGTACCTTCATAAGCTACGAGGATATAGCCGTCACCGCGCCGAGCGACATCACGGGCGTTCCGCGCTACGGCGAGAGGGCGATAATAAGGACCGACCTCGCCGACGGAGATATAGAGAGCCGCGTGCTCGACGCGCCGATAAACCGCGGCGAGGACACAGGCTCCTTTACGGTGGAGATACCGGACGAGCTTATGGAGGCCGCGAACGCCGTCCTCGCGTCGGACGGCGCGGGAAGGTTCATGCCGCGCATACGGGTGGAGGTCGAGCGCTTCTCGCTTGACGGCGTTGTAGTCGTACCGAACAGCGCGCTGAAAAGCGAGGAGGGCAGGCGGTACGTCTACGTCATGCGGGACGGGTCGCCGAGGAAGCGCTTCGTCGTCGCGGGTCTTGCGGACGATAAGAACACACAGATACTTGCAGGTCTTGAGCCGGGCGAGTATGTGAGCGTCGGTTAAGGGGAGGGAGAGAAATGTTCGGATTCATCCTCAGAAAGATGCTCTCAAACAAGTGGCTCGTCGCAAGCCTGCTGATAGGAAACCTGCTGCTCTGCTCTATGGTCGCGAGCATACCGATATACTCGGACGCGATACTTCAGCGGATGATAGTCCGCACGCTCGACGCAAGACAGGTGGAGCGGAACACCTATCCGCTCGCGGTGGAGCTGCGCTTTAACTCACTCAATATGAACAAGGGCCGCGAGCGCGACGGACTGATGCAGTTCGAGGAGCGGCTTGCCGCCTTTGAGGAGAGTATGCCCGTCCCGTTTAAGGAGAAGGTGACGGTCTACACCACGTCGGACTATCAGGCGCTCGGGGTAGACGGACGCCGCACCGAGGCGGACCGGATGCTCCGCCTCCAGTCGATGAACGACGTCGAGGGTCACCTGACTATCGAGACGGGGCGTATCTATTCCTCCGAGCCGGACGGCGGCGTGATAGAGGTCATCGTCAACGAGAGAACGCTCGTGGAGCAGGACCTCATCCTCGGGGAAGTACTCGAGATGAAGCAGGCGCGTCTCAACAGCGGCGGCGCGGTACGCTTCAAGGTCGTCGGCACCTACATAAACAGCGAGGAGAGCGACCCATACTGGTACTACTCGCCGCAGACCTTCACCGACGTCTGCCTGATGGACGAGGAACTGTTCCGGGAGACATTTATCGACCCGCTGCCGCAGGAAGTGAACTTCGGCGCGCAGTATTACGACCTGTTCGACTACACCTCGCTTGACGCCGAAGGCGCGCGCGAGGTGTACGAGGCGACGCTTGCGGGCGCGAAGGAGTTCGAGCGCTACGGCTCCCTCGGCTTCCGCGCGAGCTATACCTCGACGATCGAGAGCATACTTGACGAGGCGTCCCGCCTCACCGTAACGCTCTGGGTGCTCCAGACGCCCATATTCATACTCTTTGCGTTCTTCATATTCATGGTGTCAAAGGAGATACTCGAGCAGGAGAAGAACTCGGTGGCGGTGATAAAGAGCCGCGGCGCCTCACGCGGGCAGGTCATACTTCTGTTCCTCGCGGAGAGCGGCATAGTCGCGGGCGCGAGCTTCCTTGCGGGGCTGCCGCTCGGTCTCCTGATATGCAGGGTGCTCGGCGCGTCGGACGGGTTCCTCGGTCTCGTGAGCCGCGCGTCATTAAACGCGCGGATAGTGCCGGAGGCGGTGCTTTATAGCGGCGCTGCGGCAGTCCTCGCCGTCCTGATGATGACGATACCGGCATTCAGATACTCGAAGATAACGATAGTCGACCACAAGCGCGCAAAGAGCGGGCGCTCGACGCGTCCGCTCTGGCAGAAGCTGTTCCTTGACGTGATACTTCTCGGCGTGTCGATATACGGTCTCTACTCCTACAACAACCAGAAGGACCTTCTGAGCGCGGGAGGGGGCGGGATAGACCCGCTGCTCTTTATCACGTCGTCGCTATTTATGGTCGGCGCGGGACTTCTGCTCGTGCGCGTGTTCCCGTGGATAATGCGGCTGATATTCAGGGTGGGACGGCGCTTCTGGTCGCCCGCGCTCTATGCGTCCTTCCTGCGGATAACGCGGTCTGTGGGCGAGGAGCAGTTCATCATGATATTCCTCGTGCTGACTATAGCGACCGGCATATTCAGCTCGTCCGCCGCGCGCACGATAAACCTCAATATGGAGGAGAACATCCGCTACGAGTACGGCGCGGACGTCGTCGTGCGGGAGGAGTGGACGTCAAACAAAAGCTACGTCACCGCCTCGGACGAGACGGTGTGGTACGAGCCTGACTTCGAGAGATATTCGCCCCTCACCGCCGCCGGAATGCGGCTGACGAAGGTCCAGCGCACGGAGGACGTCGTCGCCCCGACGCAGAGGCTGAACGACGTCACGATGCTCGCGATAGACTCCAAGGAGTTCGGAGAGATAGCGTGGTTCCGCGAGGGACAGCTTCCCGCGCACCAGAACGAGTATCTGAACGCTTTGGCGTCCGACGCGTCCGCCGTGCTGCTCTCGATGAACTTCCACACAAAGCAGGGTCTCGAGCTCGGAGACACGATAAACCTGTTCAGCCCGGAGGGGAACAGCAGCACCGGCATAATAGCGGGATTCGTGGACTACTGGCCGAGCCTCGTCATGACTACGCCGCAGGCGGACGGCTCGGGCGGCGTCACCTACGAGGAGCACTACTTCGTCATAGCGAATATCGCGCAGATACAGGCGGAGTGGGGAATAACCCCCTACGAGATATGGATGAAGAACCCGCCGGAGGGCGCTCGTCCGGTCTACGACCTCGCGGAGGAGCAGGATATGCGCTTCGAGGTGTTCCTTGACGCGGACGCGGCGGTCGTCGCCGAGAAGAACGACCCGGTGCTCCAGGGGACGAACGGCGTCCTCACCGTCGGCTTTATAATCGTACTTGCCGTCTGCATGACCGGCTTCCTGATATACTGGATACTCTCGATACGCTCGCGGGTGCTCCAGTTCGGAATCTTCCGTGCGATGGGCATGTCGATGCGGGGCATATTCTCGATGCTTCTCTCGGAGCAGGTATTCATCTCCGGCGTGTCGATAGGCTTCGGCGTGGGGGTGGGGCTCCTCGCCTCGCACTTCTTCGTGCCGCTCATACAGATGGGCTACGCCGCGGGGCAGAACGTCCTGCCGCTCCGGATAGCGATGGAGGGGAGCGACTTTGCGCGGCTGTTTATCGTGATAGGCGTGATGCTCGTCGTGTGCATAGCGGTGCTCTGCGTGCTTATCTCGAAGATACGCATAGCGCAGGCACTAAAACTCGGAGAAGACTGAGGAGGGGACGCGAATGGAAAACATCATCACGGCTGAGGGCGTGTCCCGCTCCTTCAGGGCGGGGGAGAACGACTTCTGGGCTCTCAGCGACATAACTCTCGGCATTCCGAAGGGAAAGCTCACGATGCTTCGCGGGCGCAGCGGCTCGGGAAAGACGACGCTTATGAATATCCTCGGCGCGCTCGACCGTCCGACGACCGGAACGGTCACGGTGGACGGCGTGGACATCACCGCCGCCTCCGAGCCGGAGCGGGACGCCATACGCCGAAAGAAGATAGGCTTCGTATTCCAGTCGGTGGCGCTTGTGAGCATAATGACGGCTTATGAGAACGTGGAATTCGGGCTTCGCATAGCGGGCGTTCCGGCGGCGGAGCGCCGCCGCCGCGCGGAGGAGTGTCTGCGGCTCGTCGGCCTCGGTTCGCGGATGGATCACATGCCGCAGGAGATGTCCGGCGGCGAGCAGCAGCGCGTCGCGATAGCACGCGCCATTGCGCACCGTCCGGCGGTGCTGTTCGCGGACGAGCCTACGGCGGAGCTTGACACCGCCACCGGCCTCTCTGTTATGAAAACCTTCCGCGAGCTTATCGAGAGCGAGGGCGTCACCCTCGTTATGACCACGCACGACGTGGGGCTCGTCGGCCTCGCGGACTGCACCTACGAGCTTGCGGACGGAAAACTCGTGCAGGGGGTGGACGCCGATGAATGAGACGGCTGTGCGCGACAACATAATAGAGTGTCAGGATCTCGTCAAGATCTACAAGACGAGGGACCTCGAGGTCCTCGCGCTTCAGGGGCTGGAGCTCACCGTCGCGCGGGGCGAGCTGATGGCGATAATCGGCAACAGCGGCTCGGGCAAGAGCACATTCCTCAACATGATAGGCGGGCTCGACCGTCCGAGCGCCGGGCGGCTCATCGTAGACGGCAAGGACCTCTTTAAACTTGACGAGAAGCAGCTTGTCGACTACAAGCGGTACACCGTCGGGTTTGTGTGGCAGAACAACGCGCGGAACCTCCTGCCGTACCTCACGGCGGTGCAGAATGTCATGATGCCGATGAGCTTCTGCAAGGCGGATATGCCGCGCGAGGACGGAGCTCTTCAGCTCTCGGCGAACCGCAGGACGCGCGCCTTGCAGCTTCTCGAACTCGTAGGCATGGGTCACAGGAAGAACAGCCGGCTCCAGATGCTCTCCGGCGGCGAACAGCAGAGGGTGGCGATAGCCCTCGCGCTCGCGAACAACCCTAAGCTGCTGCTCGCGGACGAGCCCACCGGCTCGGTCGACGCGGCGACGGCGAATTACATCCTCGACGTGTTCCGCGAGCTCAACCGCGAGCTCGGCACGACGATAGTGATAGTCACCCACGACAGGATGCTTGCAAAGAAGGTCGAGCGCGTCGTCGCCATACGCGACGGCAAGACTGCAAGCGAGTTTATAGCGAAGCGCGACCTCAGCGACGTCGCGAGCCTCGCGGAGGAGGGCGGCGAGACGCAGGACGAGTTCGCGGTGCTCGACCGCGCGGGGCGCGTGCAGATACCGCGCGAGCTGCTTGACAGGCTGGGCGTCAACGGCAACAAGGTTCGCCTTGAGTATTCGGAGGGCAGAGTGGTCATATCCGCGCCGCCCGCCGGGGAGGAGAAGAAAAGTTGAAGACGCTGGCGATACTCGGCGGCGGAGCGGCGGGTCTTGCCGCCGCGGTGAGCGCCCTCCGCGCGTCGGAGAGGCGCGTGCGCGTCGTGATAGCAGAGCGCCTTCCGCGAGTGGGGAAGAAGCTGCTCTCCACCGGCAACGGACGCTGCAACTTTACAAATACAGACATATCCGCCGGACATTACCACGGGGACACCCGCTTTGCGGAGCGGGTGATTTCGCGCTTCGGGACGGAGGAAGCCGTGAGGTTCTTCCGCTCGGTCGGCGTGCCGGAATATATTGAGGACGGTAGAGTGTACCCCATGAGCGAGAGCGCGGCGGGTCTTCTCGACGCGCTCCGCGCCGCCGCGTCCGGCGCGGAGACGGCGACGGACTTCCGGGCGGCGGCGCTTCTGCCGCCTAAGACCCCGGGCGGAGCGTGGCGCATACTTTCGGAGAACGGAGCGGAGCTCATGGCGGACGCCGTGATAGTCGCGACGGGCGGACGCGCCGCGCCGTCGCTCGGCGGCTCGGACGGGAGCGGTATCGAACTCCTTCGCGCCCTCGGCTATGAGGTGACGCGGCTGCTTCCGGCGCTTGTGCAGCTAAAGGTCGAACGGCCGTCCGTCGCGGCGCTGAAGGGAGTGCGCGTCCGCGCGGAGGCAAGCGCCTTCTCAAAAGGACAGCTCGTCCACAGCGAGCGCGGCGAAGTGCTTTTTACCGAGTACGGATTGTCCGGCATACCGATATTCCAGATAACGGCGCACGAGGAGTGCGATACGGTGACGCTCGACCTCTGCCCGAATATCTGTAAAGGCAAACTGCTTGATGAACTGGAAAACCGTAAAGCGATTTTATTTACACATACTGCGGAGGACTTCTTTGCGGGGATGCTTCAAAAGCGCCTCGGAAACCTCGTCCTCCGCGCCGCCGGCGTCGAGAAGCTGTCGCGGCCGGTGTCCTCCTTTGACGGCGGCACGCTCGAACGCATCGCGTCGGCGCTCAAGCGGCTGGAGTTTCGTGTGTCCGGCAGGATGGGCTGGGAGAGCGCACAGGTGACGGCGGGCGGCGTCCGCGCCGCACAGTTCGACCCCGAGACGATGGAGAGCCGCCTGCACCCGCGCCTTTACGCGGCGGGAGAACTGCTCGACGTCCACGGCGACTGCGGCGGTTACAACCTCCACTGGGCGTGGGCGACCGGCATCACGGCGGGACGCGCTGCCGCGCGGGCGTTGGAGGCGTCGGAGAAATGAGAATAAGCGAGATAAAGCTGCCGGCGGAGCACACGCCGGAGGAGCTGCGCGCGGCGATCGCGCGCAGAGCCGGTGTGAAGCCCGAAAGCTTTACATCAAGGGTGAGAATACTCAAAGAGTCGCTCGACGCGCGGAAGAAGCCGAATATCTTCCGTGTGTACAGCGTCGCAGTGGACGAGGACGACGCACCGAGGGAGAAACTGCTGTCAAGTTCGGAAGCTTTACAGCACGCGGCGGAGAACAGACAAACCCGCGCCGACGTGTCCCGCCCGGCGGTAGTCGGAAGCGGCCCTGCGGGACTGTTCGCGGCGCTCTGGCTTGCGCGCGCGGGACTTCATCCGATAGTCCTCGAGCGCGGCCGGCCGGTGGACGAGCGCGTCCGCAAGGTGGAGAGCTTCTGGTCGGGCGGCGCGCTCGATACGGAATGCAACGTGCAGTTCGGCGAGGGCGGAGCCGGGACCTTCTCGGACGGAAAGCTCACCACCGGCACGAAGGACCCGCGCATCCGCTCGGTGCTCGACGCGTTCATAGAGGCGGGAGCGCCGGAGGAGATAGGTTACCTCGCGCACCCGCACATTGGGACGGACCTGCTTCGCGGCGTCGTGAAAAACATCCGCTCCGCGATAGAGCGGATGGGCGGCGAGTTCCGCTTCGGGGAAAGATTTGAGGGTTTCGACGCGCCGGAGGGAGCGCTGAGAAGCCTCCGCGTCCTGTCGGCGGAAGGCGAGTACGAGCTTCCGACCCGCGCCGCCGTCCTCGCGATAGGTCACAGCGCGCGGGATACCTTTGAAATGCTCCGCGACGGCGGCGTCGCGATGGAGCGGAAGGCGTTCTCGGTCGGCGTGAGGATCGAGCACCGGCAGGAGCTGATAGACTTTGCACAGTACGGCCGCGCGCGGGGGACTCTGCCGCCGGCGGAGTACAAGCTTGCGACGCACCTCGAAAACGGGCGCGGAGTGTACACCTTCTGCATGTGCCCCGGCGGGCAGGTCGTCGCGGCGGCAAGCGAGCTCGGCGGCGTAGTCACGAACGGGATGAGCCTCCACGCGCGGGACGGGGAGTTTGCAAACGCCGCGCTCCTCGTCGGCGTCGGCGCGGAGGATTTCGGCGAGGAGGGAGGCGTCCTCGCAGGGGTGGAGCTCCAGCGCCGCCTAGAGCGCGCGGCTTTCCGCGCCGGGGGCTCGGACTACCGCGCACCGGCAGAGCTCGTGGGCGACCTGCTCGGAGGAAGAACGCCGTCGGGAAGCCTTGGTTCCACATACCGTCCCGGCGTCACGCCGTGCGACCTGCGGGAAGTGATGCCGGGATACGTCGCGGACTCGCTCCGCGACGGGATACGGATATTCGGGCGGAAGCTCCGGGGGTTTGACACGGCGGACGCGCTCCTCATCGGCGTCGAGAGCCGCTCAAGCTCGCCCGTGCGGATACTGCGCGACGGGAACTGCGTCTCGAACGTGCGGGGTCTCTACCCCTGCGGTGAGGGCTGCGGCTACGCCGGCGGCATCGTCAGCGCCGCCGTGGACGGTATACGCGTGGCGGAAAGCATCATTTACGGAAAGTAAAAGCATTTTTGCCAACCAGATACGTCAACACAAAAAATCGCCCCGAAACATCCGTTTCGGGGCGATTTTATTTACGAAAAATTCACAGCGAACGCGATTTGCCGCAAGGTCAGCGGCGAGTTGCCGCGAACGTCACTCCAGCGTCGGGTCGGTGGAGCCGCGCACGATTATCTTGTGGTCGAGGAAGATACGCTTCTCCTCGACCTCCTTGCCGCTCATGATGTTCACGAGCATACGCACGCACTCCGCGCCCATCTCGAAGAACGGCTGGTCGACGGTGGTGAGCTTCGGGTTGGCGTAGACGGCGCGGCGGTTGTCAAAGCCGGTTATCGCGGCGTCGCGCGGGATGCTCATTCCGCCGCGTATCAGACGGTTCATGCAGGCAAGAGCTATTGTGTCGGAGGCGCAGATTATCGCGTCCGGACGCTCCTCGGCGGGCAGGGCGAGCCATTCGTCCGCCGTCCGCTCGGCCGCTTCAAAGCTGCTGCCGGGGGTGGGATAGCGGACTACAAAGCGCTCGTTGAGCGGAATGCCGCGCTTTTGCAGCGCGCGGCGGAGTCCCTGTTCGCGCGCCTCGGCATAGTGGATGGTGTAGTTTTGGCGGCTGCCGGGACCTATGAACGCGAAGCGGCGGCGTCCCTCATCCACGAGCATGTCGGTAAGCTCCGCTATCGCCTCATCGTCCCGTATCGAGACAAGGCACGCCTCGGGGAAGTCGACATACTCGGCGCACTGGACGATGGGGTATTCCGCGGCGAGCTTTGCTATCCTGCTGTCGGTGCCGCGGAAGTTGATGAACATTATGCCTCCCGCAAGTCCGTTCTCGAAATACTTGAGCGCGTCCTTGTCGTCCTCCTCGGTGGTGTAGGAGAGAATGAGGTCGTAGCCGAGCTCCTTTGCAGCGTAGCTTGCGCCGTGGAGCATATCGTCGTCTATCCACGAGCTCACGACAAGTATCGTGCGGTTCTCGCTGCGGCTGAGGTTCCGGCCGATGATGTTCGGACGGTAGCCGAGCTCCCGTACCGCGTCAAGCACGAGCTGACGCCGCTTGTCGCTCACCTTGTAGTTTTCGTTCAGAACGCGCGACACGGTAGCGGTAGACACTCCCGCGAGCTTTGCAACATCCTGAATAGTCGCCATAACCGAACCCCCCGTCTTGATATATGGAACCGGGGAGAGGCGGCCTCTCCCCGGGTGATATGTCCGGCTTACTCGAAGTCGACGGCCTTGCCGGTGGCGTCCGACTCGAGAGCTGCCTCCATAAGACGGAGTATGCGGAGAGCTTCCTCGTTCTTGACTATCTGCTCGGCCTTGCCGAGTATTACGTCGCAGAGGTTCGAGTAGAGCTCGTTGCGGTCATAGGTGAAGTCGGGCAGGGGAAGCTCCTCGGTGGAGTTTGCGCCGCGCGGAGCCATCGTCTTGGTAAGTCCCTCGCCAGCGAGAATCGGGGTGGCGTCCTTGTCCGCCCAGTCGCGCAGGACGACCATGCGACCGGGGTCGTTGAAGCCGTTTATCGAAGCAGTGCCCTGGCTGCCCGCCATGTACCACTGCGGCAGGGTGATGAAGTTGCAGGTGCCGACCTCGACCGTCGCGGTGACGCCGTTTGCGAAGGTGACAAACATGATGAAGCCGTCGTCGACCTCGTCGTTAGTGACGTGGTTCATCTTGGCATAGACCTTGGTTATCTTCTCGGGGACCATCAGCACGAGACGGTCAAGAAGATGCACGCCCCAGTCGAACATCATGCCGCCGCCCTGCTCCTTGCGGCCGCGCCAGTCGCCGGGGATGCCGCGCGAGCCGTGCATGCGGGTCTCGATATGGAAAACGTCGCCCACGAGTTTCTCCTCGTATATCTTCTTCATGACGAGGTAGTCCTTGTCCCAGCGGCGGTTCTGACGCGGGTAGAAGACGCGGCCGGTCTCCTTTGCGACCTCGAGCACGTCCTCAAGGTCCTTGCTCGTCATCATGACCGGCTTCTCGCACAGGACGTGCTTGCCGGCGCGCATTGCGCGGATGGCAAGCTCCTTGTGGCTGTCGTTCGGCGTCGCGACAAGGACAACGTCCACCTTGTCGTCCGCAAGTATCTCCTCAAAGCTCGAGTAGGTATGAAGACCCTGCGAACGCGCCCACTCCTGGCGGGCCTCCGCTATGTCGTATGTGCCGGCGAGGACCATCTTCTCGGCTATCGGGGTATCGGATGGCTCGAGCTCGCGCCCGCGTCCGCCGTCGTTGCGCCACACGGCCTGTCCGCTGCCGCTCGAAATGGCTATCGCGTGGCCGCCGCCCATGCCGCCGCAGCCGACTATCGCTACTGCGATCTTGTTGTCTATCATAATTGAAGCCTCCTATAAAATGCGAAATAAAAGAAATCGCTTGCTATGCTTCTTACATTATTACATTTTTGCAGGGTGTTGTCAAGACAATTTTTCCTTGCAAACGGATACGCGATACTCTATAATAGTTACCGCCGGATGTTTGCGGCAAGCATACGAATCGAAAGGATGCTCCGGGCGGAAGCCGCCGGAGAATATACCGAAAATGCCTATTTTGTCGGTGATGGGCGCCGGAAAGGACTTCGGCGAGGTCACCATACTGGAAAACGTAACATTCGAGGTACAGCCGGGCGAGCGCGTCGGCCTGATAGGCGACAACGGCACCGGCAAGACCACTCTGTTCAAAATGATCTCCGGCGAGTACGCCTGCGACAAGGGGAGCGTGCACATCGCGCCGGGTACGCGCGTCGGCGTCCTCGACCAGATACCGTACTACCCGGACGGGACGACGGTCGAACAGGTCCTTCGCGGAGCGTTCGAGCGTCTCGACGGCATAGCCGCGCAGATGCGCGAGCTCGAGCGGCGTATGAGCGAGGGAGACGCGCAGGCGGTGCGCGAGTACGGCGCGCTCGAGATAGAGTTCTCGGCGGGCGGAGGCTACGACACGGAGGTACAGTTCCGCCGCGTCGCGAACGGCCTCGGCCTCACGCCGATGCTCGAAACGCGGTGGGAAAAGCTCTCCGGCGGCGAGAGGACGCGGATAAACCTCGCGCGTATGATCCTCACCGACGTCGACCTAATGCTCCTCGACGAGCCTACGAACCACCTCGACATACAGTCGACCGAGTGGCTCGAGGACTTTCTCGCCTCCTTCAAGGGCTCGGTGCTGATAATATCGCACGACCGCTACTTCCTCGACCGCACGGTGGGGAGGATAGTCGAACTTGAGGGCGGCACGGCGAAAGTCTGGAACGGCAATTACAGCGAGTTCCTGCGCCAGAAGGAGGAGTATATCCGCTCCGCCGAGGCGCAGATGCGGAACGCCGAGAAGAAGGTAAAACAGCTCGAGGACGCGGTGAAGCGAGTCCGACTTTGGGCGTTCCTCGGAAACGACAAGCTCTACCGGACGGCGTTCTCGATGGAAAAGCGGATAGCGCGGATAAAGGCGTCGATGCCGAAGCTCGTCAAGCAGGGGAGGAACCTCCGCGCGACCTTCGGCGAGACACGCCGCTCCGGCGAGGACGTGCTGTCGGTCACGGGGCTCAAAAAAAGCTTCGGAGACAGGACGCTCTTCTCGGACGTCGACCTCGAGATAAAGAAGGACGAGCGCGTCGGCCTGATAGGCGCGAACGGCGCGGGAAAGACGACGCTTCTCAACATCCTTCTCGGCAAGCTGCCGCCGGACGAGGGGCGCGTGAAGTGGGGCGTCGGCGTCAAGACGGCGTACCTGCCGCAGATGGTGAGCTTTGAGTATAACCACACGACGATAGTTGACAGCGTCTGCCGCACCCTCAGCATAAGCGAGGCGGAGGCGCGGAACATCCTCGCGCGCTTCAACTTCACCGGCGAGGACGTGTTCAAGGACATCGACACGCTCTCCGGCGGCGAGAAGAGCCGCCTCCGGCTCTGCATTCTCATGCAGGGCGGCGTTAATATGCTGATACTCGACGAGCCCACGAACCACCTCGACATCCGCTCGCGCGAATGGCTCGAGCAGGCGATAGATGAGTTCGACGGGACGCTCCTGCTCGTCAGCCACGACCGCTACTTCCTCGAGAAGTTCGCAACGAAGATATGGTCGGTGGAGCAGGGAGGGATAATCGACTTCGACGGGACTTACAGCGAGTACCGCGAGGTCGCGGAGACTCTGCGCACGGCGCGCGAGTCCGCCGTGCCGCCGACGGAGCCGCAAAAGAAAGAGCCCGAGCCGAAGAAGGAGCAGGAGCAGAGCGAGGCTCGCGAGGCGCATAAGCGCAGCCGCGAGACCGACGCGCTCCGCAAGCGCGTTCCGATAATCGAGCGCCGCATATCCGTCCTCGAGGACGAGATAAAGCAGATAGACGAGGAGCTTACGGAGGCGTCAAGCGACCACATCCGCCTCGGCGAGCTGCTGACTAAGCGTGAGGAGACCGAGCACAGGATAGATATGCTAATGCTCGAATGGAGCGAAATAATGGAAAAGTTGGGAGAATAAAAGGTGTGGGGCACAGCCCCACACCTTGTCGCTTTCAAATTGCGTTTTACTTTATGAAGTTCTCCAACCTGTCAAGCCCCAGCTTGATATTCTCCAAACTTGTCGCGTAGCTCCAGCGCACGTGATTCGGTGCGCCGAAACCGGTACAGGGCACAAGCGCGACGTGACCGGCGGTGAGAAACGCGTCCGCGAAGTCGTCCGCGTCATGTATCTCGATGCCGCCGAGGGTCCTGCCGATAAACGCGCTTATGTCCATCATGACGTAGAACGCGCCGTCCGGCGGGATGATCTTCACGTCGGGCACCTCGCTCACACGCTCAATGAAGTATTCGCGCCGCGCCTCGAACGCCCGGCGCATCAGCTCTATCGAGCTCTGCGAGGCGGTAAGAGCCTCGGTCGCGGCCTTCTGCGCTATCGAATTCGGCGCGGAGGACATGTGGCTCTGGAGGTTCGATATCACCTTCGCTATCTCCGGCGCGGCGGCGCTGTAGCCTATCCGCCAGCCGGTCATGGCGTAGCTCTTGGATACTCCGTTTATAAGTATCGTCAGCTTCTTCACATCCTCGCCGAGGGCGGCGATGCTTGTAAAGCGTGCGTCGCCGTACACGAGCTTGTAGTAGATCTCGTCGGCTATGATGTAGACGTCGCTCTCCACGCAGACGCGCGCGAGGTCGGAGAGCTCGCCCGTCGTGTACACTACGCCGGAGGGGTTTGACGGATTGTTCAGTATGAACGCCTTCGTCTTCGGCGTTATCGCCGCGCGGAGCATGTCCGCCGTCATCTTCCAGCCGCTCTTTTCGCCGCACTCGACTATGACCGGCACGCCGCCGACCATACGGATAAGCTCGTAGTAGCTTACCCAGTAGGGAGCGGCTATTATCACCTCGTCGCCGGGATCGACGAGCGCCGAGAGCGCGAGAAAGAGCGACTGCTTTGCGCCGTTCGAGACGACTACCTCATTCGGCTTGTAGTTCACGCCGCAGTCCTTCTCGAGACGCGTGCAGACCGCCTCGCGGAGCTCGAGCGTCCCCGCGGCGGGAGTGTATCTTGTGAAATTCGAGCCTATGGCCCGGATGGCTTCCATCTTGATGTTGTCCGGAGTATCGAAGTCCGGCTCGCCCGCGCCGAAGCCGATGACGTCCATGCCGGCCGCCTTCATCTCTTTATATTTGGTATCTATCGCGATAGTCGTTGAAGCGCGCACCTGCGCCGCTATTCGTGACAGCTCCTTTGGCATCGCTCATCATCCTCCGGTTTTGCAAGATTTGGGTGGCTGACTTGCATCGGCGCACCTTGGATATTATATGCGCAAATCACCGCCGTTGCAATACCCGAAAGTGATAATTTTACATTGATTTACCGGCGGCGATATGGTGATTTTGCAGGATTCGGACAGGTGAAATTCCTCACGGCGAAGCGGCCGCGTTCAAATTTGCATATCCGGCGCGCCGAAATGTGCATGGCGGCGTGTTTTCCGTGCCTGCGGCGGAGCCGCGCCGCCGGTGAGATGCGCCGAGACGGAATTCCCGTCTAGCCAAGCGGCTTTTTCTATGCTATAATGATTGACAAATAAGTAAATCCGTCGGGAACAGCGTCTCCGACGGATATTGAAGCGGATCTACAAGACATGGGAGGTCAACATGAAGTCCAAATACGAATCCCCGCTCTCGAGCCGTTACGCGAGCGACGAGATGCTCTATCTCTTTTCGCCGGACTGCAAGTTCCGGACGTGGCGGCGGCTGTGGGTCGCGCTCGCGCGCGCGGAGCACAGGCTGGGTCTGCCGGTCTCGGAGGAGCAGATAGCGGAGCTCGAGGCGCACGTCGAGGACATAAACTACGACTCGGCGGACGAGTGGGAGCGGAAGCTCCGCCACGACGTCATGGCGCACATCCACGCCTACGGCGAGCTCTGCCCGAACGCGATGCCGATAATCCACCTCGGCGCGACGAGCTGCTACGTCACCGATAACACCGACATAATCATCATGCGCTCTGCGCTCGAGCTCGTCGCGTCCAAGCTGCTGATGGCGATATCGCGCCTTGCGGACTTTGCGGAGAAGTACGCCGATATGCCGACGCTGGGGTTCACGCATTTCCAGCCTGCGCAGCTCGTCACCGTCGGCAAACGCGCGACGCTGTGGATACGCGACCTCATGGCGGACTTCGAGGAGGTAGAGTACCGCATCTCCACCCTCAAGCTTCTCGGCTCGAAGGGCACGACCGGCACGCAGGCGAGCTTCCTCGAGCTCTTCGAGGGAGACCATGAAAAGTGCAAGGAGCTCGAACGGCTCATAGCGGAGGAGATGGGCTTTGCGAGGTGCGAGCCTGTGAGCGGCCAGACCTACTCCCGCAAGACCGACGCCTTCGTCCTCGCGACGCTCGCGGGGATAGCCGAGAGCGCTTCCAAGTTTGCGACCGACGTCCGCCTCCTCAGCCACCTCAAGGAGGTCGAGGAGCCGTTCGAGACAAAGCAGGTCGGTTCGTCCGCCATGCCCTACAAGCGGAACCCGATGCGCTGCGAGCGTATATGCGCGCTCGCGCGCTACGTCATAGCGGACGCGCAGAACCCCGCCTTCACCGCCGCGACGCAGTGGTTCGAGAGGACGCTTGACGACTCCGCAAACAAGCGTATCTCCACGGGCGAAGCGTTCCTTGCCGTCGACGCGATACTCGGCATAATCATAAACGTCGCGGGCGGGCTCACCGTCCACCCGAAGGTGATAGAGAAGCACGTCGCGGAGGAGCTGCCGTTTATGGCGAGCGAAAACATCCTCATGGACGCGGTGAAGGCCGGCGGCGACCGTCAGGAGCTGCACGAGCGTATCCGCGAGCACTCCCTCGGCGCGGGATACGCCGTCAAGGAGGAGGGCAAGCCGAACGACCTCATCGAGCGCATCGCCGCCGACCCGGCGTTCGGACTCAGCCTCGACGAGCTGAAGGCCGGTCTCGACCCGAGAAGGTATGTGGGACGCAGCCCCGAGCAGGTGAAGGAATACCTTGAGGGAGAGGTGCGTCCGCTCCTCAAAAAGAACAAAGCCCGCCTTCCAAAGTCCGAGAGCGAGCTGAAAGTCTGAAAACAAAGCGGGCGGTCCGAAGACCGCCCGCGAAAGCGCGGAGCCTATTCCGTCGCCGCGAGCGACGCCGCATGGTCGCAGTAATCTCTCATACAGCACGCGGCGCAGTTCGGGCGGCGCGCGACGCAGACCGCGCGCCCGTGGAGCACGAGGCGGTGGCAGAATGCGCCCGCCTCGTCCGGCGGAAGTATCTCGCGGAGCTGTACCTCGACCTTTGCCGGATCCTTCCCCTCGGTGAGACCGAGAAGGTTCGTTATGCGGATGCAGTGCGTGTCGCAGACATAGCTCGGCTTGCCGAAGATGTCCCCGAGGACGAGGTTCGCGGTCTTGCGGCCGACGCCCGGTATCTTCAGAAGCTCCTCCATCGTATCCGGGACCTTCCCGCCGTAGTCGTCAAGCAGGACGCGCGCCGCGGCCTTGAGGTCGCGGGCCTTCATACGGAAGAAGCCGGTAGGGCGGAGGTCGTTTTCAAGCTCGGGGATGTCCGCCTCTGCAAACGCCTCGAGCGACGGGTACTTCTTGTAGAGAGTCTTTGTCACGATGTTCACGCGCGCGTCGGTACACTGCGCCGCAAGGCGCGTGGAGAACAGCAGCTCGTAGTCCTTTTCGTAGTCTATCGTGCATATCGCGTCGGGATACTCGAGCTTCAGCGCGTCTATGCAGCGCTGTGCCCGTTCCTTTTTGTCAAGCATACGAAAGCCCCCTTTTTCGACGATTTTAGCACAAAACGCCCGCGGTTGCAAGTGCCGCGCGGCGAGCAGTATATGCGCCGTCCCCGGCGGGAGGGGAACGGTTGCCCGCGTTCCCGCGACTCGGTTTTGAAAGGAGTGACCGACATGGCTTCGATGATGGAAAACGTGCTCGGATTTGTTTCGGAGGCCGACCCGGAGGTCGGCGCGGCTATATTGAAGGAGCTCATGCGCCAGCGCCGCAACATCGAGCTCATAGCCTCGGAGAATATCGTGAGCGAGGCGGTGATGATGGCCGCGGCAAACGTAATGACGAACAAGTACGCCGAGGGTCTGCCGAAAAAGCGCTACTACGGCGGCTGCGAGTATATCGACGAGCTCGAGAGCCTCGCGCGGAAGCGCGCCTGTAAGCTGTTCGGCGCGGAGCACGCGAACGTCCAGCCCCACTCCGGCGCGCAGGCGAACACCGCCGTCTACTACGCCTTCTGTGAGCCGGGGGACACCGTCCTCGGCATGAGCCTCGCGCATGGGGGACACCTGTCGCACGGCAGCCCCGCGAACATCTCGGGAAAGTACTTCAACGTCGTCCCCTACGGCATCGACCCGGAGACGCACAGGATTAACTACGACGAGGTGCGCCGCCTCGCCCTCGAGCACCGTCCTAAGATGATAATCGCCGGCGCGAGCGCCTACCCGAGAACGATAGACTTCGAGCGCTTCGCTGAGATAGCGCACGAGGCGGGCGCGATACTCATGGTGGATATGGCGCACATCGCGGGTCTCGTCGCGGCGGGGGAGCACCCGAACCCCGTGCCTTATGCCGACGTCGTCACCACGACGACGCACAAGACCCTGCGCGGTCCGCGCGGAGGACTTATCCTCTGCAAGAAAGAGCACGCCAAGGCTATAGACAAGGCCGTTTTCCCCGGAACGCAGGGCGGTCCGCTAGAGCATATCATAGCGGCCAAGGCGGTCTGCTTCGGCGAGGCGATGAAGCCTGAGTTTAAGGAGTACCAGCGTGCCGTCGTGCGGAACGCGGCGGCGCTCGCGAAGGCTCTCCTTGCGCGCGGGTTCGACCTCGTCACCGGCGGCACCGACAACCACCTGATGCTTGTCGACCTCAGACGCTTCGGCGTCACCGGCAAGGAGATGGAGCGCCGCCTTGACGAGATGCACATCACGGTAAACAAGAACGCCATTCCGGACGACCCGGAAAGCCCGTTCGTCACAAGCGGCATACGCGTGGGAACGCCCGCCGTTACGACGCGCGGCTTTGACGAGGCGGACATGGAGAAAATTGCGGAGCTCATGCGCCTCGCCGCGACGGACTATCCGGACTGTGCGGACACCGTCCGCGCCGAGGTGGCGGAGCTCTGCGGGAAGCACCCGATCTACTGATTTTCGGGAGACCACTTGAAAGAGAAGTGATGAAGGATGTATCAGCCGCTTGCGGACAGGATCCGTCCGACGACGCTTGACGAGGTGTTCGGTCAGAAGCACATCCTCGGAGAGAACGGTCTGCTCCGGAGGATAGTGAAAAGCGGGAAAATACCGAATATGATCTTCTACGGCCCGTCCGGGTCGGGCAAGACTACTGTCGCGAACATAATCGCGCGGGAGACCGACCGCGAGCTGCGCCGCCTGAACGCCACGAGCGCGTCGCTCCAGGACATCAAGGACCTCATAGCCGACCTCGACACGTTCCTCACGCCGAACGGCATCCTGCTCTATCTCGACGAGATACAGTATTTCAACAAGCGCCAGCAGCAGTCGCTGCTTGAGTTCATAGAGAACGGCAAGATAACGCTCATCGCGTCCACCACCGAGAACCCGTACTTCTACATCTACAACGCCGTCCTCAGCCGCTCGACCGTATTCGAGTTCAAGGAGCTTACATTCGAGGATATGCTCGAGGCCGTCCGGCGCGCGAAGAAGCTTGCGCGGGAGACCTTCGGCGAGGCGGAGATAGAGGACGGCGTCCTCGAGCATGTAGCGTCCTCGTCGGGCGGGGACGTCCGCAAGGCGGTAAACTCGCTCGAACTGCTGTTCACCGCCGCAGTAAAGACGGAGTACGGGATGCTGCACATCTCGCTTGAGGACGCGGAGCTCGTCTCGCAGAAGAGCGCCATGCACCACGACCGGGACGGCGACGGACACTACGACGCGGTCTCGGCGCTTATGAAGTCGCTCCGCGGCTCCGACCCGGATGCGGCGCTCCACTACCTCGCGCGGCTGCTTGCCGCGGGCGACCTCGCGGGCGCGTGCCGGAGGATACTCTGCTCCGCGTCGGAGGATATAGGCCTTGCGTACCCGCAGGCGGTGCCGATAGTGAAGAGCTGTGTTGAGAGCGCCCTGCAGCTCGGTTTGCCGGAGGCGCAGCTTCCGCTCGCGGAGGCGGTGATACTCCTCGCGACCGCGCCGAAGTCTAACTCGGTGGTGGCGGCGATAGACGCCGCCATGGCGGACGTCCGCGCGGGAAAGGCGGGACCCGTGCCGCGAGAGCTTCAGAACGTCCACGCGGACGGCACGGGCTTCGAGCGGGAGCAGGGCTACAAGTATCCGCACGATTTCCCAAACCACTGGGTAAAGCAGCAGTACCTGCCCGACAACCTCGCGGGGACGGTCTACTACCGCTTCGGAGACAACAAGAACGAGCAGGCCTACGCCGCATACTGGGAGAAGATAAAAAACAGTTTATAAAGAAACGGTTAAAATGTGTATGCAGCGCTTGACTAATCATACCGCTTTCGTGTAAAATAGACAGGTATAAAAGGGAAGGAGTGGTTCCGGATGGAATTGAAATACAAGCGCGTGCTCCTCAAGGTCTCCGGCGAGGCGCTCGCGGGCAGTAAGCACTTCGGCCTCGACATCGACGTCATTCGTTCGGTGTGCTCGGTCATAAAGAAATGCGTGGACGCGGGCGCGGAAATAGGCATCGTCGTCGGCGGAGGAAACTTCTGGCGCGGCGTCAAGGACGGCGGGGGAAAGATCGAGCGTACCCGCGCCGACCACATGGGGATGCTCGCGACCTCGATAAACGCGCTCGCCCTGGCGGACGTGCTCGAGAAGATGGAGGTGGACGTCCGCGTCCAGACCGCCATCGAGATGCGCGCCATAGCCGAGCCCTACGTCCGCCTGCGCGCCTGCCGTCACCTCGAGAAGGGCAGGGTCGTCATCTTCGGATGCGGCACCGGCAATCCGTACTTCTCCACCGACACGGCGGCAATACTCCGCGCGGCGGAGATAGACGCGGACATTGTCTTGCTTGCGAAGAATGTCGACGGCGTGTACGACTCCGACCCTGCGAAGAATCCGGACGCGCACCGCTACGAGGCGCTGAGCTACGACGAAATGCTCCAGAAGCACCTCCTCGCGATGGATCTCACCGCGACGTCTCTCTCGATGGACAACAGCATACCCGTCCTTCTCTTTGCGCTCTCCGACCCGGAGAACATTTACCGCGCCCTTACGGGCGAGAAGGTCGGCACCCTCGTCACCGGCAGCATAGACTGAAAAGCGATAAAGCTTCGAGTACAAAATTTGATTAAAAATAAGAAAGGGGACTATAAAAATGGCAGCAGATCAGATCTATCAGGACAGGATGGATAAGAGCATCAAGGCGTTTTCGGACAACCTCGGAAGCGTCCGCGCGGGACGCGCGAACCCGTCCGTTCTCGACAGAATAACCATTGACTACTACGGAACGGCGACCCCGCTCCAGCAGGTCGGCACCATCTCCACGCCCGACCCGCGCACCATCATGATACAGCCGTGGGACAACTCGATACTCAAGAAGATAGAGAAGGCTATACAGACAAGCGACCTCGGCATCAACCCGCAGAATGACGGCAAGGTCATACGCCTCGCCTTCCCGCAGCTCACTGAGGAGCGCCGCAAGGAGCTCACAAAGCTCGTCCGCAAGTACGCGGAGGAGGCGAAAGTCGCCATCCGCAACATCCGCCGCGACGCTATGGACGACTACAAGAAGCAGGAGAAGAAGAGCGAGATAACCGAGGACGATCTCAAGCGCCTTGAGAAGGACCTTCAGGACCTCACCGACAAGAAGACGGCGGAGATCGACAAGATAACCGCCGAGAAGGAAAAGGAGCTGCTCACCGTCTGATGCGGTTTTTCGGCAGGAAGAAGAAGCACGGCGCGCCCGCGTCGGTGCCGGAGCACATAGCCATTATCCTCGACGGCAACGGAAGGTGGGCTCGAAAGCGCGGAATGCCCCGCACGGCGGGGCATGCGAGAGGAGCGGAGACCTTCCGCCGTGTCGCGACCTACTGCCGCGATATCGGGGTGAAGTACCTCACGGCATACGCCTTTTCCACCGAGAACTGGCGCCGCCCGCCGGAGGAAGTGGCGGAGATATGGCGCCTCCTGCGCGAATACCTCGACGAGACGTATGAGCGCATGGAGCGCGACCGTGTGAAGGTGCGCATACTCGGCGGACGCGAGGAAATGCCGGAGGATGTGCGTGAGCTTCTCGCCAAAATAGACGAGAAGAGCCGCCGCATAGACGGCATCACGCTCTGCCTCTGCATCAACTACGGCTCTCGGGACGAGATAACGCGCGCGGCGCGCCTCCTCGCGGAGGACGCCGCCGCCGGGAAAATCTCGCCGGAGGAGATAACCGAGGACTCGATAGCGAGCCGCCTCTACTCCGCCGGCATCCCCGACCCGGATCTTGTGATACGTCCGAGCGGGGAGGTGCGGCTTTCAAACTTCCTGCTCTGGCAGTGCGCTTATTCCGAGCTGTACTTTACCGATACCCTCTGGCCGGACTTCGGCGAGGAGGATATCGACCGCGCGGTGGCCGAGTACAACCGCCGCGACCGCCGCTACGGCGGTGTGAAGGGCTGACGGCTCCGCGCCGTTCCCTTAAAGCCCGCGGTGTTCCGCTGCGGATTCTGGAGGTTTCACAGTATGTTCCTGCGAACGCTGGGAGGCGGGATGCTGCTCGCCGTCTTGTTGGGAGTGATATTCTTTGCTCCGCCGTGGGCTCTGCCGCTTGTGATAGGGCTGATGAGCTCCGTCGCGGCGCATGAGCTGCTGTATGCCACCGGATTCGTGCGCATAAACAAGCGCATAGTCGCTTACGCCATGGCCGCCGCGCTGCTCGTGCCGATATGGGTCTACTTCGGCTCGGGCGACTGGGGCGTGGTGCTCGGAGTCGCGGTCTACACGCTCCTGCTGTTTATGGAGACGCTGTCCGCCGCGCCGGACTCTACGTTTGACAAGCTCTGCATAGCGTTCTTCGGCGGCATAGTCATACCCTACCTGCTGAGCTCCATCATGCGGATAATCGTCATAGCGGACGACCCGAAGCTTGTCGGACGGCTGCTGCTTCTCTACCCGCTGCTCGGCGCGTGGGGCTCGGACGTGTTCGCGTACCTCGGCGGGAGAGCGTTCGGACGGCACAAGCTCGCCCCGGACATAAGCCCGAAAAAGACGGTCGAGGGTTCTGTGGCAGGATTTGTCATGGCGCCGGTCATACTCGTGCTGTACACGCTCCTACTCGACTTTGTGATAATACCCGACTTCAGATTCAACTACGGCTCGGCGGTGCTGCTCGGCGTCGCGAGCGCCTTCTGCGGACAGATTGGCGACCTCGCGCTCTCGAGCGTCAAGCGTCAGGCCGGCATAAAGGACTTCGGAAAGCTCATCCCGGGACACGGGGGAATACTCGACCGGTTCGACAGCGTACTCTTTACCGCGCCGGTGGTCGAGCTGCTTCTCGCGGCGTTCCCGATAATCATGTAACTCCCGACGCCGAGACCTTGAGGCGCGCCGAAGGGCGCGCCCTTCCATGTACGGATTTATCCGCCGGCGGACGGGAACGGAAGGCTCACTATGCTGAAAACACTTACGCTGCTAGGCAGCACGGGTTCGATAGGAAAAAACGCGGTGAAGGCGGCGCGGCGGCTCGGCCTTGAGGTGCGGGCGCTCGCGGCCTTCCGCAGCGTGAAAGAGATGGAGGCAGAGGCGCGGGAGTTTCTCCCGCGCGTCGCGGCGCTTTACAACGAAGATGCGGCGCGCGACCTCCGAACGCGCCTTGCCGACACTTCGGTGAAGGTCGTGGGCGGCGAGGAGGGCGTCCTTGAGGCGGCGGCGACGGAGGCCGACTGCTGCCTCAACGCGATAGTCGGCGTCGCGGGGCTCCGACCCACGCTCGCGGCGCTCGGCGCGGTGAAGCGTCTCGCGCTTGCAAACAAGGAGACGCTCGTCTGCGCCGGGAGCGGCGTGCTCCGCGCCGCGCGCGAGCGGGGAGTGGAGATAATACCGGTAGACTCGGAGCACTCCGCGATATTCCAATGCCTTCAGGGCGCGCCGCGCCCGAGGAGGATAATTCTCACCGCGTCCGGCGGACCGTTCTTCGGCAGGACCGCGGAGGAGCTGGAGGGCGTCACCGTTACGGACGCGCTGGCGCACCCTAACTGGTCGATGGGCGCGAAGATAACCGTCGACAGCGCGACGCTCATGAACAAGGGCCTTGAGATGATAGAGGCGATGCACCTTTTCGGCGTGAAAAGGGAGAATATCAAGATAATCGTCCAGCGGGAGAGCATAATACATTCGGCGGTGGAATTTGAGGACGGCGCGGTCGTGGCGCAGCTCGGTATACCGGACATGTCGATACCGATACAGTACGCGTTCACCTATCCCGGGCGCGCGGGGACCGAAACTCCGCCGCTCGAGCTCGAAAAAATCGGTTCGCTGAGCTTTTCCGTGCCGGACAGGAATACATTTAAGTGTCTTGCGCTCGCGGAGCGGGCGGCGGACGCGGGCGGCGCGGCGTGCGCCGCGCTGAACGCCGCAAACGAGGTCGCCGTCGGGAGGTTCCTCGCGGGCGACCTGAGCTTTCCCGGCATAGCCGAGACGGTCGAACGCCTCTCCGAGGGATACTCGGGGGACGCCTCGCCCGAGCGCGCTCTTGAGATAGACGCCGAGGTCCGCAGCCGTGCGGCCGGCAGTAGGGGGTAATCTTATAACTACGGCACTGTATATCATTCTCGCGATACTGGCATTCGGATTCCTAATCTTCATACACGAATTCGGACACTTCATCACGGCGCGTATCTTCGGGGTGCGGGTGCTCGAGTTCGCGATAGGTATGGGCCCCGCGATATTCAAAAAGCGGGGTAAAAGGACGCTCTACTCGTTCCGGCTCTTTCCGGTGGGTGGATTCTGCGCGCTTGAAGGAGAGGACGGCGAGAGCGAGGACGCGGCGGACGCCGAAGCCCTCCCGGAGGGCGGAGACGCGGAAAAGTCCGCCGCACCGGACGACTATCCGCCGCCCGCCGAGGGCGAGGAGCCGTTCTATGTGAAGCCGCTCTGGCAGAAGGTCATAATCCTCGCCGCCGGAGCGTTCATGAACTTCCTCACGGGATTTCTCATACTCCTTGTGCTCAGCTCGCGCGGGGATATACTCGTCACCACGCAGATTGACTCCTTCATGGAGGGCTTTCCCTGCGAGGGAGAGACGATGCTGATGCCGGGCGACGATATAGAGCGTATAAACGGATACTGGATATTCACCAACGCGGATATCTCGACCTTCCTCGAGCACGAGAAGGGCGCGCCGTACACCTTCACCGTCGACAGAAACGGGGAGCGCATAGACGTGACCGTCCCGCTCGAGCGGAGGGTCTACCCCTACGAGACGACGGACGAAAACGGAAACCCCGTCACGGTCGACCGCGAGATGTACGGCCTCGTGTTCAGAAGCGAGGAGGCGACGTTCTTCTCGCGTATAAAGCTCGCGTGGCTCAACGCCATGGACTTTGTGCGGATGGTCAAGGTGAGCCTCTTTGACCTGTTTGGGGGAAAGGCGACAGTGAACGACCTCGCGGGACCGGTCGGTATAAGCGGGATGATAGTCGAGACGGCGCGGACATCCATGACAAACGCGTGGGCGCTTATAGCGATGATAGCGGTGAACCTCGCCGTGATGAACCTCCTGCCGATACCCGCCATAGACGGCGGCAGGATATTCTTCCTCATCGTCGGCAGCGTCATAAAGCTGATACGCGGGAAGCCGCTCAACCCCAAGTACGAGAGCGCGATACACTTCGGCGGCCTTGTACTGCTGCTCGGACTGATGGCCTACGTCGCGTTCAACGACATATTGCGGCTTGTGAGGTAGCTATGGAACGCAGAAAATCAAGGAAGATAAACGCCGGCGGCGTCGAGATAGGCGGCGGCGCGCCGATAAGCGTCCAGTCGATGACTACGACCGCCACCGCCGACGTCGAGGCGACGTCGCGGCAGATAGCGCGGATGGAGGCCGCCGGGTGCGACATTGTCCGCGTCGCCGTGCCGGACATGGCGGCGGCGGAGGCGATAGCGGAGCTGAAGAAGCGCACGAAGCTGCCGATAGTCGCGGACATACATTTCGACTACCGCCTCGCGCTCGCGGCGGTGAAGGCCGGCGTCGACAAGATACGCATTAACCCGGGAAACATCGGTTCGCCGGAGCGCGTCCGCGCCGTCGCGGACGCGTGCCGCGAGCGCGGGATACCGATACGCGTCGGCGTGAACGGCGCGTCGGTGCGGCGCGATATTCTCGAGAGACACGGCGGCGTCACCGCCGGCGCGCTCGCGGAGAGCGCGATTTCCCACGTCGAACTGCTCGAGGACGCAGGATTTTTCGACATAGCCATATCCGTGAAGGCGCCGGAGGTGGCGCTCACGATAGAAGCCTACCGCCGTCTCGCGGAGCTGCGGGACTATCCGCTGCACGTCGGCCTCACGCACTCCGGCACCGAGCGTATCGGCGTAATGAAGAGCGCCGCTGCAATAGGCGCGCTCCTTGCGGACGGCATAGGCGACACGATACGCGTCTCGCTCACGGCGGATCCCGTGCGCGAGGTCGAGACCGGCATAGACCTCCTCCGCGCGCTCGAGATACGGCGGGACTGCGCGGAGGTAGTCGCGTGTCCCACCTGCGGACGGTGCCGCATAGACCTCATACCGCTCGCGGAGGAGGTCGAACGCCGCCTCGCGGACGTGAAAAAGCCGCTGAAGGTCGCGGTCATGGGCTGCGCCGTAAACGGCCCCGGCGAGGCGCGGGAGTGCGACGTCGGCATAGCGGGCGGCCCGGACTCGGGGCTGATATTCCGCAAGGGAGAGATAATAGCCAAGGTGCCGCAGGAGCGGTTCGTAGACGCGCTGATGCATGAGATAGAGCTTTTGGAGTGTGAAAATGACTAGCTACTTACTGGAGGAAATGTTTCCCGCCTGTGACGGTGCGGGTCTCTGGGACGCGCAGGTCGACAGCGTCTCGGTAAACAGAAGCGAGCGCAGCATGACGGTGGAGCTGCGCCCGAAGGCGTACATCCCGGCGGCGCAGAAGAAGCGCCTCGCCGAGAGCCTGAAGGATATGTTCGGCCTCGGCGAGGTGAACATATCCGCACGGTACAGCCCGAACATGCTCTCGGAGGACGCGGTGCGCGGAACGGTGGAGGAGCTTCTCGAGGGACGCGCCGCCGCGCAGAACCTTCTGCGCGGGAGCGAGCTCGAGGTGAAGCAGGGAGAAGTCACCTTCCGTCTGGAGCGCGGCGGCGGGGATATGCTCGGGTCGTGGGCGGACGAGCTCCGCGCGGCGCTGAAGGAACGGTTCGGCTGCGAGGTGGAGGTGCGGCTGTCCTCAAAGGACAACGGCTCCGCCGAGGAGGCGGAAAAGCGCCGCGCCGAGACGATACAGACGCTCGAAAAGCAGGCGGCGGAGGAGATGAAGAACCTCGCGGCGAGCGCCGAGTCGCCGCTGATATACGGCAGACGCATCGGCGGCGAGGGATATATTCCGATGAACGAGATGACGGTCGACTCGGGCCGTCAGACCGTGCACGGCAAGGTCATATGGACCGAGCACATAGAAAAGACCCGCATGGGCTCCTGCGTGATGAAGTTCGACATCGCGGACGACACCGGCGCGGTGCGCGTGTCGCGGGCGTTCCGCCCGGCGCGTGAGGACGACGGAGACGGACAGAACGAGCGCTTCCGCCGCGACGCGAACGCTCCTACGGCGGAGATCCTGAAGAAGATATACCCCGGGCTGTGGCTTGCAGTGAGCGGCAGGATGGTCTACAACGAGTTTGACAAGTGCGCCGTCATAGACCCGGATACGATATGGAAAATAGACCCGCCGGAGGGACGGCAGGACAACGCGCCGGATAAGCGCGTCGAGCTGCATCTTCACACAAAGATGAGCGCCATGGACGCGACGGTCGGCGCGGCCGACGCCGTCCGCCGCGCCGCCGCGTGGGGACACCGCGCCGTTGCGATAACCGACCATGGCGTCGTCCACGCCTTCCCGGACGCGATGATGGCGCAGGAGAAGATAAACAAGGGCCGCGAGAAGGGCGACGAGTTCAAGGTGCTCTACGGCACCGAATGCTACTTCGTCAACGACATCGAGCGGGTACGCTCGGTGTACGGAGACGAGTCCGCGCCGCTCTCGGGGGAGTTTGTCGCGTTCGACATAGAGACGACCGGCCTCTCCGCCGCGAGCGACAGGATAATAGAGATAGGCGCGGTGCGCTTCCGCTCGGGAGAGATAGTGGACAGGTTCAATACCTTCGCCGCGCCCGGGCGTCCGCTGCCGCAGAAGATAGTCGAGCTCACCGGCATCACCGACGAGATGCTGCGCGGCGCGCCCGGTATCGAGACGGCGATACGCGGCTTTCTCGAGTTTGCGGGCGGAAGCGTCCTCGCGGCGCACAACGCCACGTTTGATGTCGGCTTCATCTCCGCCGCCTGCCGCGAGCTCGGCATACCCTTCGAGCCGACATTCATCGACTCGCGGAACATGGCGCGCGGACTGCTGCCGACGCTCACAAAGTTCGACCTGCACACCGTCTCGCTCGAGACGAAGGTGCCGGAGTTCCGCCACCACCGCGCCTCGGACGACGCGGCGGCGGTCGCGTACATACTTTTCGACTTCTTTGCGCGGCTCACCGCCGCCGGAGTGAACGACATCTCCGGCATAAACGGGTACCTCGCAAAAAACGTCGGCTCGAACGTCCTCACCGGGCGCTCGAACCACATGATACTTCTCGCAAGGAACGAGACGGGACTTCGCAACCTCTACGACCTGATAAGCGCGGGTTTCCTCGAGCATTACAAGCGGAACCCGCTCGTCCCTCGCACCGAGCTTGACCGCCGCCGCGAGGGACTGCTCGTCGGCTCCGCATGCGAGGCGGGCGAGCTCTTCCGCGCCATGGTCGACGGGGCGCCCGAGAGCGAGCTTCTTCGCATAGCGGACTACTACGACTACCTTGAGATACAGCCTATAGGGAACAATATGTTCCTCCTGCGCGAGGGTCGAGTGAAGGACGAGGAGGAGCTGCGGGACTTCAACCGCAGGATAGTCGAGCTCGGCGAAAAGCTCGGCAAGCCGGTCGTCGCGACCTGCGACGTCCACTTTATGGAGCCGGAGGATGAGATATACCGCCGCGTGCTGATGAGCGGCTTTGCGGACGGCGAGCAGCAGGCGCCGCTCTTCTTCCGCACGACGGAGGAGATGCTCAAGGAGTTCATGTACCTCG
Source organism: uncultured Clostridia bacterium (assembly GCA_947631015.1). Taxonomy (GTDB): domain Bacteria; phylum Bacillota; class Clostridia; order Oscillospirales; family JAAYOS01; genus CANRIN01. Next base: position 47,483 of record CANRJS010000014.1, read on the forward strand.
GCGAGGAGAAGGCGCGCGAGGTCGTTATAACGAACCCGAACCGCATAGCCGACATGTGCGAGCTCGTGCGGCCGGTCAGGCACGGCACCTTCGAGCCGAAGATAGAGAACTCGGCAGAGGACCTGCGCTCGCTTGTCGAAAGCAAGCTTGAACGGCTCTACGGCAAGGACGTCCACCCGCTGATACGTGAGCGGGTCGAGACCGAGATGAAGTCGATAGTCGGCCACGGCTTCGACGTCATATACATGATAGCGCAGAAGCTCGTCGCAAAGTCGCTCGAGGACGGGTACCTCGTCGGCTCGCGCGGCTCCGTGGGCTCGTCGATAGTAGCGTTCCTCTCGGACATCACCGAGGTGAACGCGCTCCCGCCGCACTACCGCTGCCCCAAGTGTAAGCACCACGAATTTTCGGACGCCGCGCCGACCGGCCCTGACCTGCCGGACAAGAAATGCCCCGTCTGCGGCGCGGACTACGAGAAGGACGGCTTCGACATACTGTTTGCCACATTCCTCGGCTTCGAGGGGGACAAGAAGCCGGATATCGACCTCAACTTCTCGAGCGAGTACCAGTCCCGCGCGCACCAGTACACGATCGAGCTCTTCGGCGAAGGACAGGTCTTCCGCGCGGGTACGATAGGCACCATCGCGGAAAAGAACGCGATAGGCTACGTCAGGAAATACGCCGAGGAGCATGAGCTGACGCTCACCCGCGCGGAGGAGAACCGCCTCGCGCAGGGCATAGTCGGCGTCCGCAAGACGACGGGCCAGCACCCCGGCGGACTTATCGTCGTGCCGCGCGGCCACAACATCTGCGAGTTCACGCCGATACAGCACCCCGCCGACAAGAGCGAGAGCAATATCATCACCACCCATTTCGACTATCACTCGATAGAGGAGAATCTGCTGAAGCTCGACGAGCTCGGCCACGACGATCCGACGATAATCAGGATGCTTCAGGACCTCTCCGGCATGGACCCGCGCCTCGTCCCGCTCGACGACAAGGACACCATGAGCATCTTCCTCTCGACCGAGGCTTTGGGCTTTACCGATGACCCGATACTCGGCGGGCGCGGGACGGTGGCCGTCCCGGAGTTCGGCACGAGCTTCGTGCGCGGCATGCTCGAGGACACGAACCCCAAGACATTTGACGAGCTGCTCCGAATATCCGGCCTGAGCCACGGCACGAACGTCTGGCTCGACAACGCGAAAGACTACATCGAGCAGGGCCTTGCGACGCTGAAGGAGGTCGTCGGCGCGCGGGACGACATCACGATATTCCTCATGAGCAAGGGGATAGCGAACAAGCAGGCGTTCTCTATGAGCGAGGCTATCCGAAAGGGCAAGGGCGTGAAGGCCGAGTGGGAGGCCGAGATGCGCGAGCACGGCGTTCCCGAGTGGTACATAGAGAGCTGCAAGAAGATAAAGTACCTCTTCCCAAAGGCGCACGCCGCCGCATACGTCCTCAGCGCGTTCCGCATAGCGTGGTACAAGGTCCACCGCCCGCTCGACTTCTACTGCACCTATTTCACTATCCGTGCGAAGGTGCTCGATGCCAACATAATGACCTCAGGTTTGGAAGGAGTCAAGAGCAAGATACTAGAGCTGCGCGAGGCAAAGAACCTCACGGCTCGCGACGAGGACCTTCTGACGACGCTTGAGGTCGTCTACGAGTTCTATCTGCGCGGGCTGGACATGGCGAAGATCGACCTTTACCGTTCGGATGCGACGAAGTTCATCGAAGTGGGGGAGAAGACTCTGCTGCTGCCGTTCACCGCGCTTCCCGGACTCGGCGAACAGGCGGCGCGCGAGATAGCGGAGGAGCGCAAAAACGGCGAGTTCATCTCGGTGGAGGATCTCGAGCTCCGCTGCCCGAAGATGTCCAAGGCGGTGGTGGAGCTGCTGCAAAGCTGCGGCGCGCTCGACAGTCTGCCGGAGAGCAACCAGGTATCCCTATTTTAGTTCGCGGGAAACAGTTTGCGGGCTGCGCCCGCAAACTGTTTCCCGCGAAGCCGCCGGACAGAGCGGAGCTCTGCCGGCGGCGACGCTCCGCTACGCGATTCCCACGCGGTCGTCGACCGCGCGGGAGCCCTTCCGATTGAAATGCTCGGGGCAAATGAATTGCCCCTGCGCGAAGTTGGCGGCTTTGCCGCCAACTTCAACCGCGCGAACAGGCGCGGAATCGCCTACGGCGGAAAATCGACGCACGCTCCGCACAAAGAGTTTTTCCCGACGTACACGCCGTCGGAAAAAACGGATTTGACCTTATTTCGCCGCCTGCGGCGGCGAAACTCTGCGAGGCTTGGTTGTGCCGCCCCTAACTCGTATAGCGGGGAAGCCCCGCAGGAATCTGCGGGGTGACCCCGCGTCCTTGGTAGAGCGGAGCTCTACCGACACCATGCGGGGATTGCATCCCCACCCCTCTAGCGGGGCAGACCCCGCAAGCATTTGCGGGGCGACCCCCGCGTCCCTAAGTGAGGCTGAGCCTCACCGGCACCATGCGGGGGCTGCGTCCGGATAGCTTCCAATAAAACAGTATCGAAACAGTACTGACATTGGGCAGCTGCCAAACAGGGGTGCAACAAAGAGAACAGCCATACTCGGAAATCAATCCGGGTATGGCTGTTCTTTTTGCTTGGGTCAAAATCTATGTCAAATGTGAATTGTTCAAAGTGAAAAGCCGCAGACTTTCCACGGTTTTTCACTGTTATAATATCATTTTATTCATTTTGAAGATTTAGGAAAGATGATGGTGATGGTTGTACCTTTACCCTCTGTGCTTTGCAGTTCTATTTTTGCATTATGCAAGCGGGCAGCGTGTTTGACGATAGATAATCCTAAACCAGTACCGCCAAGCTCTTTTGACCGGCTCTTGTCTACTCGGTAGAAACGCTCGAAAATGCGCTCCCGATGTTCCGGCGGAATACCGATTCCCGTATCAGCTACTGAAAGGCGGACACCATCTGAAAGGGATTCTACTGATACTTTTACCGTTCCGCCTTGCCGGTTATACTTGATCGCGTTGTCCATGAGATTATAAACAATGCTTTCAAGAAGCTGCGGGATACCATATACAACAGCACTTTCACCCTCAAAACTGATGGAGACACCGGCGCTTTCTGCCTCGCGGGAAAGTGACTTCACTGTTTCGGCGGCCAAATCATAAAGATCGACACGCTCCCGCTTCATGTCCTCCGCCCCCTCGTCCAAATGGGAGAGGCGAATAATATCTTCCACCAAAGCAATCATGCGTCCGGCCTCGCCGCGAATTTGAGAATAGAACCTCGCTGTATC
>CANRJS010000015.1 GCA_947631015.1 uncultured Clostridia bacterium
AGCGCTATGCACGCCGCCATTCCCGCGACGAACGCGTACCGCCGCCGGAATCCCATAAAAAAGAACGGCGCGCCGACGCGCCGCTCGACCTTCACCGTGCAGAGCGCGCGTTCCGCGAGCGCGCGCAGGGTCTCGAGACCGCGTGGACGCACCCGCGCGAGGAAGTCCCCCTCCTCCGTGCGGCGGAGCCTCCAGAACGCCACCCCGCTCTCCGCGCAGACGTTGAGGAATCTCTCCGGGAAGGGCCCGCTCACCCGCACCTCCAAATATCCGCGAAAAAAGTTCACGACTTTCAGCATTTTGCACCTCGGCTAATACTTAAACTCGACGGAAAATATCCTGCCGCGCAGGGACAGCTCCTCCGCGCTCATCGAGACTAGCTCCAGCTCCGCTCCGTGTATCGCGACGGCCGCGCCGCTCCCCGCGAGCGTGATGAGCTCCGGGGTGTACTCGATTATCCCGCCGTGGTTCGTCACCAGTACCTCCCGCGCGCCGGTTATCTCCACACGCGAGACTCCCGTAACCATATCCGCAGGCAGGTCCAGCGCCTCCGCCACGCGGAAGAGCGCGCCGTCCACAGACTTTTTCTTCACCTCGGTATCCCTCGCTTTCGGGGAATTTTATGTTCCGCCGCCGCAAAACAGAAGCATTTTCGCCGCCCGCGCGCTATATAATTTTCCCGTCCGGCCGCGCCGACCGTCTGCGGCCGCCCCGGAGGTGTTTATGGTAAGGCTTCGTCACCGCATCGGAAGGGTGTTCTCGGCGCTTATAGTGCTTTCGGCGGCGCTCGCGCTCGTGCTCCGCCCGAGCGACGCCGCAGAGTACGCAAGGCAGGGGCTTGCCCTCTGCGGAAGCGTGATAATCCCGTCGCTCTTTCCGTTCTTCGTGCTCTCGTCGATGACGGTCGAGCTCGGCTTCGCGCGCTATATCGGTATGCTTTTCGAGCGGGTGATGCGCCCGCTCTTCGGCGTCGGCGGAGTCTGCGCGACGGCGCTCGCGCTCGGCTTCGTCGGCGGCTATCCCACCGGTGCGCGCACCGCGATAATGATATACGAGAAGGGGCTCTGCTCGCGCGAGGAGGCCGAGCGGATGCTCGCGTTCTGCAACAACTCCGGGCCGGCGTTCATCCTCGGCGTCGTGGGCGCGGGGGTGTTCGGCTCCGGGTTTGCGGGTCTTCTGCTCTACTTTGCCCATGCGCTTGCGAGCATCATCGTCGGCGTCATCTTCCGAATATTCGGCGGGAAAAAGACCGGCACCGCGCCCTCGCCCTCCGCAAGCGTGGTGAGCGAGGCGAACCGCCTCGCTCCGGCGTTCGCGGCCTCGGTCTCCTCCTCTCTCTCCGCCACGCTCGGGATATGCGCGTTCGTCGTGTTCTTCACGGTCGTGATAAATATGCTGATGCAGCTCGGCGCGATACCATTCCTTGCGGGACTGCTCGCGCGCCTGCCGTTTCTAGACGAGCGGAGCGCCGTGCAGCTTCTCACCGGACTTTTCGAGGTCTCGAGCGGCGTGTGGTCGCTCTCCGGCACAGCGGGAGGGCTCCGCCGCGAGCTCGCCCTTGCCGCGTTCATGCTCGGCTGGGCGGGGCTCAGCGTCCACTGTCAGGTTCTCGGCTTCATCGGACGGAGCGGTCTCTCCGCCCGCCCGTACATACTCGGAAAGCTCCTGCACGGCGTGGTGTCCGCCGCGCTCGTGTGGTGCGTGGCGGGACTTTTCCGCTTCGACACACCCGTCGCGAGCATCCTCGCGGCGCAGGTCGCGGGCACGGCAAGCCTCGGCTTCGGCGCGGCGCTCTGCCTCTCGCTCGCGCCGGCGGCGGCGCTGATATTCGCGGTGTTTCTCGCGGCGGCGCTGAATGCGCGCGGACGGCGGGCGAGACAGTGAACGTCCGCGCCGCTTTCCGAGATGTCCGCAAGGCTGCGCGTTGGACGCCGCAGTCCGCGCCGCCGCAGAGCGCATCGCGATCCGAGGCTGTGTTTTGCACGTCCTAATCCGCGCTTCACACCTCCGCTCCCGGACGCTCCTAAGAGCCTCCCCGAATTCTCACGCAGATGCACCCGCTTCCACGCGTAGACGGCGGGGCGCGGCGGCGCGCGTCGCCTGCGTTCCGCGTGTATGTGCACACCCCCAATGGACGTTTAGCGTCTCCGCCCTTGGCACACACCCGAAAGTGGTTCTTCCCGCCGCCGCTCTCGGTGCGCCAAGAGCCACCCCCGAGTTCTCGCGCAGATACACCCGCTTCCACGCGCAGACGGCGGCGCGCGTCTCCGGCGTCCCGTGCGGGCGCGCGGCGCGTCCGTGCCGCCGTCCGCCTTCCGCAAAATTTCTGTGGAAATCGAGCCCGGGCCGTAGTATAATAGTCGTAACGGGTGCGCCGCGCGGCGCGCCCGCACCCTAAACGCCCAAGGAGGCCGCCATGCTTTTCCGAAAAGACATCGAGCCGCGCTGTGCCTACTGTGCGCGCGCCGGGCGGGTAGGAGACGGCGAGGTCGTCTGCTCCCGCAAGGGCATCGTCCCGGAGGACGGGCGCTGCCGCCGCTTCAAATATGACCCTCTGAAGCGCGTTCCTCCGCGCCCCGGTCAGCTGGTGACACGCGGGATAAAGGACGAGGATCTCTCCTTCTGACCCCGCCCGCACCGTATCGTACATAGCGCAGTGCCCGCTGCCCGCAACATCACTCGAAAATTATGATTTCGCTTTGTGCTCACTGTCGGCGCGCGCTATAAGCAGAGGCGCCGGTGTTCCGGCAGCGGAGGCCGCTCGGTGCCCGTCCCGATGAGCCGGCAGGACAAAAGGCTCGGAAAAAGTAGCAAAAAAGAAGCGCCCCGCGCGGGGCGCTTCTTTCGTTTCTTTCGAACTGACTTATGCCTTGCCGGCGCAGCCGAGAACGTCGACGAGCTTGTGCTTGACGAGCTCCTTGATGTTCGAGCGGGCGGGCTTGAGGTACTCGCGCGGGTCGAACTTCTCGGGATGCTCTGCGAAGAACTGGCGGATGGTGCCGGTCATGGCGAGACGCAGGTCGCTGTCGATGTTGATCTTGCAGACGGACATGGTCGCGGCCTTGCGGAGCTGAGCCTCCGGGATACCGACGGCGTCGGGCATCTTGCCGCCGTTCTCGTTTATCATCTTGACGTAGTTCTGCGGAACGCTCGAGGAGCCGTGGAGAACTATCGGGAAGCCGGGCAGACGCTTGGAGACTTCCTCAAGGATGTCGAAGCGGAGCGGAGGCGGAACGAGAATGCCTTCCTCGTTGCGGGTGCACTGCTCGGGGGTGAACTTGTAAGCGCCGTGGCTGGTGCCGATAGCTATCGCGAGCGAGTCGCAGCCGGTCTTGGTGACGAACTCCTCGACCTCTTCCGGACGGGTGTAGCTGGAATCCTCGGCGGAGACCTTCACCTCGTCCTCGACGCCGGCGAGAGAGCCGAGCTCGGCCTCGACGACAACGCCGTGGGCGTGAGCGTACTCGACGACCTTCTTGGTTATCTCGATATTCTCGGCAAACGGCTTGCTGCTGGCGTCTATCATGACGGAGGTGAAGCCGCCGTCGACACAGCTCTTGCAGGTCTCAAAGCTGTCGCCATGGTCGAGGTGCAGGCAGATCGGCAGGCCGGTCTCGATTATCGCCGCCTCGACGAGCTTGACGAGGTAGGTGTGGTTGGCGTAAGCGCGGGCGCCCTTGGAAACCTGAAGGATCAGCGGAGCGTTGACCTCCTTGGCGGCCTCGGTGATGCCCTGGACGATCTCCATGTTGTTGACGTTGAACGCGCCGATGGCATAACCGCCATTGTACGCCTTCTTGAACATCTCGGTTGTAGTTACGAGCGGCATTTTGATACAACTCCTTTTCTATGCAGATTTTGGTACTGCTGCTAATGCTATTTTACCAAACTCCCGCGGCAAAATCAATAGTATCCGCCAAAAAGTCGCGGGACTTTTCGCAGTCTCTTACGCCCCGGTGAACGCGTCGAGCGCCGCGAGCGAGAGCTCGCTGAGGCTCTTCTTCATCGCAAGGCCCTCCTCCATGTCGACGTCGACATAGTCGCCGTGCTGTATGCAGGCGATGCGGTTGGTCTTGCCCTCCGCGAGCGCACGGACGGCGAGGTAGCCGAGGCGGCTCGCGGTTACGCGGTCGCGCGCGGTCGGCGTGCCGCCGCGCTGGACGTGTCCAAGCACCGTCACACGCGGGTCAAGGCCGGTGGCGTCCGCTATCTCCTTCGCAACGTCCATGGCGCTCCCGACGCCCTCCGCGACTATGACCATGTAGTGCGTCTTGCCCGCGAGGCGCGCGGTGCGTATCTTCTCGAGCACGTCCTGCTCGAAGTCGTACTTTTTCTCCGGCACGAGCACCGCCGTCGCGCCGACGGCGAGGCCGACGTACAGCGCGAGGTGTCCCGCATGGTGGCCCATGACCTCCACGACGGAGCACCGCTCGTGCGACTGCATCGTGTCGCGGAGCTTGTCCACCGCGTCGACGGCGGTGTTGCACGCGGTATCGAAGCCTATCGAATAGTGGGAGCAGGCTATGTCGTTATCTATCGTGCCGGGTATCCCTATGACCGAGACCCCGTGCCGCGACAGATCGAGGCAGCCCCGGAAGGTGCCGTCGCCGCCTATCGCGACGACGCCGTCTATACCGAGGAACTTGCAGGTCTGCACCGCGCGCATCTGCCCTTCCTCGGTCATGAACTCCGCCGACCGTGCGGAGTAGAGCATCGTGCCTCCGCGGTTGATTATGCCGTTGACGCTGTGTCCGTCGAGCGGCATTATGTCTCCGTTGATAAGTCCGTTCCATCCGCGCCGGATGCCCACGCAGTCGATGCCGAGATACTGCGCCGTCCGCGCCACCGCGCGTATCGCCGCGTTCATGCCCGGCGCGTCTCCGCCGCTCGTGAGCACTCCTATGCGCTTGACCTTGTTTTCCATATTGCAGCTCCTCCGATCGTTTCAAATCTCTTCAAAACCGGCGGCACGCCGCCGCTCGGGCGGCGCGGGACGCGCTCCCGTTCCGCGCTTTTTCGGCGTCCGTTTCCGCCGAACCTATTTTACACCGTTCGCGTGCAGGTTTCAAGACCTTGCCTTCAATACCACGTTCTCCTCGCCCGCGAGCTCGCGCAGTCTCTCAAGGAGACGCGGGTCGGGGTCGCAGGCTATCGCCTGCTTCCGCTTCGTGTCCTCGTAGTAGACGACGGCGCGGGACGCGCCGGGGAACATCGTGAGCATCGGACGTATCTTCCGCGCCGCGGACGACTGCTCGCCCGCGAGCTTCACGTACAGCGTCCCGGCGGGCGTCTCCTTTTGCTGCGGAGGCTCGCCGAGCGGCTGCGCGCTGTCGCACACCACCTGCGCCTCGCGCTCGTCGCGGACGGATATCCTGCCCTGCACGAGCACGGCGGTGTCGTTTTTGAGATTTCTTCCGCATTTCTCGAGAGTCGAGGGGAATATTATCAGCTCGACCGTGCCGGCGTCGTCCTCGAGCTCGGCGTAGGCCATCGTCGAGCCGGAGCGTGTCTGCTTTGTCCTAAGCGACGAAATTATTCCCGCGAGCGTTACCGCCTGTCCGTCCCGGAAAGCTCCGTCCCCCTCCTCGAGGCTCGTCATCATCCGCGCTATCGGGACGGTGTTCAGCCCGGAGAGCTTATCGCGGTAGTCGTCCATCGGGTGGCCGCTGAGGAAGAGCCCGGTCACCTCGCGCTCCATCGAGATAAGCTCCGAGCGCGTGTACTCCGGAATGTCCGGCAGGGGCACCTCCGACGCGAAGCTCGCGTCCCCGTTCTCCGCGGCGAGCGAGAAGAGGTCTATCTGCCCCTCCACCGTCTTGCCGCGCGCGGCGGCGATGTTCTCGAGTATCGGCCCGCACACCGCCATGAGCTGGCTCCGCCGTCCCATGCCGTCGAACGCGCCGCACTTTATCAGGCTCTCGACCGCTCTGCGGTTCATATCCTGCGAGAACATCCTCTCGCAGAAGCTCTGGAAGCTCGTAAATCTGCCGTTCTTCTCCCTCTCGGCCATGACCTCGAGGATGAACTTCCGCCCTATGTTCTTGACCGCGACGAGTCCGAAACGGATGTTGTCTCCCGTGACGGCGAAGCCGTCGTTTGACTCGTTTATGTCCGGCGGCAGGACGTTTATATTCATCCTCCTGCACTCGGCGATGTACTCGCCCACCTTGCCGGTGGAGCCGAGAACGCTCGTGAGCAGCGCCGCCATGTACTCCTTCTTGTAGTGGCATTTGAGGTACGCCGTGCGGTAGCTGACGACGGCGTAGCACGCCGCGTGCGCCTTATTGAATGCGTAGCTCGCGAAGCTCTGCATATCGTCAAACAGCTCGCTTGCGAGCGCCTCCGGAACGCCGTTCGCGGCGCAACCCTTTATGCCGGCCTCCTCGTTGCCGTAGATGAAGTTCTCGCGCTCCGCCGCGAGGACGTCGTGCTTCTTTTTGCTCATGGCGCGGCGCACCTCGTCCGCGCGTCCGAGCGAGTATCCGGCAAGCCGCCGGAATATCTCCATGACCTGCTCCTGATATACCGCGACGCCGTATGTGACCGAAAGTATCGGTTCGAGCAGCGGATGCTTGTAGTGTACCTTCTTCGGATCCTGCGCGCCCGCGAGGTATGCCGGTATCGAGTCCATCGGGCCCGGCCGGTAGAGCGCGACGAGCGCCGTGATGTCCTCTATCGACTTCGGGCGGAGCTGCATGCAGACGTTCGTCATTCCGCCGCTCTCGAGCTGGAACACGCCCTGCGTGTCCCCCGCAGAGAGCATGGCGAAGGTCTCCGGATCGTTCTCGTCTATCGAATATATATCAAAGTCCGGCTCGTGCAGACGCACGAGCTTTGCCGCGTCGTCTATGACGGTGAGGTTCCGCAGGCCGAGGAAGTCCATCTTGAGCAGGCCGAGCTGCTCGAGCGGTACCATCGTGAACTGGCAGACGACCGACTCGTCGTTCTTCGCGAGCGGGACGTAGTCGCTCACCGGGTCGCGCGTTATGACGACGCCCGCGGCGTGCGTGCCGGTGTTCCTAGGCGTACCTTCGAGCGCCTGCGCGGTGTCGATGAGCCGCTTTATGCGCTCGTCTCCCTCGTAGAGCTTCCGAAGCTCGGAGGACTGTGAAAGCGCCGTCGCTATCGTCATTCCGAGGCTCATCGGAACGAGCTTCGCGACGGTGTCCGCCTCGGCGTAGGCCATGCCCATCACCCGCGCGACGTCGCGTATCGCGCCGCGCGCGAGCAGCGTGCCGAAGGTGACTATCTGTGCGACGTGGTCCGCGCCGTACTTCCGCACGACGTAGTCGATGACCTCCTGACGGCGGTTCGGGCAGAAGTCCACGTCAAAGTCCGGCATACTGACGCGCTCCGGGTTGAGGAAGCGTTCAAAGTAGAGGTCGTACTTTATCGGGTCGATGTCGGTGATGCCGAGGCAGTACGCCACTATCGACGCCGCGCCCGAGCCGCGTCCCGGCCCCACGGGGATGCCGTTCCGCTTGGCGTAGCCGATGAAGTCCGCCACTATGAGGAAGTACTCCACAAAGCCCATGCTGTTGATGATGCCGAGCTCGTAGTCGAGGCGTTCGCGGTGCTCCGGCGTCGGGTTCGGGTAACGCTTGGGGAATCCCGCCTCGCACTGCTTTCGGAGGAACTCGTAAGCGTCGGTCTCGCCCTCCGGCAGCTCGAACTTCGGCAGGTGGTAGTGACCGAACTCAAAGTCGAAATTGCACATCTCGGCGATCTTCACGGTGTTCTCGAGCGCCTCCGGATGGTGCGGGAAGAGCGAAGCCATCTCGTCGCCGCTCTTTAAGTAAAACTCATCGGTGGCAAACCTCATTCTGTCCGGGTCGTCTATGGTCCTGCCGGTCTGGATGCAGAGCAGAACGTCCTGGAGCGGCGCGTCTTCCCGCGTGACGTAGTGCGCGTCGTTTGTGCAGACGAGCGGTATGCCGGTCTCCTCCGAGATACGCTCAAGGCCCCTGTTGACCGCCGCCTGCTCCGGTATGCCGTGGTCCTGAAGCTCGAGGTAGTAGTTTCCCTCGCCGAATATCTCCAGATGCTCGAGGGCGGCGCGCTTCGCGCCCTCGTAGTTCCCTCCGGCAAGGAGCTGCTGCACCTCGCCCGCAAGACACGCCGAGAGGCAGACAAGCCCCTCCGAATGCTCCTGAAGCAGCTCCTTGTCCACTCTCGGCTTGATGTAGAAGCCCTCGGTAAAACCCGCGCTCACGAGCTTTATGAGGTTCTTGTAGCCCGTCTTGTTCTTGACGAGCAGGACGAGGTGACGGCTCGACGCGTCGAACTCGTGGACGCGGTCGTGCCGCGTCCTCTCCGCGACGTAGACCTCGCAGCCGATTATCGGCTTTATGCCGGCATCGTGCGCCGCGCGGTAGAACTCCACCGCGCCGTACATCACGCCGTGGTCGGTTATAGCGAGCGCCTTCTGACCCATCTCGGCGGCGCGCTTCACCGCCTGCTTTATGCGGCAGAAGCCGTCAAGCAGGCTGTATTCCGTGTGAACATGAAGGTGGACGAAATCGGTCATCGACGTTACCCTTTCAACAAAAGATTTTCCTACCGAGAGCCGCCGCGCGCCGCCGGGCCTGTCCCCTCGCGGCGCGCGGCGTATGCAAAGCCGCGTTTTTGCGGCTTACAGGTTCTTTGCAAGCTCGCAGAGCCTCGCGAGCCGGTGATTTAGTCCCGAACGGCTGACTCCCGCCATCTCCGCGAGCGCCGCAAGCGGCTCCTCCGGGTTCTCTATCCTGAGGCGCGCCGCCTCGCGCAGTACCTCCGGCAGCTTCTCGAGCTCGCCCGCCGCCTCCAGCTTCCGTATCGCGTCGAGCTGCTTCTGCGCGGCGGACACCGTCTTTGAGATGTTTGCCGTGTCGCAGTTCACGCGGCGGTTGACGCTGTTGCGGAGCTCCTTTTCTATCAGCGCCGTGTGTACCGCAAGCGCGGCGTTCGGCGCGCCTATCTTTGCAAGCACCGCCGCGACCGCGCCGCTCTCCTTGAAGTAAATGAGGTATGTCGACTTTCTCACGGCGGTCTTCGGCTCGAAGTCCATGTCCATAAGCAGCGTCGTCACCTCGCGGCTGAGGTTGAAGTGACGTGTGGACAGCTCGAGGTGGTAGCTCCGCTCCGGGTCGCTCACCGAGCCCGCGGAGAGGAACACTCCCCGGAAGAACGCCTCGCGGCAGCAGTCGTTTTCCACGAACGCGTTGTTGAGGTGCAGCGTCTCCCCGCGCTGTTCGTATCCGAAGTAGGTGTAGAGCTTCCTTGCGGTCTCGCCCGAGGCGGTGATGAGGCTCTTGCCGGACTGCACGCGCACCTCCGGCACGGCGTCCGCGACACGCTTCGCGAGCATCAGGAACCGCTCGCGGAAGCGCTCGTTCTCGGTCACGAGCCGCAGCTCGTCGTATGAAAACGTGTTCGCGAAGAGGAGCGCGCCGTACAGCTCCGCCGCCGCGCAGCAGTCGCGTGCGGGCGTCTTACGGCATAGCTCGCTCTTGGCCTTCGCGGCAAACGAATGGTCCGGCATCACACTCACCTCCGGTGCACGAATCAAATTCCCGTTGTCTTCCGTTCTTCAATATCTTTTCGACGGCGGAGTCCGCCGTCCGATATTTACGTCTCCCTACGGACGTCGTTCTCCTCCGCTCGGTTTTGGAGCCACTCCGCCATCATGCGGTCGTAGCGTCCGTAGATGCCGCGGCGCGGACGGCGCTTCGCGCCGAGCGAGGCTATCGCCGCCGCAAGCTTTCTCGGGTCGTGGCGGGCGAAGTTCCCGCTCCGCGTGAGCAGGTCGCTCTCGACGAGTTCGACCCCGAGCCGTTCGAAGTCCTCCCGGCGGTACGCCACCGGCTCCGCGTGCTCCGCGCGGTACTTCTCTACCGTCTCCGGCGGGACTTCCGCGCTGTTGACGATGCACACGTCTACGATGTCCCCCGCGTGGTCGGTAATGGCCTGTATGTGGTCGAGGGCGGTGTAGCCCTCGGTCTCGCCCTCCTGCGTCATGACGTTGCAGATGTATACCACGAGCGCAGACGACCGCGCTATCTCGTCCGCGACTCCCCGGACAAGCAGGTTCGGTATGATGCTCGTGTAGAGGCTCCCCGGCCCGAGAACTATCATGTCCGCCTCGCGTATCGCCTCTATCACCTCGTCTATCGGCTCGGGGCGCTCGGGTATGAGGCTCACGCGCCTTATCCGCGAGTCCGCCGCGAGTGTGAAGTCGTGGACCTTAGACTCGCCTATGACCGACGTTCCGTTCTCGAGCTCCGCCCTGAGGCGGACGTTCTCCGCCGTCACCGGCAGCACGCGCCCGGTTATGGCGAGGACTTCGCTCATCCGGCGCACGGCCTCCACAAACGAGCCGCTCATCCGCTCCAATGCCGCGAGGAAGAGGTTCCCGAAGCTCTGCCCCGCGAGGCTCCCCTCGCTGAACCGGTAGCCGAGCACCTGCGCCATCGTCGGCTCGGCGTTGGCGAGCGCGAGTATGCAGTTCCTTATATCTCCCGGCGGAAGCATCCCCATCTCGTCGCGGAGGACGCCGGAGCCTCCCCCGTCGTCCGCGACGGTGACGACCGCCGTTATATTCTCCGTACAGTCGCGAAGACCCTTGAGCAGTGTCGAAAGTCCGGTGCCTCCGCCAACGACGACCACCCTCGGGCCGACGAGCCGCGCGCTCTCTATGTCTCCTAGCGCAAAGTCGCCGCGATGATAGAGGACTACGTCCTCCGTCTCGCCGTGACCCGGCCGGCCGTTTTGCCGCTCTCGCTCTTTATCCATTTTCTACCCCTTGTCGATGTCTCTGTGGGAAACCGTGGTCCGATAACCGAGCGCCGAGATCCTGCCGGCAAGCTCCTTTGCTATCGCCGTGGAGCGGTGACGTCCGCCGGTGCAGCCTATGGCTATCGTAAGCGAGCTCTTTCCCTCCTCGACGTACCCCGGCAGCAGGAACTCTATAAGCGGCTGCATCCTGCGGAAGAACTCGCGCGTGTTCTCAAATCCGAATACGAAGTCGCGCACCGGCTCATCGAGGCCGGTGAGCGTTCTCAGCTCGTCATGGTAGAACGGGTTCGGCAGGAACCGCACGTCGAAGACGAGATCCGCCTCCGCCGGCACTCCGTATTTGAACCCGAAGCTTATCACCCTCACCCGCATCGACTGCTCCGCGTCGAGCCCGAGCTTTGTGACGAGCTGCTCGCGAAGCGTCGCGCCGTTGAGGACGGTCGTATCAATCAGTATATCCGCGTGCTCCCTTATCGGCCCGAGCTTTCTCCGCTCGCGCTCGACGGTCTCGGCAAGCGTCTCGCCGTCCGCCGCGAGCGGGTGCGGCCGCCGCGACTCCTTGTAGCGCCGGATTATCGCGTCCGTGTCCGAGTCGAGGAAGATTATGCGGCACTCACAGCCCATCTCGCCGAGGGCGTCCATCGTCTCAAAGAGCGGCTCGAAGCCGTCCCCCGTGCGGATGTCGGTGACGAGCGCCACGCGGTCGTACCGCCCGTCGCTCGATATGCAGAACTCCGCGAACTTCTGCAGAAGCGCTATCGGCAGATTGTCCACGCAGTACCAGCCCAGATCCTCCAGAATATCCGCCGCGCGGCTCTTTCCCGCGCCGCTTGTGCCGGATATTATGACTATTTGCACCTTCCTGTCCATTTTCCTCTCCTTCGGCTCCTACTTCTCGCCGACCACCCTTATCTCCGGCTCGAGCAGGACGCCGTGCTCGCGCAGTACCGCCGCACGCACCTCCTCGATGAGTTCGAGGACGTCCCGCGCGGTCGCGCCGCCTTTGTTTACAATAAAACCCGCGTGCTTCTCGCTCACGCACGCGCCGCCCACCGCGAGTCCCTTGAGGCCGGTCTCCTCGATGAGTTTGCCCGCATAAAATCCCGGTGGACGCTTGAACGTGCTCCCCGCCGACGGGCTCTCGAGCGGCTGCATCCGCCGCCTCCGCTCCCTGTACTCCTCCATCTGCGCCGCTATCGCCGCCCTGTCCCCCGGCAGGAGGCGCAGGCGCGTGCGCAGCACCACCGCGCCGCTCGACGTAAAGCAGCTCTCGCGGTAACCGAAGCGGTGCTCCTCTCCCCTGACCGTCAGCGGCTCGCCCGCGGGCGTGACGGCGTCGGTCTCGGTCACGAGGCTCTTCATCTCGCCGCCGTAGGCTCCGGCGTTCATGTATACTCCGCCGCCCACCGAACCGGGTATCCCCTGCGCGAACTCCAGTCCGCAGAGACCGAGGTCGCGCGCGTAAGCCGCAAGGCGCGCGAGCGGCGCGCCGCACTCGGCCTGCACCTCCCCGTCCTCTCTCTGCGACATCGCGGCGAGCCGCGCCGTGGATATGACCGCGCCGCGTATCCCCCCGTCCCGCACGAGCAGGTTCGAACCGCCGCCTATCACGAGCGCCGGTATCCTCTCCGCGCGCATCCACTTCAGCAGCTCGATAAGAGCGTCCGTGTCCTGCGGGACGCAGAACAGATCCGCAGGGCCGCCTATTTTGAAGGTCGTGTGCCTGCTCATCGGTTCGCCGCGCAGAACCTCTACGCCCGGAACATCGCAGACGATCGAGCCCATAAGTTTTCCCGTGTCCATCCGGCACCTCTCAAATGCGGTATTTGCAGCCTTACAATTATACCGCGTTTTACGACGGTTTAGAAGCTCGCAGAAGCGCGGGACGAGCATACGACCCGTCCCGCGCGCACGACTTCCGCTTATCTGCCGAGCATTCCGGCGCCGACTATGCCGGCGTCGTTGCCGAGCGATGCCTTGGTTATGCGTACCTGCGAAACCTGGCTGCTCTTGCCGCTGTATGTCTCGGCGTTCACTATCTCGCGCAACGGCGCAAGAAGGGTCTCTCCCTCGTTGGAGATACCGCCGCCGATGGCTATGACCTCCGGCTCGAATATGTTGATGAGGTCGATTATGCCGGCGGCGAGGTGATGGATGTATATATCCACTACCTTCTTTGCCGTCTCGTCGCCCGCGCGCATGGCGTCAAACGCGGTGCGGCCGTTGACCTTGGTGATATCTCCGTCCACTATCTCCCACATCTTCGAGGACTTGTCCTCCTCCATGTGCTCCTTGGTCGTGACTATGAGGCCGGTCGCGGAGGCATACGCTTCCCAGCAGCCCTTGCGGCCGCAGCCGCACTGACGGCCGCCCATCTGTATCACGATGTGGCCTATCTCGCCCGCGCAGCCGTTGTGGCCGCTGTATATCTTGCCGCCGGTGACTATGCCGCCGCCGACGCCGGTGCCGAGCGTGACGAATATTGCCTCCTGCGTGCCCTTCGCGGCGCCGCCGGTGACCTCGCCGAGGGCGGCGCAGTTCGCATCGTTATTGATGTAGACCGGCACGCCGTACTTCTCCTTGAGGCCGGTGGCGATGTTGACGTTCGCGAGCGGGAGGTTTGCCGAGAAAAGCACCTCGCCGGTCTCGACGTTCATCATGCCGGGGCAGCCTATGCCTATCGAATCAATGTCCGACGCGGTAAGTCCGCTCGCCTCGAGCACGAGTTCGACTACCTTGTCGAGCCCGGAAAGCACCGCCTCGGTGCCGTCGGTAGTGCGGGTGGGTATGGATACCTTGTGTTCAAACGTCCCGTCCTCATGGACGAGCGCGGCGGCGATGTTGGTGCCGCCGAGGTCGATGCCGATGAAATTCATGGTCAGTTCCTCCGATAATGTAATATTTTCAGGCCGTACAGCCATGGTTTACGTGGTTTTGCCGCATTCCCGTGGTGCTCTCACTCCCCGGACTTCTCCTCGGCCGCCATTTTGTTTATCCTGTCCTGACGGCGCTGCTCCGCCTCAAAATGCTCGGTGAGACGGTCGCTGAACTCCTGCGCCGCGTTGTAGCCCATCTTCTTCTCGCGGTTTGTCATGGCCGCGACCTCGATGATTATCGCGAGGTTTCGTCCCGGCCGGACCGGGACCTTCACCGAGGGTATCTTTACGTCGAGAATGGAGGTGTACTGCGTCTCGAGACCGAAGCGGTCGTACATCGCCCCCTCCTTCCACTGCTCGAGGTTGACGATGAGGTCTACCTGCTGGCTCGTCTTGACCGCGCCCATGCCGAAAAGGCGGCGCACGTCGACAATGCCTATGCCGCGCATCTCGATGTAGTGCTTTATCATCTCCGGCGCCATGCCGAGTATCTCGCGCGATGAGACCTTCTTGAGGTCGACCGCGTCGTCCGCTATGAGACGGTGACCGCGCTTGACGAGCTCTATGGCGGTCTCGCTCTTGCCTACGCCGCTCTCGCCGAGCAGAAGCACGCCCTCGCCGTAGACCTCCACGAGGACGCCGTGCCGCGTTATCCTCGGCGCGAGCGCCTGCTTGAGATAGCTTATCATGGCGCTCATGAGGTAGCTCGTCGGGTCTATCGACAGCAGGAGCGGCACCTTGTACTTTATCGCCATCTCGACGCACTCCTCGTAGGGGTCGAGTCCGCGCGAAATCACCACCGCCGGTACGCGGCGGCTCATCAGCATTTCAAAGGCGGCAAGCCTCTCCTCGTCCGAACAGCGGTCGAGGTAGGTGTTTTCGACCTTGCCGAGTATCTGTATCCTCGTAGGGTCGAAGTAGTCGAAAAATCCGGTGAGCTGAAGGCCCGGACGGTTCACGTCGTCCGAGACGATAAGTACGTCCTCATATCCCTCCGGCGCGTATACGACCTCGAGCCGGAACTCGTCTATTATATCCTTGAGCTTTACGCTGTACGGAGTATCCAAATCCTCACACTCCTCAGAGCTGTATCTTTTTCCGGCTCCCGCCGGACGGCTGGAGCATATTCCGGGCCACCCGCGCGTCCGCGCCGGACGGCGGCCGATTCCGCCCAAAACTCTCATTGCGCCGCAGTACACGCGGCCGCACGTTTCCGTATATCAATTATACACTTTTGCCCTCCGCTTGGCAAGCCCTAAAAGACTTTTTGGCAAAAACGTCAAAACGCGCCGCTCACAATGCTTTCTCGAGCTCCGTCCCGAACCGCGCCTCCGTGCCCGCTTCGAGCGTCGCGCGGACGGCTCGCGCCGCCGCGTCCATCGCGCGGCCTACGCATGACGTCCACGGCTCTCCCGCGAGCACCGCCGCCGCCAGGGCGCCGCAGAACAGGTCGCCGGTGCCGGGGAAGCTCCCCGGCGCCCTCGCGCGCCGCACCTCCGACACCGCGCCGTCCTCCGCCGCGAGACAGCGCACCTCTTCGCCCTCGTCCGCGCCGGTGACGACTGCGGCGCGCCCGCGCGACAGCGCAGCGGCGGCTTCCCGCAGCTCCCCGGCAGACGGCGTCGCGGCGGGGTCGCGCCCGGTAAGTATCAGCGCCTCGGTGACGTTCGGCGTCACCGCGTCCGCGATCGCGGAGAGGCGCTTCACCGCCTCGACGAGAGACGGTTCGATCCCTCGGTACAGCTGTCCGCCGTCGGCAAGCACGGGGTCGCATATATACGTCCCGCCGCGTCCCTCCGATATAAACCGCTCTATCTCCTCCGCCTGCTCCGGTGAGGCGAGGTAGCCGCTTACCGTCATGTCGAAGCGGAGGCCGAGCGAGCGGAAGTGTTCGAGCGACGCGCAGAGCTCTGCCGTCATGTCGGCGCGCGCGGGCGCGCCGAACCCGCCGGTGTGCGTGCTGAGCACGACGCTCGGCACGGGGCACGCCTGCACCCCGGCGCGCGTGAGCGCCGCTATCTGCGGGTACATCCCGGCTCTGCCTATCCCCACGAGCGAATTTATCACAAGAACACGCTTCATCGCGTCACCGCTTTCTCCGAAATTCTGTATTTAATGTCATTATAGCATATCGCTCCGCGATATGCTATAATTGCCATGTTTTGCGGTTTTGCCCGAAGGGCGGGAGCAAAACGGCTTTAATTATTTATACTGGCCGCTCTGCGGCTAGTATAGCATATCGCGGAGCGATATGCTATCGCGAAAAGCGAAGCATTTTGACTTTTGTGCCCGTCTGTGCTATCATATGATTTGTTATTACTGCGGACGCCCCGGACGTCCGCTTCGGAGGAGCCAACACAATGCGGATGCGAAAGAAGAAAAATCTCGAAGCGCGCCTATCGCGCGTCTCCGAGCGTCTTGTCACCGACCCGCACGCCTGCAAGCGCCATTGGTCGGAGCTTGCGGGGGGACGTCCCGTCCTTCTCGAGATAGGCTGCGGAAAGGGACGCTTCGCCGCGTGCACGGCAAAAGCAATGCCGGACGCGTTTGTCGTCGCGGCGGAGATAGAGGAAAACGTCCTCGTCATGGCAATGGAAGCGGCGGACGCCGCAGGTGTCGAAAATCTCCGCTTTATCCATACCGACGCGGAGGCGCTCGGCGCGTACTTCGCCCCGGGCGAGGCGAGCCGCATATATCTCAACTTCAGCGACCCGTGGCCGAAAAGCCCGTCCCGCCGCCTCACCGGCGAGCGCTTCCTCGGGCTGTACGAAAATCTTCTAGCGGAGGGCGGCGAGCTCCGATTCAAGAGCGACAACCGCTATCTCTTTGACTGGAGCGAGGAGGAGCTTCGCCGCCTCGGCTGGCGCATAGAGGAGATAACCCACGACCTGCACGCAAGCGGTCTCGACGGCGGCGTCATGACCGAGTACGAGGAGCGCTTCAGTTCGATGGGCACGCCGATAAACTATCTCCGCGCGCTCCCGCCGGAGGTGCGCCGCGTACCCGAAACCGAGCTTCTGCCGGTGACGTCGCCGGAGGATATAGAGCGCGTCGCGCGGCTCGCGGAGCAGATCTGGCGCGAGCATTTCACGCCGCTGATAGGCAGGGCGCAGGTCGCATATATGCTTGACAAATTTCAGAGCGTCCACGCGATAACCGAACAGATAGTGTCCGGCTACGAGTACCGGCTGCTCACCGTCGACGGTGAGGACGCCGGTTACATCGGCACGCACCGTGAGGAGGAGCGGATGTTCCTCTCGAAGCTCTACGTCGCGCGGAGGTATCGCGGGCGCGGCTATGCCGGTCTGATGCTCGACGACCTGATATGCCGCTCAGATGGGCTCCGCTCGATATATCTCACCTGCAACAAGCATAACGACGGGTCGCTTGCCGTATACAGGGCGCGCGGCTTTGAGGTCATCGACAGCGTAGTCACCGACATTGGCGGCGGCTTTGTGATGGACGACTACATCTTTGAATTGAAGCTCCCCGGGAGGGATGACAAATGAACGTTTGCGTTCGCAGAGTGAACGAGTGGGACGCGCCCGCGATGCTGAAGATATACGCCGAGGCGATAGAGGACGGGCTTTCCCCGCATGAGCGCGAAGTGCCGGAGCTTTCCGAGTTTGTCCGCCGCGTCGACCGCTACACCTACTCGCGCGGCTGGACGCTCGCGGACGTCGACGGACGGTGCGCGGGCTTCGCAGTCGCGCACGAGTGTCTCGACGCGCCGGACGACCCGTACCTGCTCGACGTCGAGGTCTACGTCCTCCGCTCTATGCGCCGCTGCGGCGTCGGCAGCGCCGTTGCGGGGCTTATCCGCGACCTCGCGGAGCTCGGCAACCGCCGCGCGCTCCGCGTCCGCCTGCCCGAGTCGAACGCGGGAGCCGTCGCGTTCTTCGAGAGCATCGGCTACGGATTTCTCCGCCGGGACGCGCATTTCCGTCTGAAAGACAGCGCTCCGGAGGCATGGGTGGTGCTTGAGTGTCGCCTCTCCCCCGCCGACCCGAATCCCATGCGCCCGACAAAGCCCTACCTCGTCCTCTCCGCAGACTACGAGGCGGCGCGCCTAGCGCGCGGCGCCGGCATCAGGTGACCCGCCTCCCGTCTGACGCATCCGCATAAATACATCAAAAAACGCCCCGCGCCCGAACATCGGGCGCGGGGCGCAGTTTGTAAAAGCCTCGCAGAGTTTCGCGCCGAAGGCGGCGTCCGCATCCTAATCAGCTCAATGTCGGCAATATTCGCAGAGCGAATATTACGAGCGAGGGCTGTAAAATGTCGGATGAGGAATTGGTTCGAGCCCTCGCGGTTCGCAGCGGTTGAAGCCCACGGCAAAGCCGCCAACTTCGCGCAGGGGATTCATATTAATGTCGGGCTTTGCCCGCGAAGCGGGCAAAGCTCACGAGAGCTGAACAGGTACCGATACGGAAAGTGTCGGCGCCCTCGTGTTCGCCCCGAGCATTTCAATCGGAAGGGCTCCCAAACGCTCCGAAGGAGCGTTTGGAAATCGCGCATCAGACCTCGGTGCTCCGCGCCGAGGTCCCGACAAAGCCTTGCAGAGTTCGCCGCCAAAGGCGGCGAAATAAGCCCAAATCCGTTTTTTTCGGCGGCGTGTACAATGCGCCCACTGACCAATACTTCATTCGACTCTCTACCGGGCGCATCAGACCTCGGCGCTTCGCGCCGACGTCCCGACTTTCTGCGAATTGAAGGGCGAAAACTCCTCTCGCAGAGCGTGCGTCGATTTTCCGCCGAAGGCGGCTCCGCGCCTGTTCGCGCGGTTGAAGTTGCTTGCCAAGGGCAAGCAACTTCGCGGAGCCCCGATTCATTCGGGGCGAGCATTTCAATTGAAAGGGCTCCCACGCGGTCACTGACCGCGTGGGAATTGCGTAGCGGAGCTTTTGCCGCCGGCAGAGCTCCGCTCTGTCCGGCGGCTTCGTGAGAAATAAGTCGCGGGCGAAGCCCGCGACTATTTCTCACGAAAGCGTAGCGTCGAGCTCTCGCACGTCGTCGATTATATAGTCCGGGACGGCGGGCGGGTCGTCCGGGAGCGGTCGTCCGAAGCTCACCCAGCAGGTCGGGATGCCCGCGCGGACGCCGCCGAGGATGTCGCTTGTGAGCGAGTCGCCCACGACGAGCGCCTCGCGCCTGTCCTCTATCCCGAGGCGGCGGCAGACCTCGTCGAAGTATTCCGCGCTCGGCTTGGACGCGCCGAGCTCGCCCGAAATGAAGATATTCTCCCCGAAGACGGCGTCGAGCCCGCTTTTTCCGTACCGCGAGCGCTGCACCTGCGGGATGCCGTTCGTTATCACCGCTACGGTGTGCGACTTCTTCGCGCGCTCGACTGCCTCGCGCGCGCCGGGGAGCGTCATGCCGCAGTCCGAGAGGTTTCGGACGTATGCCGCGTTCATTTGAAGCCCGTCTCCCGGAACGCCGAGCGCTTCGAGCAGGCGCGTGAAGCGCAGACGCTGCATGTCCGCGCTCGTCACCTCCCCGCGCTCTATCTGCTTCCAGAGCGCGTCGTTTATCCCGCTGTAGAGTGCGAGGTTCGCGTCCGTCGGCGGAACGCCGAACTCCTCCGCCGTCCGCATGAACGCCTCCCGCTCCGCCGCGTTGAAGTCAAAGAGAGTGTTGTCCGCGTCAAAAAGAATGTACCTGAATTTCATGCCCGCTCCTTTTTATAATGACCCGCTGTTTCATAATGTCTCGCCGACTTGCGGTAAATTGCCAAAGGAGCGGGCATAAGCCCGCTCCTGCGATTTGCCGCGAATTTTCTTACTTTGCCGCCTTTGCGGTCTCGACGAGCGCCTTGAACGCGTCCATATCGCTCACGGCGAGCTCGGAGAGGACCTTGCGGTTCATGTTGATGCCCGCGACCTTGAGGCCGTGCATCAGCGTGGAGTAGTTGGTGCCGCACATCTTCGCCGCAGCGTTGATGCGGGTTATCCACAGGCGGCGGAAGTCGCGCTTGCGGAGGCGCCTGCCGATATATGCGTACTGGCCGCTCTTCATGACGGCTTCGTTTGCCATCTTGAAGTGCTTCGACTTGGCGCCGAAGTAGCCCTTGGCCAGCTTGAGGATCTTATTCCTGCGCTTGCGCGTCATCATCGCGCCCTTAACTCTTGCCATATTTCAATCGTCCTTTCTGTAAGCTCCCTTGCGGGTGAGATTTTTACGCGTACGGGATGAGACGCTTGAGCTGCGCCTCGTTCGACGGAGCGGCGTACTTCTGCTTGCGGAAAGAACGCTTCAGCTTCGTGGTCTTCTTGTTGAGTATGTGGTTGTGGAAAGCGGGGTTGCGCTTTACCTTGCCTTTCGCGGTGAGCGAGAAACGCTTCTTTGCGCCGCTGTGGGTCTTGATCTTAGGCATTTTCGTTACCTTCTTCCTTCGTAGTGTTTTCCGGCTCAGCCTCGGGCGCGGGGGCCTGGGGCTTCTGCTGCTTCTTGGGTTCCGGCTTCTGCGGCTTCGGCGCGAGGAACATTGCCATGCTCCTGCCCTCGAGCTTCGGCGGTTTCTCAACATTTGCGATGTCGCTCAGTCCCTCGGCAAACTTCTCGAGCTGCTGCTCGCCCAAAGACGAGTGCGCTATCGCGCGCCCACGGAAGCGAACCGAAATTTTCAGCTTGTTGCCGTCGGCAAGGAACTTTCTCGCGCTCTTGGCCTTGAACTCGATGTCGTGAACGTCGATATTCGGGCTGAGGCGTATCTCCTTTGTCTCGACCACGCGCTGGTTGCGCCGCGACTCCTTCTCCTTCTTTGACTGCTCGAAGCGGAACTTGCCGTAGTCCATGACGCGGCAGACGGGCGGCTCCGCCTTGGGCGCGATCTTCACAAGGTCGAGCTCGTGCTGCATGGCTATGTCGAGCGCCTTCGAAGACGGCATCACGCCAAGCTGTTCCCCGTCCGGCCCTATCAGGCGGACTTCCTTGTCGCGGATCTCTTCATTGATTTGATGAGCGAGCTTGCTGATGATAACACCTCCAAAAAACTTATCCGTAAAAGCCGAACGAACGCCGCTGCTGTGCAGCGGCCGCCGCATCCGGGTGCGGGACGTCTCTCTTTCACACAACAAAAAAGCAGACGCACGAACCGTCTGCCGCAAGCGCAGAGGGGCATGTCTCCCCTCCGTAACGCTATTGACCCGCTGCCATTGGCGGCAAGGTGAGGCCGGCAGGCGACCCGCTTCCTTTTGCTCAATTATTATAACCTCCCCGCGCGGCTTTGTCAAGAGAAAACTCGGGAAATCTTTTATAAATTTCATATCCGCCGTCATGCGCGCTTGAGTTGCCGCCGAAACTGTGTTAAAATCAGTGTAAAGAGGCAACGCGCCGCCGTCCGGCGGCGCTCCACAGTACATCGCGCCGCGTGCGAACGCGCGGGAAAGGCAGAAAATGGAGACTAAGCTTCGCCGTTCCGTAATACCGATAATCGCCATACTCGTCTTTTTCGGCATATCCTTTGCGCTGTTCTCGCTTATCTCGGGCAGGGACAGCGCGGGCGAGCCGAACGAGCGCTTCGGCCTCGTGAGTGGGGACGCATACTCGCTGCAACCCGAGGGCGAGCCCTTCGGCGAGCCCACAAGCGACGGCGCGTTGTCGCTCGGGCGGTACTTTGTCGACTCCGCGCGGTACGTCTACCAATATTATACCCGGGACGTCAAGCTCTGGACGCCGGCAGACGGCCTTGCGAAGGACGGCTCGGACGGGCTGACGCTCGCCCTTACCTTCTCCGTTGAGGAGGGGCACGAGCTTTTCCCCGCCGTTTTCTTCCGCTCGGTCTCGCCCGACCCTTACGCCTCGGGCGAGATCGTCCGTCTGCACGAGGACGGCGGCAGCGAGACCGTCTGCGGCGTGGAATACGTCGGCGGGACACCCATGAGCTTCGGCGCGGGCGAGCACACCGTCCGCGTGCGCTTCCCCGTCTCCGAGCCCGGACGCTACCGCCTCACGCTCCGCTTCGGCGAGGACAGCGGCGAGGAGTGCACCGCGAGCGGAACGGTCGTAATCCCGGAGGCGTCCGAGCGCGACTTCGACCTTATATCCGTCGACCTCACTCCCTACTCCGGCACGGACGCGGAGAGCGAGGGGCACGTCCGCGCGGCGGCGATCTGCCGCTCGAACGTCGGCTCGCTCCCGTATCAGGACCTTCAGAACGTCCGTCTCGAACGCCTCTCCGGCGGAACTTGGGTGGACGCGTCCTCCGCCGTGAAATACCTTGTCGACATGACGCAGTCAAACCCCTACGTCTCGCCCGTGGCATACAACGTGACCGACCCCGCGACGGGGAAGACGGCAGACGATATCTTCTGCGGCGTCGCGGAGTTCGCCGCCGCGCCGGACACGCGTTACCGCCTCACGCTCGAGTTCTGCGAGAACGCGGACGGCTCCGGCGAGCGGTACGTCCTTCGCTTCGAGATATATGTCCCCGGAGAGGCATGACCCGCTCCCCGCTTGACATTTTCCCGCCCCGAAAAATTTTTCAAAAAAGCTGTCCCGAAAATCCGACGTCCGGACATATGGCAATAGAAACGCGAAACAGCTTTGTGCCGACGTCCCAACCTTATGCGCCCCGGACGACGAAAAATTCTTTGCGCGGAGCGCGCTTCGAGCGCCGCAGGCGCTCCCGCGCCTGTTCGCGCGGTCAAATATCGCCGCTTGCGGCGATTTTGCGCAGGGCGATTCACTCGCCCGAGCATGTTTAATCGGAAGGGCTCCCAAACGCTCCAACGGAGCGTTTGGGAATTGCGAACCGGCGCGGAGCGCGCTGCGCGCGCGAGCACGAGCACGATTTCCCGCGAAGCAAAGATGAAAGGGGACATGAAGATGAAAAGGTCAGCCCTCGCGCTGCTGCTTCTCGCGGCGCTGATGCTCCCGTCCTGCTCAAAGCAGACCTCCGACGAAAACACCGACTTCGGCCTCGTCGGGGTCTACTCCCCCGCCGACTCCGTGGAGATAACCGACTGCACGGGCGACACCGACGCGCTCCTCGCCACCGAGATACTCCCGAACACCTCGGACGGCGTGTACTCCGACTATATGAAAAGCGGATACGTGGTACAGAACTCGGCGGACGGTCTCACGCTGCACGTCCGTCTCGCCGCCGTCGGCGACGACTCGGTTCTGCTCACCTCGTCCGTCGGCGACGACACGCCCTTCCCCGACGAGCCCTTCGGATATATCGATCGGCTCGGCGAGGACGGAGGGTGGACAAAGCTCGGCGCCATAGAGTATATCTACAGCAATGCCCTGACGTATCTTTCCTCGGTAGTCTCCGAGCCGACTGCGCTGAGGATAACTCCCGGCCTCGCCGTCGAAGTCGGCATCCGCTTCCCTCTGCACGAGCCGGGCACCTATCGGATAACCTACTACTACCGGGCGGCGGAGTATGACGGCGGTTACATGGGCTGGACCTACAGCGAGCCGCGCTCGATAAGCCACACCGTCACCGTTCCCGAACCGAGCGGAAGGAAATTTGACCTCATATCGGCGGATATCGGCGCGCACGAAATTACTGACGACGGCAGCTTCGTTCTGTACATCGGCGCGCTCTGCCGCTCAAACGACGGCACCCTGCCGTATCAGGACCTGCTTGCGACGCGGCTTGAGATCTACTCCGCTGGACGCTGGGCTCCCGCGCCGAGCGACGGCTACTCCGCCGTCACCGGGCTTCGTGACGAGGAGTCGGAGAACCCCTTCTACTCCCCCTCCGCGTACTACACGGAGGACCCGTTCACCGGCGAGGACGTAACGAACGTGATATGCGGCACGGCGAAGGTGACACTCTCCGACCCCTCGGCGCGTTACCGCCTCACGATGGAGTTCTGCGAGAACCCGGACGGCTCCGGCGAGCGGTGGATACTCACCCTCTACCTCATCGGCGGCGCCGCGCCGGATGAAATAGTCCATCTCAGCTGAGCGCGGACGCGCTCCGAGCCGTATCTTTCAAAACCGCCCTCTTTCGTCTTGTCAATCCTGCCGCGCTGTGCTAAAATAGGTGTGCGGCAGGATCTGGAGTTTTGCTCCGCCGCCGTTCCGAAAGGAGGGCAACCCCTGTTTATGTATACCGAGATACGCTTTCCGGGTCTTGGGCTGAGCTTTGATCCGCCCACCGACCTTCCGTTCACCGTGTTCGGTCACGACATCAAGTGGTACGGCGTGATAATCGCCATAGGCTTCCTGCTCGCCGTCACCTACGCGCTCACGCGCTGTGAGAAGTTCGGCTACTCGCGGGACGACCTCATAGACGTCGTGATAATCGCTGCGCCTGTCGGCATAATCTGCGCGCGCCTCTACTTCTGCTTCTTCTACAACGCTTCCTACTATCTCGCACATCCCGTCGAGATACTCTACATCTGGCGCGGCGGGCTCGCGATATACGGCGGTATCATCGGCGGACTTGTCACCGCCGCGATAATCGCCCGCGTAAAGAAGATAAAGCCGCTCGCGATACTCGACCTCGCGAGCATCGGCTTCCCGCTCGCTCAGGCGATAGGACGCTGGGGCAACTTCTTCAACCGCGAGGCTTTCGGCGCGCCCACCGATGTTCTGTGGCGCATGGAGCTGTGGGACGGGAGCCGCTGGCTCTCGGCGCACCCCTGCTTCCTCTACGAGAGCATCTGGAACCTCGCGGGCTTCGTCATTCTCCACTTCGCCTCGAAGAAGCGGAAATTCGACGGGCAGATATTTCTCATGTACGTCGCATGGTACGGCATAGGCCGTGCCGTCATAGAAGGGCTCCGTACCGACAGTCTCTACCTCCCCGGTACCGGCATACGCATAAGTCAGATGCTCGCGGCGGTGAGCGCGCTTACGGCGATAGTCCTGCTCATAGTCATACTTCTCCGCAGGCCCGACCGGCAGAACATGCAGGTCGAGCGCTACAACCGCGAGAAGGCGCGCAGGGTTCTCGAGCGCGCGGCGGACGAGGCGGCGCCCTACGCCTCCTCTATGGTCGACTCCTCCGCCTCGGCAGATCTGGAGCCGGACGCGGAGATAACCTTTGACGCGCCGCCCGCTCCGCAGGACGCAGACGAAACGGAGGACGACAAGTGAGCGCCGCCGTCCTTGACGGGAAGGCGCTCGCCGCCCGCATGCGAAAAGACATAAGGCGTGAGGTCTCGGCGCTCGCGGCGGAGGGCGTCGTCCCGACGCTTGCCGTCGTGCTCGTCGGAGACGACCCCGCAAGCCGCGTCTACGTCACGAACAAGGAGCGGGACTGCGAAAAGTGCGGCATCCGCAGCATCGAAAAGCACCTCCCGGCGGACGCCTCGCAGGCAGAGCTGGAGGCTCTCATTGACGAGTTCAACCGCCGCGACGACGTGCACGGCATACTCGTCCAGCTCCCGATACCGAAGCACCTCGACGAGCGCGCCATACTCGACCTCATCGACCCCGCAAAGGACGTCGACGCATTCCACCCCATAAACGTGGGAAAAATGGTGCGCGGAGACGGCGTCCTTCTCCCTTGCACGCCGGCGGGCATCATGGCGCTGCTTGACGAGTACGACATTCCGACAGAGGGGCGCGAGTGCGTCGTCATAGGCCGCTCGAACATCGTCGGCAAGCCGATGGCGCAGCTGCTCCTCGCGCGGAACGGCACCGTCACGATATGTCACAGCCGCACCCGTAACCTCGCGGAGGTCTGCCGCCGTGCCGACATACTTGTCTCCGCCGTGGGAAAGCGTAATATCGTCACGGCGGACATGGTAAAGCCCGGAGCCGTCGTCGTCGACGTCGCGATGAACACCGACGACAGCGGGCACCTCTGCGGCGACTGCGCGGCGGACGTCGCGGACGCCGCAGGTTTCCTCACCCCCGTACCGGGCGGAGTCGGACCGATGACCCGCGTGATGCTGCTCCGCAACACCCTAACGGCGGCGCGGGCGCAGAATGTGAAATCCACAAAGTAATGACAGGTGGGCATTCGCCCCTTGTAAATAAAACAGAAGGAGAAGTTTCAATGCCTACCGACATTCAAATCGCACAGGCCGCCAAGCTCGACCCCATCGTGAAAGTCGCGGCGGAGGCCGGCATCCCGGAGGACGACCTCGAGCTCTACGGCAAGTACAAGGCGAAGCTCTCGCGGGAGTTCCTGCGCTCGGTCGAGTCGAAGCCGAACGGAAAGCTCGTGCTCGTCACGGCGCTCACCCCCACGCCCGCCGGCGAGGGCAAGACCACCGTCTCGGTCGGTCTTGCGGACGCGCTGCGGCACATCGGCAAGAAGTCGGTCCTCGCGTTGCGCGAACCGTCGCTCGGACCGGTGTTCGGCGTCAAGGGTGGAGCCGCCGGCGGCGGATACTCGCAGGTCGTGCCGATGGAGGACATCAACCTCCATTTCACGGGCGACCTCCACGCGATAACCGCCGCCAACAACCTCCTCGCCGCGATGATAGACAACCACATCTATCAGGGCAACAAGCTCGGCATCGACCCGCGCCGCATCACATGGAAGCGCGCGGTCGACATGAACGACCGTCAGCTCCGCTACATAGTCGACGGTATGGGCGGCAAGGCGCACGGCGTCGTGCGTGAGGACGGTTTCCAGATAACCGTCGCGACGGAGGTCATGGCGCTCTTCTGCCTCGCCACCTCGCTTGACGACCTCAAGGCGCGCTGCGCCCGCATCGTCATAGGCGAGACCTACTCCGGCGAGCGTGTGACGGCGGGCGACCTCCACGCCGAGGGCGCAATGGCGGCGCTCCTGCGGGATGCGCTCTCCCCGAACCTCGTCCAGACGCTCGAGCACACCCCCGCCATCGTCCACGGCGGGCCGTTCGCGAACATCGCGCACGGCTGCAACAGCGTCAGCGCGACGAAGCTCGCCCTCAAGCTCGGCGAATACTGCGTCACGGAGGCAGGCTTCGGCGCGGACCTCGGCGCGGAAAAATTCCTTGACATCAAGTGCCGCATGGCGGGTCTCCGGCCGGACGCGTGCGTGATAGTCGCCACCATCCGCGCGATGAAGCATCACGGCGGCGGAGACGACCTCGCGGCGCTCGAAGCGGGCTTTGCAAACCTCGAACGGCATATCCGCAACATCCGCGAGGTGTACAACCTCAGCGCGGCTGTCGCGATAAACCGCTTCACCACCGACACCGACGAGGAGGTCGCGCTCGTGCAGCGCCTCTGTGAGAGCATCGGCGCGAAGGCCGTTCCCGTAACGATATGGGCAGACGGCGGCGCGGGCGGCACGGAGCTTGCAAAGGAGGTCGTCCGCCTCTGCGAGGAGGGCAAGAGCGACCTCACCTACTGCTACCCGGACGAGATGAAGCTGAAGGACAAGATACGCGCCGTCGTGAAGCGCGTGTACCGCGGCAAGGGCGTGACGTTTGCCGCACCGGCGTCCCGCGAGCTGAACCGTCTCCAGAAGGAGGGCTACGGGAACCTCCCGGTCTGCATAGCAAAGACGCAGTACTCCTTCTCGGACAATCCTAAGCTGCTCGCCGCCCCGGAGGACTTCGAGGTGACGATTCGCGACGTGCGCCTCAGCGCCGGCGCGGGCTTCGTCGTCGCGTATGCCGGCGACATCATGACAATGCCGGGGCTCCCGCCCGTCCCCGCCGCCGAGAGCATCGACCTCGACGAGAACGGGAATATCGTAGGACTATTCTAAGATTTCGCGGGAAATCGCGCGGGCTTCGCCCGCTTACCAATTTCCCGCGAAGCTGTCGGATAGGGCAAAGCCCTACCGACAGCAGCGCTCCGCTACGCGCCTCGACGGCTTCGCCGTCGAGACGCACGCTCCGCGAGAAGTATTTTTCCCGACGTACACGCCGTCGGGAAAAATAGATTTTACTTTATTTCGCGCCTCACGGCGTGAAACTCTACGAGGCTGAAATAACGGACGGTGCGATTTATCGCACCGTCCGTTATTTGTTGCGGCAGTTTGCGTGGTGCCGGAGCGCGTTACTCGGGTGTCTCCGCAAAGTTCAGATACAGGTAGAGGGTGTAGGTCTCGCCCGAGCCGTCCTCGTTCTCGGCAAAGGTCATCGAAAGGCGGTAGTTCCCACCACTGTCCCAGTTTTGGAGACCTATGGAGCTTATCGGAATAAGCCGAGGCGCGGGCTCGCCGTTTGATTCGGCGATACGCGTCCATTGCAGATACTGACCGGTTGGCGGAAAATCGCTGGTAATGCCGTCCTCGACCGTCCGGTACGCGCCGTTTTCCTCCCGTTCGAGCTTCATCGTGTCGGCCTGCAAATATCGGGTATCCCCGTCCGCATAGAGCAGCAGGTCAAGAGCGGCAAGGGAGCCGTTGTCTCCGCTGCGGTCGGTAAGAGTGTACGCCGCGACGCCTATCGGGTCGTCCCCGTACTGCGGTATGTCGAACTCGAAGGTTATCTCCTCCTCCGCCTCGCCGTTGGAGCCTCCGAACGCCGTTACATCCTCGCCGTTTAACGGCTCGAAGGGGATGGTGTCCTCGGTCCACAGCGGCACATACTCCCGCGCTACAACGCGGGCGCGGTAGTGCCCCGGAAGATAGTCATCGAGTTCTACTGCCAGCACCTGCTCGTTCCATTCCGTCTCGTATGGATGCACGAATGAGCCGTAAACTAGCGGCGGAGTGTCAAACGCATATCCGATAAGCGTCCTAGTCCTCGGAGAAGCGTTGGAAACGCTGCCGCAGGCGGCCCAGCTGTCGCCGTCCTGCCGCTCAACGGTGCCGACTATTACGGAACCGCTGTCTCCCCGGACAAGCTCTCCGTCCTCCCAGAGGTTGTCGCCGAGCGAGTAATATTTGCCGTCGCCGGTCCGTATCTCCAGTTCGACGCTTATTCCGGGAGAGAGATTCAGGTATTTGCCGCTCATTCCCGTGACCGTCACCTCAAACTGTCCCCTGCTTCCCGATGTGAACGTCTCGGGCTCGGTGAAGGTGAGAACGTCCGGCGCGTCCGGCACTCCGCTCTCATCGCCCGGCGAACAGGATGAGAACATAAGCCAGACGGCAATCGAAAGAGCCAACAGCGCCGAGAAACATCTTTTTGCCGTGTTATTCGCTTTCATTTTTACTGCCCCCCTTTTTCCGGCTTCCGCCGTTTTCGTCTGTATATGTCCGCACATCGCCAAAAGAGGACAGCTTTTTTGAAAAAATTTTTCGACAGACAAAAAGCAGCCCGTGCGGCATAGCCGCACGGGCTGCTTTGTCACATATCCCGCATATAAAGCTTCCCGCCCGCGCACATCGGATGCCGCTCACAGCAGCGTCGGCTTCCACTTGTCTCCGTCGCGCTCGTAGATGAACTCGCTCACGCCGTCATCCTCGAACGCGCGGAGCTGCACGTCGAGCTCGGGTACCTGCTCCATCGACGCTATCTCATCCTTCGTCGCCCAGAACATCCTGCCCTCCGAGGAAGAGCGCAGCTCTCCCGAAAACTCGCTCGTCTCGAAGTAGACCACTATGTACCGTGCGTCCTCCTTCGTCTGGAACTGCTTTATCGCGCGGAGGCGGACGCTTCCTATCGTAAGACCCGTCTCCTCGTACACCTCGCGCCGCGCGGCGCGGACAAAGCTCTCCTCCCGCTCGACGTGTCCCCCGGGGAGGCTGACGCCGTGCCAGCCCGGGTCGACCCTGTCCTGAAAGAGTATCCTGTCCCCGTCGCGCACGAGGACGAGCACCGTGAATATCGCGCTTTCCGGCATGATTCAACCCTCCAAAAAATGTTCGAGCAGCAGCATCGCTATGAATCCGAGCACCTGCGCACAGGTCGCCAGGTGCGACTCGCCGTGCGAGTGTGCGGAGGGTATCATCTCCCCGCAGACGACGCAGAGCATCGTCCCTCCCGCGAACGCCAGCGCAAACGGGAGTATCGCTGCCGCCAGGCTCACGGCGGAGTAGCCTATGAGCACGCCCACGACCTCCACGAGTCCGGTGAGCAGCGCCACAACAAAGCTCTGCCCCGCGCTCATTCCGGCCGAAAGCATCGAGGCTATAAGCAGCATACCGACCGGTATGTTGTGAAGCGCTATGCTTCCCGCGACCGCGAGCGCCGCCGCCGTGCCGCCGCCGAAGCCAACGCCCGCCGCTATGCCCTCCGGCAGATTGTGGACGGCTATCGCGAGGACGAACAGCACCGCGCGGTCGAGCGCGCGTCCGCGCTCCCCCTCGGCGTTCTCGACGCCGGTGAAGCGCCGCAGATGCGGCGCGGCGTGGTCGAGCAGCGTGATAAAGAGCGTTCCCGCGAGTATGCCCGCAACGGTCACCCATATCCCGTTCTCCCCTCCGGCCTCGACCGAGGGTATGATGAGTCCGAGCACCGCCGCCGCGAGCATCACCCCGCCCGCGAACGCCATTACCGCGTCCCCGAGCTTCTGCGAGGGCTTACGTATAAAGAAGCCTGCCGCCGCGCCGACGACCATCGCTCCGCCTATGCCGAGCGCGCTCAAAAGTACGATGATAAAGATTACCTCCAAACAAAAACGAAAAGCGGACGACGCGCGTCATCCGCTTAAAGCGTGTATATCCGGCCGTTACAGCATCTTCACGGTGTAGTAGACCGCGAGTATGAGCAGATACGCGACCATAACAAAGACAAGGTAATACGCCACGGTCGCGCCGAAGATAAAGCCGGCAAGGAGGCACGCCGCCGTCACGCCCGCAGTTATGTAGCTGAGAAGATACTTCGTCGTCTTGGGCATGACTTCAAAAGCCCTCGAGCCTATTTTGACCGTGCCGTTGTTCTTTTCCACGAGCTTTACGGCGCAGGCGTATGCAGCAAGCAGTACGAACGCGGCTATGAGACCGGCTATCGCGAGGTTGAATTGGAAGAACCGTCCCACCACGAATCCGTCCGCAATCGAGCGGCTGAGATACCACAGCAGGACCGCGCCGCACGCACACACGAGCGACATGAGGAAGAAGTCGCGCGGATAGAGCAGGTAGACAAGTATCAACGCGCTTGCCACCGGCACAAAGACATACATCATCTTCACGCCGCTCGTCGTAAGCGCCGCACAGCAGAACGCGCACACCGCGACTATCGCACAGCCGAGCGCGACGTTCTTTCCGCAAATCACCTTATATTCGCGCTTCTTGCCGAATATCTCCCAGACGATGCCCGCGACCATCCCCAGAAAGGCTGCCCCCGTCAGGACATACAGCACCTTCTGGATGACAAACATCGTCTCGACTCTGGAATACATGCGGTACGCGCCCATCAGCCCCAGTATCAGAACAAAAGCCAGGGTAAACACCGCAAGTACGCGATTTGTGAGGTAATCCTCCCGACGCTGCGCCGTTTTTTTATTTTCCGCTGCCATCTCTATCCTCCCGAACCTGTCTCAAAAGGCGGACCACCCGCCCACTCTGATTATTGTATCAAATTTTACTTCCAAGGTCAAGCATTATCGGGAAATTGCGAAAAAGCGCGAATTTCCGTGCCCGTGAAGCCTCATCGCGGGCTTTACTCCCGACGCTCAAGCTCGAAGGCGTTGGGAAGCAGCTCCTCCCGTCCGAGCTCCCGCCACCCGTCCTCGGGCGAAGCACAGAGGACGCGAATGTCCGGCGCGAGCTCGAATATGAACTGGCGGCATATCCCGCAGGGCGTACAGAACCCGCCCTCGCTCGCGGCGACGGCGAGACGTACAAACTCCCGCTTCCCCGCGGCTATCGCCGCGCCGAAGGCCATCCGCTCGGCGCAGACCGTCGCGCCGTAGCTGCCGCATTCGACGTTGCAGCCGACGAAAATCTTCCCGTCCGCGCATTCGAGCGCCGCGCCGACGTGGAACCCCGAATACGGCGCGTATGCGTTATCCCTCACGCGCCGCGCCTCCGCGACAAGCTCCTTATCAGTCATCAAAGCCTACCCTCTCCGCCACGATGTAGTACGGACGTCCGCGCGCCTCGTCAAGCACCCGCGAGAGGTACTGGCCGATGATGCCGAGCATCAGCATCACAAGTCCGAGCGCCGCAAGAACAAATCCGCCGATATAGTAGAGCGCGTTCACCGCCGTCCATACGCCGGTGAGGTGCAGCATAAGCGTCACGAGCAGGTAGACGCAGCTCATAAACAGCGTGAATATCCCGAGCCCCGTCGCGAACGCGAGCGGCTTGTAGGAGAAGGACGCGATGCCGTCGCCCGCGAGGCGGAGCATCTTCTTGAGGGTGTACTTCGTCTCGCCGACAGTCCGCTCCTCGCGGACATATTCGACCGCCGCCTGCCTGAATCCCACCCAGCTCACAAGCCCCCGGATGTAGCGGTTGTGCTCGGGCAGGGAATTCATCACATCGCAGACCTGCCGGCTGAGCAGCCGGAAGTCGCCGGTGTCGACCGGGATGTCGACCGTCGTGAGACTGTCGAGCACGCGGTAGAATACCTTCGCCGTGAGCAGCTTGAACGCGGTCTCGCCCTTCCGCTTTCCGCGCTTGCCGTAAACGACGTCGTACCCCTCGCGCCATTTCTCTATCATGACGGGTATGACCTCGGGCGGATCCTGAAGGTCGGCATCTATGACGACGACGGCGTCCCCGCGCGACTCCGCCATTCCCGCGCTTATCGCGCACTGGTGGCCGAAGTTCCGCGAGAAGCTTATCAGCTTCGAGCGCGGGTCGCGCGCGCATATACCGCGCAGCAGCTCCGGAGAATTATCCCTGCTGCCGTCGTTGACAAATATCAGCTCGTAGTCCTCTCCGGTCTTATCCATGGTCTCCTTGAGGCGGTCATGGCTCCATTCTATCAGCCCCTCCTCATTAAAGACCGGCACGACTATGGATATAAGCGACATTTCAGCATCCTCCCAACTTTTTCTTAGACGCGGCACCGCGGAAAAAGTTCCGCGCTCCGAAAAATTTCTCTCAGGCGCGGACGTGCCGCCCTCTCCGGCAGGCCAGTCCCCACACGAGCAGCGCCGCTATCGCGGCAAACACCGCCGTCATCGGCACCAGCGCCAGACGCTCGAGCGACGTGAGCTCCGCCGCCTCGGTCTCCGCGCCCGCAGAAAGCAGGAGCGCGAGCGCCGAGAGACCGTTGTAGCCTATGTGCATCGCTATCGACGCGCCCGCGCCGCACCACACGAAAACGAGGCCGAGCAGCAGTCCCGTGGGCAGGACGTAGAGCATCTGGAGCGGCTCTATGTGTACGAGCGCGAACACCGCTCCGGTGATGAGCACCGCCGCCCACGCTGGGTAGGCTCTGCGGAGCGAGCGCATCGGCATACAGCGGAAGGCTATCTCCTCCGTCACCGGCACGAGCAGCGCGACGCAGAATATCATCAGCGGAGACGTGTCGGAAAGCGCTTCCCCTACCCCCTCGTTGTAGCTGTCAAGCATCTCCTGCGGTATCGGCAGAAGCTCCATAAGGAAGCTCGTCACGAGATTCATGGCGACGCCGAGGAACAGCGCCAGTATGACTGCGAGTATGTCCGGCCGGCCAAACCCCATGTCGCGGAATATTTTCCCGTGGCAGAGCTTCACCCCGACGAGAGCGCTCACTATGGTGAGCGCGCAGTACACCGTCATGATGACCGGCAGCATCCCGCTCATGCTCTCCACCGCCTGCGCCTGCACGGCGCCCACGTCCCCGCCGTTTACAAGCGCGAGCGAGAACGTCTGCGCAAACATCACGACAAACGTGACCACTACCTCCGCGACCAGGTACACCGCCGGAAAAATCAGCGCGAGCAGCAGAGCGATTATTTTGCTTGGACGCTTCGGCGCGGGCGGCTCCATGCCGCCGTAATACCGAATGTTTTCGCCGGAACCACGTTCATCCATATCGGTTTCCCCTCCTGTCGATTCTATTCAAGTCCGTAATAGCTTGCGGCGCGCGCTATATCCGCGCGGAACGTCTCCGCCGGAAGTACGGCCGCATAGCCCGCCTCCCCGCTCGACGCCCAGACCAGCCCGACAAGCTCCCCGTCCCGGGAGTACGCGCCCGAGCCGGAGGCTCCCGGCGCGAGCGGTATATCCGTCAGCACCGACTCGCCCGCGTAGCCATCGAGCGTCACGCTGCCAGAGTGCGCCGTGCCGTCCGAGCCGTCGTAAATAACTATTCTGCCGTCGAGCGCGGGCGCGGCGGCTGAGAGCCGCGCGGCGCGGTTTATGCTCGCCGACACCTTCAGTATGGCGTAGTCGTGCTCCCCGGATACGCAGTACACCTCCGCCGGGACGCTCCTTCCGCCCGGAAGCGTGACCGCTATCGCGAGCGCGTCCCGCGCGACGTGTGCGTTCGTCACGATGAGCCCGCCCCTGTGGACGGCGACCCCGCAGGCGGAGCCTATGCCGTTCTTCAGCGTCACTCTTATCGAGACGCTCTCGCCCGCAAATTTCTCGAGCGCGTCCGGCGTAAGCTCGAACGCCGCCCCGCTTCCGCGTATGGCGACAAGGCGCTCGTTTGCAATATACTCCACGTCCGCGCCGAGCGCGGTCATAACAAAGCGGAGCGGTACAAGCGTCCGTGCGGACACTATTTCCGCCGGGACGTCCAGCGTTGCCGCCCTGCCGTTTACGACGGCGGCGGTGCTGCCGATGGTCACCGAGACGCTTCTGCCTCCGAGCACGGCGGACGCTGTTCTCGCCGCGCCGTCCCACGACACCTCCGCGCCAAGCCCCTCGAATATCGCCCGCATCGGCACGAGCAGTCGTCCCGAGCGGTTCACCGGCTCAACGTCGAACGTGAGCTTCTTCCCGTCGAGCAGGACGCGGTACGTCCCGGAGGAGCGCTGCGGAAGCTCGTAGGAGCCGCTTCCCACCCGCATGAACGTGTCATAGTCGAGGCGGTCGGTCCCGCTGCCGAGCTGACAGCAGACGTTCGAGCCCGCCGCCCAGCGCTCGCCGTTCGTCTTGACGGCGGCGATAAAGCTGCCGCCTATCGCGCAGGACGCGACGTCGTGCAGCGCCTCGCTCGGCGCGGCCGCAGTCCCGGTGCCTATGCCGAGCTCGCCGGAGCTCCCGGTCCCCCATGTGTAGAGCGTGCCGGACGTGCTCACAGCGGCGAAGCGCCCGCTGTTTGCCGTGACGGATGCCATACCGGAGCGCAGCAGAGAGGCGCGTCCGTCGCGGTAGAGGTACAGCCCTCCCGCACGGGTGATATACAGTATCTCGCCGGAGGTGGCGGCGGCCGTCGCGACGCCGTGCGCTATCGAAGTCTCCTTCGCGCGTCCGTCCCCGACGCCGCCGGGGACGGCACTGCCGAGGGCGGAGAGCTCCCCGTCCCGCAGCAGCAGGGTAGTCGCGCCGCCGCAGAACACCGCGTCGACCTTCTCCGCCACGGCGCGCGGGACACTTCCTAGCCGCCTTCCGTCCGGATACTCCCAGGACGCGTTGCCCCACGCGTAGAGGACGCCGTCCTCCGTGAGGGCATACGCGCGGTTCAGCGCGGCGGCCACCTGCTTCACTCCGCCCATGACAAACACCGGCGAGCTCGACTGTTCGCTCTTTCCGTTGCCGAGCTGACCCTGTTCGCCGTTGCCCCACGCGTACAGGTCGCCGGAGGCGGTCACGGCGTAGGAACTCCACTGTCCGGCGGCGATGCCCGCCGTACCGCGCATAACAAGGCGAGGCTCGGCATACGAGACGTTCGTCCCGATGCCGAGCTGACCGTAGCGGTTGTCGCCCCACGCGTAGACCTCGCCCGAGCCGTTCAGTTCGAGCGTGTGATAGCGTCCCGCGGCAAGGACGCAGGACGCGTCCTCCGCAAGCGCGGCGGCGGAAAGCTCCGCCGCCGCCGTGTTTACGGTACGAAGCGGCAGGAGAAGCGCGAGCGCCGCAAGCGTAGCCGTAAGGCGGCGAAACGCCGTGCGCATAGTCTCACCTCCGCTTGAAATATACCCCGCACGGCTCCATGCCTCACGGCGGAGCCGCGTCCGAGGGGTTTCACACTATCTTACAGGCGCTTTGCGAGCTCCGCGCCGAGTTCTTCGTAGCCCGGCTTGCCGAGCAGCGCGAACATGTTCTTCTTGTACGCCTCGACGCCCGGCTGGTTGAACGGATTCACGCCGAGGGTGTAGCCCGAGATGCCGCAGGCAAGCTCGAAGAAGTACACGAGCTCGCCGTAGTTGTGCTCGTCGAGCTTATCCATCGTGACGAGGATGTTCGGCACGCCGCCGTCGACATGTGCGAGCGCGACGCCGCGCCGCGCCTGCTCGTTGACGTAGTGCAGGTCGCGTCCGGCGATGTAGTTCAGTCCGTCTACGTTCTCCTCGGTGGCCTCTATCGTGACGTTTCCGTTCGGGTGCTCCATCTTCACGACGGTCTCGAAGATGTTTCTCATTCCCTCCTGGATGTACTGACCCATCGAGTGGAGGTCGGCCGTGAAGTCACAGCTTGCCGGGAATATGCCCTTGCCGTCCTTGCCCTCGCTCTCGCCGTAGAGCTGCTTCCACCACTCCGCCATGAAGCGGAAGGCGGGCTCGTAGCAGGCAAGGATCTCGGTGGTCTTGCCCGCGCGGTAGAGCGCGTTGCGCGCGGCGGCATACTGCCAGACGGGGTTTGCAAACGACTTCTCGGAGAACTCCGCCATGGCGCTGTACGCGCCCTGCATGACGGCGTCGATGTCTATCCCGGCGGCGGCCATCGGCAGCAGGCCGACGGCGGAGAGGACGGAGAAGCGTCCGCCGATGTTGTCCGGCACGACGAAGGTTTCATATCCCTCGACGGTCGCGAGGTTCTTGAGAGCGCCCTTCGCGGCGTCGGTCGTGGCGTAGATGCGGCCCTTTGCGCCCTCCTTGCCGTACTTCTTCTCTATGAGCGCCTTGAAGATGCGGAAGGCGATGGCGGGCTCGGTGGTCGTGCCCGACTTCGAGATGACGTTTATCGAGAAGTCGCGGTCGCCGATGAGCTCCACTATCTCCTCCGTCGCGGCGGCGGAGATGTTGTTGCCGGCAAAGAAGATGTCCGGCGTGTTCTTTTTCTTGAGGTTATAGTTCGGGCTCTTGAGGAACTCTATCGCGGCGCGCGCGCCGAGGTAGCTTCCGCCGATACCGATGACGACGAGCGCCTGCGAGTCGCTCTTTATCTTCTCGGCGGCCTTCTTTATGCGCGCGAACTCCTCGCGGTCGTAGTTCTCGGGCAGACGGAGCCAGCCAAGGAAGTCGCTTCCCGCGCCGGTGCCGGCCTCGAGGGCCTCGTGCGCGGCCTTCAGCTCCGCCGAAAGCGCCTCGACGTTCTCTTTGCTCACAAACGGGAACACGTTGGATATGTCGGTTCTTATCATGTTTTTATCCTCCCCTGAAAGTCGACTGCGAAGGTGCCTTTTTTGAATTGAGAGACGCACGGATTTCCCCGGGCGTTCTTTTCGCAATCGCTTTATTTTCGGTAATATTATTGTAGCCCAAATCGTGCCAAATTGCAACATGAAAATATCATTTGGAAACTGACCGGCAGGGCTCCCAAACGGCGCTTTGCGCCGACATCCGATGCGCGATTTCCCACCGCAGAGATTTCTTTCAAAGAATCATATAAGCCAGATTACAGCCAATACAAGTTCCGCG
The DNA here is from genome assembly GCA_947631015.1 of uncultured Clostridia bacterium. GTDB lineage: Bacteria > Bacillota > Clostridia > Oscillospirales > JAAYOS01 > CANRIN01. The sequence goes on from CANRJS010000015.1 coordinate 37,077, forward strand.
AGCGCCAGCGCCCACACCGACGCCATAAGGTATCCCTTGCGTATCTTGTGGTGCGCGGCGTAGAATCCGACGAGCACCCCGACGCCTCCGAGCGTCGCGGCAAAGAACACGAACCTCCGCTCGGGCACGCGGCGCTCGTGCCGTATCGCCGCGCGCTTGTCAAGGAGCGTCACCGTAAGCGACACGATGTTCCATATAACAACGGCAATAGCGAACGCCGCGGCTGTCGGGACACCCGTCGAAAGAAAGCTCTCCGGCATACGCTACACCGTCCGCCCGCGCGCGGGCAGGACATGTCCCTCGAGCGCGCCGTCCTCGCGGACGCCGGTTATCTTCACCGGGAGTATCTTTCCGTGCTCGCCGTGCGCCGCGACCTCGAGGTAGTTTTCGCTGTGGCCGCGCTCTCCGCCGCGCTCGAACAGGACCTCGAGCGTCCGTCCGACCTGCCGCTCGAGGTACGCGCGGCGGCATATCCGGGCGCATTCCGCCGCCTCCTGCGCGCGCCGCGCTTTCACGCCGTTCGTTATCCTCCCCGGCATCCGCGCCGCCGCCGTGCCCTCCCGCACGGAGTACGGGAATACATGCACCGCCGCAAACTCTATCCCGCGGAGGAAGGCAAGCGTCTCCTCGTGCTCCTCCTCGGTCTCGCCGGGAAATCCCACGATGAGGTCGGTCGTAAGCGCCGGGTCGAAGAAGCGGCTCCGCAGCTCCTCCGCGACTGCCGCAAATCCGTCCGGCGTGTACTTGCGTCCCATCCGCCGCAGCACGCCCGCGCTGCCGCTCTGGAGCGACAGGTGGAAGTGCGGGCAAAGATTCGGTATCTCCGCAAGCCGCCGCACCGTCTCGCGGTCAAGGCGGCTCGGCTCGAGCGAGCCGAGGCGTATCCTCGCGGGACCCGCCGCGCGTGCGGCGGTCTCCACGAGCGCGGCGAAGTCCGCGCCGATGTCCTCTCCGTAGCTCGACACCTCTATGCCGGTGACGACTATCTCGCGGTATCCCTCCTCCGCGAGGCGCGCGGCTTCGCGTGCGACGTCCTCAAGCGGAAGCGAGCGCACCGGTCCGCGCAGATAGGGTATGATGCAGTATGTGCAGTAGTTCCCGCAGCCGTCCTGCACCTTGAGGTAGGCGCGCGAGTGTCCGTCGAACGCGCCCGCCGGGAGCTGCTCTATCTCGCGGCGCGCGCTGGGATTGCCGACCGTGCCGGCGTATCCGGAGTTTCCCGCCGCAAGGCTCTCGATATACTCCACCACCGCACGCCGCTCCCCCGCGCCGCCGACGTAGTCCGCGCCGAGGGCTCGCGCCGCCTCCTCGTCCGCCTGGGCGGCGCACCCGCAGACGACTATCTTTGCCGACGGGTTAAGCTTCTTCGCGTGCCGCACCGCCTGACGGCTCTTTCGGGCGCTCTCTCCCGTGACGGCGCAGGTGTTTATGATGACAACGTCCGCCTCCTCCGGCGGCGCGGTGACGTGCCCCGCCGCGAGAAGGAGGTTTTCCATCGCCTGGGTCTCATATTGATTTACTTTGCATCCGAGCGTAACGAAAGCTGCTCTCATCCTACCGTCCCCCGTGCGGTCGTATGTCCCTCTTCGCTGCGAAAAGCCAGAAAAGCACAATATCAACGCCGAAAAGTTTGTGCGAAAGTGCGATTGCAAATTCGTTTCGCCGCCGATATAATATGTGGTGTGAAGGGGAAGTGACAAAACGACGCCTGTTTTTTATCTGCTTCTGATTATATCATTTCGGAGCGGCGTCTTCAACACGAAAGGAGGATTTTCGCATGACGGTCTTTACGGTTCTTCTGAGTTCCATAAACGATGTCAAAAGATTCGTCTCGGCGGCTAACTCTCTGCCCTGCGATATCGACGTCATTTCCGGGCGCTACGTTATCGACGCGAAGTCGATAATGGGTATGTTCAGTTTGGATCTCTCAAAGGCTGTGCGCGTCGAGCTGCACGGCACCGAGTCGGACGCGAGGCAGTTCCGCGGCATGATAGCCTCGAACGTCGTCGAGGGCTGAGGCTTCGCCCGCGCTTCTTTAAGTAAAAGCGAATAATTTTTCGGAAGCTCCACATCTTATTACCGGATGCGGAGCTTTTATTTTTACGGAAGAAGCGCGGGCATTGCCCGCCGAAAGGACGGAACAAGATGAAGAAAACTGCGACCCTGCTCGTTTTGGCCCTGCTCGCGGGTCTGCTCCCGCTCTCGGGCGCGAGCGCGGAGGTGCCCGCCGCGCCGACGGTCTCCGCCGCGGCGGCGTGTCTGATGGAACGGGACACCGGGCGCGTGCTCTACGAGCAGAACGCGCACGAGGCTATGCCCCCCGCGTCGGTGACGAAGGTGATGAGCCTTCTTCTGATATGCGAGGCGCTGAACGACGGCCGCCTCACGCTTGACGGCACCGTGACCTGCTCGGAGCACGCGGCGTCGATGGGCGGCAGCCAGATCTACCTTGAGCCGGGCGAGGAGATGTCGGTCGAGGACATGCTGAAGTCGGTCGTGATGGGTTCCGCGAACGACGCCGTCGTCGCGCTCGCGGAGGCCGTCGCGGGCAGTGAGGATAGCTTCGTCGCGATGATGAACGCCCGCTCGAAGGAGCTCGGCATGAACGACTCGACCTGGAAGAACGCCTGCGGCCTCGACGTCGAGGGGCACGTCACGAGCGCCTACGACATAGCCGTCATGAGCCGCGCGCTGCTCCTCGAGTACCCGGGCATAAAGAAGTACACGACGACCTGGATGGACAGCGTGCGCGGCGGCGAGTTCCAGCTTGCCAACACCAACAAGCTCGTCCGCAGCTACTCTGGCATAACCGGCCTCAAGACCGGCTACACCTCCACCGCCGGACACTGCCTCTCTGCGACGGCGGAGCGGGAGGGCATGGAGCTGATATGCGCCGTTCTGAAGGGGCCGAGCTCGTCGGAGCGGTTCGAGGCGGCGCGTCAGCTCCTCGACTACGGGTTTGCAAACTACGCCGTCGCCGACCTCACCGACGGCGCGGGCGCGATAGCGCCGGTGCCGGTCGAGATGGGCCGCGCGGACACCGTCGCCGCCGCGCCGGAGGGCGGCGGACGGGTGCTCGTCGAGCGCGGCGAGCTCAGCTCGGTAACGCACGAGGTCTCCGTAGTCGAGTCTATCCCCGCGCCGGTGTCGGTTGGCGACGCGCTCGGCGAGGTGATAGTCCGCGCCGGCGACCGCGAGCTTGCGCGCATACCGATAGTCGCGACCGAGTCCGTGGCGCGGCTCACCTTCGGGGACGTGTACACCGACCTGCTCCGAAAGCTGTTTTTTTGAGTAGTTGCGTTCGCGGGGAATAAGGAGTGGGCTTTGCCCACTCCTTATTCCCCGCGAGGCTGTCGGACAGAGTGGAGTTCTGCCGACGGCAAGCGCTCCGCTTCGCGCCTCGACGGCTTTGCCGTCTTCGACGCACGCTCCGCGTAGTACAAAGTCGGGACGTCGGCGCGAAGCGCCGTCCGCGCTGGTTCGCGCGGTTGATGTTGCCGCAGGCAACATCGCGGAGCCCCGATTCATTCGGGGCGAGCATTTCAATCGGACGGGCTCCCAAACGGCGCAAAGCGCCGTTTGGGATTCTAATGCGCCCGGTAGACAATCGGATGCGGTATGAGTTTGAGGGCGCATTGTACACGCCGCCGCCGAAAATAATTTATATTTATTTCGCCGCTAACGCGACGAAACTCTGCGAGGCGTTTGAAAGGAAAACCCGAGGGAGCCGCTGATCGCGGCTCCCTCGGGTTTGCTTTATTTTGTGCGAACGGGTTTACTTCGCGCCGTACTTGGCGAGGTAGGCTTCCATCTTCGCGCGGGTGTCGTCGTCGATATAGACCTTTCCGTCCACCTCGCGATCATGCAGGCTCTCTATCACGTCATACACCGTCGCTATCGGGCAGACCTTCAGTCCGAACTCGTCCTCAAGCTCGTCGAGAGCGGCGCGGGCGCCCTGCCCGCGCTCGCGGCGGTCTATCGAGACTATCAGCGCCGCCAGCTTCACGTCCGCCGCCGACTTCAGTATCTCCGCACTCTCGCGGACGGCGGTACCGGCGGTGACGACGTCCTCCACTATCACTATGCGGTCGCCGTCCTTAGGCTTGTAGCCGACGAGGCTGCCGCCCTCGCCGTGGTCCTTCGCCTCCTTGCGGTTGAAAAAGTACGGCTTGTCGACGCCGTAGAGCCGCCACAGCGACGCGGCGGCGGCCGAGGCGAGCGGTATTCCCTTATATGCGGGGCCGAACAGCGCGTCGAAGTCGGTCCCGAAGTCCTCCATTATCGTGCGGGCGTAGAGGTCGCCGAGCGCGGCAAGCTCCGCGCCGGTGCGGAAGTTGCCCGTGTTGACGAAATACGGCGTCTTTCGTCCGCTCTTTGTGACGAAGTCGCCGAAGGTGAGCACGCCGGAGCGCACCATCAGTTCAATAAGCTCGCTTTTTCTGCTCATATCTGTCCTCCGAAAAGAATTCTCCGGATTAGGATACCACAATCCGGCGCATGATGCAAGAGAGAATCTCCCGCTATTTGCCGAGGAGGCGCGCGATCGCACAGATACAGTTTCCGAACAGCCCTATGCCCACAAACACAGCGGAAACGGTGATGACATCCGGGTCCATGTCCCCGAACACTGCTATCGTCAGGGGAATCGCGGCAACGACTGCCACGGCAAACAAGATGAAGTTAGCAATACGAATTTTAATCCCCAAACGGCGTTTCACGCCGCTTGGGGACCCCTTTGATTAAAATGCTCGCCGGAAATGAATTCCGGCTCCGCAAATTCGGCGCGTAGCGCCGAATTTAACCGCGCGAACCGGCGCGGACGGCGTTTCACGCCGAACTTTCAACAAAAAGCCTCGCAGAGTTCGCCGCCAAAAGGCGGCGAATAAATCAAATCCGTTTTTTCCGGCGGCGTGTACGTAGGAAAAACTCCTCTCACGGAGCGCGCTTCGAAGCGCCGCAGGCGCGAGGAGCGAAGCGCAGTGAATCCGCCGGCAGGGCTCCGCTCTGTCCGGCGGTCTAAACGCGAAAGAGACCGGCCTCCGGGTAGTTTCCAATAAAACAGTATCAAAATAACACTGATTTAGGGTAACTGCCAGACAGGGTGCAACAAAAAGAACAGCCACACTCGGAGATCAATCCGGGTATGGCTGTTCTTTTTATTGTTCAATTGGATAATAAACGTGAGAGGGGCATTTTAAGTCGATATAATGAAAGCCTGTCGAATACTTATTTGAGATTTTAATAACTTTCTGGCATTTGATAAGAAAGCCCTGAAAAATTATCATTTTCTGAAGCAAGAGTATCTCTTACTTTAATTACTTTCTCTCCATTACCAGACACAAATGTGAGCCTTAGCGTATCACCCGCTTCCAACACTTTCATCTTTTCGAGGATTTTTTCAGGTTCAGCGACGGCCACGCAAGGTGCCTCCCGATGAAGGGGAAGGAGCAACGTTTGATCAAAAAGAGTAACATTTACATGTGTAGAATACACCAACTTATGTTTTGTCGATATGAGAGCCATGAGGTTCGATCGCTCATTCTCCTCAATTTGGATACCAAAATCCATTGAGGGAGTTGAAGTAATACATCCACGTCCCACAATAACATCGTATAAACGGTTTATTGTGTTATAGTCTTCCCACTGAATAGTCCGAATACAATCAAGCGTAATGTCAAAATACTGCTCAATAGCAACTATTTTCCGCAACGTTTCAATCACTCTTGGATCATCTTCCTTATCGATTTTGGTCGATGTTCCTGTATCCAACACAGTTCCAGTGGATAAGTTTTTGACGCGAATCTCACCTCCATTCCTTATCTGCTCCATCGCTTCCAAATAATGCAGAAATTCTGCGTGTGTGGCATTTTTTGGCGTTATATTCAGCTTGAATCTATCTTCACGCGAGGAGGTCGTATACTGCACATCAAAGTTTCTGTAAATATCTTCCTCGTTAGTCAGCAACATTGAATCGTTATCAAATATTTCCTTTATCCGCATGGGAATATCATCAAATAAGACAAAATCATCTACATAAATACCACACGGAAATGCCTCCGGGAAAGCAGGCGGCACTACAGTCACGGTCTTTCCATTCATAGCCTCCGCCTCAGCTTGGATAGGGTCAAGCTCATGTCCAAGATATTTTGTTACAGACACTACATCCAATTTCAATGAACGTTGATGGCGAAAGGCCCTCATGAGCAGAGATGTATCAATATTTTCTTTTTTTCCATCATCAAACCAAGCGGCTGATGCTTTGATATTAAAGTGTACCGGATACTTCTTTTCAGCTTCTTCTGTCAGCGGTATACTAACATACCGCCCGTCTTTCAATGCATATCCGTAATAGGGAAACAATCTGTGTGTGGATGAAATCGCATTTTGTATTGATGTGACTTTATTTGCGACTTCTTCATATCTTCCTTCGTGCATCGCCATGATAATATGATCCATGGAGAGCAGATTTTCTTGTCCTATTTTATCTTCTATGCTTTTCATCTGCTCCAACTGTGTCTGATGCTGTTCTGTCATCTCAGATTCTAAGGTATCCTCAATCTCAGTGACAGCAAGAGCTAATTCTTTATCTAATCTTCCCCATGCAAACCGTTGCAAAATGTCCATGGCCTTGTCAGCCAGATTGGCAGCTCTCTCACGACTCATTGCTGTGTTGGATTGGGCATACGCCATAGCTTTATGCCGTATCATTTCTCTGGCTTCTTCACGCTCTTTCGAGGTTCGCCCAAAGAGCCGCCGCTTTACATCCTCAATCATATCATTCCTGATATACTCTGCAAGACTCTGAAAATCGAATTCCTCTTCCCTTGTGCAAAACTCGTTAGCCTGCATTTGTCTTTGGAGAAACTGCCCCAACTGTTTACGAACTTTGCGTTCTGCCGCGGCATCTAAAATTCTGTCTCGTGCGATTTCTAATCCAATATTCACAATATTGTCTATTACAATGCTCATTATTTTGTTTCTCCTATTTCGGGAAGTGTTTACAACTGTATATATGAATATCTCATTAATATACTTCTATTCATCACAGTCCTTGTGTCTTACCGTTTATAGCTCTCTCACGATCTCCACAAACTGCTTCATCCCCACTGCTCCCGGCAGCGGTTCAGCACCGTCGGCGAACACCATGTAATACCTGAACTGACTGCCCGCCGCATTGCGCCATGCCTGACCGAGGGCGATTTTATCGCGGCTGTCATCGTTTTTCAGATGCTCGCCTTTTGTCTCGACAAAAATGACCTTCCCGCTGTTTGTCATCAGCATAATGTCCGGGTAGTGATTGATAAAGCCGTTTATACAGAAGCCGTGCTTCGCAATGTTCCGATGCCACCAACGGACGTTGGGCAGGGCGGTCAGCTCCATCACCAAGTCCTGCTCAAGCTGATTCATGTCTTCCTCCGCCTGATAGAGCGACCCGCCGATCATGTCCGTATTGTCCATCGGATGGATGCACACGGGCAGACGGTACGATGGGCGGCAGACGATGCGTTCCGTCTCCAGCCAGCGGACAAAGGTTTCCTTGTAATGCTCCGTCAGAAGCGATTCAATCTTTGCCTTGATTTTAGCGGCGTAGCCGAGCGGCGCTTT